>OMXI01000032.1:0-26119 GCA_900314975.1 uncultured Eubacteriales bacterium | reverse complement strand
CCCTCACAAAACGAAAGCCCGGAGCGTCACAAAGGTGGCTGCCATCTCTAACTAATGCGCGACGGACAAGCGCGCCGCCGCGGCGGCAAATTCTGATTTGTAGTATGGATATAAAAAAGCGGAGAAATGCTCTCCGCTTTTTGTTTTGCATATTACTTTTTCTTTTTATCCTTTTTGCCTGATTTTTCAGTGGCGGGATTGCCTTTGGCGAAATAGCTCCAGCCGATACCTGCGATTATGAAGAAATACGGTGTAGAGTAGTTTGTGCCGCTGTTGAAGAACGCTTGGACGAGGTAGCCTGCGAACGCACACAGCAGTCCGACAGCCACCCAGCAGACAGTTTTATCGTCTTTGAAATGCTCTGCGGCTGCGCTGCACATTTTCTTTACAGTGATAAGCAGGAAAACGACATACAGCACGAGGCAGATGATACCTCTTTGCATAGCAACGTCGATATACTCGTTAAAGCTGCGGTCGGTGGTACACTGCGCATTATACATTTCACCGTAGTTATCAGGACCTACGCCTGTTATTGGGTGGGTCTCGATAAGGTACGCGCCGTCATTCCAAAGGTACGGATATATCCACAAGCCCTCGTCGTTCTCGCGGGGAACGCCTGTTGAGAGGCGATAGAACACGTCGGTATAGATGACCTCCTCGTCCTTGAACTCGGCAGCGCCCGACAGGACGAGTGAGCATATGCACACGCCTGCTGCAAGTATCGTACCGAGTGCAAGCGCAAGCGGTTTTTTCTGCTTTTTCTTTGCAGAGTATACGATAGCCGTAATTACTACTGTAAGTGCTGCTGCGCCCACGCCTATCATACCGACTACTGTTTTGGTAAGCACGGCTGCGGTGGTACACGCGACTGCGGACACGCCGTAGAATATTTTTTTCTTACCCGATTTTTCAAAGGCAAAGCCTGCGGCTGCGAGACCGAAGGTAATGGTCATAACGGCTGCGAGGGCGAACGGTGTGATAAGGAAACCCGATGCGGCGTGACCTTTTTCAAAGATGCCCTGTCCTGCGACAAAGAACTCGTTATCGGCGGTAGTTTTCTCGCCGAGCCTGATAAAGAGGTCTTTGAACTTATTGGGAACGACGCTGTCAAGTGCGGGTATCGCCTGAAGGATACCTACGACGGCATTGAAAAGTCCTGCGGCGATGATGAAATCGGTGACTTTAAGTCTCCACTTATCGCCTGTTACGGACATACCTGCGGCGAAAAATCCCCAATATGCCAAGATGGTGAGCAGTCCCTCGGACCTGTCGAGGTAGCCAAAGAAGCCTGTACTGATATCTCCCGAGGCGAACATTGACCACGCGGAGACTGCAAGCACGAGCACTATGACTGCGAGCGAACGGTTTTTGCCGATGATTATTTCCTTTTTCATTCTGCCGACAAGGAAGAACCAGAAGCCTATAAGTCCCGCGCCGATGACGAGTATGCTTGCATAGTCTGCCAGCATTGAGTCGGCGTAGTGGGTGATATTGTCCTCGTCCACATAGTCAAAGGTATGCTTGATGAACGTATAGGGGATATTTATCACAAGCAGGATAGCTATTGCGATAATGCTGTACAGACCGCAAAGCTTATATGTCTGCTCTTTGGACATATTGAGGATAAAATCCGACTTTTCGGTAGAGCCGAAAAGGTGCTTGCGCTGTTCTTTTTTTTGCTCTGACATAATATCAGACCTCCATTGCTTATGCTAAAAAAGCGGACAATTTTTTATTGCCCGCCTTTTGTTTTACTTTGCGTACTCTACTGCTCTGCTCTCGCGGATGAGATTTACCTTTATCTGTCCTGGGTAATCCATCTCGTCCTCTATTCTCTTTGCTATTTCGCGAGCGACAAGTACCATCTTTTCGTCGTTTATCTTTTCAGGCTGTATCATTATTCTGACTTCTCTGCCCGCCTGAATTGCAAAGGATTTCTCTACGCCGTCGTACGACGTACAGATCTCCTCAAGCTTCTGAAGCCGCTTGATATAGTTTTCATAATTTTCGCTTCTTGCTCCCGGTCTTGCCGCGGATATCGCGTCAGCCGCCTGAACAAGTGCCGCAACTACCGTGCGTGTTTCTACGTCGCCGTGGTGAGCCTCGATAGCATGGATAACGTCGGGGTTCTCCTTGTACTTCTTACATACGTCTACGCCTATCTGAACGTGCGAGCCTTCTATCTCGTAGCTCAGAGCCTTTCCTATATCATGAAGCAATCCTGCACGTCTTGCAAGGTTCGCGTCTACGCCAAGCTCTGATGCCATCATTCCCGCAAGGTGTGCTACCTCTATGGAATGGTTCAGAACGTTTTGTCTGTAGCTGGTTCTGAAACGAAGCCGTCCCAGAAGCTTTACCAGCTCGTGATTAAGACCGTGAACGTTTGTCTCAAGGACTGCTCTTTCACCCTCCTGCTTGATCTTCAGCTCGACCTCGCGTCTTGCCTTGTCAACCATTTCCTCAATTCTCGTCGGGTGGATTCGTCCGTCCTGTATGAGCTTTTCAAGTGCTATCCTCGCTATCTCTCGCCTTACCTGGTCAAAGCAGGAGATAGTGATCGCTTCAGGAGTGTCGTCAATTATAAGGTCTACGCCTGTGAGGGTCTCTATGGTTCTGATGTTTCTGCCCTCTCGACCGATAATTCTGCCCTTCATATCGTCATTGGGAAGCGGAACTACCGAAACAGCAGTTTCTGATACCTGATCTGCTGCGCATCTTGCGATAGCCAGGGACACATACTGTCTTGCCTTTGCATCGCATTCTTCCTTTACCTGAGTTTCATAGTTTGACACACGTACTGCTTTTTCGTGTACCAAATCCTCGTCAAGCTGTTTAAGGAGATAATCCTTTGCCTGATCGACAGTGAACTGTGAGATCTTTTCCAGCATATCAAGCTGCGATTTCTTTATCCTGTCTGCCTCTGCCATTTTATCCTCGGCGGACTTGAGCTTTTGCTGGAGTGTTTCTTCTTTCTTTTCAAGGTTGTCCAGCTTCTTGTCTATGGATTCCTCTTTCTGCTGGATCCTTCTCTCCTGTCTGGAGACCTCGATCCTTCTTTCCTTGAGCTCTTTTTCTGTTTCCTGGCGGGACTTATGTATTTCGTCCTTTGCTTCTACCAAAGCCTCTTTCTTCAGCGTTTCCGCGGTCTTCTTTGCATCGTCAACGATCCTCTCTGCCTCTTTTTCGGCTGATCCCATCGCTGCCTCTGCGGTTTTCTTTCGGTAGTTTACACCGGACTTAAAGCAGATAACTCCGCTTATGCCTGCACCAAGAACAAGAGCAACTACACACAACAAGATCGCTATTCCTGTACTCATTGTATAGTTTTTCCTCCTTCTTGAAGTATGGAGCCTAATAATATACATAATTATTCGATAATTATGCACTGTAATAGGCGCCACCATATTAAATTGTAAAGATACAAGTCAGCATAATTATTTTATAGAAAAGATAAGCATTTACTTATCTGATTTAAAAAATTATAATGCATAGTAATATTGTAATACAAAATCACTGAATTGTCAAGGCATTTTTTGTCTGAACTAATGAAAAAATCAAATATTTTTTCACTTTTCTTGACATTGGCGTGCAAGAGTGGTAAAATATTTTACGGTAAATAATCGAAAGTGTTGACCGAGGAAGCCAACGTGCATAAAGGGTTTCAGAGAGTTTCCCGTTTGGTGTGAGGGAAATGCCCCGGCGCTGAGGACACCGCCTTGCGAGCGCGCACTAATATGCGCCGCGTGACCTGCGTTAGAGGGTCATTGAGGGAGAGTTGCCGACTTTGGCGGTGATTTCTCTGAACACGGGTGGAACCACGTTATTACACGTCCTGCGAGTTTTTCGCAGGATTTTTTTATTTATACCTTTTCGTTGAGGGTGTACCCGAAGGGGTTTAACCCGATAAAACTAACAATAAAGTGTGGTGTGAACATTGGGTGCGAACAATATGGGGTCGAACCGAACTTACGGTGTATCGCGGGCTGCTGACCAGAGCAAGACCTACTACTTTGACCCGCGCGTACTGCGCAACCGCAAGCGGCTTGCGGGAATATTCTTCACGCTGGCAATGCTCAGCCACTGCGTGTCGTTTTTCCTTTTATACCTTGCGATAACGCAGAAGATCTCGTACTATCTCGGGGTGATGATATTTCTGCCCGTGTGGATAGTCGGATACTGGTTCGGCACGTTCTTTTCGCAGGTGCTCGATATGAAGCTCCCCGACGGAACGAAAAAAACTATCATCAGCAAAAAAACAAAGAAGATACTCAACAATATTGTGTTTTATATGGGCATACTGCTTGTAGCGATATGGGCGTATTTCTATGTGACGCACATTTTAATGGTAGAAAAGAATACACAACTTACGAATAATTAACAGGAGGAATAATAATGATAAAGCTAACACTTAAAGATGGCTCGGTACGCGAGATAGAAAAGGCTATGCCTGCGAGCGAGATAATCAAGGACATCGGTATGGGACTTTACAAGGCGGCGTGCTGCGTAAAGCTTGACGGTGAGGTTTTCGACATGCGCACGGTGGTCGATCATGACTGCACTTTCGAGGTCGAGACATTCGACTCAAAGGCGGGCAGGGAGACTTTCTGGCACACGGCTTCGCATCTTATGGCGCAGGCGGTAAAGAACCTCTACCCTGCGGCAAAGCTGGCAAGAGGTCCTGCTACGGAGTCGGGCTACTACTATGATTTCGGCGTAGACAAGCCGTTTACGCAGGCTGACCTTGACAAGATAGAGGCAGAGATGAAAAAGCTCGCCAAGGAGGGTTACGAGCTTGAGCGCTTTGAGCTGCCTGTAGACGAGGCTGTAAAGCTGATGCAGGACAGAGGCGAGGACTACAAGATAGAGCTTATACACAAGCACGATGACAAGGGCGAAAAGCTGTCATTCTACAAGCAGGGCGATTTTGTTGACCTGTGTGCAGGTCCGCACATTATGAATGTTTCGGCTATCAAGGCGACAAAGCTGCTCTCCTGCACGGGTGCATACTGGGGCGATGCTGCGGACAACAAGCAGCTTTGCAGAGTTTACGGTGTTTCGTTCCCGAAGGCTTCGATGCTGGAGGAGCATCTGAAGATGCTTGAGGAAGCAAAGCTGCGCGACCACAACAAGCTGGGGCGTGAGCTTGAATATTTCACGACTGTTGACTACATCGGTCAGGGCTTGCCTATCCTTTTGCCAAAGGGTACGAGAGTTGTACAGCTTTTGCAGAGGTGGGTAGAGGACGTTGAGCAGGCACGCGGCTGCCAGCTGACAAAGACTCCGCTTTTTGCAAAGAGAGACCTTTACAAGATATCGGGACACTGGGACCACTACCGCGACGGTATGTTCATTATGGGCGACCCCGACGACGAGGAGAAGGAGTGCTTTGCGCTGCGCCCGATGACTTGTCCGTTCCAGTACCAAGTTTTCCTTAACAGGCAGCGTTCATACCGCGAGCTGCCGATGCGTCTGACGGAGACATCAACGCTTTTCAGAAACGAGGACAGCGGTGAGATGCACGGTCTTATCAGAGTGCGCCAGTTCACGATTTCAGAGGGACATTTCATTATTCGTCCAGACCAGCTCGAAGATGAGTTCAAGTTCTGTCTTGACCTTGCAAAGTACTGTCTTGACACTGTGGGACTGCTTGAGGACTGCACGTTCCGTTTCTCGCAGTGGGACCCTGCAAATCCCAAGAACAAGTACGAGGGTACAGCGCAGCAGTGGGAATACGCGCAGGCTGCGATGAAGACGATCCTTGACGACCTCGGTCTTGACTACGAGATAGGTATTGACGAGGCTGCGTTCTACGGACCAAAGCTTGACATTCAGTACAAGAACGTTTACGGCAAGGAGGACACGCTGGTTACTATACAGATAGATATGCTGCTTGCTGAAAGATTCGGTATGTACTACGTTGACAAGGACGGTCAGAAAAAGCTGCCGTACATCATTCACCGCACGTCCCTTGGCTGCTTTGAAAGAACGCTTGCGTACATGATAGAGCATTTCAACGGCGTTATGCCGCTGTGGCTCGCGCCCGAGCAGGTAAGGCTGCTGCCTATCGGTGAGGCTCATATCGAGTACGCGCAAAAGCTCGCTGACAGGATGACTGCGCGCGGTATGCGCGTTACGGTAGATGCCGACGACATCAACATCGGTACGAAGATCAAAAAGGCGCGTCTTGAAAGGCTGCCGTATATGTTCATTATCGGTGACAAGGAAGTACAGAGCAATACTGTTTCGGTGCGTTCGAGAAAGACAGGCGAGGAAAGCGGCGTTGCGGTGGACGATATGCTCGCAAGGCTGTTTGAGGAGATCGACACAAAGGCAAAGTAGTCTGAATATATGGAGCAATACAACAGAAACGATGCAGAAGCTGTCAGCATCAGAAAGAAGATCGCGCAGCTGCAAACGATGAATGAAGATATCGTCATTAACGATGTCATCTCCATTGAAGATGTACGCAGATTTGAAGAGCAGCAGAATATCAAGCTGCCGCAGGACTATGTATGGTTCATCACGAATGTCGGAAACGGCGGTACATGGGACGATGGTATGCGTCCGTTTTATCCGTTGGCGGACACCTATTATTCCAGCGAGGCACTGCCCGATCACAAATGGGGTGAAGAAAGGTTTGCACTTGATGTATTGAGCAAAGGGTGCACCGACTCGATCGGTCTGTTTTTGAAGGGCGAGCATTACGGTGATATTTCCAGTGATTGTGAAGGACTGGCACACTATCACCCCCACAGGGTACACGGTTTTAAGGAATTCTATATCAAATGGCTTGACGAAGCTTTGCTCGGATATAGTTCGCTTTTTGTTCAGTACAGGCATTATGGGACGATAGAAGAAAATCTGGAAGAATACAGATCATGTCATGATATAGATCTGTTATACAGCATCATTCAAAAGATCATCACTCCGGACGGTTCAGAGCAGTTTACGCAGGATGTTCACGATTGTTTTGTGTCAGAGACCACGAACGAAAACAAGATCGTTCTTATGCACATACTGAAAAAATTAGGCTATGACGATATGTTTTCGCTTCTGAAAGAAGTGTTCATCCCGGAAAACTATGATACCATCATATCCGATCTTTATTTCGGACTGTATTTTGCGGAAAAGTGGGATCCGAACAAGATCGTTAAGGATGCAGGAAAGTATTATCAGATGCTTGTCAGCATAATGAATCATCATGAATATTTAAAAGAACGAAATAATTTTGAACGCTGCTTTAAGATGACTGTCATCAATCCCAGGTTCTGGGCAGAGGATATTATAGGGATACTGACTTCTGATGATAAAGAAATCGTAAAGTATCTGGCAACATGGGTAGATCAGAAAGAGCTTCTTGACCGTGTAGGACAATATGTTGAGATGGCAAAGGCAAAGTATAACAAAGCTTAGGATCTCTTTTACTGCACGATCGCGGTAAGCGCTGATTCGTACAGGAGAAATACGACGAAAGATCTTCACGGGATAGACCTTGATATGCTGTTTGACAACGAGAGCGAATACGGTGAAGAATACCGACAGGAAGAATTGCGTGACGGGGACATTTACCACGGGCGCAGGCTTGACTGATAACAACAAAAGCTGTACCGATCACTTGGTACAGCTTTTTATTTTGCCCGATGCGGCGGGAGTTATATCGGCTCGGCGAGGCAGAGGTCGTCGGCGGCGGAGATGATGCGCACCTGCCGCGTCTGCCAGCGCCACGACTCTGCGCTGTCGGCTTTGACGGCAACGGGGGTATAATTCTTGGTATAGCCGCGGTGAAAGCCGTCACCCTTTTCCTTTTCAAACAGTACCTCGGCGGTTTTTCCGATATTTGAGCGCAGGAAATCTGCACGAATATTTGCGCACACCTTTTCAAGCTCGTGGGCGCGCTGCTCTTTTACTGCCCTTTGCACCTGTCCGCCGAAATTTTCCGCGGCGGTACCGCTGCGCACGGAATACGGGAAGATATGCACCTTTTCAAAGGCTATGCGCTTGACGAAATCCACTGTCTGCGCGAAATCCTCGTCGGTCTCCCCTGCAAAGCCTACCATTATATCGGTGGTGATGGTGCAGTCGGGGAATGTGCTGCGCAGCTTGGTGCAAAGCGCCTCGTACTGCTCGCAGGTATATTGGCGGTTCATTCTTTTGAGCGTTTTATCGCAGCCGCTTTGCAGCGAGAGGTGGAACTGCGGGCAGAGGTTTTCGAGTCTGCTAAGGCGCCGGATATCCTCGTCAAGAAGCATTTCGGGCTCCATAGAGCTTAAACGCACGCGCTGTATACCCTGCACCGCGCAGGCTGTTTCGACTGCGTCGGCAAGGCGCGTATTATCTGCAAAGTCTTTACCGTAGCAGCACAGATTGATGCCTGTGAGGACTATCTCCTTATAGCCGCCTTGGGCAAGGGCTGTGACCTCGGTGCGAATGTCGTCAAGCGGCTTGGAGCGGATATGACCGCGCGCGTAGGGTATGATGCAATAAGTGCAGTAACGGTCGCAGCCGTCCTGTATTTTGACAAAGGCGCGTGTTTTCGCGCCTGACGGCAGATTGAGCATAGGCTCGAAGCACTCCCCTTTTTCGTGGGGCGTGACGCTGACTATCTGCTCGCGGCATGAAATGAAATCCTCCAAAAGCGCGGGAATATCGCCCTTTGCGGTGCCTGTGACGATATCGCACCCAAGCTCGCGCGCCTTTTGCTCGAAAGCCTGCGCAAAGCAGCCTGTAAGCACGGTGACTGCGTTCGGCGAGGCTTTTTTCATTCTGCCAAGCGCCTGACGCAGCTTTCTGTCAGACTGCGCTGTGACGGTACAGGTATTGACGATAAAAACGTCCGCAGACTCCATATTCTCCGCGGTTTCATAGCCTTTTTCGGCAAGGCGCTGGCGGAGGTTTTCGGTCTCGTACTGGTTGACCTTGCACCCGAAGGTGCAGTAGTATATCTTCATATGACTCTCTCCAGAAATCGACAATATGCACAAATTGGACACAATTTGATTGTGCAGTATGCACATATTCTTTTGGTGTGTTTTGTTACCTTTGAGTATTGTACCATATTTTATTTTTTTTTGCAAATTTTCATTGACAAATGCGAAAAGTTGCGTATAATGGGAGTTGCAGGGTGAGGAAAGTCCTGCGGAAAGTAAAATGAACAAAGACGAAAGTCGAAAAACCAGTTAAGGAGGAATGGATCATGAAAAAGACAAATGTAATGTTGGATTCCATCTCGGCAGTCAAGAAGTTCGTAAACATCGTTTCAAAGTACGATTACGAAGTGGACCTCGCGTCAGGCAGATACGCAGTAGATGCAAAATCTATCATGGGTATCTTCAGTCTTGATCTGTCCAAGCCAATCCAGCTCACAGCTCACACAGACGATGCTGACAAGTTCTTTGATGAGATCAAGGAATTCATCGCTGACTAAGCTTGAAGCTGAACCAACAACTGTGAACGGCTGTGTTTTTTTACAAAAAGACAGCAAAGACTTTCGGCGGTATGAGCCGCTTGAAATGCTTGGGGCGAAAAGCCCTGTTCGCACAAAAACTACGGGTGACAATACCCGAAAAATACCACGCAGGTCTGTACAGATGTGCAGACCTGCTTTTTTTGCGCATTTTAGGGGCTGTGTACAAACTGCACAATACAACCGCACTTATTGCAGGCGCTGTGTTGTACGAAAATTCACAATTAGTTAACCGTGTTAATTAAGCGTAAACGTTTTCGACAAATGACAAACGGGAAAGTTGTGTATTGTAACAAAAATTTAATCGAAACCTTGACAAATATGCATAAATAATGTTACACTGTATACAATTCAACGTCGCATTATTGGTGATAATGCGCATATTTGCAGAAAGAGAGTTCATCAAGGTTTAAAACCAAAAGCCAAATTTGAGGCGAAGGAGGAAAACAATGAAAGCGTATATCAGAATTGATACTTTTGAAGACATTATGAGACTTAACGATGTAGCCAGAAGCTGCGACTATGATATGTATATCGAAAGCGGCGCTGTCAGAGTCAATCCTAAGTCTGTAATGGGTATCTTCAGCATAGGAACCAAAAAGGTCGTTTCCCTCACTACGAAGGACAACGATAAGGACGCGTTCCTTGAGAAGTTCGGCAGCTTTATCAACGGCGGCTGACAGACTGACAAACCAAAAAGAAAAATATGAGAATGCAGAGCTGTACCGATTTGGGTGCGGCTCTTTTTTTTTTGCTGCGCGCAAGGTATGTGCGAGAATGTAAAAAGGGTGTAAAATGGCGGGGATTTTGTTGACAAAGGGGTCTTGAATGTTGTATAATTATAGTATCTATTTAAAGGAGATGTAGCTATGTCTGTTTACAGAATCTATGTTGAAAAAAAGCCCGAATTTGCGGTAGAAGCCGCATCACTTATCAGCGGCATCAAATCGGCTCTGGGGCTTGAACAGCTCACGGGGCTGCGTGTTGTCAACCGCTACGACGCGCAGGGTCTTTCAAAGGAGGATTTCGCTTTGGCGACACCTGTGGTGTTCTCCGAGCCTGCGGTCGATGTTACATACGATCACCTGCCGCAGATCAAGGAGGGTGAGTTTATGTTTGCGGTGGAGTATCTGCCGGGACAGTTTGACCAGCGTGCAGATTCGTGCGCGCAGTGTATCTCTCTGCTGACGGGCGGAAAGCGCCCTGTTATCAAGTCTGCGAGAATTTACATCGTTACGGGTAATCTCTCGGACGAGCAGGTGGCGCAGATAAAGAGTTATATGATAAACCCTGTGGAGTCGCGCGAGGCGAGCTTTGACACGTTCGAGACGCTTGACATAAAGTACGATATACCGACTACTGTTGCGACGGTTGACGGCTTTATCTACTCTACCGACGATGACCTAAAGGCAATGCTGGGCGAGCTTGGTCTTGCTATGGACCTTGACGATATACGCTTCTGCCGCGATTACTTCCGCGACACCGAAAAGCGCAACCCGACTATCACAGAGATAAGAATGATAGACACATACTGGTCGGATCACTGCCGTCACACGACTTTTTCAACGATAATAGACAATGTAAACATTCATTCGGATTATATAGCTGACACGTTCGCAGACTACGTGAACACAAGAAAAGACCTGTATGCAGGCAGGACGGACAAGCCTATCACGCTGATGGACCTTGCGTGCATCGGTGCAAAGCAGCTCAAAAAGGCAGGACTTCTCAAGGACCTTGACGAGAGCGAGGAGATCAACGCCTGCTCGGTAAAGATAAAGGTCGACGTTGACGGTGTGGACGAGGACTGGCTGTTGATGTTCAAAAACGAGACACACAACCACCCGACCGAGATAGAGCCTTTCGGCGGCGCGGCTACCTGCCTTGGCGGTGCTATCAGAGACCCGCTGTCGGGACGTTCTTACGTTTACCAGGCTATGCGTGTAACAGGTGCAGGAAATCCGCTTGTGCCTGTGGAGGACACTATTGCGGGCAAGCTGCCGCAGAGAAAGATAGTTGTCGGCGCGGCTAACGGATACTCGTCATACGGCAACCAGATAGGTCTTGCAACGGGTATGGTAAACGAGATATACCACCCCGGATATGTGGCTAAAAGAATGGAGATAGGCGCAGTTATCGGCGCGGCTCCGCAGGCTAACGTAAGACGTGAGCGCCCTGCTGCGGGAGATATAGTTATACTGCTCGGCGGCAGAACGGGACGTGACGGCTGCGGCGGTGCAACAGGCTCGTCTAAATCACACACACTGCACTCGCTGGAAAGCTGCGGCGCAGAGGTGCAAAAGGGTAACGCTCCTGAGGAAAGAAAGCTGCAGAGGCTGTTCAGGAACCCCGAGGTAACGGCGATGATAAAGCGCTGCAACGATTTCGGTGCGGGCGGTGTATCGGTTGCTATCGGCGAGCTGGCTGACGGCTTGCAGATAAATCTTGACGCTGTTACAAAGAAATATGACGGTCTTGACGGCACGGAGCTTGCTATCAGCGAATCGCAGGAAAGAATGGCTGTGGTCATTGCTAAATCCGACCTTGAAAGGTTTATGGCAGAGGCTGACAAGGAAAACCTTGAGGCTACGCTGGTGGCTGTTGTTACTGAAAACCCGAGACTTGAAATGAACTGGAACGGCAACACTATCGTTTCGCTTTCAAGAGAGTTCCTTAACTCAAACGGTGCGGAAAAGCACACTGATATAAACATTGCAAAGCCTATTTTTGAGCCTGCTGCGCAGACAGAGGACAGCGCGGACAGGTGGGGCGCTATGATCTCAAATCTCAACATCTGCTCGCAGAAGGGTCTTGTGGAAAGGTTTGACTCGACTATCGGCGCGGGCAGCGTGCTTATGCCTTACGGCGGTAAGTATCAGGATACTCCGACGCAGGCTATGGCTGCAAAGATACCTGTACTGCACGGACAGACAAAGACCACATCTGTTATGGCGTGGGGCTTTGACCCGTACCTTTCATCTATAAGTCCGTATCATGGGGCTATGAGCGCGGTAGTTGAGTCTATCGCAAAGGTAGTTGCAACGGGCGGTACTTACGAAAAGTGCTGGCTGACTTTCCAGGAATACTTTGAGAGAACGCAGAACAACCCTGACCGCTGGGGCAAGCCTATGGCTGCGCTGCTGGGTGCATACAAGGCGCAGATAGCGCTGGGCTGCGGCTCTATCGGCGGCAAGGATTCGATGTCGGGTACATTTGAGGAGATAGACGTTCCGCCGACGCTGGTTTCGTTTGCGGTATCCGTTTCGACCTCGGACAAGGTGGTTTCGCAGGAATTCAAAAAGGCAGGCTCAAAGGTAATACTTATCAAGCCTGAATATGACGAGAACAAGCTTATCGACTTTGACTCGCTCAAGGCGGTGTTCAAAAAGGTCGAGGCGCTTATTGACGAGGGCAAGGTGCTTTCCTGCTGGGCTGTTTCCTACGGCGGCGTTTCGGAGGCTATTGCGAAAATGGCATTCGGCAACCGCATAGGCTTCAAGTTCACGGGCGAGGTAACGGCTGACGAGCTTTACAGGGCTTGCTACGGCGCATTCGTTATCGAGCTGGCTGACAGTGCTGAAACGGACGAGCGCGTTATCGGCGAGACAACGAGCGATTACAAGGTAGTGACCGACAAGTACACTATCGAACTTGCAGACCTGTACGAAAAGTGGGCCGGCAAGCTGGAGCCTGTTTACCCTGTACACGTTAAGGAGCCTGATTTCAAGCCAAAGAAGTATACATACAACTGCGAGACAAGGCTCTCCCCTGCTATAAAGGCTGCAAAACCGAGGGTGCTGATACCTGTATTCCCGGGCACAAACTGCGAATATGACACGGCGAGGGTATTTGAGCGCGCAGGTGCAGACATTGATGTAATGGTTATAAGAAATCTCAACATGGACGCTATCAGAGAGTCGGTAGACGCTATGGAGCGCAAGATAAAGCAGGCGCAGATAATCATGCTGCCGGGCGGTTTCAGCGGCGGTGACGAGCCTGAGGGAAGTGCAAAGTTCATTGTATCTTTCCTGCGCAACCCCAAGCTCAAGGACGCTATTCACGAGCTTTTGCAAAAGCGCGACGGTCTGATGCTGGGTATATGCAACGGTTTCCAGGCGCTTATCAAGCTGGGTCTTGTGCCTTACGGCGAGATAGTTGACATGCAGCCAGACTCCCCGACGCTGACGTTCAACAAGATAGCAAGACACCAGTCAAAGATGGTAAACACAAGAATTGCATCGAACAAGTCGCCGTGGCTGTACGGCTGCAATGTCGGCGACATTCACAACATTGCTATCTCGCACGGAGAGGGTCGCTTTGTTGCAAGCACAGAGCTTATCGACAAGCTGGCACAGAACGGTCAGATCGCTACGCAGTATGTTGACTTTGACGGCGAGCCGACCTTTGACATTCAGTGCAACCCCAACACCTCGTTTGAGGCTATTGAGGGTATCACCTCACCTGACGGGCGTGTGCTTGGCAAGATGGGTCACTCCGAGCGTATCGGCACGGACATTGCAAAGAACGTCTGCGGAAACAAGAACCAGAAGATATTTGAAAGCGGTGTAGCTTACTTTAAGTAACACCCGCATTGGAGGAAATATGAAGGATTTTCTCACGGACCATTTAACAGCGGTGCTGGTGTACCTCGCTATCGTCAACCTTATTGCATTCATAGCGTATGGCATTGACAAGAGGCGGGCACGCAAAAAGCGCTGGCGCATACCGGAGATAACGCTGATAATGTTCGCCGCTATCGGCGGCAGTATCGGCGCGCTGGTCGGTATGTTCTTTTGGCACCACAAGACGAAAAAAATCAAGTTCCT
This sequence comes from uncultured Eubacteriales bacterium, assembly GCA_900314975.1. GTDB lineage: Bacteria > Bacillota > Clostridia > Oscillospirales > Ruminococcaceae > Hominimerdicola. The sequence continues at coordinate 11,830 of OMXI01000032.1, read as the reverse complement.
GTTTTGTGTGCCGTGTCTGCTTTTGCTGTGGATAATAGCGGGCATATGCATTTTTGCGCTGTGATGTGAGGATAATCGGTGAACAATTGGGGGAAACCCTTTTGGATGAAGGTCGAGAACGGCTTTGCCGTTCTCTCGGGAGTAACCGTGGTAACGGTTACTCCGTGTCACCCCAAACCCCTTTCCTAAACCTCTTAATGATTTTTCTGCAAAGGGGACTTTGTCCCTTTTGCAGAAAAATGACTGAAAGTTTAAGAGAGAGTTCAGAGAACAGCACTTTTCAGAAGAATTTCACCAGGTATTCAACAATTACACTCAAACAAGCACTAAAATTACAAATACAATCACACTATATGTTATCAAGGAGGCGCACGGACTATGAATCAACTGATAGAGCTTTTAAAAGGCAACGCGAGGCTTTCAAACGCGGAGCTTGCGGTAATGCTGGGCAAGAGCGAGGAGCAGGTCGCGCAGGATATTGCGCAGCTCGAAAGCGAGGGCATTATCAAGGGCTACACGGCTATCATCGACGAGAGTGCGTATGACCCCAACAGCGTTTTTGCGCTTATAGAGCTTAAAGTCACGCCGCAGTCGCAGTCGGGCTTTGACGAGATTGCAAAGCAGATATCGGGATATGAGCAGGTACAGGCGGTGCGCTTGATGTCGGGAACATACGACATTATCGTTGAGGTTACGGGTCGCAACATCAGGGATATTTCGCTGTTCGTTTCGCAGAGGCTCGCGGCTATTGATGCGGTGCAGGAGACGACCACGCATTTCGGTCTGCGCGTTTACAAGGACAACGGCATTATAATCGGCAGCGAGGAAAAAGACGAAAGAGGAATGTTCTGATGATAGATTACGAAAAGGCTCTGAACAAAGCTATCAAGGACATGAAGCCCTCGGGGATAAGAAAGTTCTTTGATATTGCGCAGGGCATGGAGGGCGTTATCTCGCTGGGCGTGGGCGAGCCTGATTTCAAGACACCGTGGCTGATACGCAAAGAGGCTATTGACGTACTGGAAAAGGGCAAGACCTGCTACACGGCAAACTCGGGTCTTATGGAGCTGCGCAGGGAGATATCAAAATACTTTGAGCGCACGATCGACACGCACTATGACCCCGAGCACGAGATAATCGTGACGGTCGGCGGCTCGGAGGGTATCGACCTTTGCATACGCAGTATGGTCGAGCCGGGCGATGAGGTGCTGGTGGTTGAGCCGAGCTTTGTGTGCTACTGCCCTATTGTAGAACTTTGCGGCGGCAAGGCGGTAAGCATTGAAACAAAGGCGGAGAACGAATTCCGCTTGACTGCGGACGAGCTGCGCGAAAAGATAACGGACAAGACAAAGCTGCTGGTTCTGCCTTTCCCGAACAACCCGACGGGTGCGATAATGCGCCGCGAGGACCTTGAAAGCATTGCAGATGTTCTGCGGGACACGAACATAATCGTTATCTCCGACGAGATATATTCCGAACTGACCTACTCGGGCAGGCACGTTTCGTTTGCGCAGATAGACGGTATGCGCGAGCGCACGGTCGTTATCAACGGCTTTTCAAAGAGCTTTGCTATGACGGGCTGGCGGCTTGGCTTTGTGGGCGGACCGCAGGAAATCGTTTCGCAGCTTTTAAAGCTGCACCAGTACGCGATAATGTGTTCGCCGACGGTGAGCCAGCACGCCGCAGTTGTGGCTATGCAAAGCTGCATAGGCGACATAGAAAAGATGAAAAACGAATATGATATGAGAAGGCGCTTTGTTGTTGACGCGTTCAACAAGCTGGGGCTTGACTGCTTTACGCCGCAGGGCGCGTTTTATGTGTTCCCGTGCATAAAGAGTACGGGGCTGTCAAGCGCGGAGTTCTGCGAAAAGCTGATTTTCAGCAAGAAGGTCGCTGTTGTCCCCGGGGACGCTTTCGGCGCGTGCGGCGAGGGGTTTGTGAGGGTTTCGTATGCGTACTCGATAAACCACTTGCGCGAGGCGGTAAAGCGTATCGGCGAGTTTTTAGAGGAACTGAAAAATGGCGAAATATAGCAGCGCGAAGGTTGCGGCTTTCGGCAAGCTCAATCTTATGCTGGACATTGTGGGGATAAACGCTGACGGCTACCACGAGCTTGAGACGGTAATGCAGTCGGTGAGCCTCTTTGATACTCTCGATATGCAGATAAACAATACGGGCGAAAATAAGATAATCTGCGAAAAGGCGGGCTTCCCCTGCGACAGCAGTAATCTTATCTGGAAGGCTGTTGCGGCTTTTGAGCATTACACGGGGCTTAAAACGGGCGGCATTACGGCAAGCGTTGACAAGCAGCTTCCCTCAATGGCAGGTATGGCAGGCGGAAGTGCAGACTGTGCGGCGACGCTTTGTGCGCTGGACGCGATGTTTGACACAAATCTCAAAAAGGTGCAGCTGTGCGAGATAGGCGTCGGCTTGGGTGCAGACGTGCCTTTTTGCATAGTCGGCGGAACGCAGCTGTGCAGGGGCGTGGGCGAGAAAATGACGGCGCTGTCAATGCCGCGGTGCGCTTTTGTGGTGGTAAAGCCTGATTTGAGCATCTCTACACCTGCGGCGTTCAAAAAATATGACAGCTTGACAAATGTGCCCAAATGCGACACGAAGGCGTTTGTCAGCAGGCTGAACAAGGGCGATATAAAGGGTATGTGCGGCAAAATGTTCAACGCGCTTGAATACGCTGCAAATGAAGAAGAAATAGAAACAGCGAAGAAAAAGCTTTTAGACGCAGGGGCGCTCGGCGCTCTTATGACGGGCAGCGGCTCGGCGGTGTTCGGAGTGTTTGAGAATCCGGGCAAGGCGCAGGCTGCGCTTGAAAAAATAAAAAATGATTACCCGCAGGCGTGGATATGTAATCCCGTGAGTGCGGGCACGCAAATCATCAGTCTCGGTTAAAGGGGTGTTTTGATTGGGCAGAAAGTGTAAGATATGCGGATACAGATTCAAGAGCAGAGACGAGGCGATATGCCCCGAATGCTTTACTGCGCGCGAGGACGATATATCCTGCGAAAGATATTCCGCAAACGAACACTCGCACGCAAAAAGCTACAGCAGCGGTCTGCGTGACACGAGCGAGTCGTTTGTGCAAAAGGAGATGCGCGAGGAGCGCCACAACTCTTTTGCGAGGGAGAATTTCGGTGCGCGTGCGAACGCAGGTATCGACCTGTCTGACGACGGCGCAAGATACAATCAGCAGGCTCGCTTTGAAAGAGATGACTACAACTACGATTTCAGCAATGAATATCGGCAGATAATGGCGCAGTCCTACCCACAAAAGCCGCCTGCACGGCAGCAGTCTGTATATGACAGGCAAAGAACGCAGCAGCAGGGTTCTGCTTATCAAAGATACACCGCCCAGCAGCAGAGAAAACAAAGCAGCACGACAAGCGGGTTCACGCCTGCGGGACAGATCTTTGCGCAGCGCAACGCTCTGCGAACAAGCTCGCCGTACACGGCATCACGCACACAGCAGAAAAAGAACAGCGCAGGTGCGGCAGTTTTCCTTATACTCTTTATAGTGATATGTGTTATGGCGGCTGTAATTTCAAACATACAGGACCGTCAAAAAGAAAAAGAGTGGGAGAACAATTACAACTACACGTACACCTACACAACGCGCGAGAAGACGACCAAGAATCTCAACAACGAGGACAAGGCGAAAAACAATGTTTTCAGCGCGAAGGTGATGTCGTATTCGTTCTTTGACGTGGATGAATCAAACATCTCCGCGAAGGAGTGGTCTGACCTCACTTCGAGGGCGACCACAAGTTCGAAGGATGAATCGCCGTGGAAGGTCGCTACGTTTACGGTGCGCATAAGCTGCGGTGAGGGCTTTACGGAGGAGAACAAGAAAAATCTGCGGATGGTGTCATCTTACCTTTACTGCTTCAATGACAACAACACAACGTCTGTACAGACAAGCTCCAGCTCGGTGCTGACAAACCAGAAGATAGAGTTTAAGGACGGCAGCTACTACACTGATGTGACGGTGCGTTTGCTTATGGAAAAGAACGCGAAATTCGGCACATTCAGCTTTTATCTGTCGGGGACGAAGGTATCGGACAGGTACACGTTCAATTTGAAGTTCGGATAAAAAACGGGCAGGGATATGCGTCCCTGCCTTATTTGTGAGGTGGAAAAATGGCGGCGGATATTATGCAGAGCTGCACGCTGTGCCCGCGCAGGTGCGGCATTGACAGAACGCGCAGCAAGGGCTTTTGCGGCGAGGGCGACGTGGTGCGAATCGCACGCGCCGAACTGCATATGTGGGAAGAGCCGTGCATAAGCGGCAGCAAAGGCTCGGGGACGGTGTTTTTCTCGGGGTGCTGTCTGCGGTGCTGCTTTTGCCAGAACTATGAGATATCCGCGCAGGGAACGGGCTTTGAGCTTACTGTGCGCGAGCTTGCGGACACATTTTTGCGCTTGCAGGATATGGGCGCGCACAACATAAATCTTGTCAGCCCGACGCACTTTGTACCGCAGATAGTCAAGGCGCTTGACCTGCTCGGCGGTGAGCTGAAGATACCCACCCTTTACAACTGCGGCGGGTATGAAAGTGTGGAGACACTGAAAATGCTCGGCGGCAGGGTGAAGATCTTTCTGCCCGACCTGAAGTACTTTGACAGCGAGCTTTCGCGCAGATACTCGGCGGCGGCGGACTACTTCCCTGTGGCTATGGCGGCTTTGCGGCAGATGGTCGATATTGCAGGCAAGCCGCGGTTTGACGAAAACGGCATCATGCAAAGCGGCGTTATTGTACGGCATCTTGTGCTGCCAAATCACCGCCACGACTCGATACGGCTGATGAATGAGCTTGCCGCGCGCTTTGGAACACAACAGTTCCTTGTCAGCCTAATGAGCCAGTTTGTGCCGATGCACAAGGCTTTTGAGCACAAGGAGCTTTCGCGGCGCACCTCGACGTTTGAATACGAAAGTGTGGCTGACGAGGTGCGGCGGCTGGGATTTGACGGATATTTCCAACAGCGTTCGTCAGCAAGCGAGGACTTCGTTCCGACATTTTATAACAAAAAGTACTTTTAATTTGGTTGAAATTTGTGACAACTTAACAAAATGCATTGGAAACTGTAACCAAGCTGTTATCAATTCCCATTGACACGGACTTTAAATGCGTGTATAATTCTATATTAGGAACATATATTGTTTCTGTATACGTTTTAACATATGATACGAATGGAGATTGCCTATGTCAAAAGCTATGGGGTCAAGATACAGCGTTGAGGACTCAAAGCAGATGCGTGAGTATTTTGATTTCGTAAAAGACCTGCTGGACAGCGATGTTGTGAACGAGATGAAAAAATACCGTCACCATTACAGCACGACCTGTTTTCAGCACAGTCTGAACGTGTCCTATTACAACTACCTTGTATGCAAAAAGCTCGGACTTGATGCACGCTCTGCCGCGCGGGCGGGGCTGCTGCACGACCTGTTTTTATATGACTGGCGAACGACAGAGCGCAAAAAGGGCGAAAAACCCCACGGTATGCGTCACCCTCAAATCGCACTTGAAAATGCAAAGGCTAACTTTGAGGTCGACAAGCGCGAGGAGGATATGATAGTCAAGCATATGTGGCCGCTGACGGTAAGGCTGCCAAAGTACGCGGAAAGCTACGTTATCGTGGCTATTGACAAGTACTCTGCGGCGGTGGAGATAAGTATGCATCTGGGGCGGCTGATGAAAAACAAGGCGAGGAAAATAAGACAGAAAAAAGCAAGCTAACAAATGAAAAAGAGCAGAGGTTTCACACTTCTGCTCTTTTTTGCGCTCTTAATGCTTTGAAAAAGTCGGAGAGTATCTGTGCGCACTCGCTTTCGAGCACGCCGCCTTTAAGCTCGGGCTTATGGTTATACGGCAGCGAGAACAGGTCTACCACGGAACCGCAGGAGCCTGCTTTTGCATCATACGCGCCGAAAACGACACGCTCGATACGGGAATTTATCATTGCGCCTGCACACATCGGGCACGGCTCTAATGTCACAAAAAGCTCGCAGTCGATAAGCCGCCAGCCGCCGAGGCGCTTGCTTGCCTCGTCAATGGCGACGATTTCGGCGTGGGTAAGCGGTGAACGTCCGTACTCACGGCGGTTGAATCCCCTGCCGACTATTTCTCCCGTGGTTTTTTTCACAACTATTGCGCCGACAGGCACCTCGCCCTGCTGCGCTGCAATCTGCGCAAGCTCAAGGGCTTTTTTCATATATATCTCGTCACGGTCTGTCATAGGAACCTCACCATAAGCACAAGCATTCCAAGCACTGCGACAAGCCAGAGAGTTATCGAGGTATTGGTCACAAAGAGGCGCAGCTTCGCGCCGTTGTCGATCTCGGAGGAGTCGTTGCGCATACGGAAATTGAGCTTTCCGTTGCACATAAGTCTTGCGAAAACAAAAGCGGCTACTGTTACGATAAACGCGTAGATACACACGATAACGATTCGACCGTTGCTGTAATTGTCAAGGATAACGCAGCTGACTGCGTAGCTTGAGATCGACTCGACGATACGCATAAGTACGGCAGTTTTGATAGAGCCTGTTTTGAGTGTGAACAGACCCAGCACTGCCGCAAGCAGCGAGGCATAGCAGATGGACGAAACATCGTAATAGGTGAACGAGAAGGCGATGACAGAGATCATCAGCGCGTAGGTGTCGCCGAACTGTCTGAACATCTGCATTATTGCGCCGCGGAACAAGAACTCCGAGAAAACGCCGACCAGCACACAGTTAAAAAACACATAAATCGCGTCTGCAAGCACGCTGTCGGGGTTATGGAAGCCAAGCATGAACACGCAGTCCATATTCATCCAGCCGAAGATGACGTTGAGCAGGTAGTTGCCCATTTTGCCCATGACCATAATGACAAGTATCAGATATATGCCGCTTTTGGAGACCTTTGCATCTTTGGGCAGTGGTATGGCGACCTTGCGGGGTAATTTTGAAAAGTGCAGGAATATCCAAAGCCCTGCGATATATTTGAGCGTTGTTGCTGCGCCGAAAAGCGCTGCATAGACCGGTGACAGCCAGCTTCGCGAGTCCTCGACCTGCGAATAATGCACGGCAAACACCGAGGAATCGTTGTACAGCTTATAGAACACAAACGAGATGACTGCGTCGATAAACAGCATTGCCAGCATTGTTCCGCCAAGCAGCCCGAGGCACTTTATCAGTGCGTTTTTCTCGGCGACGTCGGCTTTTTTCTGAAAGTAGCCCTCGCCGTCGACGTAGGTATGCTCGCGCACGTCGTGGACAAAGCTGTAGCCGTAGGGGTTATCCTTGCGGGTACGCCACTCGGAGAACTCCTTGTGATAGTCGTCATACTGGTTTTGGTATGTTTTTTCTTTGGCTATGTCGATAAGATATTTTTCTTTGTTCTCCAAGCGCTCACCTCCTGTTTGCGAAATATTTTACCTATTAAGTATATCACATTTCTTTGCGAAATAAAAGACCCTGCACGAAATTTTATTAAAGATACTACAATCCCCTTCCTAAACCTTTTATTGCTTTTTCGGCACAAGGTGTCTGCGACACCTTATCCCGAAAAAGTAGTAGAGTTCAGAAAAAGAGTTTGAGAGAAAACACTCCCAAGAGAATACCCACGGTTGCTTGACAGGTATACCTCAACAAATGCGGATTTACCGATGTTTGCACAACACAGCTCTACTCTTGTACCGCTATCACAAAGTGAAAGCCCGGAGCGGCACGAAAGCCGCTGCCTGCTCAAACCGATATGCGACGGACAAGCGCGCCGCCGCGGCGGCAAATTCTGATTTATCGCAGGAACAATATGAAAAAACAGTCCGCCGAATGAACGGTGGACTGTAAACATTTATGCCATTTCGTTTCGGTTTTTGATAGCCTCGTTGAGCGTTTCCTTATCCGCATACTCCAAGCTCCCGCCGACAGGCAAGCCGAAGGCAAGCCTTGTGACCTTTACGCCAAGCGGCTTTAACAGCTTTGAGATATACATTGCGGTGCTTTCGCCCTCGACCGTGGGATTGGTCGCCATTATGACCTCGGTTATCCCCTCGGGCTCGATCCTTTTGAGCAGCTCGTTGATCTTCAGATCCTGCGGTCCGATATTCTCCATTGGTGACAGCAGACCGTGCAGAACGTGGTAGACTCCGTTAAACTCGCGTGAGCCTTCAAAGGCAGAGATATCCTTCGGGCTTTCGACCACGCACACGAGCGAATGATCCCTTTTGCCGTTTGCGCAAACGGGGCAAAGCTCTTTATCGGTGAAATTCTGGCAGCGCTTGCAAAGATGCACTCTGCTGTGTATGCTTGCGATAGCGTCGGCGAACGCCTGCGCTTCCTGCTGGGGCATAGCCATAACGTGATACGCAAGTCTCTGCGCCGATTTCATGCCGATACCCGGCAGCTTGGCAAACTGCTCTGTGAGCAGCACCAGCGGCAATGCGTTTGATTCGGACATATCAGAAAAGTCCCGGGAACGAAACGCCGCCTGTGAGTGCTTTCATTTCCTCGTCGCTGGTCTTGTCAAGAGTCTCAACAGCCTGGTTGAACGCGCTCATGATAAGATCCTGCAGCATCTCTACGTCGCTTGGGTCAACGACCTCGGGCTTGATAGTGAGCTTGAGAACATTTCTCTTGCCGTTGATAACTACCTCGACAACTCCGCCGCCTGCGGTGCCTGTAAACTCTCTCTGCTCAAGGTCAGCCTGCAGCTCGGTTATCTTATCCTGCATCTGCTGTGCCTGTCTGAGCATCTGGTTCATATTATTTGACGGTCCCTTGCCCATACCCTGTGGTAATCTTGCTTTCATTTTAAAAACTCCTTAATTGTCATTTTTTATTTCAACCTCAATACCGCTCTCCCGTGCTTTTGCGATAAGCTGATTAGTCGGGTCAGCCTCGTCGCCGGGGGTGGCTTTTTTAGCCGATTTCACTTTGATATTGAAGGTTTGTCCGTATTTTTGCATAAGCACGTCGTTTATTATTGACGCGTCCTGAGATGCCTTGAATTTTTTCAGATAGATGTCGCTTTGGACTATCATATAAAGGTCTCTGCCCTTGATGAACGCGACAGAGCCTTTTAAGAACGAGCCGACTGCGGGAACTTTCTCGCGGATACTGTCGACGATATCATTCCATTCCTTTATAGGACCGTCGTTGCTGGCGCTGAGCTTTTGCAGCTCGGGGTCATAATTCTTTTCAGGCGGTGCGGCATTTGTCTGCGGCGCTTGCGCCCCTATCTGCACGCCCTTTGCAAGCTTTTCCTCGAGGCTTGCGATACGTTTTAGCAGCGCGGTATTTTCCTGCGCATCGCTTTGCTGTGTCTGCTCTGCGTTAACAGGTGCGGCTTGCGCGGCGGCTGATGTACACAGCTTAACGAGTGTCATTTCAAGCTCGATACGCTTTGAGCTGCATCTTGCGAACCTTTCGCTGCACTGCTGCAAAACGGTGATATCTCTTAAAACGTCTTCTATCTTCATTCGCTGTGCGACAGCTTTGAGTCTTTCAAGCTCGTCGGGCAGGCATATGACGATATCGGAAACGTCGTCGACGGTCTTAACGAGCATAACGTTGCGCATCTGCACGAGCAGCTCGTTTGCAAGCACTTTCAAGTCCTTTGACATAGCGTACAGCCTGTCCACTGTTTTAAAGGCTGCGCCCGCGTCCTTATCGGCGATATTGTCAAGGATATCGAACAGATAATCTCTGCCCGCGATACCCGCTGCGCCCGACACGACATCAAGCGTGATATTATCGTCAAAGGCTACGCACTGGTCAAGAAGTGAAAGCGCGTCACGCATACCGCCATCGGACAGCCTTGCTATCAGCTGTGCGGCATCCTTTTCGAGCTTAAAGCCCTCCTGCTGCGCTATAAACGTAAGTCTGCTGACGATATCCTCGGTACGAATCCTATGGAAATCAAAGTGCTGGCACCTTGAAACTATCGTTGCGGGGACTTTGTGAATTTCGGTAGTCGCAAGAATGAACTTTACGTGCGGCGGCGGCTCCTCCATAGTTTTGAGCAGCGCATTGAACGCGCCCGGAGAGAGCATATGCACCTCGTCGATGATATAGACCTTATACTTACACATTTCGGGCGTATACACGACACCCTCGCGCAGCTCTCTGATATCGTCCACCTTTGAATTTGACGCGGCATCTATTTCGATGATATCCGCAAGGGTACCGTTATCGGCTGCTTTGCATATCTTACAGTCAAGGCACGGCTCGCCGTCGTGCAGGCTTTCGCAGTTGACCGCCTTTGCGAAAATTCTCGCGCAGGTGGTCTTGCCCGTACCTCTTGAGCCTGTGAAAAGGTATGCGTGGGCGGTTTTGCCCGTTTTTATCTGGTTTTTAAGCGTCTGGGTCACGTGCGGCTGCGAAACGACATCGTCAAATGACATAGGTCTCCATTTTCTGTATAAAGCCTGATACATTTGCAGTCACACTCCTTAAAAAATCAATCCGACATATAGGCATGCAGGCGAAACTGTGTCACACGAAACAGATTGCTTAATGCTGCTCGGTTCCCCGCCTGACATGGTTCACAACGTTTCATTGCACAGGACCCGCACACCTATATCTCGGATCGATGAGGAACATCAATTCGGTCGGTGATAATGATTATCAAAAACCTTTAATATTATAACACATTCCGCCGCGAATTTCAAGTGTTTTTCTAAAAAAGTTTATGCTTTTGCGCATATGCGGTTTTCTCCGCCCGCAGAACCCGTTAAAAAAGCACCTGCCGCGTGGTAGGTGCTTGGTTTGTTGATGTGCTCTTTTTCGGGGGCTTTCCGGTCGCCCCCGAACCCCTTCGGACACACAACTACTATTTTGTATTGGTTTTACAAAAAGCACCTACTTTTTAGGGTAGGTGCTTGTGACTTATTATTAGGGTTATCCTACTACGTTTGTACCACCATCTGGAAGGTCATCCCAGGCATCATCATTTGGATCCCAACCGCCGTTGTCGCTGGAACCGCCACCGCCGTTGTCATTGTTGCTGGTCGGCTTTGGTGCAGCCTGTGTGGTGGTGCGCTGCGTCTGCTTTGTCATTGTTGCTGGTCGGCTTTGGTGCAGCCTGTGTGGTGGTGCGCTGCGTCTGCTTTTGGGTCAATTTCTGCGTGGGCTGTACAGCTGTCGGCACGGGTGCGGGCGTAGTGGTTTGCTGTGTGGTTGTCGCGCTTGTGGTGGTCGTGGTGGTCGTTGTGGTCGTCTGCTCGGTAGTGGTGGACGTTTCGCTTGTGGTTGTTGTTGTCGCGCTCGTTGTTGTGGTGGTTTGCGAGGTCGTGGTGGTCTCGGTCTCGGTCTCCGAGCTGCTTTCCGCCGCCGATGACGAGCCGCTTTCGCTGTCCGACCTGCCCGAAACAACAAGTATTATTATCAACGCCGCGATAACGAGTACCGCCGCGGCTGCCGCTATTATTATCTTGCCCTTTTTAGACATTGTATACACTTCCAAAATCAGTTTTTTACATTATACAACAGAATTTGTATGTTGTCAAATGAATACAAGTAAAGCATTGCAAGGCATACTTTGCTTTTCAGTTACGCGAGCCGCAATGCCTGTCAAAATGATAAGTGAATAGTGAATAATACATCAAAAAAGTACTTGACCTGCGGTCAAGCGCTTTGCTGTTAATAAAAATCGTCAAAAGCGATATGAAGCTTGCGACATAAAATAGCGATTTCCCTCACCTTGTCCGACCCGCCGTCACACAAAATAAAGACCGCCCTCGGAGTTATCCAAAGGCGGACAAGCGTGCTACACGCTGTGTAGTGGGGGAAATGGGACTTGAACCCACACGATATCGCTACCGACGGATTTTGAG
>OMXI01000027.1 GCA_900314975.1 uncultured Eubacteriales bacterium | reverse complement strand
TAGGAACCGCCTCTTGTGAAGCCATACTGCTCTGTATTATCAGGCTTCTCTGCAACTACTTCATCCTGCCTGTCCTGACCGGAAGAGAGTATCACCTGAATATTCTTGTATGAAGGGCGTGGTGTGAAGCTGAGGGCTCGCTTGCAGGCGTTTTCAAGCCTGTCCGGAGTATACTTGTCAGCAAGCTTCAATAGTCCCATACAAGACTTGTAGCCCTGCTGTTCGACCTTGTATCCTGAAAGTATTGCTGACACAACAGCTTTTGTATTGTTTCCTATCTTTGCAGCCCAATTGATAAAGCGTTCGCCGTTCCATTGAATATATTTCTGATGATCGTCAGGCATATGCTCTTCATTTGTGCTGTACTGGTTTGCTCTTCCGTAAAGTCTGCGGTGTGAGCATATACGATCTCCGTCATAGAAGACCTCAACCGTCATTCTTGTGAGGCGGACATCTACTTTCTTTTTGATGTATTCATAAGGAACAGAATAGTTCATCTTATCAATAGAAATATGATAATTCGGAGCGACAGTGGCTATCTTCCACACTGCAAGCTCATACGGTCTTGGCGGCAGCGGCATAAGAAAAGCTCTTTCTTCTTCAAATGCAATTGCACGGCTGCCCTCACGTTTTTGAAAGGGCTTATGATTGAATTCATAGAGCTTTTCTGAAATAGCTTCATTGAGTTCGGCAAGTGAAAGAAAGCGTCTGTTTCGCAGTGCTGCAAGAATAAATGTAGATATGACACCTACTGTGCCTTCAACCATCGCTTTATCCTTTGGAGAGCGCACTCTGCATGGAAGTATCGCTGTGTTGTAATGCTCAGCAAGCTCACTGTATGCTCGGTTAAGCTTTATTTCGTTTCTGCCGTGCTTATCTACTCCTGTTTTCAGATTATCACACTGAATTATCTTGGCAGCGCCGCCAAAATATCTGAAAGCGTTTACATGAGCAGACGACCAGCACTCCTGATCCATAGAAAAGAATCCTTCAACGTAGGAATATCCGCTGTATGGAAGCGTAGCGACGAATACATATACCGCAATAGGCTCACCTGTATCTGTATCGATAATGTGAGCTGTATCGCCGGCCCAGTCAACCTGCATTATCTCTCCCGGCTTGTGCTCAAGGTGCATAGTCGCGCTGTTTTTGGCAGTGTAGTCACGATAATACTTTTTGAACTGCGTCAGCTGATATGGCAATTCTCCGATTTTACGGCACTGCTCACAGTACTCAAGCCAGAGAAGATTGAGCGTAACTCCGCTTTTCTGCATCTCATGGGCAACGTACTCATAGTCAGGCATTTTGTACTCCGGTTTTGTCGCATTCGCAGGAAAAAGTGCATCTGCAAGCTGTTTGTCAGACATCCTGTCAGGCAGCGGATAGCTTAATCCTTTTGCAGAAGCGATGTTCAGAACTTTGATCACAGTTGTTCTTGAACATCCGCAGACACCTGCGATCTGTGCTTTGTTCAGCCCGAGACTGCTGAGTCTCAGAATCTCACGATAATTGGTCATTTATTTGACCTCCTTCAATAGTATTCACGCTTTTGCGTGTAACACTATTCTATCGTGAAATTGATGATTTTCGCAATCATTTTGAGCTACTGTTCACTTCATGCGACGAAAGTGTTCATTTTCACCGACGGCACTGTTCAACTTGTGCGGCCTAAGTGTTCATTTTAGGGCGACATATTCAGATAGTAAAGTCCAAAATTCAATATAATACAACCTTTCCCTTGTGTAAGATATGGCTGTATTTCCTCTGCAAGTTCCTTTCCATGCATTATAATCTCCCCTTTTTTCTTGTTTGATTGTATCACAATAAAAAAGACCACATAATGTATGCGGTCTAAAAATCATATTTTTGTCTTGCGACAAAGTGTTATCGCCCTCTGCTTTGGCTCTGTTCTGTCAGATCGAGTTCATCGTCCTCGTTGTAACTCTTATCATCTGTATTTGAGCGTTCTTTAAAACTCTTTCTGCTATCTGTACGCTTGTTCTTAAACAACGATTTATAACTAAAACGCTTACTTGCTAAATCCGCAACATCAATCTCTTTTACACAACCGTTGAGCCAGTTCAGTTCTTGTGACATTTCCCTGAGTATTTTTGATACTTTGTTCTCTGACAATTCTTTATTGGATATATATCCAGAGCCTTGTCTGTGAGAAAAGTCCTTTGATTTCAGAAAGTCTTTTATATCTTCATACGCTTTATGCCAGTTACTATTAGGATACTGTTCTTGTAAAGCTTTTGTATCAAGGTCAAAATTAATTGTTTTTATATATTTTGGCATTTTACTTATCCTCTAAATACTCAGTTAATACATCTTCCTCATTATCTGTTTCATAGTTGTTCCATATAACACCATTGATATAGGCGAGATACTTACTTTCGAGTATTTCATATATAGCATCCCACATATCAGCATAATTGTCATGATTTGATGTGCTATACTCAATGTCATTACCATTTATAGTTCGCTTAAACTGTACCTCCATAAGTTCAAAAGCCTTATCCAAAGCATCAGCTAATTCGTATATCTTCACATTATTTTTTATAGTGAAGGTCACCTTAAAAAGAGTGTTTGTAGTAGTCGTAGCCATATCAACAAGTCCTTTCGTTTTTTCTATATTATACCACAGTCTGCGGCAAAAGTCAATTATACAGCTATGCGATTGTCCCGATAGAGCTTTGACATACCGCCAAGAGTAAGATCGGAGTTATATGTGTAGTCCTCGTCAACGAACTCATCAACGATTTTCCGCAGCCATGCAGCATAGCGGTCAACTCTCGTCACGAAGCAAGTCGGATAGTCAGGCACTTCCCTTTTGGCGTGAGCTGCCTTATAGTACATCTTGTACTTATAATGCTCCATATTGTAAGCGTAGTTTTCCCAAAACTCATTTTCATTGACATCTGCGATCAGCAGTGCCTGCAAAAACTGTGCCTTGCGCCGTGTGTGTCCGTAGATATACTCTTTGCGCCTGCGCACATCACTGTTATACACTGGGCGTTCACCGTTCTTGTGAACATACATCGCCCAAAATATATCGGGATAATACTCGCAAACTCGCTCCAACAGAGCATCGCTCTGCGGCAAAGCGCAGTGTTGCGGCTGTTCAGTCAGTTCAAGGAACTCTTTTCCCATAAACTCTCGCAGATCTGCATCTTCAATCAGCAGACCGTTTTCCTTTTCATCATCGGGCAGTTTTGCGATCTGCTCTTTGAGAAACTCATCAACTTTCTCTTTGCTCTTTATCATCGCATTTATTTTGTCCTTGTCAAGCGGGTGTAATGACTTGTGATAATCATACTTTGCCTGCTCCTCCACTAAAATCTTATCCATACTCTTACCTCCTTGTATTTTTGTAATTGTCTTGCGACAAAATGTTATCGTCCCCTGTCCTGACTTTGCTCTGTCAGATCAAGCTCCTGCTCATTGACATGGTGCAGATCTTGTAGTGATATACCTTTTGTCTTATCCATCATATATTCTGCAAATCCATTCAAAATTGTAGGGTGAGTATTTGACAGTCGAATACTCTTGTAATCATCAGGCTCAATATCATTCTCGTATAGAAAGTCTTTAGCCCACTTTACACTTGCTTTGCTATAACGCCCGTCCCAGTCAGCGTGAGAATTGACAGCAAGTGCAACTGCCGCACAGACATCAAATGTACTGTACTCGTTTTTCATTGCATCGAGAGTCGTATCAAAGTCATAGTGATAACCCTCTCTGTTTTTGTGTATCTCATCATCAAGCTTGTAGCCGACCTTTTCAACCAAAGCTCTGTTTTTCAGCATCTCATACATTTTATCAACCTCCTGCGCAAGCTTAATAGCTTGCTGCTTCTTATCAAACACGCTGGCAGTCTGCCAATGTATCTCGCTGTCTACAATATTCACTTTAGTTGCGCAGTAATAAGTCTGCTGTGCAATATCGTTCAAAACAGTACAGATACCGTACTGTGCCAGTATCTCAAACAGCTGACCGCCGTGTGTGTATATCAGTTCACTCATATCAGTTCTGATATGCAATGGAGAATAGGTAATACTTTGTTGTTATCTCTCCGTTGCGTTTCTTTTTAAGCCCATATCTGCAAGGCAGCAGCCCTATTTTGTCTTTTATAAAGCTCTTAAAGTTACCGCTGTCATTGAGATACATAAACATATCCGTGTTATCTCGCTCTACTCTCATAGGTTCGATAAAGCTTTCGGGTATATCCTTGAGCAAGTCCGAACAGCTTATCTCCTTAAAGTGTGTAAGCTCAACATCGCCGTTGTTGTAGTCAAGCCTGCCAAGCTTAACCTTGTCGGTCTGCTCTGTTTCCCTTGCATCTATGTAGTAATAGCCTTTATCTCTCGGATCATAGACCGTTATAAATGACAAATCATGTGAAGGTAGTTTAACAGCTTCAGCTATGCGATAGTGAGCAAGTTTTAGCCTGCCGCCAAACTTATTGATTGTCAGCTCGTATTTCTTCGTTGCGTCCATTTATGTCACTCTCCTTTGCGATTTCAACCGACTGCTTTACTGTTGGATTTGAGGATATGCTAAACGCAGGAGTTTCAAACAGCTTTCTGACCTCACTCGGCACATACTTGCGGTACATCTTATCAATTAGCTTACCGAGTTGCGCCTTGTACTCATCATCAAACTGTGAGCTGTCCAGTCCCTTTTCAGCCATATAGTGCTTGATAAGATTGACCTTTGTCTTATCAACACCGAACTCAAATGCGTTGTCAGTGTTCTTTTTAGAGCTTTTCATAGTATTTATTCCTTCCTATTATATAGTATAATATAACAAACAGCAAAAATCAATAGTAAAAGTGTACAAATATTTAATTTGTTAAATGGTAATTTTTACTATGTGCTTTTTTGCACTGTATTTCGTTTTTTTGTCTTGCGACAAATTTTCAGCGACCAAGTCCATTGCTTTGAGCCGTTCCTTGCTCAAATTCTTCCTCATAACCGTGGTAGTTATCAAACCACTCGTCAGCTTCCTGCTCTGTTTCTCCCGACCAGTCTGCATACATCACATCGGGTGGATATAGATCACGATCTCCAAACATACAGATATATTTTGGATAATCGTTTTCCTCTCGCCATTCGTCAGAACAGTTACATTCGTACAATGAGTATTCTGTTGTAAAACCGTCTGCATCTGTGACCTCTTTACACCTTATCAAGTTCCAGTTTTCTGCTTCTTCTTCCTCAACATCAACATACTCATCATCGTAATCAGACATATTATTTACCTCCTTTGTTTTTTTGAAAAGAATATTAGCTATACCTTACTTTACGAAAATTCACAATACAATACCTTAACTGGACGGTACTCGCCAATACCCTACTCTGCGCCACCCTACCGCAACTGTACGGTACGCAACTCAACTGTGCGCTGCGAAACTCCGCCATTACTCTACTGTCCCCGACCTTACCGTACCGAGCGTTCAATTTTCATAACTATTCTCCTTGTTTTTTGTCTTGCGACACTTTTCTTTTCCATTTAGATTTTAACTGCGCCCTCTGTCCTGTCCTGTCAGGTCAAGTTCCTCACTCTCTCCGTAAACTGTCGAGAGCAAGTCTTTTTCTTCTTTTTTAGATGAAGGAATATCTTCGCCTGCGACTACTCTTAAAAAGTCGTTGTAGTTTTCATCACAGACGTTGCCTGCAAGCCAACCGTGAATTTCAGTTATCCATTCATAAGTGAACTTATCTTTATCATCATAGTCTCCTCTCCAGTATAGCCGAGAAAAATCTTTCAGCTTGTCAAAGTGTTCATTCACAAAGCCTGTCCAGTCGGCAAAAACATAGTCCTTATCAGGCATAGCTTTTATGATTTTCACATTATCATAAATATAGTCGCTGAAATAATCATAAGGCTCTTTCTTCGTAGGTGAAAACGGTTTGGGATTTGGTGAACAACAGCATACAGTTGTATCAAAAACATCATCGCCTACATCAAAATCTCTATCGAGATCTGTGTCCTTTATATCATTGAAAAACTCTGTGAGTGTCATTCCCTTATATCTGCTGTAATCAGGAATACAACAATCATACGAACAACCTTTTGGAAGCTCTGCATATTTTAGAATTGCAGTATCAAAGTTTTCGGGCAGATCAAGATGTGTAAGAGAATTGCACTTGTTAAAAGCCGCCTGTCCCATATCAACAAGTGTTGACGGTAAAGATACATCTTTAAGACTTGTACAGCCCCAAAAGGCTTCGCCGCCTATGCTCACAACGCCCTCGTCAATGCTTACTTTCTTCAGCTCTTTACAGCCCATAAATGCACCAAAAGGCACAACTGTTACATTAGGTATATGTATTTCTCTTAAATTGTCGCAGTTACCGAAAGCGTAATTTTCAATGTGTGTTACTGTATCAGGCATAATAAAGTATCTCATTTTCTTACAGCCAGTAAAGGCAGCAATACCGATATTTTCAAGTTCAGTATCAGAGTTGAACATTACACCGTCAAGATTATCACAGAACGCAAAAGCATCCTTTTCGATTGACTTTAGGCTTTTCGGAAATGATATGTTTTCGATTTTTTTATTCTTTTCAAATGCACTCTCACCGATAGTTGTTACATCATCGGGAACGATTACCCATTGGTCGTGTCCGTTGTACTTTTTCAGCACTCCGTTCTCAATTTCAAAATCAGATAACGCTTCTGCGTCTTCTCGTTCTGCAAGTAAGCTGTTGAGAACATCATTAACACCTAAATCTTTATAGCCTTGCAGTTCAAGAGCCGTTTTAATGTTATAATCAAGGAAATCAAATTCTTTGCTGATTAAGTCTTTTTCAGCATTTGCAAGCAATTCAGAATTAGCAGATACATATTCAGCCGTTTCTCTATTATAACCGCCTACAAGCATTAACTCAACATATGCGTCAGCATAGTTGCCTGAAGGTTGAACAAAGTTGCTTACGAAATATATCGGATACACTCCGTTCTTGTTAATCTTCGCCTGAACAAAGTATGCGTTTCCTGTCTGTCTTAAATCTATCTTTTCCATAACTACATTCCTTTCTGCTTAATCAGTCCATACATCTTTGAACTCTGCGAAGAATTCTTCAAGCACTGAACAATCAATGTATGAGCGTGGTATCTTCTTTATAACAAGTGTTCTGTAAACAAAAAGCGTTTTGCTGATTATTTCTGTCATATGTTGTTTGTATGACCATTCATAGCAAAAGTAAACGCTGCCGCTTTCTCCTAAATATATAGGATACTCTTCGAGTATTTCTATATAATTAGATGTGAATGAGGCTAAAGCTCTACCAAGCTCAAAAACATTTTCCTTTGTTATGAAGCCTTTTATCTCATATTGACCGCCTGCGCTTTCGTTTTCCGAGTTTATCAGCCGACCAATGTCACAGTCCGTACTGATTTCAAAGCACGGTAAGCCATTTATCACATTCTGATTGATGCGTTCAAGCAACCGCTCATTGTTTACAAGAGCAGTTATCATATCTTCGTGACTATCAAAAACAGGGCGATCCTTTACCCAACGACCGCCCTTTACGCAATAATTATCCCATTTATCAATCTTGCTCAAATTTTCAAAAGCTGTTCGCAAGCATTCTTTTGTAAACATCTTATCACCTTCGCTTTTTGTCTTGCGACAAAATCTAAAAAAAAGAATGCCGAATTTCATTTAAAAATCAGCGTTCTCTGTGTTCACTCTCTCCAGTCAGATCAAGTTCCTCGTCTTCTTCTGCATTTTGTTCTTTTTCTTGATTACTTGCATCGTTGAGATTATCTAATCTCTTAACCTCATTTATTATCTCATTCCAAGATGGATAATGATCAAAATACAAATAAAAACAAACTTCATCTGTATACTTATCTATGATTTCTCTTAAATATGGTTTTGAATGATGCTTTACATATTTAGAATGAACACGATATTTATCCATCTACTACTCCTTTTTTAATCTGATTATGTTTTGAAACTACTATCATCACTGGCGAATGAATTGTCCTCCTTTACAATATATGAATTGCATTTAAGGTGATACTCGTTTCCCTGTTTATCCTTGAAATCTATCTGTCCGCCAGCGTGTAAAGGCGGACTGATGCTGTCCTTGTCAATGCTCGTATACTCCTTGTTATCAACAACTACTACGACTAAATTCAAAGGCTTATTCTCATTTTCCTTTTTTAGTTCTTTCGCAGCATCTGACATCAATCTGTTAATCAGTAGTGCAACGGTTATAACAGCAATAACAACATAAACAACTGCAAACCAGTTTGTATGTTTCTTTTCATTATATTCAAATGCCATATCAAGACCTCCCTCTCTCCTTTTCCTGTGTCAGATCGAGTTCATCATCTGCCTTTGCTTTCCTTATAACCTTGCAAAAGGCAGCAAACGATGAACTGCTTATTTCACAATCGAAAGGTATATCAACTCTTGTAATTTTAGAACAATCATCAAATGCCCATTTTCCTATACTCTTAACGCTATCGGGAATATTGATACTTTCAAGGCGGCGGCAACCGTCAAAAGCATCATTGCCTATTTCTGTAATACCATCGTGCAAGGTTACATCTGTGATTTTCCTACATTCATTATTGGAAAAAGCACCGTCACCGATAGCTTTTATGTAATCGGGAATATCAATACGAGTATAATTTCTGATGTTTCGGAGTTCCAAAAGTGTATTATTCTTATCACATCTGAAATCGACCTTTTCCATATAATCTTTTATAGCATTGACGATGTTTTCAGCATTGTCAGCAACTCTTTTGTCCGATACACTTGATAATTGTTCAAGGTTATAAAAAAAATCATCATATGTGCCTGCTTCAACACAGGTTTCAAAATTAGGTATAGCAATGTACCACCCATGTCCGTGTTGCCCGTAGCAAACATAGAAACCATAGCCGCCGCTATCTATCTCCATAACATAAGAATTGTATTTTTTTGTTTCACTCATTTTAAGACCTCCCTCTGTCCTGCTCTTGTGTTAGATCAAGTTCCTCGCTCTGCTCTCTGTTTTCATAAACCTGTTTCACATCGTCTTTAAGTTGTTCGTCAAATATGTGACAACTTACGCTATCGTGCAGAATACCACGTTCTTCATCGAATTTATCTCCGTATTCTTTAGCATCTACGAAAGCGTTTATCATATCGTCAAATGTTATACTTTCACAACTGCTACTGTGAACATCAGCAAGATCGTCAGTTTCTTGTGTTACAACAAAATAGTTACCGTCATGTTCATAGTATGTCTTTATCTCTGTTCTATTGGCAACATCACTAACACTGGGATGTTCATAATCAACTGAACGAATAGTTTTACCAAGTTCTTTAGACCCTTGCGCTATTAAAGTCTCATTCCAATCGAGTTCCACACTATCAATATTCTCATTCATTCCTTTGAGAACATCGAGCCTTGTTTCCTCAACAGAAGCTACCTTGCCGCCGCTTGCTCTTTCAGCAAATAAAGCAAAAGCACTCTCAAAGCATTTTTCAGGACTTGAACCAAAATCAACTCCTGTAAAGTAACTGCCGCCACTGACCTCACGCAGTTCGCCATTTGCGTGATAACCGCCCGACCACACAGCGCAGTTGCCTTTTTCGGTCACACCGAGAACATAGCCGTTGCACTCTGCGGCAATTCTGTATCGCTGTACTCCGTTAAAACCTATTGTTTTCGGAAACGGCTTTCCGTTGATATAGTTTAATCTCCATTCATTCATAAATCATTTCTCCTTTTGTAAAGTTCATATGATATGTCATACAGCTGTTTGAATGTTAATTTATCACACGTTGATACATTGTATTTCTGTTTTCCAAAATTGAAAATACAATCATCACAGTTACCCTCACATATTGTATCCATTTTTTCTCTAATCAGAAATTCAATAAAATCGGCGTTTACAAGAACATCATTTGCTTTTATGTTCACTCACCGCCCTCTGTGTTCGTCCTGTCCTGTCAGATCAAGTTCTCCATTTTCAACGATCTGACAGATAAACGACTTATCGACTGACTGATATGCTTTTTCCGCACTTTCAGCAACATAATGCCACTCCTCAGCCACAGGAGTTATAATGAATAAACTGGTGTTATCGCATATATCACAGACCTCATTATCTTTATAGTATATTTTAGCAGAAAGCGAAGATGATGCATCATTAGTGCGTTGAATTCTCCAGTCATTATCATTGGAACGTATAATGCTGCTATCTGTTTTAAGCCAACAAACAATCATATTTTCCACAATTTCGCTCGGATTATATTCTCGCAACTCTCTTTCTGCAATTTCATCAAGAGCTTTTTCAAAGCGTTCATCAGCAGTCAGGTTTTCTTCCTGCTTTATCTCCACGCTTTCAAAGTTCGAGTTATATACCTTGTCGAGCTTTTCAGAGGTTTTCAGAATGTTTTCCACCATTCTGTCAGAGTACGCACACTGGTTATTGGAATTAACAAAGTCCAAAAACTCCTGTGCCTGTGTTCTTATCTGCTCTACGTAGGATTTTACGCTTCTATCATGCTGCATTGATATTCCTCCTCTTCAAAATAAAAAAGAGCCGCATAAACGACTCCTTAAATACATATTGTTTTGTTTTTTGTCTTGCGACAAAATCTAAAAAGTGCTTATAGTAGTTTTACATTCATTTCAAATGTATTTGAAATTATCCGCATAAGAGTTGCATCGGTTGTCATTTTGGCATACCTGTTTCTCAAACAAGCTTCATCAGGTTTGAAGCCCTTTTCAGAACTTAATACTTCATATGTGATGCCTGTATCTTCAATAAATACTCCTGTTTCATACATACCGTTTCTGATATAGAAATTTTTTCGTCTGTATGCAATTGATTTCTTTTTTGTTGGATTTTCAATACATAAAAGAACATTGTCGTTTCGTATTATAAGGCTTCGTAAAGCTTGTCCGCCATAGCCGTTATTGCGATATGCTTCATCTATGGCAAAGTACATTAAATATGTAATTGTATCATATCTAACTACAAATTGCATACCGATATATTGATCATAGTTTAGTATTGCTTCTAATTTTGCCGTGCTATAATCGTAATTACAGGCACGCAATATATAAAATGGAAAACGTTCGTCTTTTGGAAAAGACGTGATATATGTTTGCTGTATATTATGCTTATTATTTATACTGGCATAATTGTAATTACTATACGAGATATTCATTTGCTTTATACCGCCTTTCATCATAATAGTCTGTTATCTTTTATAATCTGTCCTTTCTGCCTGCGGCATTTTTGTCTTGCGACAAAATCTAAAAAAGAAAAAAATCTCAATGCTCCTGCCCAAGCAGAGCAAGCCGAACAGCCGTTCAGCCTGCCCTGTTCAAGTAGGTAAGTGTATAAGATTTAGAGAATATGGCTTGAACAATCCTCGATCTCATAATCAGAAGGCACATTCACACAGCTGCTATGCAGCTTGTTATATGCACTCTCTGCCGTTTTATGTGACTTAAACAACTTTGCATTTGACAGAGAACCACTTGTACAGGCGTATTTTTCACCTTGAAATTGATATGTTCCACCACTGTAATACTCTGTTTGAGTAGCGGTAGAGTCATTATAAATAAACTTTAGTCTGTACATCAATCCTCACCGTCCTCTGTTGTTGCCTGCGGTCAGATCGAGTTCCTCATCTTCTTCCAAGTATTCTTCGTTGTCTTTCGGTGATGTTGTCAGTTCAAGTTTCTCATTCTGCTCGTCATCATTAGTTTCCTGCTCTTTAACACGAGCGTAAACATTAACCCTATCAGTCTTATCATCAGCAAAAGCAAAGACTTTTTCAGTCTTGCTTTCAAGCTGTTCGACAAAACTCTCTCTGTTTTCCTGTGTATTAGAAAACAGTGTCCACATACGATTATTGGGATATATTTCATAAGCTGTGACCTCTCTATCATCGCCACGCTCTGATGGAATAAATTTGACTATATCATTATCATCATAATCCAACACTCTGATTGTGCCTGTGTAAAGGTTAATATCTGCTGTAAAGTCTTGAGAGTATTCTTGAAAGTAGTCTGCCTTATTATGCTTTATGCTCAATTCGTAATTTTTAATAGTATTAGCAACAAAGCTTGATAGCTTGTCAATATTCTTCTGTTCCTCGTTCAGCACCCAACAGCATTGATTATCCAGTTCGTATGTTGTCTTAATCACACAGGACGGACACCAGTTAGCAATCAACCCCTGTGAAATATCATTGGCGGCTGACTGTGACATAGCAAGCGGCTTTCCATTCCTGTTCCACTCTGCTGTCCTGTCCTGATAGTTGGCTTTCGTTACAAATTTCAGACCTTCTTCTCTGTCCATTACGCCTACATAATAATAACTTTTCTGTGCCATAGTTTAACCTCCTAATTCTCCATCATCATAAACGGTATAGAAACCAGTTCTTTGTATTTCTGTGTACTCTCGTGGGGAAACAACAGCCGTTGTGTTGTGATCTATTGTTCCGTCATCATATTGCCGATCACATTTAAGAACGTGCAAGCCGTAGTCTATCTCCTTATCACTCGTTATATTGGTAATTCTGTGTATTGTATTTACAACTCTCTGTGCCATTATTTTTTCCTCCCTTATTTTATCGTCCTCTGTGTTCGCCCTGTTCTGTTAGGTCGAGTTCTTTATCATCTTCCTTAAAAAGAAAATCAAACTCTTTTTCGTTGTCCCAAAAGTTTTTATTCTTATATCTTTCCATTTCTTTTTTAATCTGTATATCTAACAAGATTTCCATTTCTCTGTTTTCAGTTACACCATCGTGCTTTGCAAGTTGTTTAATAAACATAGCTTGCTTTTTATCAAGTAATATCTCAACTTTGCGTTTTTCAATATCCATTTATTTCTCCTTTTCTGCATATTTATCTGCACGTTTGCTAATGCCTTTAACTATCAGCGCCATAATTCCAATAAAGAATATTAGTATTCCAAATGCAATTACAGAACAGATAATTCTTGCTTTCATATTAGGTATAACAGCAAAAGAATAAACCGATAACACTAACGCTAAAGTGAAAACACCGCACAATATACAGTCAAATACCCTGCGTTTAGTGGAACAATTGTGTTCTACATCGTGAATACTAATTTGTAAGAAACTTAAAGCGATTATCCATATATCAGTTGATACAATAAAAAGTATATTCATATTATTTCTCCTTGTTAGCTGCTTTTCGTAAGTCCTTTTCTTGATATGCACAGATCGTCATTATAACCATGATAAACGTAACCGCTTCATTGTTTGCTCTCTCCTTTAACTCATATAGTCATACGCCATGCCGTGTTCATCAGTATAATAGATATTGTCACCTACTTTGAATTCTACTCCCTTTATATGTCGTTCAACTGTCAACTCTCCATTACTGTCTGTTTTAATCACACTGTAACCGCCCGAACTATCGTTAACTTTTAAATCTCTGCTGTCAAAGTGATCTCCGATCTTATAGGCATTATAAGTTTCCTCGGATACTTGAATTTCTCTTTTTCCTGTTTTCTTTTTTCCTTTAAATTCATATTCGCCCTCAATGACAAAGCGATATTCCATTGGAACATACTCCGAGCCGCCAATGCCGATGCCATAACCGACACCGCCGTTCTGATTTATAACAACACCGCCGCCAGTTCTTGCCTTTGTCTGTGAGTTGATTATCAGCTTATCAACAATCTCGCCCTCTCGGATATTCTCTATTGCTTCATTCTCTGAAAGAATAACACCAAGCTCGTCTGCTCTTTTCTTGATATGGATAACTATAAAAGTTACCAGTAATAAAGCAAATGTTGCTAAAACAACTGGAACAGCGAGCATCAGATAATCCTTTTTGTGTTCATTCTTATTTTCATTAGCTACATTATTCTCATTTACAATATCGTTATTATTCATAATTGTCCTCCTTTACGATTTCAACCAGTTTACCGTTCTCATAACGGCAAAGGTTACCGTTTGACGAGAAATACGGTGCGTGAGTACCGTTATCACCTACTATATAAACTATTCCTGTGCTTTCATTGGCTACTAATGTATCGAAATGCTTTACAACTATGTCGGCTTTATACTTTTTATCAGATACGGGTTTTGCATTGTTATCATCGGTTATTTCAACCATTTTGCCGTTATCATAACGGCATAGATTACCATTTGATGAATAGTATGGTGCGCATCCGTCTCTATTTGAAAAGTATACTATATCCGTACTTTCGTTATACACCAAGTTTCCAATGTGTATCTCTGATATTCGTGCCTTTCCTTTTGCGCCATTGCTATCGCTTTCCTCTTTATCAGCTATTTCAATGAGTTCGTTGTTCTCATAACGACAAAGGTTGCCATTGGACGAATAGTATGGAACTTTATCCCCGAATTTATCAGAAATATATACTATTCCTGTGCGGTCACTAAAAACCAAATTATCAAAGTGTGTTGTAGATATTTTGGCAGAGAATTCACTTGCGGATTTAGAATTCATATCATTCTCTTTATTATTCTCCGTTATTTCAAAAAGTTTTTTATTCTCATAACGACAAAGATAGCCGTTAGAGGAATAATACGGAGTGTACATACGAACCGTGACCCATACACCTACATAAACCAACTCTTTTTCCTCAATATACACTATACGAGTGCTTTCGTTTGCAACCAGTGTCTTGAAATGTGTCTTTTTAATATATGTTTTGGAACTCATGTTACAGGAAGATAAAGTCAAAACAATCGTTAAAAGCACAATGAGTATCTTTTTCATATTTGCTCCAATAATCAAGTTTCATCTTGTCGCACGACAATTTAAAAGGGATAGAGCCGCAGGCAATCTGACAAGCCTGCGGCTCGTTAAAGGGATAAAACTATTAAAATGTGCTTGCAAAATAATTGTCAAGCAGCATTTTAACCAAGCTGTTAAGCTCCTGCTCGTTCATATCGTATCTGTCGGGATTTTCACTGGCAAGAGAGTTGAAAAATTCATAAGAGTATTTTTTCTTTTCTTTTTCAGATTTCTTCGGCGCAAGGTAGTTTTTGATGTTCTCAACAGTAAACTCAATACCCTCGTCAGCCATTTTGATTATTTTCTTTGCAACAGACGGAGTAAGCAGTTTTTCTTCTATCGTTACAAAGTCTGCAAGGACTTTCTGTTGTGTACCGTCAAGCTCATCAATGATTTCAATAGCCATTGTTGAGATTTTCTCATTATCGACCAACTCAACAAGCTCATTGATAAGGTCGTCAAGATGAATACACCGATAAAGAGTTTTTGCAGAAACATTAAACATTGCTGACAGTTCAGTTACCGACTGATCCTCACCTATACCGTTTTTATAAAAATGATACATAGCGTTAAGTTCTGACGGCTTCGGCTTGTCACGCTGGATATTAGCATTGGTAATGATTTCGACAGCTTTTTCATCACTGCAATCAATGATTTTTGCATCAATCGTCCGTTCGCCGTTCTGAAGCATCGCAAAATAACGCTTATGTCCCGAAAGGAGCTGATATTTCTTTTTGCCCTTCTGCTTGCGTACCGTTACTGGCGTAAGCTGACCATATGTCTTGATAGACTTTGCAAGAACATCTACATCAGCCTGTTCAACTTTAAACGGCTGTGGAGAACCGTCTGTGTCAGTAAAAACAGTTATATCACCTATCGGCAAAACCTGTCTTTCAGCAATTATCGTAGCGGTTTCAAGTCCCTTTATCTCGCTCTTGCGAGTAGTATTCTTTGTTATATTCTCAAATTTCATACAATCACAACCTTTCAAGTATTTCATCTGCGAGTTTTCTGTACTGCTGTGCGGCTTTATTATCCTTTGCCTGTGAAAGCACAACAGCCTTTTCCTTGATAGCCGACTCACCGACAACGGTCTGCCTGCTGATATGTGTATCAAAGCACTCATCATAGGTCTGACCGAGCATTTCTATTGTCTGTCTGCTGATGTTTGTGTTTTCGCAAAGAGTAGCTACCACACCAAGCACAGAAAGCTTTGAATTGGTTTTGTTTCTGACCTCATCGACCTCTGCGTACAGGTTAGGTAAAGCCGCAAACACTATTGGGCTTGCCTGACACGGAACAAGAACATAGTCCGAAGCTGTCAGAGCATTGTCGGTAAGAAAATCAAGGCTTGCCGAACAGTCGATAAAGATGAAATCATAGTCTTTAAGAGCTGAATGATTGTTTTCCAACGCTCTTTTCAGTACAAGCTCACCACCCTCAATGCTGTTTAGGTCGGTTTTGTCGAGCTTTTTCATACGCTCATTTTCAGATGAAATGATGTCAACATTGTTGACCTCGTTGTGAATAATGTAGTCGGCAATATCATAAGACTCGCCGTTGATAGTCTTATACATCAGATCACCGACATTGTTATCGGTATCTATGCCATAGACACCGAAAAAGTTTGAAAGGCTTTCCTGCGGATCAAAGTCTATGAGCAAAAGCTTGTAGCCTTTCAGACCAAGTGCAACAGCTACATTGATAGCTGTTGTGGTCTTTGCCACGCCGCCCTTTTGAGAAGCAACTGCAATGACGATTGGTTTTTTCGTGTTCTTTTTCATCGTTTCTTCCTCCTTGTATTTTTGTCGCACGACAATTTGTCTTGCGACAATCTAAAAAAGAATAAAAAATGCTGTGTTCTTTACTATGGCACGGAATGGAGAGAGGGAACACTGTTAAGACCTCTCTCCACAAGTTGTACACCTTGCCGCACCCGATGATATATAAATATCATCAAAAATACCGACAAGCTGTTGCTTATCGGCACTGTTCGTGATATTTAGTTGATTTCGTTGCACGAATAGCTAAAATCTGTGATTTTGCATTGATTGATCTTATCTTTATATTTTGCGGCTTTTCGGCTTTTATGTTTAGCTATCAATAATGCAACTGAGCCGTATGACATCATAAGTCCAATTCCAACAATGCAGGAGATTAAAACCTTATGTCCCGTAGTATTTGCTCTGATAAACATGATAATAATAAGCACAAGTATTATCATAAACATAGTTCCAAAGAGGAAAAACATACTTTTAGAGCGTTCCGCATCCTCTTTAGGTTCAGTATAAAACTCAATCTTATATTTAGCACCATAGTATTTGCAACAGTAACTAAAAATCAGCATTTCTTTTTCGACCGCATCTGCGAACAGAAATAACTCATAATTGAAATCTCCCAGTCCATTAACTGACGTTTCGCTCTTATCAAGCATTTCGCACAGTTCTCTGCGTACTGTATAGTATTTATTGAATGTTTTAGTTGCTATCTCAGGAGTACAGCACAGTGCAACCTTTATGTGATAGTCACAACCATTATTATTAGTAAAAGAGTATATCCGCATTACTGTAACGTTATCATCGGACTTGTACAGTATAAATAACGGAACACCTATTCCACAAACCACCATTGAAAGTAACATCCAACCTATCATTTCTTATTTTCACCTCATCTTTCCCGTCTGTACATTTCAATTCTATCTTGAAACTCGTAAAAGCCAGTTTGATGTTGTCTTTCCTCAATGCGCTCGATTAACTCTGCCCGTTCCTCTGCTCTTATTCGTTCCAGTTCGTTCATATCAACCTCATCATCTTCCTCGATACCGTATCTGTCACACAGTTCAATCAGTTCTGCTCTTGTCATAAACTTACCTCCTATAAAAAAACTGACAAGCCGCAACCTGTCAGTTTTGTATATACATTGTCAAGTATTTGCTATAAATTTACTAAATCCGTAATATCTATTGTTATTCCACTCATTTCGTCAATGTTTTCAATGGTAATATTATTTCTCCCATTGTAATAAACATTACCGACCTCTTTATACTCGTTGTTTTTGAGCCACTCTTTTGCCTTTGATATTGAAACATTGCAAGGTACATCGTTATCGTTGCAGGAAAAACCCTTTGAGTTACGGCAGTCTACATAAAAACGCTTTTTATAACGAATTGGATCGTCAACTACTGGAGAGCGTTCAAACTCTCCAAGAAAAGCATAGCTGTTGTCCTGACGCTTATACAGCTTTCTCAATTTTATTTCCATAATTCCAATTCACACTCCTGTTCTTTTAATCAAAGGGTCTGGGGTTCGAATCCCCAATAGCTCATACTTTACCGCCTTGGGATATTTATCCGAGGGCGGTTTTTTCTTTCTCACCGCCTGCACACAAAAACCGCACTCCCCAAAGGGAATGCGGTGCGTTTTTTATTTCAGGAGGTCGAGCTTTTTCTGGGTATTTATCATATGCTTTCTAACAGCGTCAATTTCGCCTGTATACTTATTGAACCACTCAACGTCTGCCTCCTGCGGCTCCTCCTGCAAGAGAATTGCCTGCACAAGTGCGGACTGCGAACGCGAGCGCTTATGCTCTATCTCCTCGATAGTTTTACGGCATTTCATTATTTCTTTTTTGTATTTCCTTTTCTCACTCATTGCCTTTCCCTCCTATTTACCCATTTTATTGACTGAATCAACTATTGCTCTCATTTCATCGTAGCCCTTGTCGAGATTGTCATAGACATCGTGAAGCGCTTTGCTTACGTCCTCGATTTTGGTTTTCATCTGCTCGGGATACTTTACAAGGCAATAGTGCAGCTCGTTGACCGCCTTTTGATTCTCGGTCATATTATTCTTCTTGTCATCATCCTCTTCAAGCAGGAAAATGAACGACCTTGCTGCGCCGATATTGGAAATAAGCATTTTGTAATGCATATCGTAATCGACCTTGGTATCGAGATAGGTGTCTATCTCGTCAGCTGCGTCTGCGATGCTCTGCTTATACTGCGACCTGAAGCGGTCGGTTATCTCCTTTGATTTGTCGATATATAGACCGATAAACACCAGCAGCGCTATAAGCATTATGAAAGACCAGATGATAGCGGTTATCATCTTACGCTTCATTATCTTTTCTTGGTTCACTTTCCATCACTTCGCTTTCGCCTTGCTTATCCATTTGGCGCAGTCTTTCCTTTTCCTTTTCTATCGCCTCGCGGATAAGCTTTTCTTTTTTCTCTTCGGCAGTCAGATTTTCCTGCTGCGTTTGTTCGGTTTCGTCCTGCGGCTCGTCGGTGCCTCTGATTATCCTGAAAAGACTTCTTGACTCGTAGATACATATGCACACGGTCGGCAGAATGAACAGTATCATCAGCAGCTTTTTGCTTGAAGCAAACGAACCGATAAACCGAAACAGCCGCATTTTTCTGACGTACCTGCCGATTATGCGGTCAGCTCTGACCTTATAGACATCTTCTGTCGGATTTGCATCGCCCTTGACTGTGAACGTACCGTCCTCGTTGATTTCGGTAATTCTGTGTGAGTTGGGCATATCCTTTATTTGCGGGTCGTCTGACAGGAAGGTTATGACATCGCCGACTTTAAGCTCGCTGACATCTACCTTTTTGATAAGGATATAATCGTCAACGTGTATTGACGGCTCCATACTCCCTGTCACGACTTTCATAACGCTGTAACCGCCTATGCTGGCGACCTTGCCGCGAAAGTTACAGACCATTACATACACTACCGTGAAGAACATAACTGCGATCAATGCAAACAGAGTGACCTTTACGGCAAGCTTGAGCTTACTTTTTATCATCTTCCTCATTGACCCTTTCGTTCTTTAGTTTTCTGTCCTCACGCCGCTTTTCTATCTTTCGCTTTATCTTGGTAAATATGCTTACGTGATACTCCTTGAACAGCGCCTTTATCTGCGCCATTTCCGCCTTTTCCTCCTCCGGCTTCATAACACGCAGAGATGCTCTGATCTTGTCCTTCTGGGCGTCGGTAAGCGGCTTTTTCTTCTTCATCTTGAACTTTAAGTCCTTGAAGAAGCGCTTGACGCTGTACGGGAATACTGGAGCGTACTTGTTGTAGTATATCTTCATCTGCTCACGCTCTGCACGCTCGGCAGCGGTCTCCATAGGTCTTTCGAGCCAGCGTTTCTTGGGGTACTCTGCTCTGTAATATTTGGGGTCAACGTCAGGCACATACGGCTTTCTGAAGATGACGCACCACAGGGTGATAAAGAATCTTCTTATCACGCACCACGGACTTCTCGAATACTCCAGGTATATAGTGCGAAAATCTCTGTTTCTGTATATTTCTCTTTCCTCGCGCAGTCTGTCGGCGCGGGCTTTTTTGCGTTTTTCCTCGGCAAGCTTTTCGGCTTTGAGGCGCTCTCTTTCCTCTCTCTGCTCGGGTGTGAGGTTTGCCTCCTCCTCTGCCAGACGTCTTGCCTCTTCCTCGGCGGCTATGCGCTCCTGCTCGATACGCTCGGCGGTAAGCTGTGCGCGGCGGAAGTTATCATACTCACGCTGCTTGCGCTCCTCTGCCTCCTGTCTTTCGCGTTCTGCACGCTCGGCAGCCTCCTTGGCAAGTCTTTCTCTCTCCTCGGCTTCTGCTTTCTGCTGTGCCTCCCACTCTCTGCGCAGGCGCTCGGTCTCCTCTTTCTTGAGCCTTTCGCGCTCGGCTCTTTCCTCCTCGGCTTTTTTGATAGCCTCGCGGCGCAGTGCCTCGAGTCTTCTCTCCTCCGCCTCGGCTTTCTTCTTTTCTGCCTTTTCGCGCTCGATACGCGCAACCTCGTTGCGTATCTGCTCTACGCGGATATACTCCTTTTCGAGTGCGAACACCTGGTCTATTTCGTTAAGCAGACCGATATTGAGTTCGCCCGGCTGGTTGAGGTGGTCATATATGGTTTCGCCCATAGACTGCGGCTGTGCCATAACGTCGTACTTAGACATATCGTCCTTATTGAATCTTTTAAGGAACTTTGGCAAAAACGCCTTTGGTTTGGCGGTTTTCAAGTCATTCGCCTTTTTGGGCGGCTTATGGGTATAGCTGCGGAAAAGCAGGAAATTAAGGGCGATGATGTTGTAAAAATCCATCATATAGTCCTCGTCAAGCTTTTGCGCGGTATCGACCACATTTATCTCGTAGCCGACCTTATCGTAGCCTTCTATAAACTGCCAAAGTGTAAGGCACGCCTTTAGGTCTACGTTTTTCATTATCGCGTTGGTACGCATGATAGGCGGTCTGACGTAGACATTGCCCATCTGCTGACAGAAGGTCGAGCCTTTGTAGCCCTCGACGGCTTTTTTGATATGCTCGACTCTCTCCCAGACGGTAAGACCCGCTTCGTTGACAGTTTCAAGGCTGTCGGTAGT
Organism: uncultured Eubacteriales bacterium; assembly: GCA_900314975.1. GTDB lineage: Bacteria > Bacillota > Clostridia > Oscillospirales > Ruminococcaceae > Hominimerdicola. The sequence goes on along the minus strand of OMXI01000027.1, from coordinate 22,208 downwards.
TTCGAGCTTTAAGCTGACGGACATCTGCTTGCCCATTTTATCGTCAAGGTCGGTATTGTAGGACATTGTGAAAACTTCCTCGTCCTTTGCGACCTCCTGGAGCTTTTCGTATCTTCGTATGATAAAGACATACAGTCTGTCCACGAGGGTATTGATGAACTTATTTTCGTAGGTCATCATACTCTCTTCCTTATGGACATTCAGCACCTTTGACGGTGTAATGGTATTGGTAACGGGGTCGTAGTCCTGTATCAAGTCGGTATGCTGTGCAAGGTGCTTTACCGAATCGACAGTTATCTTCCTTGAAAGTGCGATAGGCACTACCTCGCCGACATCCTCGATGGTCACTCTGGGGTTTCGCAGGACGGTATCGAGGTGGCGCAAGCCCTTTTCGATAGCGTCTACCCACGAGACATCGACCGATTTTTCCATTATCTTTCGGTTTACCGCAAAGGTGTTTTTGCTTGAACGGATAAGAGAATGCATAGATTCAAACAGCTCGTCATCTTCAAGTCCGTCCATAGTCTTTGTGAAATTGCTGTACCACTTGTTGTAGAACTCGTCCACGCACTCTCCCCCTTTCAGAACAAATTTCTGCTGTGTATTACACAAAGTATGCCAAAGCGAATAAGACATAAATCTAAAGAATAGCATTCAGATGTAAGATGTAAGAAATAAGGTGTAAACAGATAAGCCGTTTTCAGCGAAAGCACTCTTACCTCTTATCTCTTACCTCTTATCTCTAAAAATGACCTGACTTACCCGTTGGCATATGGCAAGGCAGGTCATTTGTGCGCTATTGCTGTTAATAGAGCTTCTGCAGGCGCTCGAGATACGCGATAGACTCCTTCATGCTGTTTGAGCCGAAGGTCTTGCGCAGGTATGTACACAAATCTCTCAATTCGTCACGCAGCATTGAAAGGTTGAGTGACTCAAACTTTCTGAATATCTTTGTAGCCATAACGTAGTCGATACCGTCAAGCTCGTCGCCGCCGCAGGCAACATAGACAGGCACGAACAGTCCCATCTGCTTGATGATACGGTTACCGAAAGCCACACGCAGTTTTTCGATTACCCACAGATCGAGGTGCTGTATCTTCTTGAGGTTTTCCTCACTGATAGGATACTTCTTGAAGGCTTCCTCAAACAGCTCGTTGAGGTGATCGTAGCCCAGGTTCATAGGCGGTGTATCAGGCGCATCGAACGCGATACCCTTTGCATCGAGGTTTATCGGCTGTGCACGGTCGTAAACCTTATCGGAGATAGCAAATGTCGAGTCGTCGTTATTCGCTGTACCGATATACCAAACGTTCTGCGGTATCTTTATCATACCCTTGTCAAGATTTTCGGGGTCGGTACTCCATACGTTCGGCACAAGGTCGAGCTTCCACTCGTCAGCGTTGGGCATTTCAAGTATGGAGAGCATTTCCGCAAAGTAATACTCGACACGGGCGATGTTCATTTCGTCCAGGAGGATAAGGTTTACATCGTTGTTGAAGCCTGATGCATATATCCTTCTCAAAACTTCTGTTTCGTTAAAGTTCTTTGTAAACTCGTTAAAGAATCCGAAAAGCTCGGTCCTGTCACGCCATGACGGCTGAACGGAAGCGATAGTGGTATCTACGCCGAGGAACTTACCGAACGAATACGGAAGTGATGTTTTACCTGTACCGGAGATACCTTGCAGGATAATGAGCTTTGTAGATGCCATACCTGCCATGAACAGACGTATAGTCTTTATATCATAGAACAGGTGCATTCTCGAGCAGGCAAAGTTTCTGTAATCCTCGCATATCTGCGAAAGGGAGATAGAATTGTCATACTCGGGCGGGGTGTAGGTCTTGTAGAAATTGTCCACCTCGATGAGCTTTGAGAAACGCTTGACAGTCGTGATAACAACGCCGTCCTGCGTTTGCTCCTCGCCCTGCGGCTGTTCGCCCTCCTGCCCGTCGCCGAGCGAGAGCGTTCCGCCTGCGGACATACCTGCAAGTGACAGGTTTCCTCCGCCCATCTGCGCGACCTTCATAGCCATGATCTCGTCTTTTTCCTTGGTCATTTTAAGCACCTGGCGCTGAAGCACACCGATCTCTTCAAGCAGATCCTCGTCGCTGACGAGCGAATGTCTGAAGCGTATGTACTTTCTTACGGCAAGGACTATCATAAATATTATCAGCAGGAAAATAGCAACAACAAGCACTATCGCCAATATTGCAAGTATCCACTCCAGCACGCCGAAGCTCTGGGAATGTGCCTTGAATATTGTGATATAATTCTTGATATTGAATATCTGCTTTATGCCTTCCCAAAATCCTTTGAATATTTTTGCGAAACCTTTAAGAATTTCAGAAATAAAAACAAAGAACCATTCAAAAAAGTTACCCATGTTTTCCTTGTTTTCCTTTCTATCTTATTTCAGATGCAATTTTACTGCTCTGATGTATCGTCTGTTGCTGTTGTCTGCGAATCCTGCTCGTCGGGCTGCGGCTGCGGCTCCTCGCTCTGACCGCTTTGCTCCTTGAGCTTATTCTGCTCGGCGAGGTACTCCTCGATTGCCCTCTTCTTTATCTCTTCCTCGTCTGACTCTGTGAGCTTTGCGGGCTGCTGCTTCATCTGCATGATGACCATTATCAGCTTGAACAGCTCGAACAGGAAGAATATCGCCATTGGGATAAGTATGCATACAAGGAAGCCTGTTTTGGTCTTTAAGAACTTCATGACCTTGCCTACAACGGGCATTCTTGTGCCTGTCCATTTGCCGATTATATCGCCTTGAAACACCACGGAAGTGTCGTTCTGTGGGTTGTTGTCACCCTTTGTAACGAACGACTTGGTGCCGTTATTGTCCTTTACCTCGACGATTCGGTGGGTATTTATCACCTTTTCGCCGTCGACTATCTCGTTAGTCCAGAAGGAAATGACATCGCCTTCCTTGAGGTCGTTGATATTGTCTATCTCCTTGGCGATTATGAGGTCGCCTTTTTTAAAGGTAGGCTCCATTGACCCCGACTCTACCGTAAGCGGCATTCTTCCGAAGAGGCTCGGAACACCGTTGTTCTTGTCCGAGGTGAACACCATAACGGTGATAAGCAGCGCAAATATGAGCAATATCCACGCGAGCACGCTCAAAGTGATTTTCAATGCTTTTTTCATAATTAACTTTACTCCCCTGTTATGTATTTTCAATAATCTTGAAGTCCATTTGCATTTTGATAACACCGCCAATTATATCATCGACACAATCGGGGTCGTTGCCTTCGAGCCAGATAACGACTGTATACTTTGTCGTATCGCCCTTTTTGAAGTCCTCGACCTTGGTGTGCATTACCTGATTTGCCGTAATGAACTCCTCGTCGCAGTCGCTTTCCTTGCCGCTGCCGTCGGATTTGGTTTTGCCGTAGACGACCTTTTCGCCGTTGGTGTAGACCGCAACTCTTATCGCCTCATCGACGTTTTTGGTGACGTTGCTGATAGTGAGGTCGCCCTCGTACGTAATGGTATCCTTACCCGAATTGTGCAGGTAGAAGGTATACGCGATATAGTTTCTGCCGTTGTGGTTGCCGTTGACCTTATCGATATTATCGGGAAGGTCCTCGCCGCTGATATTGGTCATATCGTAGACGATATCGGCGGTGAGCATTGAATTGGTTTTGTCAAAGTCGGGCGTTTCGGAAAGCGAAAGTCCCTGGTTGACCATATCGTACTTATTGACTTTAATGGTAAAGCTGCCGTACTTGTTATAAAAGTACGCTATTGCGTAGCCTATTGCGATAAGTGCCACAAGTGCGACGGCGATAAGCCCTGTCACTCGCATAAGGACAGTATATCTTTTGACTTCCTTTGCAGTACGCCGTATATGCAGGACGTCTCGCAGGGCTTGTTCTTTTTCCTTATCATTGGCTTTGGCGCTTGCTTCTGCCGCTGCTTCGGTGCTTTCGTCAAGCTGCTGATTTTCAAGCTCTGCCTGCTTTGCTTGTTCTTTTTTCTTTTTGCTCATAGACAGATATACCTCCTTTCCTCGTTATTCCCTTTATAATATAGTATAGTTTAGTTTGTTCAATTATTCGTTATCATCTTCATCTTGATTATCATCGGTTTGCGGCTGTTCCTGCTGTTCTTCCTCGTTGCCCGTGCGCACACGCAGGTATCTTCTCTGCGTCCAGTCGCCCGTATAATTGCCCACGCACATATCACAGCCGAGTGATGCGAGCTTATCGCCCTGCGTGGAGTTCTCCACCTCGGTGGCGATAGGGGTACAGTCGAGCGAATTGATATACGTTGTTGCTGACCTTACCCAGCCCTCGTGTCTTTCGCCCAGCACCGATTCTGTCGTGTACAAGCCGTTGAGCATAACATAGTCTACGGGGAAATTTGAAAGCAGCACTGTCGGGCTGTCCTCACCGCCGAAGGAGTTGAGCATAAAGCTGTAGCCCTCTTTTTGCAGGGCGCGCATAGCTTTTACGGCGGTATCGTCCGTCTCCTCGTAAAGTGCCGCGGAAAGTTCAAAGCAGGTAAACTCGGGCTTGATATGGAACGCCTTGGCAAGCTCGGCGATACCTGTAACGCAGTCGGGACGCTTCAAAAAGCTGACGGGCATCGGTATGGAGATGAACCTATAATCGAGATCTCTGGTCTTGAAATTCTCCACCGCATCATATAAATGGTAGAACGCCAGCGGCATAAAGTCGGCGGCGCGGTCGGGGTAAGCCTCTAAAACAGGCAGATACTCACCCGGGAAGATAACGCCGCGCGACGGACTGTTCATTCTGAACGTGGACTGCAGTGCGAGCGTTTCGCCCGAAAGCGCGTTGCCTATGGGTCTGAAATAGTGCTCCATAGCACGCAGACCGCCAACGGTAGCGTTATTTTTCACTTTCAAGCTTATCACCTCGCGCGCATAAGTTAAGAATGTATAATTTATTCGTAATTATTATACTAAATTTTATGCGCTTTGTCAAGCGAATTATGAACAAATATCACGAAAATACGATAATTTTAGTCGTAATTGGACAAGTGTTTTAAACAAATCGAACATATGTAACAACTTGCGAAATCGTTTTACGGTCAATTTGCACAAAAACGGCAAGACAAGAAGTATATATTCTCCAAATTTGTTTTGTTAAATAAACAAATTTGCGTGAAACTATTGACAAAAGCGCACAAAGTATGTATACTTTAAGACAAGGAAACAAAAACATCACTTATTATTGGGTTTCCTAAAGAGGAGCAGCGGTCACGGCTACGGCTATTAGCACAAACCGCGGTAATTTAAATTCTTGGAAAGGGGAATTTATTATGACTAATACTAATAAGAAAAGCAAAAACACAAGGAAACTGTTAGGAGCAATCGGAATGCTCTCAGTTTCAGCAGCAATGCTCGTTTCGTCGACATTCGCTTGGTTCTCACTGAACAGAAATGTATCGGCAAGCACAATGTCTGTTACAGCAAAGTCTGCTGACCCATATCTCCAGATTAGTGCAAATGGAAACGATTTCTACACCACACTTGATTCAACAGCTGCAAGTGCATCAAACGGCGTTGGAACTTGGACCGTTGTTGATGCAACAGATTTGAGACTTATTGCTCCAAAAACCATAGGAACAACACCAACTTGGGTTTGGTCTTCAAGTACATTATCTGACAATGCACAAGGTGCTACAATCGTTGCAACAGGCGAAGGAGCAAATGTTGGTTCCGCTCTTAAATTCAAAGACGTTACACTGAATGCTGCATCTTTAAATGCAGATAGATGTGGAGTTCGTACTGGTACAGTAGCAGATGATGGAATTGGTGCAAATCAGGATAATTTCCTTCTTCAGCAGACACTTTCATTCAAGAACGTATCACCTTCAGCAGCTGGTAATAATCTTAAGATTGATAGTGTAACATTAAAGAAAAATGGTTCTGCAATTGGTGCAGATGATTTTGAAAGTAGCGTACGAGTTCTTATAGTTAATGACGCAGGTCAATATGCACTCTACAATTCAACTGGTACGCTTATTGCAGCTGAAAATGGTGCAAGCGGTACAGCTATGGGTACAGTTGAGAGTGGAACAAATGCAGGTAAGGCAATTATCAAGGATACTCTTGGTATCACAGATTCAAATAATACTACATCAATAGATATCTATATTTATTTCGATGGAAATGCAACAAAAGCATATACGGATAATGCCCTCAATCTTACAGCAGTATCAGTAGAGTTTGCATTCTCAATTGATTCTGAAGATCAAGCAAACAATATCCCATAAATCAGAGTTAATGATAATTTAACTAAACCCACAACGCTAACTTAGCGAAACCTAATAATAGCCAAGCCCACCCGATACTTAATGTGTCGGGTGGGTCGATTTTTAGAGGTAAGACCGAAATCTTACCTCTTATTTCTTATCTCTTACCTCTAAAGGCTTACCTCTTATTTCTTATCTCTTACCTCTAAAAGCTTACCTCTTATTTCTTATCTCTTACCTCTAAAGGCTTACCTCTTATTTCTTATCTCTTACCTCTAAAGGCTTACCTCTTATTTTCTTATCTCTTACCTCTAAAGGCTTACCTCTTTGTTTTTATCTCTTTGCAAGTGCGTCGACGTGGGCGTCGGGTACAACGCCCGTGCCGCCGAAAATCGTTATGCTGTTTGGGTCAAGTGCTTTGAAATACGATTTTTGCTCGTCTGCGAAAGTTGGCGGGTTAGTTTTGCCGTTGATAAGGAACAGCCCTGCGCTGTTTTTAGCGGCGTACACACCGCCTGCGAGCGCGTCGGGGAAATCAAGTCCCGTTGCTATGCAAATGCTCTTGCTTGTAAGTACCGAGGCAAAAGCCTTATTGACCTGCACGCAGGTGAGGAAGCGGTTTTTGCCCGCTACCCTTGTTGCTTTGTCAAGCCCAAGCGCCTGCGCGGCTTTGTTCATCATATCGTCGGTGATAACTCCGTCGCCGCCGATAACGTACGCGTTTTTGACCTTGCCCTTTATCGTTTCGAGATAAGCCGCGGTATCGGCATTAAGCTCGCCGCTGGTCGTAAGGTAGATTATCGGTGCGTTCTTTGCTGCTGCGACCGGGCTTACGGAGAGCGCGTCTGCGTAGTCAAGTCCGTAGACGAAGACCACGTCGGTCGGTGCGCTGCCAAGCTCCCCTGCTATCGCAGCCGCCGTACCGAAACGGGTTCTGCCTGCAATACGCCGTGTTGTCAAGCCATTGCTTTCAAGCTCTTTTCTTACGTTCTCGCTTACTGCGCCCTCGCCGCCGATTATGATAACATTTGTCGCTTTAAGGCGTTTTATCTCCGCGAGCGTTTCGGGTGCGAGAGTATTTGTGCCAGTGAGGAGTATCGGTGCGCCGAGCTTTTTGGCAAGCGGCACGCCCGCTAACGCATCTGCGTAGTTCATACCGTCTGCGAGGATAACCGTGTTTGCGCTTGTGAACGCGGCTTTGGATATTTCTGCTGCGGTGGCGTATCTGCCCTTGCCTGCAAGGCGTGTTACCGCGCCGTTTATTTCACGCGTTTCGGTCGTTTTGCAGACCGAGCAGGTTCTCGACTGTAGTCTTACGCCCTTGGCGCTGTTAAATCCGCTGTTCGTCCACGCGCCGAAGGTATGCGCTTTGAGTGCTATATCCGTGTTCTTGGTCTGCTGCGCAAAGGCGGTGTTCTTAAATACTGCGGTGTACTTGCCTGTGCCCTTTGCAGTGCAGGTCGGCTGTTTTGTCACGGAATAGACTGCGGTAACAGTTTCGGTTTCAGTGTGCGTTTTATCGTTCGTGCAAACTCTTGCTGCGGTGCAGGTCTTATTGTCGCTTGACCAGGTGTACGTTGGTGCTGCCCACTTGTGACCTGTTGCCTTGATAGTTTCGGTCACGGTCTTGCCGCACACGCTGCACTTTTTGGTCTGCGAGCCTGCGGCTGTACAGGTAGGCTGCTTGGTCGATGTTACGGTGTACTGGTGGATATGGAAGTTGTTTATCTCAAACGGTTGGACAGCACAGAATTTCGGTGCGCCCGAGGTTGTATAATACCACCTTATGCAGCCGTCTGAACACATTATCGGCTGGCAGTCCGAAAGCCTTGCATCAAGCGTTCCGATATTTGAGCAGATATTTCCGTCGCCGTCAACGAGGATTGCTTTGACGGCGGTTTTCCCCGCAGAGCTCTTTTCCTCCCACAAAACTGCGGCAAGATAATCACTGACCCTGACAAGCTGCGGAGTTGACGCATAAACGCCTGTCGCTGCCGAATAATCGGTCAGCTTGACGGCTTTGGCAGTGGACAGCTGCTTATCCACAACGCTCAAGTATACATCTCTTGATGATGCATTTGAGCCAATGTCCTTGGTATATGCGATGATACAGCTTTGCTTTGTTATCTCAAATCCGCCGAGCGCGATACCTGTATAGTTGCCGCTGCCGCCGCTTACTTTCAGCGGGATAGCGAGGTCTACAGCTGTAAGGCTGTCGCCTGTGCTGATTTTTGAAATGGTGATGCCACGCGTTGAAAGCGGAGTTGAACCCATATACATATTTGCACCTTCGGCGTGGTCAACGCGGTAGATAAAGCCGTTATCCGCCAAAACGAACTGGTCGAAGGAGTGGCTGACGTAACCGCTTGTCAGGTTATGCACCTCGTACTGCGAATCGGTGATCTTCATTGTCGATTTGTCAAGCACGAAGGTCATATTCGCCTGGTGGTTAATGCCGTCGCTGTCAGCATACATCTTGTGGCAGGTATGGATATATATTTTTCCGTCAGCCTCGGCAAATCTGCACGAGCCTGCTTCAAACGGGACATAGGTATTTGCGCCGTTTATGCTGACGTGGTCTTTTTTCTTCCAGTCCTTTGTGTAGCGTGTTATGCGCACGACCTCGGAAGAGTCGCTGTAGCTTGGATTTTCCTTACCTGTTACGACATAGTTATAGTCACTTGAAAAATAGATGCCGCCAAATATTGAAAGCTCTGGTGTGACGGTATATTTTGAGAGAAGCGTCTTTGCGCCTGCGGAATACTTTTCGGCAATAATACTGCTGCCGATATACTCTGCACGCCAGATATTCTTTGACGGATCTTCGTAGATATACGAGTTATTGACCTGTGACCAGACGGTATAATCATTCATCGAGGCATTGCTGCTTGAAGCGCCTGTTGTGACTGTTTCAAGGTCGGGCGAAACAAGCGCGCTGTTTGCGGTAACGGTGACCTTGTACGTTGTTTTAAGACCTGTGCTTGTTGAAACGGTAATGGTCGCTGTGCCGGCGGATACGCCGTAGACCTTGCCGTCTGCAGAGACTGTTGCTATCTTGCTGTCGCTGCTTGTCCAGGTGTAGCTCTCTGTCAGAGTACCGTTTGTTTTGGCGGTGAGCTGCAGGGTGCCTGCGACAGACAAGCTGCTTGACGGTGCGGTAACGCTTATGCTTGTAGCGTGTTTCCACGGGAACACCTCAAGGTAATAGCTCTTGCTGTCATGGCGCTCAATCGCAACGATATTATCGCCTACGGTATTCAGTGAGAATATGTGCGTGACAGACGGCATCTGCGCTATCTCGTTTCCGCCAAGGTCAAACTCGCTTATCTTATTGTCATTCATATACGAAATGAAAGAATCGTTGCTCTTGCTGTAAACTGCTCTTATGCCGTAGCTTTGGACGTCAAAAGTGTTTTCGCCGTCTTCGGATATCGGTCTGTTGGTACTGAAAAGCAAGGGCGCGCTGTCTCCTGACAGGTCAAAGGAATTTGAATCGATATATTTGAGACTGTTGTTTGCGTAGGCAAGGTACTTGCCGCAAAGCAGCTCGCTTGAATTGTTATGCCCGTAAAAGCCGAGCTGATAGAACATATCTATATACTTATCGTTCACGGTTATCTGATTATCCTTTACGCTTGCTGAAAACAAGCCGTTCATATCGTGGTGATAGCCCCAGGAATAATAATCAAATGCGCTTTCAAAATACAGGTTTCCGTTGGTTTCGTCATAGCCTGTGAAACGGTAAACTTTTTGTTTGCGCTGCGCTTCACTCAATTTCTTTCCGCTGCTGTCAAACATATATATGTAAGGCTGCCCTGCGGCGAAGATGTTGCCCTTGGGATCCGCAGCTACCGCTGTAACGCTCACATCAAGGCTTATCTGCTTTAGCAGCTTGCGTGCATCAAGGTCGTAGATATAGATACGGTAAACGGTCTTTTTCAGCGTGCTGTCATAGTGATTGCCTGCGGCATACAGCTTGCTGCCGCACAGGTAGGAGCTTGTTATTTTATCGGAATTAAGTGAACTGAAATCGTAGGTCAATGAGCTTTTGCCGTCCTTTACAGCGATAAACCAAAGCTTTGACTGATTAAGCACATAGATGCCGTTATTTTTATCGTTGCCGTAGACTGCAAAGCCAAAATCGTCGGAAGAAAAAGGCGTAAACACGGAAGCATCGATTTTTACTGCATTGCTCTGCGCAAGGCCCTCTGGCTGCGTGCTGTCGATAAGCTCGTAGTTCAAGCCGTTTTTCATACAGTAGCTTTCAGCGCTGCTATCCTTATAGCATTTCATTGTAAAGGCAGTATTTACGACAGCCTTTTTTGTCTGCGTATCTATGATATAGCCGAATGCTTTGGGTGAAACTCTTGTTACTGACTTGGGCACTGTTACGGTTTTGAGTGCGGGGCAGTTATAGAAGCAATAGTAGTCTATTGATTCCACACCCTCGGGGATAGTGACAGATGAAAGGCTTGTACAGTCTGAAAAAGTGTTTTCCCCTAATTGCTTGACGTTTTTGGGAATGACCGCGCTTTTTATGCTTTGACAGCCTGCAAAAGCGTAAGAGCCTATGTTTGTTACACCTGACGGGATATTTATGGACGCAAGTGCGGCACAGTTTCTGAATGCGTAGTTTTCGATAGTTTTAAGTCCGCTTGGCAGCGCGGCACTTTTCAGCACGGTGCAGCCGTCAAAGGCGTTCAAGCCTATTTCGGTCACGGTGCTTGGGATAGTAACTGTTGTCTTTTTCACAGGGCAGCAGATAAGCCTGGTCTTATTCTTATCGTAAAGCACTCCGTCTGACGATGCAAAATTCTTATTCCCGCTTGCGACATTTATTGCCGTGATGCTGTCGCAGTTGTAGAAAACAGGAGTATTTATCTGCGTAACGCTTGCAGGGATTGTAAGAGATTCGATAGAGCCGCACTTGTAAAATGCATAGCTATCTATTTTCAAAAGTCCGCTTGGAAGCGTGACGCTTTTAACGTTTGAATAATAGAATGCATTGGAGCATATCACCTTTACTGTGCTTGGAACTGTAAAGCTGTCGCCTGTCGGTGTTGCCTCGATCAAAAATCCGCCAAGAACGACTGCGGAACCCTTATTGCGCTGCTCTTGTATCCATTTTGTGTTGACAAAAGCATCTTCCTCGATAGTTTTAACGCTGCTTGCCAGACTGATGCTTGACAGCTGCGAACAGCCTCTGAAGGCACTTGTGCCTATGGTCTCCAAGCCGCTTTTTATCGTAACGCTTGTGAGCGCGGTGCAGTTGTAGAACGAATATGCGCCTATCTCTTTTATACTTCCGCCGATAGTGACGCTTTTAAGTGTGGTGTTGCCGCTAAAGGTCCACCCCATCAGTCTTGAAACGGTTTTGCCGTCGATAGTTTCGGGTACGGCAAGTGTCTGGGCTGTACCTGTGTACTCGGTAAGCTCGACCGTTCCGTCGGAAAGAGTCTGATACTCAAAGTCGCCCGACTTGATTATCTCCGCACTTGCGGTAATGCCTGTATCTTCAAAGGTATCAGGCGGCAAAAATGCTGCCGTGCTGAACGTCATACAAAGCGCCAGCGCAACAGCTAAAAGCCTTCTTTTCATAACAAAACTTCCTTTCAGCAGTTTAATAATACACTATTATTATAGCATAAACAGCCTTTTACCGCTATGTCAAAACTGCTGAAAAACAAAATAGCAATATATAGAAACTGCACAATGCCTTTCATCAAAAAGAACGCTTCGGCTTTGCAGAGCCAAGGCGTTCATTTTATTATTGTAGTGTTCAATTAAGAATCATAGAACTGCTGACCGTCATCGGTAACAAGGCGCTGTGTCTGCGGGTACTCGAAAATTGCCGCGTTATCGGCGTTATCGGCAAGGTACTGTGCAAACCTTGCGGCGTGCCACTTGGCAATTGTAAGATTGTGCATAAGATAGTTTCCGCAGTTCTCTGCCGTTGCGCCAGGCACCTCGGTATAATCCTCCACCGCCCTGAACGCACTCAGAAGCAGAGAGTGAATCTCCCTTGGCGCGCGGCTGCCTTTAAGTATCAGATAAAAGCCTGTCAGGCACCCCATTGGTCCCCAGTAGATCACTTCGTCTTTCCAATCCTCGCTGTTGCGCAGGAAAGTCGCTATGATGTGTTCAAGCGTGTGCATAGCGGCAACGTCGATCGCAGGCTCGGTGTTAGGCTTTGTCACCCGTATGTCGTAGGTGGTGACGGTGTTTTCGCCGACAACGTCTACCCTGCTGGTGAAGATGCCTGGGACTATTTTTGTATGGTCTACCGAAAAGCTCGGTATCAGTTTTTGTGTATCGCTCATAGTTTATCCTCCTTGTGTCTCGGTACGCATATTATAACACAATCCGTGCGAGAGTTCAAGGGCTTTGACATAGATTTTTAGGGTTGCCGTTTACGGATGGGGTCTTCTGCTCCAGGCGAAAAGTGCGGCGCCTGACAAAAGCAGGCACTTGCATATGCTGATCGTCACAAAAGCAGAGATATTCATTTGCGGCGGATACATATTTTTGAGTACAGATGCGCAAAGCAGCACATTACTGCCGCTTTTAAGAACAAACAGCGGTGTCACGCAGACGAGAAACGACAGCACGAACGAGAATGTCACGTTTTTGCAGGCGGTGCTTATCGCGCAGGCGGCGAGAGCGTAAAACACGAACGCAAGTGCTTTGAGCAATGCGTCTGTGACAAAAAAACCGAGCAAGGTCTTTCCACCAAGCGAGTTTGTCAGCACAACATTGCCTGCGGCTTTGTCCGAAAAATCAAGGCTGTGCTGACAAGCGAACACACCGAGCCGAGCGGCACTCATCAACAGCGACAACACAAAAACTGCGAGCGTTACTGCTGCAAGCTTTGCAAATGCAGTCTGCACACGTCCTCGCTTTGAGGTCATTATCTGTGCATAGCTGCCGCTTGAATACTCCGTATCAAACGCTGGCACGGCGATACACAAAAGCGCGATTAGCATTATGTAATCATAGCCGTTATCGGCAAACAGGTCAGCCCAGTCGGTATCACAAAAAATCTGCTTGTCAAAGCCGCTGCACTCGTTGAGTTTCGCATATTTTTCACACAGGTACATCACCGTTTTTTCTTCGGCTTTGGCGATACCGTGGCGATATGTGAAATCGGAATATTCGCTTAAATCTATCTCGCCGCTCTGGTACTTTTGCTGCATACTATCGTAATCAGCGATAAGCGCTTGTATCTCGGCAAGGCGGGTGTTGAGAAACTCAATCTTTTCGTTTGTCAGTTCGCCCGAAAGCTGCGTTGTATAGCGCTTGTAGACCTCGTCTGAATACGGGTGCCCGTGCGCAGTCGGAACAAAGCAAAGCACTACCCTTGCGGATATGGCAAGAATAAAAATCAGCAGAATGTGCTGCAATTTCAGCAGCTTTTTCAGCTCGGCAGCGAACACTTTACTCATCGCAGTCACTCCCGAAATGGCTCATATACACATCTTCAAGCGTGACAGCCGCAGGCTGCGCATTCTCGCTCGGTTTTTGAGCGCAAACCGTGTGAACGAATATACCGCTGTCCCGCTTGGTGATGTTTGCGCAGTTGTGCGAAAGGATATACTCCTCCGCCTCACGCTCGGTCATCGGGATATCCCACACACAGCCCGAAAGCTTTGCACAAAGGCTTTCCGAGCTGCCGCTGTCGATAAGCATACCGTCTTTGAGCATCAGGCAATCGTCGCTGATACTCTCTATATCCGAAACGATGTGAGTTGCGAAAATTACAATTCTTCCAAAACCTATCTGCGAGATGACATTGCGAAAGCGCATTCGCTCCTTAGGGTCAAGACCTGCGGTCGCCTCGTCGAGAATAAGTATCTGCGGGTCGTTCAAAAGCGCAAGTGCAATGCCGAGGCGGCGCTTCATTCCACCGCTGTAACCCTTTATCTTCCTGTCCTTGTCGCCTTGCAGATTAACAAGGTCAAGCAACTCTGAAATCCGCTTTTTGCTGCCGCTGACATCACGCAGCACGGCGTAATATTCAAGCGTCTGCTGCGCCGTGAACGACGGATAAAACCCAAGCTCCTGCGGCATATATCCCAGCATTTCTCTGAATGCCGCACCCATTGTGAAAACACTTTTTCCGTCAAGCAGAATGTCGCCAGACGACTGCCGCAAAAGTCCTGCGAGAATGTTCATCAGCGTTGATTTTCCCGCGCCGTTCGGTCCGAGCAGAGCGTGAACACCGCTTGTAAGAGTTATATCAAAATCAATAAGCGCCTGCTTTTTGCTGTAAGCCTTGCACAGCTTTTTAAACCGCAGTTCCATTATGACGACCTCCTTGTTCTGCCGCTGAATTTGTATCCCAAAGCCACGCACAAAGCGCTGATAGCAAACGAAATGAAAATGCACGCTGACAGTCTGCTGACAGGGTGACCGAGCAGCGAAAAGCAGTCGAACTTTTTGATGTACTCTTTAAAATTGAGAAGGCTCTGCGGCAGGAAAATCCGCAGTCTGTCGTATGCCGAAAGCGCTGAAAGCGAGTACTTTTCTGCGTTGTCTATCTTCACAAAAAGCACCATACTCGCAAGCAGTCCGCCCGCGCTGACAGGCAGCAGAATAATGTTCGACACAAGCGGTCGTCTGACGAGCGTTGTAACGAATGCGCACAGCGAGATTATCGTCACATACGCAAGCACTTTGAGCAGGAATTTGAACAGGTAAAACTGCGCTATGCTTATCGCATATGGGCAGTACTCGTACATTTGTATCTGCTGGATCGGCAGCGAGAGGTTTTTCAGACCGAACACGCAAGCGCCCATTACAAGTTCAAAGATTGCTTGAACAGTCAGCACGCACACAGCGACAGATATGACCGCAAGATACTTTTTGAAAAACAGGCTTTGCACGGTTTTTTTGCTTGTGTTCACCGTGCGGTATGCACCCGATGAATACTCGCACGAAAACAGGCGCACGGTCATCAGTACGCACAGAGCGATCATCACATACTCCCACATAGAGTAATTGAATATCGCATAGTGAATATCATTTGAAAGCCCCGTGCTTTGCAGCTTTAAGTCAATGCGGCGGTTGTAAAGCTCTATCGCCTTTTCGTTTGCCTTTATAAGATAGCTGTCGGGAGTCTGCTTTCTGCTCTCGGCGGCGTTCTGCCAAAGCATACCCTTGACAAGCTCGCGCCTATCTTGCTCAAAGCCGCCCTCGCAATAGCTCATCAGCCTTGAAGCACGCTCTATCGCAACAAGGTCGCCCACAGCGCTTTTGCTGTACTTTGGTTTGTAGTTTTCGCTGTTCTCACCAAGACCGTTTTGAAATATCTCATTTCGCATTTGGGACAGCTCGCTGTGCGTAAGTCCGCCAAGTTTGACATTTTCAATTACTGTCTCGTATGTCTTTGCGCTTTGGTGCATTTCACCCATATTTCCCCACACCTCACGCAGCGGCAAAAATACCATATATGCAAATGTGAGCAGCAGAACAAACCACATCAGTTTTGAACTGAACAGCTTTTTGTATTCGTACCTCATTTCGCACCTCAATAGGAAATGATACTTCCGTTTTCGCCCTCGGGCTGATACCAGATACCGAGGCTTATCGCCTCATATTCGGCGGTATCCTTTTTTATTTTGAAAAGAGCATCATAGCATTTTTCGCCGGTAACGTGAGAATATTCAGGCACATAGACATACTGCGACGACGGACAGGACACAAAGGTGAGATACATCGGGTCTCTCATAGTGAACTTTTCGCCGTTTTCGTAATTCAGCTCAAGGGCTATCTTTTTGGTCTCGCCTGTTGTCTTGTCAAAGATGTACACGCCGTCCTCCTTGGTGCAGTAGATGCTCTTATCGGTGACAAAAAAGTCAACGCCGACATTCTCGATAAGCTGCTTTTCATTCTGCCCGTCAAGGTCACGCCTGTACAAAGTCCACTTGCGCTCACCGAGATATTTGTTATAATACACACCGTCTGCGGCAGCCTGCAAGCGCACCGCCTTGTCGCACAGCTTGGTGAGCTTTTTCGATTTCATATCATAATGCCACAGCTCGTAGTTTTCGTTGGTCATGTAGAAATGCTCGCCGCTGACATCTGCATACCACATAGGTGAATCGCCGATAAGAACAGGCTCGCTCGTCTGCTTCATATTTTTGGAGTCAACGGTGTAAAACCAATTCTGCCCCATAATATACAGCACACCGCCGCGGAACATAAAGCTGAACGCGCCCTTTGTGTCGGGCGCAAGCTTATCGTCAAGCTCGGAGTGATAAGTGTTTTCAAACACGGTCTTTGTCTCGCCGCGAGATTTGTAAAACAGCTTTTTGCAGTTTTCGCTGTCACCGATTGTGTAGTAATAGCCGCTGTTTGTCATCACGGGCGAGTTCATCGGCTGGTATTCAAGGCAGCCCTTTGAGGTGTTTATGTCGTGTGCGCAGCCAGTAATGTCGCAAAGCGAGCTTAACTGCCCTGTGGCAAGGTCTACCCTTTTCTTTTCGTCGGTAAACCATATCATAAACTCGCTGCCGCTGAAGCTATAGCTGCTGTCAAAGATCCCACGCCTGCGGTCGTTTATCTCCACCGTGTCGCTGACCTCACGGCGCTGCTTGCTTTCAAGCTTTTCCTGCGTTTCGCTGATATCAACATATCCGCCGTCAGAGCTGCTGTGTGATGAACAGCAGGTCAGCATTAAGACCGCCGACAAGGCAATGCAAAGCATGCTTATTTTCTTTTTCATAAGCCTGACCCCCTTTACTTATACTGACGCAGGACGGTGAGGGTTCACTACACATTTTTCCGCTTGATTTTGTACGGAAAAGTTTTATAATTAATGTGTACGCAATAACCTCCGTAGGCGGTTATTGTATAAGATTTGCGCATCACATTTCTTTATGTCAAGCTCATTTTTGACCCAAAGGTCAAAACAACGTGCAGGAAAAATCATAAATAAGTATTTTTTCTTGCACGTTGACAACTAAAAAATGGCTCTAAAAAGCTATATAAAGCCATTTTTTAGTTGCTGAGCAGACATTAATTATGTGTAGTGTACCTGTGATTTTTTACGTCAATATAAGTGAGGAGGTGGGACAGGTGGACGACGAGAGCATTATCGGGCTTTACTTTGAGCGTGATGAAAAAGCTGTGAGCGAAACATCACAAAAGTACGGCGCACTTTGCACAAAGATAGCAATGAACGTTCTCGCTGACAGCAGTGAGAGCGAGGAGGTCGTCAGCGACACCTACCTCAAAGCGTGGAACACTATCCCGCCGCAAAAGCCGAAAAGCCTCGGGGCGTATCTCTCGGTAATTGCCCGAAACCTTGCGCTTGACAGATACCGAAAGAAAAAAGCCGCCAAACGCATTGACGGCTCACTTGTCACCACGCTTGACGAGGTCGCTCAAATCCTCCCCGACAATCTGGACATAGAGCAGCTCACCGAACAGCGACAAATCGTTGAAAGGATAAACGCATTCCTGGGCAGACTGCCCACAGGTCAGCGTGTGATATTTGTACGCAGATATTTTTACCTTGACAGCATAAAAGACATTTCGCAGCGTTACGGTCTTACCGAAAGCAGCGTGACCGTTACGCTGACAAGGATACGCAAAAAGCTTGCGGCATTTCTTGAAAAGGAGGGTATGCTATGAATGACAGCAGAGAACTGAAAGTGCTTTCGCTTTTGTCGGGGCTTGATGAAAGCTTTATCGACGAGGCACAAAGCACTGAAAAGATAACCCTTGTACGCGCAGTGAAGAAGTTCCCGATAGTGCTTGCGGCAGTTATAACCGCGCTGGTCGTGTCTGCTGTCGGCGTAACGGCGGCGGTGCAGGGGTACATCTCGCACAGGGAAAATGTTGAACACGAGTATAAAAACAAAGCCTTTGTTGACGAGCTTGAAAAGCGTCAGGGACAGCCGATAGTCGCGCAGAACAAACATCTGCGGCTGACCGTAGATTCAATAATCTCCGACAAAATTTATATACAGGCGACCGCTACTCTCGAAGGTCTTGACGAGCAGGGCAAGGAGTATATCGGCAAGTATCTGTGCCTTAACACAGACGACTTTGAGCGTATGCAGGGTGAATGGCGAAGCTATCTTCCGTTTATGAAAACAGTGGGTGCTGACGGGAAAGACGTTTACTTTGATCAGGGTGCCGACCTGCTGTATGGCAAGCGTGGTGAGCAGACCGAAGGCTCGTTTGTTTTCGGAACCAAAAAGCAAAAGCTTTTAGGTGCAAAGACTGCTCATATCCGCTGTTTTGACCTGGACAGCATAGATAATGAGCAGGGACTTGATGATCTGAAAGCAGGAGTATTTGACGGGCTGGAATTTGACCTGCCCTTGCAGACTAATTTTGACACCCTGACACTTGTCAACGAGGAAATCAAGCCGACGGACTATCTCTATATTTCACAGGTCGGTTATTCACTGTCAGGCATACACCGCAGAAATGCTATGTGGCACGGCAAGGAAAGAAGCTGCGGCGAAAGGCTGTTTGAGCTTGAAAAGATAAAAAGCGTTGAATATGACGGTATTGTCTTTAAGCCGCAGCAGCTTGAAAAGGCGGAAAAGACAAGCAGCGGCTTTTCCTCAATTTCATAGCTGTAGGGGTTGAAAAAGATGTTGAAATCATCGCCCGTACTGTGCTGTGCAAAACCTCCGGGCAGCTTGGCGTTTTCCTCAATCACTCCGACTATCCTCACATCACAATTTTGCTCGCCGAAAGCGACCGTTATTATATCGCCCGCGCTCCAGCCGAGGTCATTGTGAGAGACTACAGCCTCGATACAGTCGGCATTGACGCTTTCATTGAGCCAGCGTCCGCTTGACAGCTGCGGCGAAAAGCGCCTTATTATCTCGTCACTATAGCTGTAATTGTTGACTGACTGCAAGCCGCTTTCGGTCACTGCGCAGCAGTCTGCAAGATTTACTGCGGCAATGCTTTTTGGCGAATGCAAAATAGCGAAAACATCGTCATTTGCAAGGTAATTCTCGGAATTTCGCCCTCCGTAAAAGTCCTTGTTTGCCGCGCTGTTGAACTCGCAGTACAAGCCCTTTGACTCAAACATATCTTTAAAGGGCGTGTAGAAGCGAAACCTTATCAGCACAGACGAAACCATTACAAGCGTTATCACTATCGCACAGGTCATCTCGCAGACGGTAAGTATGCTCATCAGCTTGCTTCGCCTTATATTCTTCACTGCGATTTTCAAAAGCATGGATTATCTTTCTGGAATGGAAAAAGAGAGAACACTATCGACGTTTGGACTTACTCCCGATCAGTCGCAGATAATGCGTGATCTATGCGAGCTTTTCCGCAAGCAGAACAACGCATCTCAAAGCAGTTTTTCCCAAGAGCAATATGCTCTTATAGGAAAGATCGTTGCGGAATTTAAAAGGTGAATACACAAAAAAGGTTTCTGTTCAAACCGAGCAGAAGCCATTGATTTTGTTTGTATTCTGTTTCAGGTGACGGAGTTGTTCTAAAAACAAATGTTCTCAAAGCAAAGACCAAATAAAGACCAAGTGCAGATTTTGGCATGAGAAAAAGCCCGCAAACATCGTGTTTACGGGCTTTGGTTTTAAGCAGATAACGGGAGTCGAAGAACGGGGTTGAGCCCCGGTGATCTATGGTGTTTTAAATCGACTTGCGGTGTTGCGCCGTTTTGCGGCAACCCTGCTGCGGTAATCTATGGTGGTCTAAGGCAGTTTTAGCGCAAAATAAAGACCATTTAAAGACCAAAATCAAAGCATAGATAAATCCATTACATTACAGCTAACTATAATATAATGTTTAGGTGAAATACATCATTAATTGATTTCTTAATGTTTTCATCTGTAATCCCAAAAAATTTAAGCTGTAAAGCATAGACGATATACTCAAGGTAAGTAACATCTAGGAGTGATTCATTAATGAACTCTTTATCTATATTACCGTGTGCAAAATTGTTACGTTGATCTGAAACTCTTTTTCCTATCTCACTATACTTAAAGTCAATTTGATTTAATCCGTACAATCTCTTTCCAAATACATCGATTATACTCGAATAATCCTTGCCAATTTGAATTATTTTGGATTGCATAGAATCTGATTTAACTAATCTAGCTAAGAACTTGTATATATCCTTTTGTTTTCCAGTGCTATTGTTTATAAGATTAGAAATAGTCTTTGACACTTCTTGTTCTGCTTTTAATTGAGCTTCACTTTTGGTAATTCCTTCAGGATAATTGCGATTAAACTCCCATTCAAATGCTGCTGTAATCATAATAAAACTTGCGACGTCAATATGCCTTCCGTCTTCATATGATTTTGGGAGATGTCTAAGGTATAGTCTGTTATTTTTTATATCAGATAGAATGCTCCCTTCATGTCCAGCTATATATTCATATTTTATGCATCGATCCGATTTAATTGCTTCGTTCTCCGGTTGGTGATTATCATTAAAAATCTTTATACTACCAAATTCAAGGTGTTTGTTTTTTTCATAAGGCATATATATTTTTACATCTGTAAAATATACATTCTTACGAAAACAAAGAAATCTAATAAAATCTTTAGCATAACAGCATATATCGATAATAAAAGAATAATCATCCGTTGCTTCAAATTCAAAACAAAGACAAGAAGATAAAGATAAAGGTGGTTCTTCTATTCTTGTACTTATAGTTCTAACAATTTGGAAACTAATGGTTATCTCCTTATCATCAACTAAAAATGTTTGTGGTTCAGAAGTTGTGTTTCCAAAATCATTAACATTCACCGTAACTGTTCCGTTTTTATAATAATCCTTAATATCTGAAAAACTAAAACTATATGCTCTATTCACACAAAAAATTCTATTTATTTCGGGAGAGCAAATTGAAAGCTTATTAATTTTTTCAGTTTTATTTGTATTCATCAAATAGAATGCAAAAAGCCTTACATATAGTATATCATTTACTCTCCTAACTGTCGCACCTTGTACAGTAATAAAAACTATTGTCTTTCGGTTTTCATTAATTAATCCTATCAGGTAAGGCTCTTCCATTGTTATTGAACCAGATTGAATAATACTAACTAATGATGCTTTTGTTGCAAAATCATTACACGGTATCAGTTGTAATTCATTTGAAGAATCTTCGAATATAAAAGAGTATTTTTGGTTATTATAATTCAAAAAGCCTGTATACATACATCATCCCCCAAATCGTTCTATTATTTGATTATACACGCCGATAGAAACCGAAAAAGCTCAAACCAGTGTACATTAGCAGCCAATAATTACAAAGCCAAAGGAGTAAAGAAAAATCCTTTGGCTTTTTCCTTTGCAGGCAAACAGCTTGCTAGCTATTAGTCCATTTGTATATTTTCAATATGACAGCCCTTATGACAACCCTTATGACAATTGTGCGCATCGCTGAAATTTTTTGATGAGCCTTGACGCACATTTTCGAGTGCGCTATAATGGCCTCTGGACAGCAGCAAAGGCGAAATTCCATGGAGATAATGTTTGCCGATAGTTTTAAATGCTCAAGGACTCTTTGCTTTATCCAAAATGTAAGGCAAGGGTTCTTTGTTTTTCAAAAAATCAAGGGGAGTGATGCAAAATGGAGTATATATGGGATCATTGATCGACAGAATATGAAAGAACAATACAGCATTTCAAGCCACACGGTGATATGCTACAATCAAAACTGAAAGGAGGAAAACATATGAAACAAAACGAATTGAAGCTATGCAGCTGCGAGTACATCATGGAGACCGAGTTCAAGAAAAAGCGATACCTCGTTGACCGAATGCTCTACCCCGGACTTTACATTCTCGCAGGTGCACCAAAGGTCGGAAAATCGTGGCTTGCAATGCAGCTGTGTGTCAGCGTTGCACTCGGTGAGCAGTTTCTGAAGCACGAGACCTCGCAGGGACAAGCTGTGTACCTTGCGCTCGAAGATGACGAGGGCAGATTGCAGGACAGGGTCTATGAGTTCATTGATGTGCCGACGGAAAACCTTGAA
>OMXI01000050.1 GCA_900314975.1 uncultured Eubacteriales bacterium | reverse complement strand
CCATTGAACTGGAAGTCTCCCGCTGATTATATCAGCGCCTTCCTTTCAAATGGTGAACTTTTTTGAAATCTTTGTATCACATCATTGACAAACCGACATAATTGCAAAAAACATCGCTGCACAGAGTTTTTCCGTGCAGCGTTTGTTCTGACTATTCCTGCTCAAGCACAAATACATAGGTTTCCGGCTTTGTGCCGTTTTGTACCATAACTTGTTTTTCAAAATTCTTTGTCCTGATGTTCTTTGCCCAATCCTTTTGCGTGCGCATTGTAAGCCCGGCAGATTGTGTCCATTCGCGGATAAAGCCGTTAGCCTGTGTGCGTGCAAAGGTTATAGCCTGTGCGCTGAAAACTCCGCCCTCGCCTGCGTTTTCAACAGTTTTTTCGGGTGAGAATTCCGTAACCGAGAGCTTTTGCTTGACCGTAAGCTTGAAATTCATTATCATCGCCTCCCAAAGCTATTTTACCCGATATTTATCAAAATGTCAATGCTGTCTGTGCGGGAATTGTTTTTCGTGTTCTGCACATTGCTTGCTGCCTTTTGGAAGAAACAAAAATCGGGACAAAGGTTTTTCCTTTATCCCGAAATATTTATGCCTTTATGCGTTTGTCGCTGTCGGTTATCATTGCCATAAACGCTTTGTTCTTTGAAAGCTGACTGAAGAGCGCTGTGCCTGCGATCGTCACGCACACGAACTCTCCGAGTGCGACGGTGCCGACCGAGAGCCAATAGGGTGAACCGTATGCGAGCTTTAGCTCTGCGGCTACGATAAAGCCGTTTGAGATAACGGGGAACAGCGAGCAGATCATCATTCTCGGCAGACTGCCCTGTTTGCGCAGCAGATACATAGGTATCGCAGCGACAAGCGTTGCGGATGTACCTACGAGCATATCTATCGCCATAGGGCTGAACAGGTTTGTGATAAAGCAGCCGACTGTCAGTGCGATGATATAGTCCTTGTCAAAAAAGCAAAGCAGCATAAGTGCCTCTGCGATTCTGAACTGAATGTCTCTGTACGCGAGGAACGATAACGAAAGTGTCAGCGCAACATAAAGCGCTGCCACGACGCCGATTCTTGTGATTCGGCGGGCATTGAAATTTTCCATATTTGATTACTCCTTGTTTTTTTGTAAGAGTGGTTTCCTGGGATACACTCTGATTTATTCATCATAAACCGCCCGACTTGTTCAGACGGGCGGCAGATGTCAGTTTAAAATGCTGTTATCAAGCCTTGCCGATAGAACCGAACAGCTCCATCTTCTCCTTAACGGTAGCCTTGATAGCCTCAAAGCCGGGTGCGAGAACTTTTCTTGGGTCAAAGCCCTTACCCTGAAGGTCCTTGCCCTCTTCGATATACTTTCTTGTAGCAGCTGCGAAAGAAAGCTGGCACTCGGTATTAACGTTTATCTTTGCAACGCCCAGAGAGATAGCCTTCTTGATCTGGTCAGCAGGGATACCTGTACCGCCGTGCAGAACGAGCGGAAGCTCGCCGACCTTTTCGTTTACAGCAGCGAGAGTGTCAAAGCTCAAGCCTTCCCAGTTTTCAGGATACTTGCCGTGGATATTGCCGATACCTGCAGCGAGGAAATCAACGCCGAGGTCTGCGATCATCTTGCACTCGTTCGGGTCAGCGCACTCGCCCTTGCCGATAACGCCGTCCTCTTCGCCGCCGATAGCGCCTACTTCAGCCTCGATGGAAAGACCGAGGTTGTGAGCAACGTTTACAAGCTCTGTTGTCTTTGCAACGTTCTCGTCGATAGGGAAATGTGAACCGTCGAACATGATAGATGTGAAGCCTGCCTTGATGCACTTGTAGCAGCCCTCGTATGTGCCGTGGTCAAGGTGAAGAGCAACAGGAACTGTGATGCCCAGGGACTTGTCCATAGCAGCTACCATAGCGGAAACTGTCTCGAAACCGCCCATATACTTGCCTGCACCCTCTGATACACCGAGGATAACAGGGGAGTTGTTCTCCTGTGCTGTAAGCAGAACAGCCTTTGTCCACTCAAGGTTATTGATGTTGAACTGACCTACTGCATACTTGCCTGCTCTTGCCTTGTCGAGCATTTCTTTAGCTGATACTAACATTTTAAATTCCTCCAATACAAAAGATTATTGATTTTTGCCTAAACTATTATATAATATTTCGGGTCTCTTTTCAAGGGGTGTGAAAAGGTTTTAACATATATTTCACATAATACGCAAAAAAGAGGAGCCGATGTGACTCCTCTTTGTGAGACTGTATTTACCAAGCCTGGACTATCTTGCTCTGTCCGGAGGACTTGAAGTAAGCTACGCTGTATGCGTGGTTGTCGTTGGTGAAGACATACAGGTAAACAGCGCCTGCGTCTTCTGAACGGTACTCGTAGGACTTGATGCCCGAAGTGTTCTGCGACTGGAGCGAAACAGCGACATCTGCAAGCACTTTAGCCTGGTCTGTGCCGCCCTGCTGTGTCTGCTGGGTCTGCTGCGACTGTGACTGCGACTGTGTTTCGGTTTGCGACTGGGTCTGCGACTGTGTTTCAGTCTCGGTCTGTGACTGTGTCTGTGTCTGCGTTTCGGTCTCAGTCTGTGTATCGCTTGATGTCAGCGTTGTTGTTTCGGTATCCTCGCTGCTCTTTGTAGTTGTGGTGGTCTCCTCTTTCTTGGTCGTTGTGGTAGTCTCGGAGGTCACCTTTGTAGCGGTGGTTATAGACGAGGTCTTTGTTTTTGTAAGAGACGAACTGCTGTCGTTCTTTGCAAAGCCTACGAGCTTATAGCCGATGAAGATAGCGAGTGCGACTACGGCAAGCACGCTGAAGGTGATAAGCGCGGTTATGATAAAAATCTTTTTCTTTTTGCCGCTTTCCTCGTCCTGCTCGTCGTAATCGTAATAGTCGTCATTGTTATCATAGTAGCGGTCGTCATCATAGTCATTCCTGCCTGATGCAGAACGCTTGCCGCCGCGGGAATATGAGTCGTTGTCATAATACCCGTCGTCGTAGTAGCCGTCGTTATCGTCATAATATCTGTCATCGTCATAATAACGGTCATCGTCATAGTAATCGCTTGGCTGCGGACCGGGCTGTCTTACGGGCTGCGGTGCAGGTCTTGAAGGCTGCGCAGCGCTCTGGCGAGTGCTTTGCTGCGGCGCTCTTGCGGGCGCTTGCTGTTTAGGCACAGAGAAAGCTCTTGTCTTTTCCTCGTAATCTGCTATCTGTGCAGCCGAAAACTCTCTGGTGAGGTCCTCTTCGCTGACTCTGGGTGCAGGCGTTTTTCTTCCCAATGCTTTATCTACTGCGCTGCTTGCGTGAGCAGCGTTGTTTCTTCTTGCTCTTTCTCTCCCCGCGATAGCAGCGCTTTCTATATCTTGATTGCTGCCGATGAGAAGATTGTGACAATACTTGCAGAGTATCGCTTCATCTGCAATTTCCTTGTGGCAATACGGACATTCTTTTGTTGCCATGATCACCGTCTCCTTTTATGTAGTTATAGTATATGCACTTATGCACAATATATAGTAACACAAGTTCGGCGAAAAATCAAGGGTTTTCGCAAAATAAGTACATAAAATTGTACATATGCACAAAAATAGCACTTTGCCGTCAAACTTTTCACCCATTTTGCAGACATTTTTCGGCACAAATCGGCAAGAGTGCGGTGATATCGGCTTCGTGCGGTGTGGTGATAATGCTCAAAGCAGGTAAAACGGGAAAATCTTTTTTGTAAAAACTCACAAATCGCTCAAAAGCGGTTGACAAAAGTCGGACGCTGTAGTATAATATATAAGCTGTCTGATGACCGGATTTGGCGGAATACAACGCAACAAAGCCTTTTGCTGAGTCATAACGAGGCGTAACTCAGTTTGGTAGAGTGCTTGGTTTGGGACCAAGATGCCGCAGGTTCAAGTCCTGTCGCCTCGATCTGTTTTTTGACAACTTGTTAAAAAACATTAAAACCTGTGATTTGATGTTGACAAGAGCGAATATTTGTGATAAAATATTTTTTGTCACCAAAACAGGACACGCTGGTGTAGCTCAGTTGGTAGAGCAGCTGATTTGTAATCAGCAGGTCGGGGGTTCAAGTCCGTCCACCAGCTTTAAACTCCGCATCAGCGGATAATATGGGAGAATTCCCGAGCGGCCAAAGGGGGCAGACTGTAAATCTGTTGCTTTCAGCTTCGGTGGTTCGAATCCACCTTCTCCCATCAACATAAGCCCCATAGCAGATGCTATGGGGTTTAATTATGCAAAGTGGTTTTTTGAACAATTAGTATGAAAAGAGTTAATGCAAAGTGAAGATAGTTTATTTTTACAAGATGTATGACACCTTGATAGCCAAATAACTGCATAATCGTAAGCCAATCGTCAGGTAAAAGTGTCAGGAGGAATTATTATGGTAAGAGAAGACTTGAGAAATATTGCTATCATTGCACACGTTGACCACGGCAAGACTACTCTGGTAGACCAGATGCTCAAGCAGAGCGGTACATTCAGAGAGAATCAGGCTGTTGAGGAGAGAGTTATGGACTCTGGTGACATCGAGCGCGAAAGAGGAATAACCATTCTTGCAAAGAACACATCTATAAAATACAAGGACGTTAAGATAAACGTTATCGACACTCCGGGTCACGCTGATTTCGGCGGCGAGGTAGAGCGCGTACTGAAAATGGTAAACGGCGTTATACTGCTCGTTGACGCGGCGGAGGGCCCTATGCCGCAGACAAGATTTGTTCTGCAAAAGTCGCTTGAGCTGGGACACAGAGTAATCGTTGTTATCAACAAGATAGACAAGCCCGATGCAAGACTGGGCGAGGTAGAGGACGAGGTGCTTGAGCTGCTGATGGATCTTGACGCTACTGATGAACAGCTCGACAGCCCGATACTTTACTGCTCGGGCAGGGACGGCACGGCTACAAAGAACGCTGATGAGCAGGGCGTTGATATGATCCCGCTGTTTGAGGAGATACTCAGCTACATTCCTGCGCCCGAGGCTGATATGGACGGCGCTATGCAGTATCTTGTTTCATCGATCGACTACAACGAATATGTCGGAAGGATCGCTATCGGACGTATCGAGCGCGGCATCATGAGAGTCGGTCAGGACGTTATCATCGGCGACTACCACAAGACAAAGAACGAGTACAAGGGCAAAATTGTTACTATGTATCAGATAGAGGGACTCAACAGAGTTCCGTGCGACAGCGCAAAAGCAGGCGATATCGTCTGCATAAGCGGTATCGAGAACATAACTATCGGTGATACGATCTGCGACAGCTCGAAATTTGAGCCTGTGCCGTTCGTTAAGATTTCAGAGCCGACAGTTGAGATGACCTTCTCGGTAAACAACTCGCCGTTTGCGGGCAGAGAGGGCAAATTCGTTACTACAAGGCATATACGCGACAGGCTTTTCAAGGAACTTCTGAAGGATGTTTCACTGCGTGTTTCCGAGACGGATTCGACAGATTCGTTCAAGGTCGCAGGCAGAGGTGAGATGCACCTTTCTATCCTTATAGAGAATATGCGCCGTGAGGGCTACGAGCTGGGCGTTTCGACTCCGAGAGTGCTTTTCAAGGAGATAGACGGAAAGCTCAACGAGCCTATCGAGAGACTTGTCATAGACGTTCCCGAAAACTGCGTGGGACCTGTTATGGAAAAGGTCGGCGCAAGAAAGGGCGAGCTTCGCGAGATGTCGCCTGTGGGAAGCAGAATGAAGCTGGAATTTCTTATCCCTGCAAGAGGACTTTTCGGCTACAAGAGCGAGTTCCTTACCGACACAAAGGGCGAGGGCATTATGAGCTCGGTATTTGACAGCTATCAGCCGTACAAGGGAGATATCCCCAAGAGACCGACAGGCTCGCTGGTCGCTTTTGAAACGGGCGAGGCAGTTACCTACGGTCTGTTCAACGCACAGGAAAGAGGAGAGCTGTTCATCACGCCCGGTACGCAGGTGTATGAGGGAATGGTAGTAGGCTCTTCACCAAAGCAGGAGGACCTTATCGTAAACGTGTGCAAGAAAAAGCACCTGACAAACACAAGAGCAAGCGGCTCTGATGACGCTTTGAGACTTGTTCCGCCGAGAGTGCTGAGCCTTGAGGATTCGCTGGAGTTTCTTGCGGAGGACGAGCTTCTGGAGGTAACACCGAAGAATATCCGTATCAGGAAAAAGACCTTGAGCAACACACAAAGGGCAAAGGACAGGGCAAAGCTCAACGTTTGATATTTGAAGGCAGTGGGAGACTACTGCCTTTTTTGTTGACATATCACGCGAGGCGTTATATAATTAGAAAAAACCGTTTGAGGAGGCGGGGGAATGGCTGAACAGAACAAGAAAGGCATTCACGCGGGACACCGTGCGCGCATGAGAGAGCGCTTTGCAAGCGACCCGCACCTTGACAGCTTTGCAGAGCATGAGATAATGGAAATGCTTTTGTTTTTTATTCTGACGCGAAAGGACACCAATGCTGTTGCGCACGAGCTTATCGACAGGTTCGGCTCGGTGAGGGGAGTACTCGATGCGCCTGTGGAGAGCTTAAAGCAGGTGAAGGACATTGGCGGCAGCGGTGCGGTGATGATAAAGCTGTTTGGCGCGATAGCTGCACACGCGGGCGTGCAGAAGCACGAAAATGTAAGTCTGCGCGACCTGAATGCCTTCGGCGAGTACGTTAAAAGTCTGTTCGCGCAGGAGAGAACAGAGTGCTTTAAAGTGATATGCATAACGCCTGATATGCGCGCAGGCTCGGTGGCGACTATCTCGCGGGGCAGCGCGACATCTACGCCTGCGGATATGCGCGAGCTTGCAAAGAGCGTGCTTAACGACGCGGGGGAGAACATCATTCTTGCACACAACCACCCCGATGCGTCCTGCCGTCCGTCGCAGGAGGACATTATACTGACGCGCAAAATTATGCAGTATCTTTCGCCGTTTGACATAAGC
Source organism: uncultured Eubacteriales bacterium (assembly GCA_900314975.1). GTDB lineage: Bacteria > Bacillota > Clostridia > Oscillospirales > Ruminococcaceae > Hominimerdicola. The sequence goes on along the minus strand of OMXI01000050.1, from coordinate 16,229 downwards.
GTGCTTGACCATTATATCGTCGGCAGCGATGGCGTGATGAGTATGCGAAGCTGCGGCTTCATTCACGATATGGAATGTTAAGGCATTAAACTAAAAAAACACAATATGTTGTGTGAGGTACATCGGTGTATGTACCTCTTTTTGTTAAACGGGCGAAAAAATGTGTGCAAAATGTCTAAAGATTTTTGGCTGATTTGTGAGAAAGTCTAATTTTGATGCGCGCGGTTTATTATTGCTTGACGATGGCTGAAAAGGTGTGTTATAATCTATTATGTGGTAATATGTAGTTTTACAGGGTTTGGTGAGACACAAAATCTTGGTTGCATATACCGTGTATCAGTATCTGAATGCCGCTTGCGGCTTGTAAATAAATCCGACTGAACGGAACAGGAGGTTCGTGATGGAAAAGCAAATCGATTACGGAAGCTATTCGGCGTATAAGCAGACGATGGAGAGTCTGACCGCCGATCTGGAGGAGCTTCTGAAACTCAGTGACGAGATTTGTCTTGTCAACACTGCAAAGTCCCTTGAGGAGACTATTGCCAAGACAAAGGACGAGCATTTTGAGGTCGCTATCGTGGGCGAGTTCAAAAGAGGTAAGTCTACACTTATCAACGCTATGCTCGGTCAGGAGGTACTGCCTGCTGACGTACTGCCTGCGACTGCTACGCTTAACAGAGTTACATACAGCACCGAGCCGTATGTGCAGGTTGAGTACAAAAACGGCAACAGCGAGAGAGTTGACATAGGCAAGCTTGAGGACTACGTTACCAAGCTGACGGCGGAATCGGAGGAAAGAGCCGAGACTGTCAAGGAGGCTACCGTTTACTACGATACGGAGTTCTGCAAAAAGAATGTCGATATCATAGACACTCCGGGTCTTAACGATGACGAGCAGATGACCAGCGTTACGCTGTCGATACTGCCAAAGATAGATGCGGCTGTTTTTGTTATCAGCGCAAACTCGCCGTTCTCGCAGTTTGAGAAGGAATTCCTCGAAAAGAAGATGATGACCTCGGACGTAGGAAGGATAATCTTCGTTGTAAACTGCTTCGGTACATTCTCGCAGGAGGACGAAAACAAGATAGTTGAGACTGTCCGTTCCAGAATCGGCAAGTATGTTATGGAAAAGGCAAAGAAGGTAATGGGAGAGGATTCCCGTGAATTTGCCGTGTATAAGAGAAAGATAGGCACGCCCAGAGTTATTGGCGTGTACGCTAAAAAAGCCCTTGTCGCAAAGACAACGGGTGATGAAGCTATGCTTGAGGAAAGTAATTTCCCCGAGTTTGAAAACGCACTTGAAAGCATGCTCACAAAAGAGCGAGGCGTTATTTCCCTCCAGATAATCACGAACAAAATAACCAATTCCGGTACAGAGATACTGCGTAACGTCGTAATGCAGGAAAATGCACTTATGATGGCTAACGATGAATTTATGGTGAAGTACGATGCTGCCATAAAGGAGATCGAGGAGATACGCAATAAAAAGAGAGAGGAATTCGTTAAGATAAACGATTCCGCAAACCAGGTGTTCAACGGTCTTCAGCCTATTCTTGACAGCTACTGGGACAAGATAGAGGAGACTGCTATGCAGGTCATAGACAATTTCCAGATGTCGTCTGATGACTTCAAGAAGGATCAGCTCAAGATCGTTTCCGCAAAGCTGACTGAGAAGATAAGAGAGTCTATCGAGGTAAGGGCGCAGATAATCTGCGAGCAGATACAAAACCAGATAAACGTTGCTGTAAGCGGTGAGGCTGAAAGACTCCAGGGCTTTGAGGACGCATTCTTTGAGAGCGTTGCAAGGATACAGGAGATGTTCACTATCTCAAACCGTGTTACACAAAACGGCGGCGTTGTCGATAAGATAATCGGTGTCGCTATCGGCTCCTACGGCGTGGGCGGTCTGTTCCTCGGATTCAGAGAATCAGGTCTCAAGGGCGCTTTGCTCGGCGGTGCAACAGGTCTTGCAAGCTTCTATGCGACATATTACGCATCGGTGGTGTTTGCAGGCTTCTTCGGCATTACCACGGCACTCCCGGTTACACTGGTGCTTATGGCGGTAGCAGGCATAGCAGGTACATTCACATCAAACTTTGCTATCGACAAGATTCTTGTTAAGGAAAGAATAGAAAAATTCAAATCCAACTTCAAGACCCAGGTCAAGAAGCAGTTCCACGAGATGAAGCTGAACAACGACTTTACCGAAACGGTTCGCCGTCAGGTATTCTCGTCGTTTGAAGGACTCAAAAAGAAGATAGAGGAAGAAACAGAAATCATCCTGCGTGACACACAGGAAACTCTTGATAACCTCAATGACCTTAAAACTCAAAAGAGCAGTGTTTCCCAGAAGGAAATGGAAAGACTGCACAACGTTGCTGAAAGCGCAAGCAGGATAGTTCAGGACGCTTACGCAGTAAGAAAGGTTCTTACCGAGCAGATGGATGCTTAAGCTTTGCTGTGACGTTTGATAGGTTATGAAAATAAGGTTCATGGAGGACGAATGATGAATGAAGTATCACAAACAGCTAATCCGCTGCTGACTATCGACACGGATTTTGAAGCGTACCTCACAGCTTACACAAGGTCATACAAGGGTCACGTCGTTGACGGAAACCTTGATTATGCCTATGAGTCTGACTACGCTGTCAGACAAAAAATACTGGGGCTGGGCGGCGCGTCAAAGCTGTTCAAAGCGGTGAATACTCAGGATATATCGGCAGAGGCAAAGCATTTGTTTATGAAGTGCGACCAGGTGGGACCTCTGAAGTATCCCGAGATATTCGATATTGTGAAAAAATGCAGCGAGAGGCTCGAAATGGTCGTGCCTATCGTGTTTATAAGGGAGGACCTTGATAAAGCGCTTATCTATTCGATAGGCAGCGATATGATAGACCCTTGCATAGTTATTACCAAATCTCTTGTTCAGATGTGCAGCAGCGAGGAGCTTACGCTGCTTGTCGGCTGCGAGTGCGGCAGGATACAAAACGGTCACTGCCAGTTCAATATCGCATACACGTATCTCAACATAAACAAGGACGTATACAAGCCCGTTACAAAGAGCTTTACCGCACCTGTCAGCAGCCAGTTCCACAAGGCACTGTCGGGCTGGATAAAGTTTGGTGACCAGACCGCTGCAAGAGCGGGCATGATTTGCCTTGACAAGCCCGGAAGATTTCTTGAGCTTATGTGCGGTATTTTCAAAAAGGGCTATATGGATTTCTACGGCAGAAAGCAGGAGAGATTCGACAAGGATCTTGACGAGATGAGCAGTACACTGCACACAATGGATTCAAGAAACCTTAAGGTCGATGACAGCCTGACTGATATCGAAAGGGCGATACTTGCGGCAAATGAGTTCATTTACTGCGCAACGCTCTATGACTGGCGAAACGATATCGACGGCAAAGAGCAGAAAATACAGCCTGTCCAGGTCTGCGACGTGCGCACGAGCATGATCGTGGGGAACGGAGGTCAGAGCTGATGAGTAATGAGAGAAACAACAGTGCGGACAGCTACAACATCGAAAGAGTGAGAAGCTGTATCAATGCAGTGCTTGACGATGTGCAGATAGCAAACGTGCTTGGCAGCGAGTTTATCGGCGAGCTTAAAGAGTGGGATACGCTTGTCGGCAAGAAGATCGACGAGCCGTTCACGCTGGTAATACTGGGTGAGTTCAAGCGCGGCAAAAGCACGATAATCAATGCTATACTGGGCAAGGAGCTTACTCCGACAAACGCTACGCCCGAAACGTACACAATAAACGAGATATCGTTCGGCAATTTCAGAACGGTACAGGCTTTCCTTGAAAACGGAAGGCGCATACCGCTGACTATCGACGATATCAAGCGTGAAAAGCTTGAGCAGAGAATGAAGCTGTTTCCGTCAAAGATAGCATACGTTCAGATAAAGGACAACGCACCGATACTCAACGAGATAAAAATCGTTGACACTCCGGGTCTGTCCGACCTTGAAACGCTTGACAAGGAAGTAAGAGACTACATTGTAAACGCTGATGCTATTATGTATGCGGCGTCCTGCCTTATGCCTTTCTCCGAAACAGAGCAGACGTTTTTGCTGACGCACGTTCTGCCGCAGAGATTCGGTATGCTGTACATCCTTGTAAATATGCTCGACGCGCTTGAAAGCCGACAGGACGCGCAGAGAGTGCTTCGCCGCTTTAAGAGCATCGCGGGGCGTATCGTTCCCAATGCGGTCGTTTACGGCATAAGCGGCGCTGACGAGTTCGCAAGGAGAATGGGTACTGAAAGACCCGAGGACAAGGGCTTCCGCGATTTGTACGAGACTCAGTTCTTGCAGTTTGAGCTTTCGCTCAAGCGCGATATCATAATGCAAAAGGACGTTATACGCTCGCAGAGAGTGCTGACAATGCTCTCGCAGATGTGGGCTGAAACAAATACAAAGCTCAATCTTATTGCAGAAATGGCTGACCTTGACCAGCAAAAACTCGCTGAAAAGGTGAGCGCTATCGAGTCAAAGGGACAGGAGCTTGAGGCTGCGCTGGAGGCGAAAAAGCCGCAGCTGCATCTTGGCATTATTGAAATGCAGCAGGAGGCTGAAAAATGGATGTACGAGTTCTTTTCCAAGCTGCGTTCAAGCATACTGCTGTGCCGCAGCAAAGACGAGAACGGTGAGGACAAGTACAGCGCAGAGGATATTGAAAAGTACTTCTACCCGTACCTTATGGAAAAGGTGGGACTTGCGTACAGAACGTGCATAGAGCATCACCGCGACAAGATCGCGCTGCTGGTGGACAAGATAAGCCACGACCTGTCAGAGTCGCTGGGTATAGAGGAGTATGACGACGAGTCAAAGGCCCCGTCGGTCGAGAGGATAATGATGTCGGTCAACAAGAACGTGACAAGAAGCGTTATGGGCGTTAAGCTGTTCGGTACGAGCGAGACTTTCCCGCCCGCTACGATGAGTTCATTCAGCCTTATAATGAAAAAGAAAAAGCAGACGGACATTATCGACATCGCGCTTGAAAACTACGACGACATCAGAAACAACATCGTCAAGGATATCAAGACGGTTTATCAGGACCTTGAAACAAAGGCGCTTTCAAGGCTTGAGGGACTTTACAAGTATCAGTTGAGCCTTAACAAAGAGGCGATCTCGCAGACGCAGGAGATGATAGGTCAGCTCGGCGACAGCGAGATAAAGGCGGCTATCGCAAAGGCAAGGGACCTGCTCAAAGAGCCCGAGCAGATACTGCGCCAATACGGTTTCGAGGTATAAAAATAAAGAGGTTGATGTTTAGCATCAGCCTCTTTTTTGTATGCAGTTGTTCTTGTAAATCAGAATTTATCGGCTTAATATATCGCCGAAGGCGATACCTTAACTATAAACTTTTCACTATTCGTTATTCACTATTCACTGTTAGCGTCAAAGACGCTAAATTCTGATTTATTCTATGTACTCTTTTTTCACTCGTTTTGTTTAGCCGTCTGTTCGTTGGAAAGCTCTTTAAGCTCGCGCCCTTTTTTCAAAAGCTCGTGCAGCTTTGCGGAGTCATTCGATGCGATAGCGTTCCGGTACTCGGTAAGATGCTCGATGATGTGGTCTATCTCGCTTGTAAGCGCTTTTTTATTCATCAGAAACAGGGGAGTCCACATATCCTCGTTGAGCTTTGCAACTCTCGTCAGGTCCTTGAACGAGCCTGCGGAGAAGCCTGCCTGGCGCATAAGGCTGGGGCTTTTGACGTAGCAGCTTGAAACGACGTGCGCAAGCTGCGAGGTGTAGGCGATTATCTCGTCATGCTCGGCAGTATCCGAAACAACGACCTTTGCAAAGCCGCATTCGTAGGCAAAAGCGGTTATCTTTTCGACTGTATCGCGTGAAGTATTTTCAGTCGGTGTCATAATAAAGCTTGCCTTTTCAAACAGGTTGTCCACCGAGTAAGCAAAGCCCGAAAACTCGCGCCCGGCCATTGGGTGACAGCCGAGAAAATGCACGCCCGCGTCAGCAAGCGGCTTTTCCACGGCACTGACAATCGCGCCCTTAACGCCGCAGGTGTCAATAACTATGCCGCCCTTTTTGAAATTATCTTTGTTGGCGATAAGAAAATCTATCGTTTGCAAGGGGTGCAGGCTGACGATAACTATGTCGCAGGTGCAAAGCTTGTCCGCGGTTATCTCGCCGTCAATAGCCTCCTGTTCAAGCGCGCTTTTTACGGCGTTTGTGTCGATATCCAGACCAAAGCAGGTGTGCTGGGTGTTCTTTTTTATAGCCTTTGCCATTGAGCCGCCGATAAGACCAAGCCCGACTATTGCTGTTTTCATACTGTTCCTCCGTTACTGTTTTGTCAGTTCGACTATCGCATTTGCGTACATATTGAGGTTTGCTTTGAACGTTTCAAGGCTGATATGCTCGTCAGCGCCGTGCATATTGTTGTTTTCCCACGGGAACTCTGCACCGAACGCGACAGCGCCCTTTGTATTGTGAACATAGGTCACGCCGCCCTCTGCGATACACTCGCCCTTTTGACCGCTTACTCCCTCGTAGACTTTCAGAAGAGTCTGCACAAGCGGAGTGTTTTCATCTACGTAGTGCGGCTCCATAGCTTCGGTGCTTGTCACCTCAAAGCCCGCATTTTCAAGCTCTGTGCAGATTATGTCAAGTATCTGTCTGCTCGTTTTGTCAATTGGAAAACGTATATCAATGCCTGCGGTGAGACTGGTCTTATCCACAGCAAGCTGCGTCAGCACGCAGGTCATCTCGCCCGAAACTTTGTCCGAAAATCCCATACCCATTGCTTTTCCGCTGAAATCACCGTGGGGGAAGATTTGCGTTAGCTTGTCAAAGCCGCTGATACCGAGCCTTGCAAACGCTGCTGCCAGCGCGGTCGCGGTGTTAAGTCCGTTTTCGGGACGCGAGCCGTGAGCAGATTTGCCGATAAGTGTGCCTGTAAGGATATCGTCTTTTTGCTGCGTTTCAAGCTTGAAGCCGTCAAGTCCGTTAAGAGCCGCTTTCAGCTCGCTGTCGGTGATGTTTTCAAGTGTGAACTCTGCCTTGCCGGGTACTGCATTGATGACGGTACCCGCTTTTAAGTAATCAGCGCGCTTTTCGCCCGTTTCGAGCGCACCCTTGAAGGTGAGGTGTACAAGCCCTTTTTCGCAGTTGAGAACCGGGAAAGAGCCGTCGGGCGTGAACACCATTTCGGGAAATGCGAACTTGGTCTGATAGTACTCGATATCCTCGCAGCCGCCCTCCTCAAAGCCGCCGAAAACGACTCTGAAATTGCGTCCTATCGGAATTTTCAAATCATTTATCGCCTTTATCGCATATAGCACCGCGACACTCGGACCCTTGTCGTCTATCGTGCCTCTGCCGTAGAGATTGCCATCTTTTTGGGTGAGCGTGAACGGGTCAAAGCTCCAGCCCTCGCCTGCGGGTACGGTGTCAAGGTGGGACAGCACGGCAAGCACCGGTTCGCCGTCCTTATAGTCGCCGTGAACGGCATAGCCGTCGACATTGAGCGTTTTCATGCCGAGTGATTTGAGGAAATTCTCGCCCCATTTGAGTGCTTTTGCAGAGCCTTCGCCGAACGGCTTTACCTCGCTGTCAAGCGTCGCAACGCTTTGTATCGAGATTATCTCGCCCAGACTTTTGATTATCTCGTCCATATGCGCGTCAAAATATTTTTCAAACGCATCCTTGTATTCAAGCATTTTTACTTACTTCCTTTTTTTAGTGTGCAGACAAGTATTTCAGACGGGTTGTTGAAACGGAACTTGCCCAGCCCTGCTGTTACGACAAGCTTTCTGTCCGTGCCGAAAATCTTGCTGTTGTAGATGCCCTTTGAGTATTTTGGGAAAAATCTTCTCTCGGGAGAGAGTAAGCCGCCGATAAGCGGCAGCCGTACAATGCCGCCGTGGTTGTGTCCCGCGAACGTTACGTCAGCGCCCCAGCGTGCGTACTGCTCAAAGAATGCTGGCTTGTGCGCCAGCAGAAAGGTGCAGCGCTCGGCACTGGGTTTGCCCAGCTTTTTGTTCAGGTAATCTACGCTTGGCTCGGGAAGATTTCTATAACTCCAATCGCTGTTGACGTAGTAGTGAAGCGGCAGCTGCAAGCCGTAAAGGTCAATGCTGTCTGCGCCGCTTGAAAGCGTTGCTTTGGCGTTGCGCAGAACTGTTACACCAAGCCCTTTGAGCCGCGCACAGAGAGCCTCGAGGCATTCGGGCTGATAAAGCTCGTGGTTGCCGACGATATAGTAGGTTGGTGCAAGCTCGCGCAGCCTTGCAAGAAACGCAGCTTTGGGGCGCATATCCGTTTCGTCACGGCTGTAAAGGTCGCCGAGGAAAAAGATAAAATCGGGCTTTACGCACTCGCAGTAGCCCATAATGTTGTTGAAGTTATCGCCGTAGCGCTTTTTATGCAGGTCGGAAAGCACAAGTATCTTTTTGCCGTCAAAGCTATCGGGCAGCTTGGCACATTCAAGTGATTTGTTTGTGACCGTGACCTCTCTGTTGGCGATAAGAAAATAGCCTGCGCCGACAAATGTCAGCAGCAGACCTGTAACTGTTTTAAGAGACATTGTATCACCTGTTGAGATATTTTTTCAAATCGTTCATAGCCCATTTAGCGTGCTTGTAGCCGTGCTCGTACAGCCTTTGGAGCTTTTGCGGGTCGTTTTCTGTTCTGCCCACGCCAAAGGTCGAACGCGGTGTGAAAACAAACAGCTTGCCCTGCGCTTTGAGCTGCATTATCTCGCTGACACACGCATTGTATCTTTCTGCCCTTGTCAGCATAGCTCTGCAAAGGTTTGGGTACTTTCTGTAGCGCTTTGCTGCGAGCTTTGTCACCGCATCGGTCTTTTTGACATACCCAAGCGGACGGGTAAGCACCACGATATTTTTATCGCAGCCGCGCTTAATCGCCTGCTTATAGGGAATGGAGTCGGCAAGTCCGCCGTCCATATACTTTTTGCCGCCGATCTCTATCATAGGAAAAAGCAGCGGCAGCGCGCAGGTGGCTCTTAAAAGCGTCCACTGTCTGTCTTTGCCTGTTTCCCTGATATACTCCGCCTCGCCCGTTTCTACGTTGGTAACAACGGCATAGAATTCGCCCTTATTAGCGGCATACGCGTCGTAGTCAAACGGAAGAATGCTGTTTGGAACGGTATCGTAGGCATACTCAAGACCGTAGTAGCAGCGGTTTTTGGGGTCGATGAGGTTTCTTGCGCCCATATACTGCTTGCGGTTCATTATCTGTGTTGCGAGCTTATAGTTACGTCCGATTTGTTTTGAAAAGTAGCTTACTCCGAAAGCAGCGCCTGCGGACACGCCGAAGCCGACATCAGCCATGATGTCCTCTTCAAGCAGTGCGTCCATAATGCCGCAGCTGTAAACGGTTCTGCTTGCGCCGCCTTCAAAAGTTATACCTAACATAAGTTTATGTCCTTTCGGAAAAAATATTCGTTAATCCTTTTCGGAAGACGAGTCCTCCTGCGAGCTGTCGGTGCTGCTTGAGCTGTCGCTGCCTGCGGGGTTGGTCAGATTGTACGAGCGCTGTGAATCGATAAGCATATTTGTGAGGTTATCCATAGCGTTCTTTGTTGCGTTGTCGTCTGTAATGCGGATAACGACATTTTCCTTCATATTGGAGATGATGGTTTTTATCTCCTCAAGAGTTTTCACCTGTCCCTGATAGATGTAGGTGCTGCCGCTTACCTTTACGTCGTCGTAGACAATTTCAATCGCAGTCGGCGTAGTCTCTGTCTGCGAGGATGATGAAACAGCGCTTGAATCGGTCTTGCTTGCTGCCGCGCTGCCGTCGTCGCCGTCATCGTCGCCCATACCGGGCAAAAGCCCTGTCAGACCGAGCATAAGTCCGAGTGAACCGAGAAGAAGCAGTATAACCAGCAAGAGCAGCAGACGCTTTTTCTTTTTCTTTTTCAGTTTTCGGTTTTGTCTTTCCAGCTCATCGATATATTTCTTTTCAACGTCTTTTTCAATGCTCATTTTTCATTCTCCTTTAATCTTTTATTTCGTTGTATTGACCTGTGTATAGTATATGTTCTTGTAATTGCCTTTAATAGTACTTAACGTGTTCTGCACAGTGTTTACGTCGCGGTAAAGCACGTTGTTGCCGTCGTACATAAATGCGGCAAGTATTATCGAATCCTTATCCAAGCCGTAGGAATTGAGAGCATCCTTGAGCTTTTCGGGCAGCTCGCTGTTGACTATCACGGGCTTTGGCTGCTGTGAGTCCTGCGAAACGTAGATAACGTCTCTGCCGTCCTCGTATTTCATTTCAAGCGTTACCATTTTTCCGCTGCTGAATCCGTCAAGGGCGTTTTGCATATTTTCAGCCTGCAGTCGCATTTCCTTATTCTGCTCGTTTATGGTATCTATCTGCTTTTGTGCCTCGTCCTTTGCCTGCTCGACCCTTGCGTTTGCGGCGTCTACCTGCTGCTGCGCTTTCTTTTCGGCATCTGCGGCGGTATTGGACATATTGAGCATTACCCAGAAAAGCATTATAAGTATTACGTCAAGAAGGCTTGTAAGCTCGATGATTATTCCTTTGCTTTTGCGAAATCCACCGTTCATAGCTTACTCCCTGACCTCTGCGGTGCGGCTGCTGTTTCTTTCAAGGAAAAGCTGTACGTTCTTTTCGTTATCCTCGATTTTTGAGCATACAACGCCGTCGAGTATTTTGAACACTATCGAGAAGATAAGTCCCCAGAAGGTAGATGTGAGCGCGCCGTAGAAGTTGCCCTGGACGTTATTCATATCGCTTACCATACCAAGCAGCGAGATGACGGTTCCCAGTATGCCCAAAAGCGGGAAAATACCTGTAAGGTTTACAAACAGCGAATACAGCTTGCCTGTATGGTTTCGCATCTCCACTACGTCTGTTTCCTTCAGCCTTGACACCTCTGCGCCTGCCTCTTCGCTCGATGAACGGGCATCGGGAACGAACACGGTGAGATGCAGTTTTTTATAAAGCCTTTCGGCTGAATTATTGGTAGAGTAGTAAACGAACCCTGTGAACACTGCCACGAGAAATATAATAAGGTCAAAGCCCCATAAGTTCATAAAAATTACCGAGAAAAAATCTTTCATAAGGCGATTCACCCCCAAAGTACATAATATCACATTTATCAGCAAAAATCAAGGCTATTTGCAGTCTTTTTGCACAAAAAAAGAACTGCTGACAATCGCAGCAGTTCCTGTTTGGAATATATTAGTTTTTAGCTGATTCAAAGCCGCCCTTATTGAAGAACAGATCTCTTATTGCCAGCGCGCAGCCCGAAAGGAATCTGTGCTTGTCCTCGATGATAGAAAGCTCTATCTTGCTTGCGACCAATGCGCCGCCGACTTCTGTTACGGCGTTCTTGAGTCTGATAAACTCGTTTTCGTCGCGGAAATTGAAGTTATGCAGAACTATCTTCTGCGGATTGGTGGAGAAGTACAGATTGTTGAGCAATACGGCGGTAAGTTTCAAACGCTCGTCAAGTATTCTGACTACCTCGGGGTCGCCCTTGTCGTACGCAACAAAAATCATTTCTTTCGTTACGCTGTCAAAGTTTCCTCTTGCGGCTTCGTAAAGGAACGGTGTACCCTCTGCGGAGAACACGTCCTTTATTTTTCTCCTTGTTGCCATAGGTGTCAGCTCGTTTTCAACGCAGCCGCGTCTGCCGCACTGGCACACTGTATCGGCATTCGGATTTATTATCATTTTGTCCACGAAATTGGTTCTGTTATCGTAGGAGATGATAGGCTCGTTAAGGTTTGTAACGACGAAATGCACCGTGTTGCCGTAGTGCAGAAAAGCGATATTATGGCGGTTAGGGTCTTTGGTTTTCAAAAAGTCGATATTCGCCATAGCGGTGCCTTTTACCGAGTTATCAAACACAAGCGGCAGGTTGGTGAACTTTCTGACGTTTGCAAACGCGCTCGAGTAATCAGGCTCTGCATCGACCATCTTGATGCCAAGCTTATCGTACATAGTAGGGAAGATACCAAAGCCGATACCCAGGATATTCTCCTGCGTCAGACAGTTATCCGAGAGTATCTCCTTGACGGAATCAAGGATAAAGCCTTCGATTTTCTCGTAAGGCGTATCTTCGTTCACCTCAAGGTTTCTCTTGTCAAGCACTGCGCCCGAAAGGGTGGACAGACCGACGCTGATGTTTTGCTCCTCGATAGTAACGCCCACAACGAACTTGTAGTGGTGGTTGATGTCGATAAGAATTTTCTTTCTTCCTCTCGGAGCTTTCTCGGTGACGTGTCTGTACTCGCCTATCTCCTGAATGATGCCCTGCTCTATCATTTCGTTTGTGATGATAGTAACAGCGGCTCTTGTGAGTTCAAGCGTACCTGCGATGTCTATTCTTGACGTAGGACCTCTGGTCTTGAGTATTTTCAGGACCTGCATACGATTTCGTCTTTTAAGGTCCAGCTTGCTTATTCCGTGTTGTTCCATAATTTAAATGCCTCCGTGCTTGTTTTTTTATACAGCATAGACAAATATTTTGTTTACCGATACAACAAATTATAACAGGATTTTTTGAACATAAAATTAACATTCAATTATAATTTAATAACACGTCATATTTTACACTTTATTAACAAAATCACAGAATTTTGTCCTCGTCGATATCGTCCTCTATTTCCTCGCCGTTGATAAGCTTTTTGAGATTTTCAAATTCCTCTGCTGAGAGGGTAACGCCTTTGCCCATTCTGGTATGGTCGGGATTCCACTCTCTGATGTCGTATTTAGGCTCTCTTTCGTTCCAGCTGATAAGGTTGAGTTCCTTTGTCCAGCCTCTTGCGTTTTCCGAGAGAACGCCGATACACTCCTTGATTTCAAAAGTTAATTCTGCCATTTTATTTACCTCCATATTTAACGGTGAATATCACCTTTTATTGACAAATCTGCGCACTGCTCCTTTTATATTGCTCCAATAAGCGATAGCGTATGCAGGCACCTGTATAAGCACTGCGAACAAGCCTAAAAGCGCGTGTACGTAATATCCCATAAGCAAGCCTGTAAGTGCGGTAAGAGTTGCCGCGTCCGCAAATCTCTTTTTATAGAGCAGGCAGGGTGCTATCATTACAAAATACGCAAATACTGCTGCGAGCATGCCCTGCTCCAAGAACACGAAAACGGTAATAGCTGCGAGAATTGGGTAGCCCAGTGCGGCTTTTTTGATGACGGTTATTGATGCGGCAAAGCCTATAACTATCGCGGCGGCTTCTTTTAAACCGAAAATCTTCAGATAAAAGCCTATGCCGACTGCCGCTATAACGATAAGCGCGGTGCAGAACCAGAAAACATCTTTTGCGGTAGATGCGTTGTCAAAATGGTCTGCTATCTTTTTAGGCAAAAATCTGTGCAGCATACCGCTGAGCGATTTTGCGTTGTAGACAAATATTATCGCGTAAAGTGTCATCAGCGAAAGCACTACAAGCAGGTCGCTTGCGTTAAGGTCTTTGAGGAAGTCGGGAAGTGCGGTGTTGATAAGCATCATCGCGACAAGGATGACGTTGTTGAACACGAGCTTTTTCCAGTCGATTTTGAACGGGATAAGCTTGCGCGAGTCATACACTCTTGCGGCAAATACCGCAAGGTACGCAATAACTGTCGATATCGCAGGTCCGTAAAGACCAATGCGCGGTATCAGCAGCAGGTTTATGCCGACATTTACAGCGCCCGAGATAAAGCTTGTGAAAAGCGAACGCTTGGATTTTTTTGTTGCGATATATATCGAACCCATAAAGGTCGTAAAGCAGGAAAATACTGTGGAATAGATAAGGATAGGGGAGTAGCGGATACTGTCGTGGAACTCCTTGCCTATCAGAACGTTTGTCAGCGGCTGGATAACAAGCAGGCAGCCGCCTGCGAGAATATAGATAAGGCTCTGGTTGAAATCAAAGACCTTTTCGTAGAAATGGTCTCTGTCTTTGGAGTCGTTCTCGGTTATTGCAGACATATTCCACGCCTGTCCGAACATAAGATACACTGTCGCAACGATGTTGGGTATCTTATATGCCGCAGAAAGCACGCCGTTGTAATTCTCGCCCATGATGTAGGTGGTCATAAACGTATCCGAGCTGTTTGTTATCAGCCAAAGCAGCTGCGCGGGGATAAGCGGAACGGAGTATTGCAGCATCGTTCTTAAAAGGTCGCGGTTCCAGCTTGCTCTGTCAAAGTGTTTCCAAAGCTTTGCGGTGAAGATAAGAAAAATTATGGAAATAAAATCCGAAAGCAGCACCGCGAGCAGATATTTTGCCACGGGCGATGCAAATACGCCGCCGATTCCGAAGAATGCATAATTCTTCGGGAATACCATATAAAACAGCACGTTGAACAGCAGCGTGAAAAACGTGGTTATTATACCGTTTACCGCAAACAGCTTGACCTTTTCAAGCGCTCGCACGTAGGTCGAGTAAAGCGTTTTCATACTCGACATAAAAATGTACAGATACAGTATTATGCCGTAGGTGCCCAGATAGTTTTTCGCCACACCCGCTATCGTGAAGACGAACATCAGCACCCCGAACAACGCGAGTCCCGAAAGGCACACGACGTTTCCGATGGTAAATACAGCTTTTTTGTCATAAGCCTTGTCCAGTCCGAAACGAATGACCGCCTCGGCAATCGTCACTGACGCTATCGGTATCGCCCAGTTTGCTATCTGCGTCAGGACATCGGCTATACCGCCCTCGGCTTTGGACAGTGCGTTTGTATATATAGGTATTAACAGTACGACAAGTATTTTAGAGCTGAAGGACCCTATTGCAAAGGTAAGCGTGTTTGAAAACAGCTTACGGTAGCTGCTGGGAGCTTTTGTCTTGGTCATGGTGTTACCTCTATCCGACTAATTGATTTTGACAATTCATTTTATTATTATAACACACATCATACTATTTTGCAATTACTTTTTTAATACAAAAAACTATCGGGAAAAAACTTGCAAAACTACTTGAAAAATAGTGCAAAATGGTTTATACTATATAAAAGGATGAAACACAAGTCCTTTTTATGACCTAAAAAGCCGGAAAGGAGTAAGCGCCTGTTTGTTCTGCGGGCGCGGGTGGAAGATATGGCAAAGAAATTAAAGGTTTGTATAATAGTGTTCTTGTCGGTTTTTGCTGCGGCTTTTGCTGCTAACATTATCACGGAGATATTCAAGACAAAGCTGAATAAGTATTATTCCGTGACTTGAGGTGTGTAAGTAAAACGGAGATCACAGGCTGTGTGGTCTCCGTTTTTTTTGTTATGATTTACTTGCCTCTTGCTTCTGATTATCTTGCCTCTAGAGGCAGAATCTGTGGCTGCCGATTACTGTGACTACCTGCCGCGAGCGAATGAAGGAGTTGCTCGTTTTGGCAGGGTTATAATAGTATATGCAGCCGCTTGTCGGGTCCCAGCCGTTGAGAGCGTCACGAGCCGCTTTGTAGGCGGTGCTTGCGACAGGCTGGTAGAACTGTCCGTCGGTAACGGCTGTAAATGCGCCGTTCTGGTAGATAACTCCCGAAAGGGTATCGGGGAACGAAGGGTGCTCGATTCGGTTCAGGATAACCGCACCGACTGCGACCTGACCAACATATGGCTCACCCCGCGCTTCTGCGGAGATTATTCTCGCCAAAAGGTCAACGTTTGCCTGCGTTGCGGCAGGGATCGTGCCGATGCTTATGCCAAGCGCTTTGAGGGTTATCGGTCCTGCTATGCCCGTCTGCGAAATACCTTTCTGCTTTTGAAAAGCAAGGACGGCTTTGCGGGTTATCTCTCCGTAGTAGCCCGTAACGTCGGATTTGAACAGTCCACGCTCTTTCAGCTTTTGCTGGATAGCACGAACCTCTGCACCGCGCGAGCCGACCTGTGAGGTTGCGGCGATGCCGTCTGTGCGCTGCGGAAAAAATGAAAAGCAAACTGCGATTGTCATGACAGCTACGGTGAGCGCTGCCCGAAGATGCAGTCTTTTATAATGAATATTCATTGCGACCTCCTTGATTTTTGGTGTTAATAATTTCTGCAAAGATTGCGAAAATATACTTTAAATGCCGAAAAATGCGCACAAAGTTGTAGCTTTTGAATAGTTTGGGTGAGCAAAAAAACTGAAAGTTGTGCATATTGCCGAAATGAAAAAAGTTGAAAAAAAGCAGTTGACAAACGCAAATAAGCGTGATATAATAATTAGGCACTCTCCGAGAGGGGAGGACATCAGCGAGGCTGATGGAACAGTATCTTGAAAATTG
>OMXI01000028.1 GCA_900314975.1 uncultured Eubacteriales bacterium | reverse complement strand
CACAAAATGAAAGCCCGGAGCGTCACAAAGGTGGCTGCCAGCTCTAACTAATGCGCGACGGACAAGCGCGCCGCCGCGGCGGCAAATTCTGATTTGTCTTAACAACATACGGGCTAAAATATAGTGAGATGATTTAACACAAGCAGTAAGGAGTGATATTTATGTCAAGAGAATTATATATACCAAAGGGCTATAAATCAAAGCTGACTTTGAGAGAAACCCAGCACGCTATCAAATATATCAAGGACGTTTTTCAGCAGGCTTTGTCGTTTGCGCTGACGCTTGACAGAGTGACCGCGCCGCTTATCGTGCGCAAGGGCAGCGGTATCAACGATGACCTCAACGGCGTTGAGCGCAAGGTCGAGTTCACTATCAAGGAGATAGACGGCAAAGAGGCGGAGATAGTTCAGTCGCTTGCAAAGTGGAAGAGAATGGCGCTGTACCGTTACGGCTACAAGGCAGGCGAGGGCATCTACACCGATATGAACGCTATCCGCCGTGATGACGATACCGACAATACCCACTCTATCTTTGTTGACCAGTGGGACTGGGAAAAGGTCATCACCCGCGAGCAGAGAAACGAGGAGTATCTCAAAGACGCTGTAAGATCAATAGTTAAGGCGGTTGCCTATACCAAGCGCAAGGTCGGGCTTCGCTACGGCGTGCTTGACGGTACGATAAAAGAGGAACCGTTCTTTATCACCACCCAGCAGCTTGAAGACCTCTACCCCGATAAAACGCCCAAGCAGCGCGAGCGGCTCATCACCAAAGAGCACGGCACAGTGTTCCTTATGCAGATAGGCGGCGAGCTGAAAAGCGGCATCAAGCACGACGGCAGAGCGCCCGACTACGACGACTGGTCGCTCAACGGCGATATTCTCGTGTGGGACGAGGTGCTTGACAACGCGCTTGAAATATCCTCAATGGGCATAAGGGTTGACGAAAAGTCGCTGGCAAAGCAGCTGGAGATATGCGGCGCGCAGGGCAGAATGCAGTACGATTACCACAAGATGATAGCAGACGGCACGCTGCCGCTTACTATCGGCGGCGGTATCGGTCAGTCGAGGCTTTGTATGCTGCTGCTTGAAAAAGCGCATATTGGCGAGGTGCAGGCATCTATCTGGTCTGACGAAATGACCGCAGCGTGCGCAGAAAACGGCATAGTTCTGCTTTGACGGAGGACACAATGAAAGGAAAACTTATCGTTATAGAGGGACTTGACGGCAGCGGCAAGGCAACGCAGGCAAAGCTGCTTGCGCTGGCGCTGGAGGAAAACGGCGAGAGGGTAAAGAAGATAACCTTTCCCGATTACGAAAGCGACTCGTCGGCGCTTGTGAGAATGTATCTTCACGGCGAGTTCGGCAGCAAGCCGGGAGACGTTAACGCATACGCTGCGTCTGCATT
Source organism: uncultured Eubacteriales bacterium (assembly GCA_900314975.1). GTDB lineage: Bacteria > Bacillota > Clostridia > Oscillospirales > Ruminococcaceae > Hominimerdicola. The sequence continues at coordinate 84,850 of OMXI01000028.1, read as the reverse complement.
TTATGCGGTGGACAGATACGCAAGCTTTAAAAAGGACTGGGGCGAGGTGTACCAAAGCGGCGGACTGATAATCGCCGACAGGTACGCTACCTCAAACGGCATACACCAATGCTCAAAGCTTGACGAGAGCCTGTGGGACGAGTATCTTGCGTGGCTTGAAGACTTTGAGTATAAAAAGCTCGGCATACCCGCGCCCGATACCGTCATCTACCTCAAAGCCGATACCGACATCAGCCAGAAGCTTATGAACGGCAGATACGGCGGCGACGAGAGCAAAAAGGATATCCACGAGGGCGACATCGAATACCTCAAACGCTCGCAGAAAGCGGCTGCATACTGTGCGCAAAAGCTTGGCTGGAAAACAGTCGAGTGCGTGCAGGACGGCAAGATGCGCACTATCGAGGACATACACAACGAGATAATGACATTGATATAACGCAAAAAAAGACACCTCACAACGAGATGTCTTTTTTGTTTTGCAGTTATGCTTACTGCGCGGTGAATACCTCTCCGCCGCATGTGATAGACTTCACCTTGCTGCTGTCTATCCTGCCCTCAAAGGCAAACATATAATTCGGGTCGTTCTTTGGTGTGTTTGTTCCGCCGCCTGCGATGATCGGCAAATCGAGATTTGTTTTGACAGTGCCGTCTGCAAAGGTTATCTCATAGCTGGTTCTTGTCTTTTTATCAATTTCCTGATAGTCCACATTGCAGTTGAACTGATAATCTGACAGCCACAGCGTTTTGCCGCTTGCGGACTTGAACACGCGCTCGGTCACATTCTTTTTTACCGTGAACTCGACTGTTCTGTCGCTCGGCACAAGATATATATTTTGGGATTCGGCAGGTGTAACAACACGGATACGGAGCTTTGTACCGTCCCGGAAAACGAAACTGCTGCCCTTTGGCTGATATATCACCTCTGTCGTAAAAGAATCGCCGTTTATTTTGAGTGCTGAATAATATGTGGAGCCGAATTGATCATCGTTATTTGTCGCTGAAACGGAAAGATTGCAGTGTCCGCTTTTTTTGAGGTCAGCATCAGTTTCATTGAGCATTCTCTTTGCTGCGTCTGTCTGCGCGGTGCATTTAACGAACACTCTCAATCCGTGGTCGCTTGCATACATACCCGTTACCTCGGTCTTGAAGTTGTCCTGAACCTTGAAGGTGATGCCGTCGTAGATTATCGCGGTCAGCTTGTCTGCGCCTATCGGCTCGCTGAAGAAGACATATGCCCTGTACTGTCCGTCAAGATATCCGCCGCCGCCGTAGGTGAGCTTCTGTCCGAGCTGTGCTGCGGTCTTGCTTGTGCCGTCTGCAAAGGTAAACAGCATATTGTTTATTGCCTCTGTTTCCTTTGTGCATTGTGGGTCATAGCCTACGTCGTGGCGGAGTATGAAGCCTACATCGGAAACTGTCAGCTTTTCGCCGTATTGTGATACGAAAGTATATTCGTCAGTGTTTGCCTTGTAAGTCAGCTTTGCAGATGCGATAATGGGGTCGTGGCTAACTCCGTTTTCCACCTCTTCGATGGTGTATTCCTTATCGCTGGGCATAAACACGTTGACGGTGAACGGGATATCCTCCTGTGCAGCTTTGTGCAAACTTATCATAAACTCGAAAACGACCTTATCTTCGCTTATCGAAACTACTCTCCATCTATAGTCCCCTTCGTGATGATAGCCTGTTGAGTCAACGACCTCGGGGCGAAGGTTCTCGGTCTTTCCGCCTACGCTGAGTTCGTATGCTTCGCTGTAGTATGACGAGGACTTTTCGTGGGCATACTTTTTAATTATCTCTTTGCCCGCCTCGTCGGTCGCAGTGAGGGTAAGAAGCGTTGTCTTTGCAAGCTGTCCGTCAGCCTGCAAGGGCGCTGCTTCGAGCTTGAACGACTGCGTTATCTGCTTTGCGGGCGTTATTGCGGATACATTCTGCGACGTGGTCGCTGCGCTCTTTATGCCGCTGTCGTCGTTTGCGTTGAGGGCGGAAAAGCCTATCCCTGCGCATATCGCAACAGCTGCGGCAGCGGCGGTTATGCCTATCATCTTGCCTGTTGAGTGCTTTATCCTTGCGCCCGTGTTCGCGCTTTTGCGCTTGCCCGAAAGTATATCCTCAATGGCTGTCGGGTCAGCCGTAACATTTTGCATATATTCTCTGTATAAATGTTCTGCATCATAGTCAAATTGTTTCATTACAGTTCCTCCTTTTCAAATGCCTTTTGCAGAAGCTTTTTGCCCCTGTGTATAAGTGAAGCGGTCGTGTTCATGCTTTTTCCGATTGCATTTGAGGTCTCAAGTATCGTCATGCCCTGCGCAAGATGCAGCATAAGCGGCAGACGGTATTTTTCGGGCAGCGAAAGCATAGCCCTTGCCGCCGCGCGCCGTGCAAGCACCCTTTCGTCACTGCCTGCCGAGCTTGTCAGCTCGTCAAGAGCCTGCGTCTTTGTGCGGTGAGCCGACTTCGCCTCGTTCTTTGCTATGTTCACCGCCGTGCGTATCAGCCACGGCAGAATATGCTCGTCAGTCATATCCTTTTGCGACATCAGCTTGAGAAACGCTTCCTCTGCGCAGTCCTGTGCCGACTCTGCGTCGCCTGTGTAGTGCCACGCCGCCTTGACTACCGTATCGGCATAGCGCTCGTATGCATCGGCTACACGCTGCTTGTCCATAAGCCTTTCTCCCTTCCTTTCGATTTCAAATGCACCAAGCGGTGATGTGATTTGCAGCTGCCTTTCCATCAAGCATTCCCCCTTTCATTTGAGCCGTTCACTATATATACAACTGACAAGCCCAAATTTGTGCATATGAAATTTTAAACATTCTGTAAACAAAGAGCTTACCTGCGGCTTGCAGATAAGCTCACTCTATAATTTACTTGTTCCTGCGGAACCTGTAAAACTCGTTCACAAGGCTTTTGTAGCCAAGCGACTTTATATGCCCGTAGGTTACCCTGTAATTGCCCTTGTAGTGCCTGCCCGTGTAGAGATAGCGGATATTCTGTATCATATACCCGTCAAGCTCCCGCAGACCCCTGTCCGTTGTCAGCACGGGGAAATACCAGCGCGACCAGGTGAGGTCGTGCTCCTGCGAGTTTCCGAAAAACTTGCGCTCAAAGACCTTTATCATCGCCCGCGCCGCCTTGTCGCCGTCAAGACCCTTTTTGCTTTTCCGGCGGTATAGCTTTGCGGCTTTGCGCTTTATCTTGGCTTTCATCTTGCGCACGCTGGCATCTGCAAGGTCTATCTGACCGCAGTTATACTTAAAGCCGAGAAACTCCCACGCGCTGTGCGGCGGTGTAAGGCTGAACTTTTCATCGTTGAGCGCAAGCCCCTTTCGCTCAATGTGCGATCGGATCAGGTCAAAAAACTCCTGCGCCTGCTGATGTGTGTCCGCAAGCACGAGGATATCATCGGAGTATCTGAAATACGCCGCGCCCATTTCCTCAAAGCGCCTGTCAAGATCGGATAGATAAAGGTTCGCGCAGAAAGCCGAAAGCGGCACGCCTGCCATAGCACCGCGGTTTTCGCACACAACGCTGTCGCCGCACAGAGCCTTGTCAAGCGTAAAAAAGCGCGAGAGAAAATCAAGCAGGGGAGCGTCATCGGTTATCACCTTTTCAAATTCGCGCGCAAGCTCCTGCGAGGGCATTGAGTTGAAATAGTTGTGCAGATCAAGCTTTAGCACCCACTTTTCGTTCAGCCGCGGCGTGCGTATAACATCGTTCATAGCGGTGTGCGCGTTTGATTTTTGCCTGAACGAATAGCAGCTTTTGCAAAAGGCGTAATCGTATTTGTACAAAAGCCACGCCAGCATTTTCAGCACCCACGTCTGCTCATCGTCAAAGGTGTAGATAACGCGCTTTTTGTGCGAGCCGCTTTTGTTTATCTCCCTTTTGCGCGGCAGTGAAAATTCAAGGCTTTGCGCAAGCGGCAGATATCTTTTCTGCGAGATGTACTGCCAGAGCATTTCCAGCTCTTTTTCTGTCGTGTTGCCGTGAGATGCTTTGTACTGCGCAAAATCCGCCCACGCACTTTCATCACTCAATCTGTCAAGCAAGCTCATGCCTTTTTCACCTCCCGAAAAATGAAAAGGCGAGGAGAAGAAAGCAGAAACGCGAACCCTTCGGCTCACCCTTCTTACCTCTTGCATCTCACCTCTTACATCTAAAAAGAAGAGAATAAGCTTTCAATTAAGCGTTAGCTTAATGTACAAGACTGTACACGGCTTTGACTGTCTGCAAAGTCTTTTTACAAAACCGCGCTTCGCCCCTCGCAGACGCAGAACAAACTGCTTTCTCTTCTCCTTATTTACCGCTTTATTGTAGCACACAAAAAGTTCGATGTCAAGTGCGGCGGCGCTTGACTAAAATGCGGAAAAGGTGTATAATATTAAAAGTGTCACCCTTTAGGGCGGCAAAAATTCAAAAAGGAGGAATGTAAAATGCCTAAAAAACCATATTACATCACCACGGCTATTGCTTACACATCAAAAAAGCCGCACATAGGCAATACCTACGAGGTAGTCTTTACCGACGCGATAGCGAGGTTCAAGCGAATGCTTGGGTATGATGTTTTCTTCCTTACCGGTACCGATGAACACGGACAGAAGATCGAGGAGCTTGCCAATGCAGAGGGCATCACTCCGAAAGAGCACGTTGACAAGGTAGCAGGTGAGATAAGAGAGATCTGCGACCTTATGAATACATCGTATGACAAGTTTATCAGAACGACCGATGAATATCACGAAAAAACGGTGCAGAAGATATTCAAAAAGCTGTACGATCAGGGCGATATCTACAAGTCCGAATACGAGGGTATGTACTGCACGCCCTGCGAGAGCTTCTGGACACAGAGCCAGCTCGTTGACGGCAAATGTCCCGACTGCGGACGCGAGGTAAAGCCCGCAAAGGAAGAGGCGTACTTCCTTAAAATGTCCAAGTATCAGAAACAGCTTGAAAAGTATGTGCTTGAGGACAATCCCGACTTTATCTATCCCGAGTCGAGAAAAAAGGAAATGTACAATAATTTCATAAAGCCGGGTATCGAAGACCTTTGCGTTTCAAGAACTACTTTCAAGTGGGGCATACCCGTAACGTTTGATGACAAGCACGTTATCTATGTGTGGATAGATGCGCTTTCAAACTATATCACCGCGCTTGGCTACGACCCCGACGGCTCGGGCGAGCTTTACAAAAAGTACTGGCCCGCCGACTGCCACGTTATCGGCAAGGACATTATGCGCTTCCACACGATATACTGGCCTGTCATTCTTATGGCGCTGGGCGAGCCGCTTCCAAAGAAAGTTTTCGGTCACCAGTGGATGCTTTTCGGCACGGAGAAAATGTCAAAGTCAAGAGGCAACGTTATCTATGCAGAGGACGTTGTCAAGGAGTTCGGCGTTGACGGCGCAAGATACTATCTGCTTTCGGAGATGCCTTTCACAAACGACGGCTCGGTGACATACGAAAACCTTATTGAGAGATACAACGCAGACCTTGCAAATACGCTTGGCAACCTTGTCAACAGAACCGTTGCAATGCAGAAAAAGTATTTCGGCGGAAAGATAATGGCTCCCTGCGCAAAGCAGCCGCTTGATGACGAGCTTATCAACAAGTGCGTGGAAACTCCAAAGCTCGTTGAAAAGCTGATAGACGAGTACAGAATGGCTGACACAATGGAGACCATTATGTCGCTTGCAAAAAGAGCAAACAAGTATATCGACGAGACAGAGCCGTGGGTGCTTGGCAAGGACGAGGCACAAAAGGAGCGCCTTGCGACCGTGCTTTACGTTCTGCTTGAAACGATAAGATTTCTTGGCGTGCTGTTAAAGCCGTTCCTGCCCGATACGAGCGATAAGATACTTGCGCAGATAAACTGCGATATCGACACCTGGGAAAGCCTTGACAGCTTCGGCAAGCTGCCAGTCGGCATCACCGTGAACGACCCCGTTCCGCTGTTTGCGAGAATAGATGGCACAAAGCTGCTTGAAGAGATTGAAAAGCGTATCGAGGAGGCTAAAAAGGCAGCAGGCGAGAGCGATGAGGCTGAAATTGAGGTACAGCCGCAGCTTGACGAGATAACGATAAAGGATTTTGAAAAGGTCGACCTGCGCGTTGCGCTTGTAAAGAGCGCGGAAAAGGTCAAAAAGGCAAAGAAGCTGCTTTGTTTGCAGCTTGACGACGGTATGGGCGGCAGACAGGTGGTTTCGGGCATAGCAAACTGGTATGCTCCCGAGGATCTCGTGGGCAAAAAGGTCATAATCGTTGCAAACCTCAAGCCTGTAACACTTTGCGGTGTTGAGTCGCAGGGTATGATCTGTGCGGCAGACGCTCCCGACGGCTCGGCAAAGGTCATTTTCCCCGACCAGTCCCTGCCCTGCGGTTCTAAAATAAGATAAGTCATAGCAAACCGCCCAAAGCGGCTTTACAAGAATAAGGAATAAAGAAAAAGAATAAATTGTAATTATGGTGTGCGGCTCAGCCGCACTCCTTAATTATTCACTATTCACTATTCACTTTTCTCTATTCACTATATCTGTGCCTGTAGCTCAGCTGGATAGAGTGTCAGACTCCGACTCTGAAGGTCGTGCGTTCGAATCGCATCAGGCACGCTCACATCACCTCACGGCACAGCGCTGTGGGGTGAAAAATATTATGTAAATAAGATAAATCAGAATTTAGCGTCTTTGACGCTAACAGTGAATAGTGAATAATATTAAAATATGTGAGCGAAGCGAACACCACTACTATTCACTATTCACTTTTCACTCTTCACTATTCATTGCTTATCGGCGCAAAGCGCCGATAAATTCCGATTTATCGCAGGAACACTTTCGTAAAAAATATTGACAGAATGGGGGATAGAAGTGTATTTAAAAAAGAAACTGATAACCGCACTGCGAATAAAAAATGTGCTGCTGATACTGTTTTGCGGCTTTGAATTTGTTTTCAGCACCACATACATAATTTCCGAGTTTTCCACCTACAGCGGCGACCCCGATACCGCGTGGGGCGCGGTGGATATGAAAAGCGCAATAGTTATGACCTGCGTGGCTGTCGTGCTGCTTATCATTGCGCTTGTCTCGATCGCGCATATCGGCAATGCGGTGTTCTATTCAAGCTATTTTGAGGGCGACCTTGACGGCTTTACCACCTATTCGGACTTGTCGCAGGTCATGGGCAAAAGCGAAGCGTCCGTGCGCAGACAGCTGCACATCTACCGCACGCTGTATATGAAGGATTTCAAGTTCACTCAAACAGGCGGCAGCGAGGTCGTCGAGCTTTACAGCAAAAAGTGCTTGTGCGAGTGCAGAAGCTGCGGCGCGCATATCGAAAAAAGAGTCTACTTTACGGGCGAATGTCCCTATTGCCATAGCTCCGACCTTCACGCAAAGGTGCTGTCGGGCGAGCATTTTTACAGCATCTCGAACCAGCTCGGTTCAGGCAAGGGCAGACCCGACTTTTATAAATCATCAACTCTTAACCTGCGCAAAATACTGTACCTTATTCTCTCGGTTATCGGGCTTACACTCGCCGCAATTTTTCTGATGTACACGTTCAGCGAGATAGGGCACTACTTTGATAAAGAGTATCAGAAAAAGATTCTTTTAGACCCCTCAAAGCACCTGACCTCGTACGAGCTGATAAAGAACAATATCCGCGACGGCATCATCTACGGCGGTGCGTTCGTGCTCGTGCTTGCCCCGCTCGCTCTGCTGCGCTTCAGAAAAACAATGGCGCTGTTCTCGGCTGCGGATTGGTCTGATTATTTTTCAAATGTGTCAAAGCCGTTTGTCAACGCAAGCGATTTGCCCGATCTGAGCTTTGCGTCAAGCGGAAAGAGTAAGCTCAAAAGAATGCGCCGTGCTATAAGAAACGGGTACCTTAAAAACTGTACCCTTGAAATGCACGACGGAGTACTCGTTGTTGCCCTGGCAAAGAAAACCGTCAAGGACAGATGCCTTTCCTGCGGCGCACCGCTTACGAATGTTGCCGACGAAAACGCCAAGTGCAGCTATTGCGGAAATCTTATTATGGGCGTGCTGGAAAAGATGTAAACCTGCAAAATGTCTTGAAACTGCGGTTTCAGGGCATTTGCTTTTCGGGAAAATATTTTTTGAAAAAGGCTTGACAAAACGAGAGTAAAGTGATATAATAATTAAGCTGACTACATCAGCGGAATATATGCGGCAGTGCTGGAACTGGCAGACAGGCACGTTTGAGGGGCGTGTGTTATATGACGTACGGGTTCAAGTCCCGTTTGCCGCATAAATGAAAAGCTCGCAAACACGCTGTTTGCGAGTTCTTTTTTTGCTCAAAAGTGTGTTTTGGTCTTTGTTTGGTCTTTATTTTCACCTTGGCTTTACTAAACGATATGCCACTTCACACAGTATCTGCGCTGTTTGCACTCGTGATACACTTGTGTCTTCTTGGTGTTTATTTCGCTCAAACCATATAATATGTATGAAAATAGCCCTGCTCGCCGAGCAGGGCTTTGGTGTATTTATCAACTATACCTTACCATTGTGGATGATGTAGTTGAGCTTATGTGCAGTAAAGAATAGTATTATTTGTTTTGATGTTGAGTTTTTCCTAAATATGTGGTAAAATATTATATATAGGTAACAATCAAATTTATACTATGCTTTTGTTAAGGGGATGATTCAATGAATAAAGAATCGATAATGCCATATATTGAAGACATTGCACATCGGTTAAGTGATCCGTATAAGTATGGTGCGGTGTCATTAATGGTAGGTGCTGGTTTTTCAAAAAATGCTGATTGTATTGATGATACCAAAACTACCCCTCCAAATTGGCGTGAACTTGCAGAAGATATGTTTAAGTCAGTTGATCCAATCAACTCATTAGATAAAATGAAGGTAGCTGCAACATGTTCAGGGAGAAACATCCTTTCTTTAGCTGAAAAATACGAAGTTATGTTTGATCGCTCGTCGTTGAATTCGCTGATTGAACATTCGATATCTGATGAATCGTTTGTTCCTGGTAAACTACATAAGGATTTGATGAGCTTTAATTGGAATGATGTTTTTACAACAAATTATGACACATTGCTTGAACGGACAACTAGTTTGGTATATTCAAAAAACAACTATAAGGTCGTTTACTCAGTCAAGGACCTTCCTGGTAGTGTTCGCCCAAGAATAATAAAATTACATGGATCGATAGGACAATCTTCTAATTACATTATTACAGAAGAAGACTATAGGACATATCCGATTCAATTTGCTCCATTTGTTAATACTGTTCAACAGGCAATGATTGAAACCAGACTATGTTTATTAGGCTTTTCTGGTGATGATCCTAATTTTTTAAGCTGGGTAGGATGGCTTAGAGACAATTTAGAGAATGACTGCTTATCGATTTATTTGTGTGGAGTTTTTAATACGCTATCAGAAGCAGACAAAAAGTTAATTCAAAGACGAGGAATAACTATAGTCGATTTATCAAAACTAGTTAGAAGCGATTCTCAAGATCCATATTTCGATTCATTTAATTCTTTTTTCGATCAAATAAAGTCAATAATAAAACAGGAAAGATGTTCAGTCATTGATGAAATATCAAAGTTGAAAAATGAAATGCGTTCAGGTTTTAATGGAAGGGAGCCACAAGATTATAATAAAAGAGTTTTAGATTTAGCTGAAAAATCGACAAGGCATATTTCTAAATATGTTTGTCTCCCTAACGATGAATCTGTAAAAATATCAGAGTTCTTTTATGATGAGCTAAAGCGTTTGACAAAATGTAAGGATAGTATTATCCACAAAGATATTATTGAAAAAATATGTTATATACTATATCATTGCCATAAAACTCTCTATGATTCAGAAGCAGAGATAATTGACAAAATACTTATTAGCTCTAATATTTTGTATAACTATATGGCAATCTATTTATTGCAAATGTATAGGGTAGATGGTAAATATGAGGAGTATTCTAGAATAAAGAAAATAATAGAGGAAAAACTTGATGGTATTGAGGACGTAATAAAGAATGAGTATTATCTCGATTTTGCAAAATACTATTTGTCGCTTTTTGAAGTTAATCAAGCCGTAAGATTCATAAAAAAAATATCTGAAACATCAAATGAAGTACAACAGATCAAAAAAGCTAGTTTGCTAATAGAGGTTAATAAAGCGACTGAAGCTGTTGAAATACTGAAACGAATAAAATCAACAATAATGCAAAAAAAGTACTCGGAAACCAAGATTTCGTCATTGTTAGGATATATTAACTTGGTATATAGAGCAGCTGCTATTGTGATGCCAGACAGTGAGTTCTCAGATGATGAGTATAATGCGAGTAGGTATAATTGTCGGATTATCCTTATTAAAATGCAGGAAGAGTTAATAAAAACTGCTTTTGAAGAGGAGATAAAAGAGTCGAAAAAAAGTATAACATTTAGACCGAATACAAAACGAACAACAATTACTTATGGAAAGCAGATTGGAGATGATACACGAGATATTTCTTTCAATTATGTTTTACTAAATGACCTTTTATGTTTGTGTCAATATAGTGATCATAAAGATGCCTATACTACTGCGGTTAATCAGATAGTTCCAACATCGCCTTGCCCACTATGGAAATGGTATAGGGTTTTTATGATGGCGGATTTAAAGTCATATGAATACTATTTTAACAGAGTACTAATATATAAGACTGAATCAAAATGGACTATTCAATTCTATGACAGAATTATTGCTTTGATTGAAGAACAATTGCAAAATAATTATTATATTTTAAGAAATATAGATTTTAGACTCTTGTTTGATATTGCTTCTCGTCTTTCTGTTGTTGTTGATAGTGATAGGATAATAAGACTATTAGAGAGCCTTTTTTTATTTCTTGAAAAGCATTCCGAATTCCCTGAATCAAGTAATATATTAAGCAATACTATGCAAGACCTAAGAGCTAGCGTAGATGATAAGGTATTAAAATATATTATTTCTTATGATGATGAAATAATAAAAAAGTATAAGATATTAACGCATCTTTATTCAAGTAGGAATTCACTGAACAATTATAGAATAGGAACAGATAAGATATGTCGCTATCTTGACTCAGAAAATGAAGATAATAGAAACTATGGAGTAGAACTGTATCAATTGTTTAAGGACAATATTAGTCCTACAGATTCGAAGAAGATTAAACATAGTTTGTGGGCTCAGGTTGATAACTATGGGTTCCCGTTAAACAACAATTACATTCCAACTGCATGGTTGGATGAAAAAAAGAAAGGATTGAAAGGAAGCTATAAACAATATATTCTAAATCCACAAATCACGCATGAGGTTCAAGGGAAAGGTCATTTTGTTTTTCTCGGAGATCCATGTAGAGAAATTGTGTCATATTATTATGTGTTATCAGAATTAACAAAAAGTGCCAGTGCAATAAAAATCACTACCGAAGAGGTATTAGCATTAATTAATTATTTTAAAGATTACATAGACAAAGAAAAGGATATATTACTAAGTCCAAACTTCTTTTCTAAGGAATCAATAAAGACTAAGTTTTCATATTTGTTGGCGGTTGTTTACATATTATTATGGTATGCAATTAAACACAAAAAAATCAACTATATAATAGAGAAAAGTATAAATGAAATAATAAAAATATGTGATAGTGTTAAACTAGATAGCTATGAGCTTAAATCTTTAATCGAGAACGATGAATACAAAAAGGTTCTGGATCATTATGAGTTGCATTTCTATCAGCAAGACATAAAGGATGTATTTTTGCCGTATATGAATATTTGTATGAGATTAACCGATATGAAACAGGTTTCTCTGGAAGTTAGTGAGAGAACAATTGATTTCTTCAATAGAATATCATATATAGATGTTACTCACAGTTGCAAGTGCTTCTTGAATGCAGGCTCTATATTTAATTGTTTGCCCAAAGACATTAAGGTATTACAACAGATTGCTGAAATACTAGAGAGGTGTTATGATAGATATTCTGCTATTATAATAAATGAAATTGATTATAGGAGAATGAAGTCATGCCTTGATGGAATGTATAATGTATCAACTTGTACATATAATGTCTTCCAAAGTGTTAAGGGGCATAATAATTTAGAAAAACTATTCTATACAATTATTGCTAAGTTTAAAAATAACAAGTTAAATGAAATCAGATTACTCTGGCAAGAATAGTGATTGATTATATCTTTGTAATAATAGCCATATAAATATTCTATTTTATGTTTTTAATTATTTTAATAAAAAGCCTGAAAGCGCTTGTCGCTCTCAGGCTTTTGCTATGCCTGCCTAACTGCTCTCCAGCAGCTCTGCCACGGCGTTTGTCGCACGCTGCTTGCTTTGTGCAAAGTAGTGACTGTATGTTGACATGGTGGTTATCGGCGTTGAGTGTCCAAGCGTTGCCGCAACTGTGGTCGGGTCGATGCCAGCCTCGATCTCTATTGATGCGAACAGGTGCCTGAATGTGTGTATGCCGTAGAATGGGAAGTTGTTTCGCTCACATTCCCTCATCAGCCAAGTGTACGGCGTGTTGGGGTGCATCGGCTCGCCGTTCCACTTGATGAACAGCCTGTCGTTTTCAACCCATTGGTCACCGATGCTGACCTTGTACTTGTCCTGCTCCAGCTTGTACTCTTTGAGCAGCTCGCAGATCGCCTGCGGCATATTGACCGTTCTCGTTGACTTTACTGTCTTTGTGCCGTCGGTGTACACACCCTTTTCTGCGGTGTAGTTTGAGGTCTGATGTACATAGAAAACTTGCTCGTCAAAGTCTATGTCCTTCCACTCCAGCCCGAGCAGTTCGCCACGGCGGCAGCCTGTGTACACAGCCAGCTTGAAGAACACTTTGTATTTCAGCGGTGCGGTTTCTATCATCTGCATAAACTCCTTGACCTGCTCCTTGGTGTAGATCTGCTTTTCCTTTTTCGTCATCAGCTTTCCATTTGCGTCGAGCTTCGGTATGACGACTTTTCTGCACGGATTCGAGCTTATCATATCCAGGTTCTTTGCGTACTCAAAGATAGATGAGATAAACGACAGGTGGTGCTTGATAGTTTTCTGCGACAGTGGTTTGCCGTTTCGCTTGTTCGCACCGTTTCGTGCAAGTGAGTTGATGAACACCTGAATGTCGTGTGCGGTTATCTTGTCGATCCAATGATGCCCAAGGGCAGGGTAGACTCGTGATGCAAGCTGCCTGTCACGCTGAAGTGAGGTGCTGCGGTGATTGAACTGTGCGTACTCCTCGAACCACATTTCCGCAAGGCGCTGAAACTTGATGTTCTCTGTGACAGTTCCGTGCGAGCACTCTTCCTCGAACATAGCTACTTGTCGATTGAGCTCTTTTTTGACCTGGCTCGCTGACATATCCTCGCTTGGTCTCCATGTCATTGAGTGGGTTATCTGTTTCCCGTAGATGTCATATCCGCAGGAAACCACTATGCGGTATGACTTTCCTCTTTTCGTTATCGTTGCCATAGTTTTTCCCTCCTTTCGTATTGGTATTCTACACAATATCACAGACTTACGGGAATAGCTATCCCGGCTGTGCAGAATTAAATTTCACAACATATTTTTTGTGACTACTCAACTGATTCGCCGTAGAGATATTTGTACAGATTGTCACGATTGATAAGAGTTTTCCTGCCGGCAAAGACGCAAGGCAGCTCACCCGATTTGCACAGCCTGCGGATCTGATATTCGGTAAATCCGGGAACTTGTTTTGCTGCCTCCTTGATAGTCAACATCGTAGGAAGTTTCTTGTTAGGCAGACTGCTTTCATCAATGTAGTCTGACTTATCAAGCACAGGACGAGCCTGACTGCTGCCAAACTTGCTGTCCTCAATGAACATTTCAAACATCATTTTTGCACCGTTTTTAAACCCAGTTGAGTAGGTTTCTCTGTTGACGATGTCGTTCTGTCGAAGCTGCACATCAAGCAGAGTTTCAAACATTACTTTCTGCTCATCGGTCAGCTCCTTCGAGAGTTTACCGAACAGCTCACGCCACTTTTCATTGAGCTTGGCAAACTGCTCGGCTCTGTCGCTGTCATCCCTGCATGGCAGCATTCTTTCAAAGATCTGCTGTGAAGTTAAGTTTTCATTTTTCATTTTCTATCAGTCTTCCTTTCATTTCTTTTTGATTTAATTTTCGCCGTTAAGAGTTTCAACACATAATTTATGTTCGCTCTAAAATACCCTATGACGCCTGCACAATCCCTCGCAACACCGCCGAAACAGCTTATTTTTTCGTAATACGACCCCTGATTTTCAAAATCTTTGGATTAACGACTCCTTTTTTGTGAGTGGCTGAAAGTGCGTAGAATGCGGTCGGCTTTGCCGTTCGCTGTGACTGCTTTTGGGGCAACGACCCCGAAGCTTTAACTTGCAAAGCTATTAAAGCCCTCAAATCGAGCAGAGTTGTGCTGCCCTCAGAACTGCCGGGTTATCAGTTCAGACATATTCTTTTTCTGCCAATGTGACAGGGGGTTCACGGGGGTCTCCCCGAGCCGGCAAACTGTGGGCGGCGGACTGCCGCCTGCGATGCTGGCATTGACAGAATCAGTGCAGCTTTCGGACTGCCGTTTGATACTGATACTTGGAACAGTTTTGCATAGCACCTCTGTGCCGCAAAGCGTTTAGTCTCGGGCTTTTGTCTTTTCCGCAATTTCAGAGTTACTATACAGATAGTAAACTCCAACCGTGAGAGTAACTTGTTTTGTCATTTGCTCACACTTGCGCCACAATGCCCTGTAGGGCGTTTTGTGCCTGCGGCTCGGGTAAACTCTCCACCGAGGGAGAGGGCGGGCAAGAATCGGCTCACAGTGCGAGAGTTACTGGCACCCTACCGTCACCCAAATGGGCAGTTACCGTCACCCGATGAGTTTGGCATATCTCACGCAGACACCATAGGTAAAGCCTTTGGTGGATTCGGGGTGCCGGTAGAGTTCTCTACCTCGCTGTACAGCAGAGCGCCCGACTTAGCGTCACCCGAGATGTCATATTCGAGCCTGATTATCCTGCTGCCGTGGCTGCGCCGTGATGTAAATTTCACTCCCAGCGTCATCAGTTCCTCGGTGTGCTGAACCAGGTCCCTCGTCACTCTGTTCGGAAAATATTGTCCGCCGTACTTGCGGTAGAGCAACTCGCACAGCGCAGTTGCCGAACCTACGAATGACACCTGCTCGACCATTAAGTCATGTATCGCAAAAGAAAAAGTGTCACGCCGAAACGGCTCGACATTGTCGGTCACATACCAATGACAGTCACGGAACACAACTCCCATTTCGATATTCTCGAAGTCACGACCGACACCGTACAGCGTGCCCACACGACTGCCACGATGACTTTCGACCAGCACATAGCTGCCGTCAACACAACCGCTCAGTCCCATCGTTCCCGAGATAGTTTTGA
This sequence comes from uncultured Eubacteriales bacterium, assembly GCA_900314975.1. Classification (GTDB taxonomy): domain Bacteria; phylum Bacillota; class Clostridia; order Oscillospirales; family Ruminococcaceae; genus Hominimerdicola. The sequence continues at coordinate 69,441 of OMXI01000028.1, read as the reverse complement.
ACGGATCGTCATCAAAGTGCTTGCAGGTGTGGTGGATAAGACCGATCGTTATGCCAAGCTCGGTGGCGAGATTTTTGAGCACGCTCATGTCCTTGTAGTCCTTGGCGTAGCTGATGTCTGTGGTCTCACGGACTTTCTGCATTGTGTCGATGATGACAAGTTTGAGGTTGCTGTGAGTTTCACCAAGAGTTCGTATCTGACTTTCAAGTCCCGAGTCGATAGTGTCCGATGCGATAGCGAACTCCAAGTTCTCCGTCGGCACATCAATGAACTCATAGACCCTGTCCTGCAATCGTCCCTCGTCATCTTCGAGAGCAAGGTACACGGCTTGTCCCTGCGATGTTTCGTGCTTCAGGAACTGTTCACCGAGAGCCACGCTGACACACAGCTGCATGGCAAGCCACGACTTTCCGACCTTTGGTGCGCCTGCGAGAATGTACAGCCCGGGGTAGAGCATTTGGTCGACGAGGTATCTCTTTTTCTTGAACTCGGTCTCCATGATGTACTCGCAGCTGCATAGTTTCAATTCGTTTTGTTGCATATGTTTTCCTCCTTTCACCTATAAGTTTAACACTTACAAAGTCAGCTTGAAATGCTGTATTGTTCTTTTATATTCTGTCAATCAATGATCCCGTACATACTCCATTTTGCATCACTCCCCTTGATTTTTTGAAAAACAAAGAGCCCTTGCTTTTTCGTTTTGGATAAAGCAAAGAGTCCTTGAGCATTTAATACTATCGGCAAACATTATCTCCATGGAATGTCGCCTTTGCTGCTGTCCAGAGGTCATTATAGCGCACTCGAAAATGTGCGTCAAGGCTCATCAGAAAAATTCAGAGATGCGCACAACTGTCATATCGGTGTCATAAGGGGTGTCATATCGGAAATATACAAATTGAAGTGATGTTACTACCACATTTGTAATGCAGATGGTGCTTTTACACTGATATTTCAAAATATATAGTTGCATAAATGCCGATTCTATGCTAAAATACTATCGTTTTCTAAAAAATATGACATATATAGTCACATTACTGCTTGTAGGTGCATCTATATAATTAGTCAATAATAATGAAAAGAGGTAAGTGTTTTGCTTCCTATAAATATGCTGCTAAGTGATGAATGCGAAAGATCAGAGTTTGAGAAGCTCTATAATGAATATAAGAATGAAGCGTACTATATTGCGTATAAAATACTTGATGACAGTGCTCTTGCCGAAGATGCGGTTGCAGATGGATTTTTATCATTAGCAGGTAACTTTAAGACAGTCAGTTCCCTTGACGCTCACAAAAAGCACGGATATATCATCGTAACTATTAGAAATTCCGCAAGGATGATACGACGAAAGAACAGACATCATCTTGATGATATGGAATATAATGATGAGGAATACATACCCCATGAGGATATAAACAGGTATGACAGGCTGTGGATCAAGGAGTGTGCGAGCAGGCTATGCAAGGCGGATGCGGAGATATTGTATCTGAAATATGCATTGGAGCTTGATCACAAGGCGATAGCCCGCTTGCTCGGTATAAGTCAGACTGCATCGAGGAAGCGTCTGCAAAAGGCAAGGCAGAGACTTGCAGAAAAACTGAAGGAGGGTGAAGATAATGGATAATCTTGGTGTGGCAATGCAGGAGCTTTTCGACGAGCAGACAGCTGAGCTTTTGCAGGATATTGACAGATCTGAACCGCATATTTTCAGCCGCAGGCACGAAAAGAAAATGCAAAAGCTGTTCAAAAGGCAGCGAAAGCCGTACTTTAAATTCATTTGTACCGCATCACGAAGAGCAGCCTGTATCGCTGCCGCAATAGTGATAGTTTCTGCATCAGCAATGAGCGTCAAAGCCGTAAGAAAAACGTTTTTTGATTTTGTCACAAGTGTTTTTTCAGATCATCAGGTCATTTCAGCTGATACAGGCTCAAATGACGGATACCCCGATACCATCGAGGAAGAATACCGCATCAGTAAACTGCCGCAGGGCTTCAAACAGCAGTATTATAACAAGACTGATACAAGAGTAGATATCCCGTATTACAGCACGAGCAGCAGGATACTGTTTACGCAGTCCACAAAAGACTCGTTCAGGATAACATTCACTGATGAGGCAAAAACAGAAGAGTGCGTCGACACGGACGGGCAGAAATATCAGGTGGTTATTACTGAATACGAGACGGTCTATATCTGGGATAATGGCAGATATGTATTTATGGTTTCCGGCGATCTTGACAAAGATAAAATGCTTGATTTATGCAGGTCGGTAAAACCGCAGCAGTCACAAAACACAGGATAGATGCATCTTTACTGGTGAGAGCGAAATGCTTTCATCAGTATTTTTTTGTGGAAGTGAGAAAATGAAGCGGGTACTTTCAAACATATTCAGCTTTGCTAAAAAAGAGCGTACGATATTTGCAATAATTGTTATCTGTGTTATCTCGTCGGCGTTTATCATCAACTTTTCCTACGGGCTTTATTATAATTATAAAACGCAGAAAAACGAGACTGAGCTTGAGCTGAAAACGCTCAACCCCGAGATACAGCAAGGCAGCAGCATCTCCAAGGGTGACTTCCAGCAATTTGCTGAATCTCTTGATGAGAAAACACTCAATGCGATGATAGTGATCTATGCAGGTGCAGAACTGCCAGAGTTTGAGTCTGATGAGGGCCCGGGCTCTTTCCCGATGCGGTTCGTTATCCACGCAGGCAAGTACGGGATCTGCGAGCAAACCCGTAAAAACTGGGAGGAGAAAGGTGTTATCACGTCGGGCAGATACATAAATAATTACGAGGAGCAATGCGGTGAGCTTGTTGCAGTTGTCGGCGGAAGCAGTGCAGATGAATGGAATGCAGCGTGCAGTAAATTCAGAAATGCAGACGGCACGATAACGATGTTCGGGAAGAAATACTCGGTCGTAGGAACATACTCCGCAGGGACAGCCGCACCGATAGTTCCGTTTCTTACTATTCCCGGAGACGTTCCGATAACGCAGATAGGCTTTTCATTTGAGCGCAATATCACACGCTCGGCTTACAATGACATAACAAGCAAAGCCGAGGAGTATTTCGGCAGCCTGCTGAAATTCCCCGAGCTGAAATTCCCCGACACCGACACTATGAGCATTTACAACAATATGATCTGGATAGCACTGCTCATATCACTTTTGTCGGTGACAAACTTTGCGATGCTGTACCGTTTCATTTTGCTCAAACGGCGCAGAGGTCTTGCAATAATGCGCATCTGCGGCTGCTCTCGCAAAAGTGCAATAGCTATGTACCTTGTTGAGTGCGTTGTCATTACCCTGCCTGCATACGCTGTCGGTGCAGGACTTAATATACTTGTCACAAACAAGGTGATGTGCCGTGTGCTTGATTTTTTTAAGCAGGCGTATTCTCTGAAAACATATCTATGGCTGTTTGCAGGGTTCATACTTGTTTTTTGCATTATTGTCATACCTATGATCAGTCTGTCGGTCGGCAGGAAGATCAATTACAAGGAAATGGGGTGAGGGAATGCTTTTAAAGTGTGCGGTTAAAAACATAAAGCGAAGCAAGCTGATGAGCGTGCTTACCGTCTGTGAAATGACCTGTGCGGTTGTGATAACGCTTGTAATGGTGTCATCGGTGTTGATAAGATCTCAGTATTACACTCCGTTTCAGGATATGTTTGAGTCAAAGGGATTGTACTGTGAGTTCAGCAGTGCGGCGAACAAGGACTTTTATGGTGAGAACAAAGCGGAAGATTTTCTTGCCAATGATGATCTTTTGCAGTTCCTTCATTCGCCCGAAAAGATCTCTGCCTGCAACATTGTCAGCTGCGGAGTGATGACGGATAAGGGGTTGCTTGCAGTGAACAATTTCAGCTACAACGATGAGGTGATAAGACGGTTTACGCCCAAGCTCAAAAGTGGACGCTGGCTCAATGAAAGTGATAAGGCTGACTGTATCGAGTGTGTGGTTTCAAAAAATGAATACGGTTGGGAGAATGGCAGCAGAGTAGAGATCGACCTGGGCGAAAAGAAATATACTGCACTGGTCGTGGGCGTGCTTGAGGATAGATCAAAGATAGTCGGCGGGTTTGCTGTTCATAGTTCAAACGACGATTTCAATATCTTTTTTAACCCTTATGATCACGAGATCGAGCAAGAGCCGCTGATGATATTTTCATCACAATATCTGCAAAAGCTCGGTGCAGTACAGGGCTTGTTTTCAGGCTGCCTGATAACCTACCCCGAAAGCGTTACCAAAGATCAGCTCAAAGAGGACCAGCAAACGCTTGCAAAATTCGGTTGTGCTTACTCTATGGCTTTGACCGATCTTGACAAAAACAGCAAGCAGTATCTGTATCGGCATTTGTACGATATGCTGCCGATAATTATAGTGATACTTGTGCTTGCTTTTGTCAGCAGCCTGAGCAGTTCGGCTCTCACCATGCGTACAAGACTGAAAGACTATGCTGTATTTTGCATCTGTGGTATGCGGTGGAAACATTGTGTGCTCATTGAGCTTATCAGAAGTGCTGTGCTGGCGGCAGTGTCGCTTGTTCTGTCGCTTGCGGCGGTCAGCGTAGTATCAAAGCAGTTTTCGATCAGCATTGTCTGGTCTGGAATAAGCCTTGTGAACATTGCCGCACTTTTGCTGATGTTCCTGCTCGTCAGCCTTGCCGCACCGTATTTTATTTGCAGAGCAAGCACGCCCAAACAGCTGCTCGGACAGTATTAGAATAGGAGAAAGCTATGATAACGATAAAAGATCTCACTAAGATATACAATCCCAAGAAGCCTAACGAATTTGAAGCGCTTCATGGCATCAGTCTTGAAATAAATGACACAGAGCTTGTTGCGATAACGGGCAGATCCGGAGCCGGTAAGTCAACGCTGCTGCATATCCTCGCCTGCATTGACGATTATCAGAGCGGCGAGTACCGCCTTGACGGAACACTTGTCAAAAGCCTTTCGGACAGGCAGTATGCAAAAATCAGGAACGAAAAAATAGGTATGGTCATGCAGGATTTTGCCTTGGTCGAGGATATGACGGCACTTGAAAATGTGATGATACCACTTGATTTTGCAAAGGTTAAAGCAACGGCAAAAAAAGAAAAAGCCTTTGGTGCCTTGAGGGCTGCGGGCATTGGAGAACTTGCAAAAAAGCCTTGCAATAAACTCTCTGGCGGACAGAAGCAGAGGGTGGCAATTGCAAGAGCGATAGTTAATGAGCCTGCGATGATACTTGCCGATGAGCCGACGGGTGCGCTTGATTCAAAGACCTCTGCGGAGATAATGGAGCTGTTCAAAAAACTCAACGCTCAGGGCAGGACAGTGATTATTGTTACACACGACAGTGAGATAGCACAGCAGTGCGGACGGGTGATCGAGATAAGCGACGGAAAGGTTCAATAAGGGGCATCGGGGGCATCGCCCCGTCATTCAAGCACGACTGGGCGTTAGCCGCTTAGGGTTTCGGTGGGGGATTCATTCCCACCACCGAAAGACTAAGATGACCGCCGCCTAAGAGGCGGGGATCATAAGTCGTGGTTATATCATAATACATAAAAACACCCGGGAGTCATGCTCCCGGGTGTTGTGTTGCTGTTGGACTTTCAGCTTTTTCGATCTTCTTTGCTATATATGTTGTGCCCATATATTCCACGCTTTGTATCTTTTCAAGCTCAAACAGTTTTTCGCCGAATGAATTTGAGTGGTCAAGGTCGACCGTTTCTTCGCTGCCGTCAGAGTAGTGGACCACAACATTTTCATCGTCATGCCACCCGCCAAGATCATTGTAAAAACCAACCTCTGAAACATAGAAGTATCGTGTATCTGCGGCAAGGGTGAGAGTGTCGAAATTAGTCTGCACGGGAAGGTCAAACTCTATCCCCTCAAATATCCCCTCTTTCAGGTCGTCAAGACCCTGCCTGATACCTATGCTGCTCCAGTCAAGGCAGCGTACATGAACAGTCTGTGCGCCCATAAGCCTTGCCCTTGCAACTCCGAAGGTGAACGAGCCTTCTGTGTGCTTGCCGCGCTGACCGTACGACAGATCTGCACCCTGATCGAATCTGACAGTCTGATCTGCACCGTCTATATCCGTGACCATATGCGGCAGATAGGAATGTGCACTGTCTTTGAGCCTTTCAAAATCCGCCTTGGTAAGATAAAGGTGTTTGCTGATGTAAGCCTTGCCTTGTTCGTCAAGCCCTTCAAGAGTAGCGGTTGCTTGAATATACATCTTGTCGGAGATGATCGAGTCCACCGTCAGCCGCAGATGTTTATTTTCTGCAACTATCGGCTGTCCCTGACGCTTTTCAAGCTCGTCCACAAAGGCTGGATTCGTGTATTCGTGCTCAACATTTTTTCTGTGTGAGATGTACCCCTGTACAGCTGCTGTCACGCTTACAGCAGACACGACCAATACAGTTATCACCGCTGCAAGCATCAGGGGAAATCTCTTTGTCCTTTGTATCAGAGCGATTTTTTCTGCATTTCGTGCCTCGTCAACAAAGCTTTCGTCTATCCCCGACAAAAGCGAAAGTGCTTTCAACTCTCTGCTGTCATTCATAACAGACCCTCCTTTTCAAGAAATGCTGCAAGCTTTTTGCGTATCCTTGTCAGCGTTACGGTAATGTTGCTTTCGGTGTATCCGTAACGCTGCGATATCTCCTTGATGCTGTCAAGGTAAAAATACCGTCTTACGAAAATAATTCGCTGACCCTTGGGGAGCTTTTTAAGAAAGAGATTTATCCTCTCGATAAGCTGACGCTGCTCGGTGCGGCGTTCAATATTCATTTCGGCGGGCAGCATCTGTGCGACTTCATCGAGTGTGCTGACAAGTGTGTCATCAATGCGCTTGGCAGCTTTTTTCTTTCTGAACCTGTCAAGCGAGATGTTTCTTACTATGACCGAAAGATATGCCCCAAGGCTTTTGGGTCTTGTCGGAGGAATGGTTTTCCACGCCTTGAGCCAGGTGTCATTCACAGCTTCTTCGCTCTCGCCTGCGTCACAAAGAATGTTCATTGCTATTTTTGAACAAAGTGCATTGTACTTGCCTGCCACTTCGTCCAGAGCCTTTTCGTCACGCTCAAAAAACAGCTCGATAATGCTTTCGTCGTCCACCTGTCACACCTCCTCACTTATACTGACGTAAAAAATATCGTTCACACTACACATCATTATAGATTTTGTGCAAATAAAAATCAAGCGGAAAAATGTGTAGTGCTTTGCCGCCTTGCTGCGTCAGTATAAATAAAGGGGGTCAGTATCATGAAAACAAAAGCAAGAATTATCAGTACCGCAATTTCCGCAGCTATTTTGATGACAGCTTGTTCATCAGGCAGCAGCTCACAAAAGGATATTTCTTCACCAGACAGCTCACAGGGCGGTTATGTCGATGTCAGCCAAACGCAGGAAAAGCTTGAAAAGGAAGCGAAGCGTGAGGTCAGCGATACTGTTGAGATAAATGACCGCAGACGTGGACTGCTTGACAGCGGATATAATTTCAACGGCAGTGAATTTATGATATGGCAGACGGATGAAAAGAAAAAGATAGACCTTGCCACAGGGCACATCAGCTCTTTTTGTGATATTACCGGCTGTGCCCATGACGAGAACACCTCAGAGGGCTGCCTTGAATTTCAGCCGATGAACTCGCCCGTAATGACAAGCGGCGGCTATTATTATACGCTGTACACTCAAAGTGACTGCAAAAAGCTGTTTTATAAATCAGGCGGCGAGATCAGAACTGTGTTTGAAAATACCTATTATTCCGACCTTGACGCAAAGCTCGAACCGGATCACAAGGGTGCTTTCGGCTATATGTTCAGAGACGGTGTGCTGTACATTATGGGGCAGAACTGGTTCTACACAGTCGATGCAAAAACTATGAAACAGACTTGCGAGCCTGTGCTCATCGGTGATTCTCCGATGTGGTACGCAGATGTCAGCGGTGAGCATTTTTATATAACCAATGAAAATTACGAGCTGTGGCATTACGATATGAAAACGCACAAGCTCACAAAGCTCGATGATAAGGCGGTGCGCTTGCAGGCGACCTCTGACGGTGTGTATTATAACAAGTATCTTGGCGACCATAAATGGACATTATACAGGCGTGACCTTGACGGACAAATCGAAAAACAACTCATTGAGAATATCGGCGTTGACTTTTTCGTCACCGATAAGAGCATCTACTGTACCAAGGAGGACGGAGCATACATTTTTGATAAGGCGTCGGGAGAGGTCAAAAAGATAAACCTTGAGCTGACCTACGAAAACGGTGAAAAGTACACTGTTAAAGACCCGATGTATCTGACCTTTGTGTCCTGTCCGGCATCGCAGTATGTCTATGTGCCTGAGTATTCTCACGTTACGGGTGAAAAATGCTATGAAGCTCTTTTCAAAATAAAGAAGGACACCGCCGATTACGAGGCGATAAGCCTTGGCATCTGGTATCAGCCCGAAGGTCAGAACGGCAGTATAATTTCCTACTGAGGTGGCTTATGAAATATGAATTCAAAAAGCTTTTCTCATCAAAGCTGATGTGGCTTGTGCTTATACTGACCTTTGGCTATATGGCATTTCTGCCGCTGCGTGAGGTTTGGGGCAGCGCAGCAAATAACCGTGAGACGAATAAGGCTTATGAAGCCGCACTTGACGATGCTGTGCAAAACGAGCTGACTATCAATGATCTGACTGATATGCAAGGCGAAATATTTAAAAACGGACTTGGCGAACACGCTCAGAGTTACAGCGGAAGGTACAGCGAATATGCAGTCGGCGATCTTTCGGCAATAGGCAAAACGATAGACCTGATGAGCTATGTACGCACGGGATTTGAGCAGGACAGGCGTGAGCTTATCAAGGGAATGATCTATCAGAACAGCACTGAAAAAAGGAAGCGAAATCCTGACACCTACCTTATTGCCGCCAATGAGAAGGCGATAGAGCTTTACAACCGACGTGTTGACCTGAAGCTTGAAAGCACAGGCATTTCGCCTGACATTAGATACAGCATTTTCAACTATTCAATGTGGGAATATGTGATGATCGCTCTGTGCGTGCTGATGACTGTGCGGCTATTTTCGTGCGAGTATTCAACGGGTGCATACCGCACGGTGAACACGAGCAAAAAGACGGTGCAAAGCCTGTTTTTCAAAAAGTATTTTGCAGTCGTATCTGTTGCCGTGGGAGTGCTGATAGTGCAGGCGATATTTGAGCTTGTAATGGGCGCTTGCGTGTTTGGGCTGAAAAACCTCTCGCTGCCGATCCAGCAAATACAAATGTACGAATACTGTCCGTATGCGATGAGCATAGCGCAGTTTTACCTGTTCAAATTTCTGCTCAAAGTGCTTGCGTATGTCACGATAATTTCGCTGTGCACTTTTGTCACCGCACTTGTAAAACGACCTCTGATATCAAACATCATTCTGCTGCCGATAAGTGCGGGCGGACTGCTTGCGAACATGGTGCTTTTCGTGAAGATAGACAATGCGGAAAAGTTTTCGCTTTCGGTGCTTTCAGCCTATGACAGGCTGAGAATTATCCTGCCGCAGAGCCTTTTGAATTTCAAGGAATACATCAAAAAGTTTGATTGTTTTTCGCTGTTTGGTCACCCTGTCAGCAGACTGTCAGCGTGCGTGTGTATCTCGCTTTCAATATGTGCTTTGTGTGTCATTTTTGGATATAAGATCAGCGGCAGAACGAGGAGGTCAGTATAATGGAATTACAGTTTGAAAAGCTGTGCAAAAGCTACGGAAAAAAACAGGCGCTTATTGATTTTGATATAACTCTCCATAACGGTGTTCACGCTTTGCTTGGACCAAACGGCGCAGGCAAATCCACGCTGATGAACATTCTTGCAGGGCTTTTGCGGCAGTCCTCGGGCGACATTTTGCTTGACAGTAAATCTGTTTTTTCAATGGGTGCATCTTTTCGTGAGATGCTCGGATATATGCCGCAGGAGCTTGGGTTTTATCCGTCATTCACGGCACAGCAAACGCTTGATTACTATGCCGTGCTGCGTGATGTCAAGGGCAGCAAAAAGCGGATAGCGCAGCTGCTGGAGCTTGTTAATCTGCAAGGCGAAAAAGACCGGAAGATAAAGGGCTACAGCGGCGGAATGAAACGCAGGCTCGGTATCGCACTTGCGCTTTTGAACGATCCGCAGATACTGATTCTTGACGAGCCGACCGCAGGGCTTGACCCTAAAGAGCGTATGCGTTTTCGCAATGTTATTTCGCAGATAGGGTTTGGTAAGATAGTCATTCTCGCAACGCACATAGTGTCCGACGTCGAGAGCGTTTCCGACGATTGCCTGCTGCTCAAAGACGGCAGACTTATCGACAGCGGCAGCTCGGAAAGCCTTTGTGCAAAGCTCGATGGCTGTGTGTGGGATATTCCGATGACAGAGCGTGAGGCGGAGAAATATATCCTGCAAAACAGCTGTGCGAACATCAAAAAAAGAGACAGCGGAATCTTTGTTCACACGGTTTCTGCTCAAAAGCCATGCGAGAATGCGCGACCCTCGGCTGTCACGCTTGAAGACGTTTATATGAGTCATTTCGGGAGTGACAGCGATGAGTAAAGTCTTTTTCGCCGAGCTGAAAAAACTGTTTAAGCTGCAGCATATTCTTTTGATATTTACTCTCGCCATATCCGCAAGGATAGTGTTTTGCTTTGTCCCGACCGCTCACGATCATCCGTATTCCGATGAGGTCTACAAACATTATACTGCGCAGCTTTCGGGCGAGCTGACGGACGAAAAGATGCGCTTTCTTGATGACCGCCTTGCCGAGATACAAACGCTTATCGCTGATTATGATAGTATGCAGCAAAAGTACCAAAGCGGCGAGATAGATTTAGAGGAGTATTCCGATTTCACATATCGTCACGGCATAGCTAAAGCCGAAGAAAAAACCGTAATGTTCCTGTGTGAAAAGTATGCGAAACTCAACGAGTGCAGCGGCTTTGACAAGCAAGTTTTCTGCGACACCGACTGGTCTGACCTATTTGCAGAAAACAGCTATGACTACATAATGCTGATCGCACTTTTGTGTATTGCCGTGCCTGCATTTGACAGCGAATTTTCAAGCGGGAGCTTTGCACAGATACTCACCTCAAAGCGAGGTCGGACGCAGACTGCATTTGCAAAACTTTTCGCAGTAACGCTTGCGGTCTTTGTGCTGTCGCTGCTGATGAGTGCAGCTCGGCTCGGCGTGTTTGCCTACAAACACGGTCTTGACTTTTCGGACAAGCCAGCAGGCAACCTGTTGCTGACAGATTCTCTCGGTGAAAAGTCGCTGATTGGGTACTTTGTCACCGATGCATTGCTCAAAGCACTTGCGTTCGTGTTTTACGCTCTCGCTGCCTGCACGATAAGTACCGCCTGCAAAAATGTGACGTTCTCTTTTGCACTGTCGTTCCTTGTTTGTGTGACGCCGCTTTTTGTTCTTAATGATAGTGGGAATGTGCTGATCTGTGCCTCTGTGCTCAATAGAATGTATGGAGGCTTTTCAGCTGTAAGATTCGCAATTGTGTCTTGTGTGAAATCTGTTGTCGGTTGTTGTACAGCAGTAGTGCTGTGGAGAAGGAAGCAGAAATAATGTTAAAAGCATCGCCGCAGTTTGTGTGACGATGCTTTTGATGATTATATCAGTTATTTTTCTTCTTATTGTTTTTCTTTGCTTTGTTCTCTATTTCTTTGATGGTTTGCAGATATGCTTCTTCAACAGGAGAGAGGTTTTGTACAGTGAATTTTTGATACTCACGTTTGGCTTTTTCTATTGCCTGTGAACGGCTTACCTTGCCTGATCCGATCAACAGTTTTTCCCCCGTTGTCTGGAGAACATTGTCCAGATGTTCAACATAATCGCTCATATACATCGGATTATGTCTCATTGCCTGCACTTCCGCAAAATCGAAGTATCCGGAAACAATATTGTTGAGTATTTTAAGTTCATCTTCAGAAAGATAGTTCTTTGCAACAACTATATCCTTTGCAGTTGGGAAATCACCGCTGAAAGTGGTTAGTCCCATAAATGGCTTTTCAGCATCTGCTCGTTCGTATATGACTTCAGCTGCTGTGTGCCCGTGAGCTGCATAATGGAGCTTGTTTTGAACCATTTTGAAAAATGCGATCGATTCGGCACTCCTAGGGTCGTAGTCCACGCTTGTGGCATACAGATCAAGGACTTGCCTGTACATGACTTTTTCTGACGAACGAATGTCCCTGATCCGATCTAAAAGCTCTTTCCAGTAGTTGCCGCCGCCGAGATTCTTTAAACGCTCGTCGTCCATGGTAAAGCCTTTTATCATGTATTCTTTCAAGCGCTCGGTCGCCCATTTACGGAAATGGGTTGCGATCTTGGATTTTACACGATATCCAAGAGATATGATCATATCAAGGTTATAGTGTACAATACTTCTTGTTACAGAGCGTTCTCCCTCAATTTGAACTGTTCGGAATTTCCGAACAGTTGATTCCTCATCAAGTTCGCCCTCATCATAAATGTTCTTGATGTGTTCGCTTATATTGGCTTTACTGCTTTGGAACAGCTCAACCAACTGAGCCTGTGTCAGCCAAACGGTTTCATCAACAAACCGAACATCTATTTTAGTATCGCCCTCATCAGTCTGATAAATTATCACTTCACCTTGTGTGTTTTCAGCCTTTTCTTCGCTCATATATGTAACACCTCGCTTGATTTTGGTCTTTATATTAGGTCAAGTGTATTGTAGCATATTTTTGCGGATAATGCAACTATTGAGAACGCATATATTTGCATTTTACAGTGAAAGGTGATATACTGGTAGCATCATATAAGGAGGGTGATCACTTTGCTTAAACTTGAAGAATACATTGCAAAACGCAAAAAAGAAGATGGAATGAATTAGCATACAAGATCTATTACAGCGTTGTAGAGAAATATGATTATATGAGTGGAACGCAGTAAATGATAAGTCTGTTTTTGAAAGGTCATCAAAAATCAAAAGCAGTTTTTCCTTCTTGGTATAAATATGTTCATATGACTGATGAGCTCGATTTATGGATCAAGCAGACCTATGAGGAATATGGGATAAACATTTACAAGTGCTTGTATGATTATGCATTTGATTATTCAAACACCCCAAACATCTGGCCCGCCAAATATAAAGTGAAAAGCAAGTATTATGATGAATTCATAGATGAAGAGCCAAGTGAATCAAAGCTTCTTTGGAGCTATGATTACAAGCATGATGACAACATATGCAACATAAACGAGTTTTACAGAAATATGCCTAAGAAGCCATTCCTAAAAGGGAAAAAGAAATATATTGAGGCTGTTCTGTTTTACATCTACTCGGATTTTAGTAAAGATACAAAAGCGTGGAATGAATATTTAAATGAGTTCAATAAACAATAAAAGCATCATAAGTGTAATGGAGGTATTTATGATTTGTGCCCTTTGTAAAAAAGATACTGAGTTAAGAAAAAGTCATCTAATTCCCAAGTTTGTATATAAAAGAATAAGGCTACATCCTAAATCACGATTTCGTAGCATCGATAATATAAAAGTACCTATGCAAGATGGAGAAAAGTACACTATGTTGTGTCATGAATGCGAAGAAAGGTTTAGTGCTCTTGAGACGTATTTTGCGAAGAATTATCTTGATCCATATTTAGAGACAAGGAAAATACCAAAGGATTATGATAAGAAAAAAACAAATGATTATGTTTTATCTGTAGCGTGGAGAATACTATGGGATGATTTATTCCGTATGAAATCAAAGGAGTCGCTTAATGATGAGTTTATCACTTTTGAATCGGATTTACGTGACTATATTCTGAATGATAAAAAAGACTTCTCTGAACACTTTGAGAATAAGGTGTACTTGATATCATCTCTTGTTAGGTGTCCCAAATGGCTTGAAGAAGGATCTTTGTTTGGATATGCATATTATCCGAATCCATATATAGGGTGTTTAATAATTGTTTACTATGCAGGGTTAGTATTTGTAACACGTTATAATCCGCCGAGACGTATAGTGATGTGCATAGGATGTAGAGTACAGACAAATCTAAAAAAAATAATAGCTGAAGAAATTAGTCGCCAATTTAATGAAATTCAAAAGCAAGAAAATGAGGTTATGACTCCAGAACTAAAGAGGAAAATTGCGGAAAGATATAAGGAGTAATTTTTCATAGAATTAAAAAGTCACAGTTTTATTCTAATCGAACACAGTTAGTAGTTATGTTCGTAATTTTGAATTATAAAACTAATGCGGTTAAAGTCACGAACCAAGATACAGATCAAGTTATCAGTAATGTAACATTAGTTGCTTTGGTAGCGTATTGTAAGACACCTCGATCAAGAAGCGAGATACAGGCGTACTGCAGATTGAGGGGGAGGATTAATTTCAGAATAAAATACTTGAGACCTTTGCTTGATAAGGATAAGTTCAAGGCAAATGTACCAGAAAAGCCGAACAGAAGGTATCAAAAAAATATTCATAATATATGACGCAAATTAATTATTTGCACTAAAACTCAACAATTGCATTCTTGGTCTTTGTTTGGTCTTTATTTCGGCATAAAACTACTTCACATTCCGATAGGTTATGGTATATACCCTTATGACAGAATCGGCGCATTAGCGGGCAGAAAAAGCCCGTTGTTGCGTGCATTTCAGCAAGCGGCGGCGGTTCACATTGCCTGGAGTCGTTCCGACTTCTTTGGCGATCTCATCTGTATTTTTGTCTTTCAGAAATAGTATTATGACCTGATACTGCTTTGGTGTGAGTGTTTTCATACTTTCGCAGAGCAGCTTGTCCTCGAACCTGTCTTCAATGCGTTTAATGAGTTTGTTCTCGACTCGCTTCTGAAAAGGATGCACGCCATAGCATTTCTTTTTTGAAGATACCGCTTTGCTATGTTCGGACAGGGACATTTGCTTTCTGTCCTCGTATTATCTTCGGTCTGAATTGAGATGAGCCTTTTCAACCTTCTGCATTCTTCTGATTTATAGAATGACATTAGCTGTTCGTACTCCTTTTTATTGTTTTGTCTGAGCGATTCATGCTGCGTAGGTAACTCAAGAACACTCTGATTGCCTTTCTTATGGAATTGCTGTACAGTCATTCTTACTCTTTTTGTATCAATCAATCTTTGGTTGTTGTCAAAGGTATGTAGAATGAGCGTCTTAAGTTGTGCTTAATTTTAGCAGTTCGAAATGAAGTGTCAATACTTAACTGTACAATGGATTGGGCGGGAATAACTGTCAACGGTAATTGCAGATGCTTTTTTCGTTGACATCCTATAGCTATTGTGTTACAATAAAGGCGGAAATATTATATATTTATACATGAAATAGTGTATTTAATGGAGTTCTCATTTTGTAATTTCAAATGATTCTATTGACATAGAGTAAAATAGATGGGAGTGGATTATATGAAAAATAATACAGATTTAAATATAAAATTTGAAAGTGATTATATTTTAAGAAATAACCGCTCAATTACCAGTATACCTGACATCGCATTAACTGAATTTGTAGCTAACGCATGGGATGCCGGTGCCTTTAATGTTACAATTAGTATTTCCGGTGAAGAAGATAAAGACAAATGTATATCTATTGAAGATGATGGCACAGGTATGACGGAGGAAGAGTTTTCTAACAGGTGGATGACATTAAACTATGATAGGCAGAAGAATCAAGGAAGAACCGTAGAATTCCCAAAAGAAATACATAATATTAGTCGTATTGCGTTTGGTCATAACGGCGTGGGGCGACATGGTATGTTTTGCTTCAATAATCAATCTTACAAAGTTGAAACATGGAAGGATGGAAAATGCAATGTCTTTACGGTTTCAAAATCCACAGGAAGTCAGCCTTTTACAGTTAGTAAAGACCACTCATTTGATAAAATAGGTCATGGGACGATAATAAGTACAAGTATAGAGAAAAACTATCCTGATATTATTAAAATGAGAGATATTATCTCTGCTAGGTATTTATACGATCCTAATTTTACTGTCAGAATTAACGGAATGGTTATTAGCTTAGAAGACTATACAAATGTATTGAGCGTGACCGATTTAAAGGTGAATTCTGTAAATCTGCATATTACGGTTATTGATACAACCAAAACCTCAACCAAAATGCAACAACATGGAATAGCATTTTGGATTTGTGGAAGATTGGTGGGACAACCATCGTGGATTATAAATGGAAATCAAATTTTAGATGGAAGAACAAAAGCGGCGAAAAGATACACGATTATAGTACAGACTGACGATTTAATAGATGATGTATTACCTGATTGGACTGGTTTTACTGAAACAAGTAGTATTAAGCAGTTCTTTGTTGATTTCGTGCCACATATCAGACGAATTGTTAATGAATTGATGAAAGGGCAGATTAATGATATCAGACAAAGTGTTATTAGCGAGACCATTGACAAATTAGACGGGCTTACTACCTTAGAACAGAGAGAATTATCTACATTTATAGAAACTGTAACAGAAAACAGTCCAATGGTGAATCCTGATTACTTAAAAACCGCTGTTGAGGCTGTTATAGCAATGGAACAATCCAGAAACGGGCAAAAACTTCTGTCTCAAATCAGTTTGTTGTCGTCAGAGGAAATTGATAAACTAGCAGAATTATTAGATAATTGGGATATAAACGATGTGCTTACGGTAATGGATGAAATTGATAGACGAATAAGAATTATTGAAGCAATATCAAGATACTGCGACAGAAAGGAAACTGATGAATTACATACACTGCATCCATTGATAGTTTCATCGAGATGGCTTTTTGGTTCAGAGTTTGATTCGCCAATGTTTACCTCTAACAAAACCTTGAATTCGGTGATTAAAAACCTATTCCAAGAATCTAAATATGATATATCTTGTATTTCAAATCCTTACAAAAGACCCGACATTGTTTTGTTGGATAATGGTACATTTAGTGCTGTATGTACAGAGAGAATTGATAATGAGATGGGAACGATTATGAAACCTGATCAAATATTGATTGTAGAATTAAAGCGAGGCGGATATGAAATTGGGTACAATGAAACCAGCCAAGCCTTGAATTATATGAGACAAATAAAAAAATCTGGACAACTGCATAAAGATTCAAATATACACGCTTTTGTTGTTGGAGCAAGTATTGGGGATATAGATCCACATCAAACAGTAGATAGCGGAATACTTGATGTTATTACATACTCACAGTTGGTTGATACAGCACATGGAAAACTATTTAGATTACGAGAGAAGCTACAAGAACACTATGATTCTATTGATGACAAGAGCCTTGTTGAAAATGCATTGAAGGATGCTCAATATCAAACGAAGATAAGTTCAAATTGATGAACAATTAAGCAATACGTAAGTTATTGGTGGGTGTTGTGATTCATACGAAACCATTGTTTATTTCAACTCGTTTTGCAAAACTAATCTTTGTTTTGACACTAGACTAACACATATTCCGATAGGATAATGAATAGCCTCATGTGATAGGTCAGGAGCAACGGTAGGAAGAAGAGTTCGGTAGGTACATGTGTTCAAGCAAGTTGAGATGCTGATGGTAAAAGTGTTTATTGTTAAGGAGTATAGAAAAAATGTGTTTCGGTAAAGATATATTGATGATTTCTTTTGTAAGACCATTTTGGGCTGAGATGGAAATTCCATTAGACTTAGTAAAGCAAGAATACTTGAAATACCTTTCAGATGAAAATGAATCTTCATATAATACGGATGATGCAATCGAATACTTAAGATGTGTTATTGAAAAAATACAAAATGATTTGATTGGTTGGGAGAAAAATAGAAATGCAAGAAATGTGATTATAGATTTGTATACTATTTTAGATAAATGCTTTAGGTTTTATATTAAAGAAAAAAAAGAAAGAACTAAGCTAGCAAAATACAATGTTAATCATGATAAGATTTATGAGATTAATCGAAATATGGCGCTAAATGTCATAACATCTATAAATATGTGGTTAGATAATACTCTTATTTTTCAAAATGTTGGTTTGGAATCCACACCAATTGCTGATTCGCCAGATGTTAATGACAAATTGTTTGTTGATTTGTATATTTATGGTTTGGTGTCTAGATGTTTATCATTGTTAAGCTTAAATAGGAATAAAAAGACGATGCTGTTGTTCCGTGGCATAAAGATAAACATTAATGAGTATAATGCTGAACCAGTTGAGTTGCTAAAATATGTACCTGAAACTTTTTTTAGTGCACAAATACTTGGGAATCAAAGTGTTTTTGAAGTCACAAAAAGTGAATATAAAAATGCGGACAAGAGTGATTTCGGTACTGGCTTCAAAAAAGCATATGGTATAGATTTTTTATTATCTCTCAGATTATTTAAAACCATAATGAAATATGGGTTGAAAAACGGAAAAGTAAGTGTAATTGCAATTGATAAAGCTCGTTTTATTCAAAGGATTAATAATTATTCAAAAGGTAAAATGGATGGAGAGGCTTTTTATAATGCATTTGTTTTGGACTATGAAAAGATGGAGAAAAACCTAAACGATTCAGATGTTTGCATATGGAAGATGGGAGTTAATAAATTTAGGCATGAAATACGTCCTTTTATATGCTTAAAAGATAATACTGTTTATACTTCGTTTTGTGCATTAGATCAGGCTACGCAATTATGGTTATCGTTCTTTACTAATGGTGGGATGATCTATACCAACGATGAAGACAAACTAACGAAGGGTATGGAAAAAAGGAACAATGAGTTATCCAATAAGTTAGTAAGAATAATAATATCAATGCTTGAGAAACACTATGGTAAAGGATTCCTTGAAATCGAAGTTGATTATGAAAGAATATTTGGAAAACAAGAAACCAATTATGGGGATTATGACATTATTTATTATGCAGAGAGAATAAATGAACTATTTATAATTGAATCAAAGTTCTTTTCAGATTCCTTACATGTTAGTAGCTATATTTCGGATTATGAAAAGTGTTTTGAGAAAAATGGATATTATGATCATTGCAGAAAACGATGTGATTTAGTTTTGAAGCATCCCCAAAAAATAAAAGAATTCATAGGAGTTGAAGGGGAAATTAAGGTTCATTTCTTGTTTGTTTCCTCCAAACCTCTTCAAATTGATTTTACAGATAAGGACGGTATTGTGTCATTCCCATGTGTTAGTGTTTTTGATAAATACTTAGAGGGTAAACTATTATCTGAAGATGGCAAAAGAATCGTGAGACCCACTAAAACAATATGAGCGTTTTAATTGTACAAACTTCAATTTGTATCATTATTTCGTTAGTTAAAAATGCTTAATGATGTTAAACATAATTCATCATCATGCAACTCTGGTCTTTGTTTGGTCTTTATTTCGGCACAAAACTACTGCACATTCCGATGGGTTACGGTATATACCCTTATGACAGAATCGGCGCATCAGCGGGCATAAAAAGCCCGTAGATGCGCACGTTTCAGCAAGCGGCGGTGCTTCAAGTCCCGTTTGCCGCATAAAAGAAAAGCTCGCAAACATGGCGTTTGCGAGTTCTTTTTTTGTCAAAAATGGCTATATGGACTTTACTATGGACCTTATTGATAAAAGTCAACTGTGGGAGTTTGTGTGTGAATGCGGCTTCCGCTTTTCTTTTTTCTGTGTTTGCTCTTTGTTTTTTGCTGTTTATCCTATGTCGGCTTAACAATTTTACGGAGGATTTAAACAAATCTGTGTATGGCTGTGGATTATCAATGGGTGTGTCATTAGTCAACTGCACAATAAGGTCATAGATACAAAAAAACAACTGCGCCCCCTATTGGAGACGCAGTCTGAGGTAGGAGAGGATCAATCATTGATTATTGATTCATCCGAGTTAGAAAAAATCTGTTCTGGATATCTTGAACGTCATTACTATAAATACAAGAACAATAAGCTTACTTATGCAAAGTAGAGAAACAACTCAATTTTTTCTTATTTAAAATCAGAAAACAAGCAACTAAAATCTAATCATTATGAAGCGAGATCCCTTTTTGCGTAAATCATACCAGCTCCCACAGTCATAATCACAATCATTATCGTCCCTAAAATCAAAGCAACACAATCCCTTGATTCTCCAGCAAAAATTGATGTCGCATTTGAATAGGAAAACGGAGAAATAAAGATAGCGTCCTTTAAATCAGGAACAACTCTTGCCATCAAATCATACGCATACAGCAGCATGGCAACTGCAATTCCAATTCCTAACCTGTTCTTTTTGCTTACCGCAGAGATCACAAAGCAAATAGCCGCAATTTCGATATTCATCATTAACTGAAAAAGCATATACTCTGTGAATATGCTTCCAAAATCCGTTTCTCCAAGAAAAACAAACCCGACTTCATAAAGCATGCCACAAATAAATGTAAAACAAATAAGTTTTATCAGCACTGCCAAAAACTTCATTGCTATGACCTTGCCCCTTGAAACCGGAAGTGTAAACGTATATTCTGCAGTATGCCCATCCTCTTCCTTTGAAAGAATTACTGTGGCAATGGAAGCCGCAAACATACTGCTTCCAAGTGCATGAATCTGTCCGACTTCTATGGCAAAAAATCCTTTTAATGTTGCTATACTGAGTTTACTCATTCCAAAAGCATCCGAAAACGCGCCCATTTTTGCATAATTCTCTGCTATACCTGCCATGCTATCTTCCATACCCTTATATAAAATGATGAAGATGAGCCCCATTCCACCCACAGAAAGCGCCCATATCAAAAGACTTTTCCGACCTGATTTCCATTCGTTTTTTAATATTACCGGCATTTATTTTTCCTCCTTCAAGTAATAGTGCATAAATACTTCTTCTATGGACGGTTCCTCGATGATAATATCCTCGATATGATGTCCTTCCAGTTCCTTATATAAATTGTCCAGGTTATCCTTGTAGATATAATCAAGCTTTTCGCCATCCCGTATCATTTTGATTCTCTTTGATCGACTGCTCAGAAGATTATCGACGGTATCTGTGACAACCAGCCTGCCTTCCTTCATAATTGCCACATGAGTACAGTGATTTCTTACTTCCGATAAAACGTGAGTGGAAAGCATACAGGTCGCACCCTCATTCACATACTCCTGAATCAACTCAAAGAAAACATTTTGCATCAGAGGATCAAGTCCGCTGGTCGGTTCATCAAAAACAAAAAGCTTTGGTCTGTGCTGCATTGCACAGATGATGCTGACCTTTTTCCTGTTCCCAAGTGAGAGCTCATTGATTTTTCTTTTTACGTCCACCTGAAGTCTGTCGCAAAGTTTTTCTACTTCATCGGTGCAATCAACCTTTCTGACATCTGCCGAATGCTTCAGCATTTCCCTGATTGTCATGCCCGGATAAAACCATGCTTCACTTGGCATATAGCCAATGTCTGCAAGGATTTTTTCTCTGTCCTTTACGCTGTCAAGACCATTGATTCTTATTTCGCCCTGATCATACTTTATCAATCCAAGCATTGACCGAATAGTCGTTGATTTTCCGGCACCGTTCGATCCAAGGAACCCCAAAATTTCGCCTTCCCGAACCGAGAATGTTACATCCTCGATGCCTCTTTGCTTGCCGTAGAACTTTGAGAGATTATCAATCTCAATTATATTTTTACTCATAATCAAACCTACCTTTCTTTAAATTATTGATACAACAGCTTACGAAGCAATTGGAGATATCCCTCAAATTCTTTCATGCACTGGTCATAATGAGACTTGTAATTCTCAATATCACCTCCGCAGGCCAGCAAGCTATTCATAAAACCGTCCATCGTCCATAAGATAATTTTTTGTGCCTTTTCAGCATCGATGTCCGACCTAAGCAATGACCAGTCAGAGTTTTTCACAATCCGATCCAACAATATGCCGGCGGTCAAATCAGGTACATCTTTGGGCAACCCCTCCGGAAAAACCTCTTTTAATGAAAAAGCCGCTTTAACCAAAAAGTCCATGACATACGGCTGTTCAAAGCTTAAATCTAGTTCCATTTTTGACGCTTGCCAGATGTTTTGAAGGAAGTCGTTTTTTTCCAAAACAATCTCTTCAAACTTTGTGTTGACAATGTTTAAGGTATATTTCAGAAGAAACAGGAACACCCCCTTTTTAGTACCGAAATAGTGAAACAGCAATCCTTTTGATATTCCGGCACGCTTGACGATCTCGTCCATATTGGCATACGCATAGCCTTTGGAAAACTCTTTCAGGGCTTCCATGATAAGGCGTTCACGCTTTTCTTCCTCCATCGTCATAATTTTATGATCTGCAATTTCATATTCGTCGATAAATTCAGTATTATTACTCTTACGAGCCATTATTACTCACCTCCATTTCTATCCCATTGACTTTTAAGTCAATAAAAGTATAACATGTATTGACTTAAAAGTCAATAGGAAATGTGGAGAAAATAGGTACTGTACAATGAAAAGTTCTACCCCCGTGTCATGAGCGCACAAGCTCACCCTCTGTGGAACTCCACAGAGGCAAATGGTCACCAATATGGTTTGTGAGCCAGGAAAAAGAGTACAGCAGATTTCGTTAAGCCACTTCATTGCCCGCTTCATCGCCATCGCCTTCCCGCTGCGCCTGTCGAATTATTCCACTTAGCCCGGAATCAGGCCGAAACAGCAAAAGTCGATAAAAGTTTTTGGCGAGATAGGACAGGATGGTGGCCTCGGACACTTTCCCCGGGGTCTGGGTTCTCAAATAACGAGCCTTCTTGGCCTGCTCTGCGATTGACGGCGTCAGCGCCATCATCTGTACCAACCCCATAGCAACGCATGAGAAGAATAGATGCGTCATACACGGGGCAATCATATTTTGCCAACACATCAATAATCCTATTTAATTCCTCCGCGATTACTCCATAAGTATCAATCCTGAAAAGCTGTTGCGTGCAAGTGACTTCAAAAAATTGACCATCAGCTTTCTCATAGACTGATACATTAAAAAAAGAGGCTCACCACAGCCGCTGCATAAAGCAGCACTGTGAGAGCCTCTCTTTGTTAGTCAGCTTGCGGTTTTACCCTCAATTATGTCCGCAATTATGTTGCTTGCCCTGCGTTTGCTGTCAGCGAAGAAGTGACTGTAAGTCGTCAGGGTAGTCTGCGGAGTCGAGTGTCCGACCATAGCCGCAATGGTAGTCGGGTCAATGCCTGCCTCTATCTCAAGCGATACGAACAGGTGTCTGAAAGTGTGAACGCCATAGAACGGAAACCCTCTGCGTTCACACTCACGCTTGAGCCATGAGTAAGGTGTCGCAGGATGCATCGGAGTTCCGTCCCACTTGGTGAACAGCCTGTCGTGCTCTTGCCACTTGTCGCCAAGGTTTGCCTTGTAGCTGTCCTGGTCTTTCTTGTAGGCTCTGAGCAGCTCTAATACCGTTGGCGGTAAATCTACAAGCCTTGTGCTTTTCTCTGTCTTGGTAGCATCACTGTAGATGCCCTTTTCTGATGTGTAGTTTGAGGTGTGGTCTATCATCATTGTTGCGTTTTCAAAGTCTATGTTCTTCCACTCCAGACCGAGCAGTTCACCTCGGCGGCAGCCTGTGTAGATAGCCAGCGTGAAAAACAGCTTGTGCTTCATTGGAGCCTCGGCAAGTATCTTCATGAACTCCCTTGCCTGTTCCTTGGTGTATATGTGTTTCTCAGGCTTTCTGTATGCCTTGCCCGTTGCATCTATCTTGGGTATCGTGACCTTTGTGCAGGGGTTTGAGCTTATCATGTCAAGCCTTATCGCATACTCAAAGATAGAGGATATGAACGAGAGATGATGCCTCATCGTCTTTTGTGACAGAGGGTTGCCGTTTCTCTTGTTAGCTCCCGGTCTGGCAAGTGAGTTGATAAATTTCTGAATGTCACGAGCCGATATCTTGTCGATGCGGTAGTGACCGAGAGCAGGGTAGACCCTTGATGCTATGAGGTGTTCACGCTGTAAGGTAGTGCTTCGGTGGTTGAGTTCAGCGTACTCACTGAACCACTGCTCGCATAGCTTCTGCAGCTTGATAGCCGCAGTTACCTGTCCGTGAGCACACTCTTCATCGAACAGCACAGCAAGCCTGTTCACCTCTTTCTCTGCTTGTGTTCTGCTCATTTCTTTCGGCGGCGTCCAGCTTTTGTACTGCACCATCTGTTTTCCGTTAACATCATATCCACAGTACGATCTGATGCGATAGCCGGTCACTTCGCCTTTTGCATTTTTCCTTTTTTCAATATACGCCATACATTTCATCCTTTCCTTTTTAAGATTTGCCTACCCGACAACATCACCATACCACAGACTAACGGGCATAGCTATCGGGCAGGCTCGATTTTAATTTCTACAACACAGTTTTCTACTTAACCGACATATCGCTGCCGAAGAATTTGTACAAAACCTCTTTGTTTATCAGGTACTTCTTGCCCGCCATAAAGCAGGGCAGCTGACCTGACTTGCACAGCTCTCTGACTTTGTATTCGGTAAGACCGCTGACCAGTGCAGCAGCTTCCTTGATCGTAAGCATCTGTATTTTCGTTTCTGTTTTGTTTTCAGCCATTGAATTATCACTCTCCTTCTTGTTGGTTTGTTGTTTCGATTGTTGATCGCATTGTTCAATTTTTATCTGTCCTTTCGTAGTTAGATTTTTTTGTTGTTAAGAGTTAGAGCACAACTCTTTTGGTTGCTCTGAAACATCTTGTGACACCAGCGGAACGCCTCGCATCAACGCCCAAACAGGCTGTATTCTCAATTTACGACCCCTGATTTTCAAAAGTCTTGGTTTTACGACACCTTTTTTGAGAACCGCTGAAAGTGCGTAGATTGCGGTCGGCTTTGCCGTTCGCTGTGACTGCTTTCGGGGCAGCGACCCCGAAGCTTTAACTCGCAAACCAATGAAAGCTTTGAAACGGAGCAAAGGTTGGCTTGTCTCAAAACTGTCGTGTTATCAGTTCAGACATATTCTTTTTCTGCCAATGATAAGGGGTTCACGGGGTTCGCCCCGAGCCAGCAATATGCGGGTGGCGGATTGCCGCCTGCGATGCTGGCTGGTCACAAAGTTGTGCAGTTTTCGGACTGCCATATGACCTGTCAGTTTTCCTCTTTCACCAATATCATTTTCAAAGGAAAAAAGTCCTGACGGACGCTCACACTTGCGCCACAATGCCCTGTGTGCCTTCAACTGCCTGCGGGTCGGATAGTTTGTCTGCCGAGGTAGATGGTGGGCACAAATCGCGCGACAGTCGCTGGGCAACTTTAGCTTTGTCAAGCATAGTCACATTGATCACTCCGCTGCTGTCACGGATAGAGATCGTGTTGCGGTTTGACTTTGATACAAGGATACCGTCCTTTCTCATCTGCTTGAGCAGCTCTTTCTTGCTGATGGAGAAGTGTTCTCCCTGACTGCTGCACAGCTGTCTGACCTCAGAGTGTGCACTGTCCATGAACAGATAGTAGTACTTGTCATCCACAAGACCGATGCAGTTTTTCTGCCGAGGTGAACAGTCAGAGCCTCTGTTCTCAACATAGCACCTGCCGCTGTCAAGAAGACTGGTGAGCTTCTCACAGAACTTGGTCACCGGCTGTTCCTCGATTATCTGTTCTGCACTCACCGATGTGGTCTGCAAAAGTATCTCATCAAGGTTGTGCTCGTAACGTTTCCTGTCATCCTGTCCGATGAACTCAGTCGCAAGCAGAAACTCAAGCAGAAGCGTGAGTCCTATCTTCAGGTGAGAAAGCATATCGGGAACTCTGCTGTGGAACTTTATCTTTCGCTCGGTCAGCTTTGTTATGAAGTCAGTACGGAAGTTCAGAAACATCTCCGAGAGCTTTTTCACAAAGCTGTCAGTGTCACCAAGGTAAGTATCCTTTATCCACTCGATGTAAGTCATCATTACTCCCGACAGAAGATCCTGCTCTGCATACCTCTGATACCTGCTCAGCTCGTCCAGAGCCACATCGTCATCGTCAAGCTCAATGGTAAAGTATCTTGCACAGCCTGACTCGGATATTTCGGGAGAGAACTCCGCTGTGATGATAGCGTTGCCTGTCGGCGGCTTTGATGCCTGCAGCTCAGCTTTGGAGTTGAGACGGGCACGCCCTATGCGGTCACCGTAGTACCTTGAGATGTTCTGTGCTATATCTTTCATCTCTTTCTCCTGAAAGTGACCTGACGGGTGAAAGTCATCTATGCAGGTCAGTACATCTTTAAGGTAGTAGATGTTTGAGAGTATGCTGTTGGCTGTGTCGTGGAAACTCATCGGCAGATCGCTGGCAGTGAACCTTCCGAAGAAGGAAAGGAACAGAGCAGCAAGTGTAGACTTACGGCTGCCTGTCTTACCTATGAGTGCAGTAACGAACTTCGGTTCGCAGCCTCCCATTTTGAGAAAGTGATCAAGCGGTGAGAGGAATGTCACCGCAAGCAGCGGCAGCATAACTCTGTCGGGAGCCATGCTCTTTTCAAGCATAGCAGAAACAAGAACAGGCTCATCGGGTGAACACTTTTTACTGAAGCTGTACCTGTTCAGCTTGCCCTGCAGTTCCACTGTGTACGGACTGTTCTCATTGGGCATCAGGAACACATACTCACCTCCGATCTTTTTCCAGCCCGTCTGTGCGTACACAGTTTCCTTTCTGTACTCAGCCTTGGTCTGCATGATAGCGTAGCTTATCCGAGCCAGTGTGTTCTGTTTGGGCGGTGCAGCACCCTGCTGTCCCCACCTTTGCAGCAGCCATTTCATCGTCTGCATATCGTCTGCGGTCACCAGCTGTTCAGAGAGAACATCACCGCTTTTGTGAACAGCGGATATGAGGAACTTCTTCTTTTCTTCCGTTCCGTCATCGTAGGTTATCTCTGCCTTGAGAGTAGGAACAAAGTCTGCCAGCTTGACATACTCTGTTTTGTTTTTGGTGGTCACCTCCTCGTAAAGACAACCGTCCTTTACAACATAGGGTTCTTCGTAGACACTTCGGTCTATGTCGACTTCGATTGGTTCTTGTGTGATCTGGTTTTCATTCATTCTATCATCCTCCTGTCTTTTTTTCGTATTACACGCATTACATCTGCCGCAAAGCAAGCAGCTAAAGGCTCTGCGGACTTTTTCTTCGCATTACATTCGCATTACATCAGCATACATTCGCATTACACACCTTACACTCGTCTTACGCCTTTCAGCCCGCACCTACGCAGTTTGAGAGAGCTGTAAGGCGTGTAAGACGAAAATGAGGGTAGAGGGTATCCTTTTCCCGCACTCCACTATCGTTCCTGTCAGAACTCTTCCAAAGCTCTGATGTATTTTCCCAACTTGGCACGCTCCGAGTCCTCCAAGCTCATCCTGGCTGTACTTCCCCGTGGGGTATCTTTCGTGTGTGCGGATTCAGTTTTCAAGATGCTGTGAAAATCTCTTCCTATATGTAAAGGGAGAGATATTGGGGTTTTGCAAACCTTGTTATTGAAATCTGTAATATTTTTTGTAGCCTTGCACAATAATCCGAACTTTGAGTTGTAGAAAAACACAACACTTTTATTCTAATCTATCTGCGCGTCGATCACGAGGACCTTGTGCGGCGCTTAAATGAAATTATCCATTTGAATCACCTCTTTCTTCTGCTGTCTTTTGCTGACCTCTGCTGATTTACGGTGGAAAACACTAAAGGCTCCTTACTTACTCGCATCATGTTTTGCGGTAAGCAAAGAGCCTTTTGACTTTGAAATATTCGGTTCGTTTTTTTCGTTTTCGCTTTTGGAGTTTTATATCTATCACCTCTTTCTAACGCCAATTATATGTCTTTCCGTTTTAAATGTCAAGGATTTGGGTACTCTGCAAATGCAAGTTTGTATAGCTGCACAATCGTCAAGTTCAAAGCATTTACCGACAAGGCTGAACATCGTTCAAACAGCGCAGATAAAGGATTTGTTGCCTCTTTGATTGTTCTGCGTTTTCAAAAGATACTGAAAGCTGCTAAAAGCTGCTTGAGGATAGCAGAAGTTACGACAAGCATTTCAAAAGGTGCGTTTTTGTGCAAGGTGACGAGCGACAGAAGAACTTGTGCAAATGACTTGATTTTAGGGTGGAGCTATGGTATAATCAAGGAAACACGAAACTGAACCTGAACTAATCGAGGTGAGAGCATTGAAATATACCCTTATGCACAAGAATATCTGCGTTGCTGATATTGATATAGATGAGGATACCGCAGTGATACTGTCTGTTGATAACATTATGGCTAAGGAGCATCTTCCTTTGGGCGTAGTTCATCCTCTGCGTCACCAGGAGACTGTGGATAAAGCAGCTCTGAACAAATGGTGGACAGGACGCTGCATACCTGCAAGCAGAATGGGAATAGGTGATGCTCTTGAAACACTCGGCATACACAGTTCGCAGATGCTGCTGACAAAGTGTCTCGGTCTGAGCCTTTCAGATCATTACTGGGTCAGACCTGCGGGCAGTGATATGTCCTGGGAGAGCGTGAACTTCTTTGACAATGATTTCTCAGATGACATCGGTGATGTGCTTTTCGGAACAACTGTCAAAAGTCTGAACTTTGACTATGCATCTCCCGATAACACTTCCGACGGTAATCTGCAGAAAAGGTGGAAGATACTCGATACAAAACGCTGCCTTATAAAGTCGGGATCTAAACCGTACAGACAGCAGCCGTTCAACGAGGTCATAGCATCGGTCATTCTTGACAGGCTCGGTATAGACCATATACCGTATAGACTGATGTGGATAGAGGATAAGCCATACAGTGTTTGCGACAACTTCGTTACACGCAGCAGTGAGCTTGTCAGTGCGTCGAGGCTTATGCAGATAAGACCGAAAGAGAACAACGAGAATTCCTATCTTCACTTTGTGAACATCTGCAAAGAGATCGGTATTGACATAGTTCCAACGCTTGACAGAATGATAGCTTTTGACTATATCATAGCCAATGAGGACAGGCATTTCGGCAATTTTGGTTTGCTTCGTGATCCTGATACACTTGAATGGATAGGTCCTGCGCCTTTGTATGACAACGGAACATCTCTGTGGTATGACAAGCAGACATCTCAGCTGCGTACTGACGAGATAATATGCAAGCCGTTCAAGAAAACTCACGGTGAACAGCTCAAACTTGTATCTTCATTTGACTGGCTTGATCTTTCGAAGCTTGATGGGATAGAAGATGCTATCAATTCGTTTTTGTCAGACGACAGGATATTGAAGTATGTCTCTGCAGAGCGTTTAGAAGCTATTTCTGATGAGCTGAGAAATCGGATAGACAGGCTTTCGGATATCGTTCTGAAACACACTGCTGCCGAGCAGATAAGTTTGACTGATGATGAGCCTGATGAAGACGAAGCAGAGAGTTATGATATGAAAATGGAATAGCAAACGGGAATAGACCTGACTTTAAATGGACCTTATTTCTGTCAAAGACCGCCTGAGATCACCTGAATCTGCGTGAGGTTCACTGCGGGAATTCGCCGCAACAGCACAGATCAGCTGAAACTGCAAGCATTCAGCATAGGACTCTGGCAGCCTTCAAGTCCCGTTTGCCGCATAAATGAAAAGCTCGCAAACACGCCGTTTGCGAGTTCTTTTTTTGCCCAAAAATCGGGTTTGTCGCTTATTTTGACGCTTATTGACGCTTACGGCTCCGCAAAGCCTATCCCTGCGCTGTTTGCGAGGTGCATAATGATCCCGCTTGCCGAGTTGTTGTGTTTTGAAGCTTAATATTATTATGATACTATTATTTCAGTAGGGAGGGATAAATATGCCAATGATTATACCAGGTGTTGCTTACTACGATTGTGGAGACCAAGCATATGAAGCAGAAACTACCTACTATTTAGATTTCCAAATAAAGAGTGCACTGTTTTCTTTACATAAGTTAGAAGATCATAAGACCATAGATGACAGTAGTTTTGGGACAATAGCACAGTATTATCATTATTACACAGATCATTTGCTTTTTTCATTAGGACAAATTTCAGAACGCTTTAGAATAGCGTCTAATGTACCAGATAACGAAAAGGAATACTATGAAAGACGGAAGACAAATCGTTTGAATTACCAGTTTGATGAAAAAAACTTTCCATTACTAATCAATAAGAATTTCAGGAACACAGTGGAGCACATTGATGAACATAATATAGATGTAATCAACAATTGTAAGGCTGTGGGTGGTTTTAACTACATTGATGAGAGTACACCCCAGGAGTTAGCCAACAAACTACTCATGAAAAGACAGAACCACATATATACCGTCGATCTTTCTGGTATGAAACTATATATCACTAGAAAAGGGAATGAATTAACACTTGATCTAAAGCAATTGAAGAATGAGCTAAATCAACTAATGAACAATGTGAAGGATTTCAGTCATTATATAAAAACTATATAATTTATAATTACAATAAATCACCGCTTCCTGCTGATTAAGTAGCAGGGAGCGGTTTTGTTTTAAGCCTATACTGCCTTTCGTTTGAAACCTATCATTTCCGCAACTGCACCCATTGCTTTCATGCGCTGTTCCTGAAAAACATGGGTGTAGATGTTCAGCGTGGTGCTTGTCTGTGAGTGACCAAGGCAGGCGGAGACCGTTCTCGGATCGACACCGCTCGCAATCAGCAGCGTTGCGTTCAGATGTCTGAATGAGTGTATGTTGTGAAAAGGGAATCCGTACTTTGTGCAGAACCTTTTCAGATACTTGTACGGTGCCGTGCCGTCCATCGGTTTGCCGTTCCATTGTGTGAACAGGCGGTTGTGTTCCTCCCACTTTGAGCCGATGCGCTGTGCCTCGTTTTGCTGATACTGCATCAGCTTTTTCACCGACTTTATCACCTCCATCGGCAGAATAAGAACACGGCGGCTGGACTCGGTCTTGGGCGTTCCCGTGTAGTTGCCGATCTCCTTGCTGAACAGGGAAGTGCGGACGATCTCAACACGCCCTGTGTCAAAGTCAAAGTCCTGCCATTCAAGCCCGAGCAGCTCACCTCGGCGCATTCCGCTGTACATCGCAAGTGTGAAGAACACAGTGAATTTCAGATCTTCCTGCGGCTCCTGCTCGAACAGCTCCAGCATCTTCTGCGCCTGTTCGAGAGTGTAGCACTCGATCTCCTTGCGTTCCAGCCTTGGTATCACAACGTTTTTGCATGGGTTCATCATGATTATCTGATTGCGCTGGGCGTATGTCATTATCGTTGAGATCATCGACAGATAGTTCTTGACCGTCTTGGGTGAAAGTGCACCGCCTGTTGTCTTGTTCGCACCCTCTTTTGACAGCGAGGATATGAACTGCTGAATGTGCCGTGTGGTCATCTGCGAAACCTTGAGATGTCCTATCGCATCATACACCCTGCCGATCATTCCCTTGTACCTTTCGTATGTCCGCCGCTTGAGCCTTACCACAGCGTACTCCTCAAACCATTGCTCGGCAAAGTCCCTGAACTTGATCGCCGTTGACACTCTGCCGCACCTGACCTCCTGCTCAAACAGCACAGCCTGCTTGTCCAGCTCTCTTTTTATTTCACGGCTGTTGAGTTCCTCGGGCGGAGTCCAGGTCATCTGCTGGCGCACCTGTTTTCCGAGCGCATCATAACCGCAGGACACGGTTATCAGATATGAGTTTCCCCGTTTGCGAATACTTGCCATCAGCATTCCTCCTTTGCTTTTCTTATCAACCAAACATACCACAACTGCTTTTGAATATCCAGCGGTTGTGAAAACTTTTGCGTTCACAACACAGAAAGTTATCATTCGTAGTCAAGCTCTATCCCAAGGAATCTGAGCAGCACATCTCTGTTGATGAGATAGCGCTTGCCGGCAGTTATGCAGGGCAGCTTGCCCGACTTGCACAGCTTTCTTATCTGATATTCCGACAGCCCGATGACGTATTCCGATGCCTCTTTTATTGTCAGCATCACAGGTCTGTCTGTGTTTGTCATTACAGTGTTTTTCATTTGCATTGTCCTTTCATAATTCATTGTTGTTCGGTTTTTAAGGGGGCGGTGGTTTAGCGCCTCCTTTCTGCAGGGTATCATTTTTCGTGATACCCTGTTTCAAGGTGTGTCCGTTTTGTCCACTCCCTTGGACGAGGTGGTGGTTTGCCGCCCCATGATGACGGGATGTTCTGTCACGTCACGGTGAGAGATGTAGTCCTGTTTTGGGGCTCCACTGATACCGAAAGCCCGTTTCGGGAACTCGGTACCGTTTTGGTATCGAGTCACGGTTCGTTACCTAAAAGTTTATCTTCTGCCGACACTATTTCGTTGCTCTGATTTCGCCGTTAAGAATTACAACACAACTTTTTTGTTCAGCCGAAGACGGCTCGTGACGCCATCGAATTACCTCGCACCAGCGCCGAAAGAGGCTCGTTTTTCAATTTTTGACGCCTTCCAATTCTCCTTTCGCAGATTCTCTCGCAAACACGCCGAGCTTTGCTCGTCGAAGTGAGGCGTGCGGCGGCAAATGACGCCGTGCTTTTTCCTGCAAAGTACTAAATGGAGCATTTCCGGTGCCAATTCCGATGGCTGATATCGGCTGCCGTTTCGCAGGCAGACACATTATGTTATCATCTTCTTCTGCCAATGATGCAAGGGGGTCCACGGGGTCCGCCCCGAGCCAGCATTTTGCGGGTGGCGGACTGCCGCCTGCGATGCTGGCTGGTCGCAAAGTTGTGCGGTTTTCGGACTGCCGTTTGCACCCCTCAAAATGACCTTTTCTTCTTCCGCTATCATTGGCAGAAGAGAAAAAATGCTGTGTGGGTTGAACCACTAACTGATACTTGGAACAGTTTTGTTCTGCACCCGTGAGCCGCAAACCTTTCAGGCATGGGATTTTCTTTTTCTGCAATTTGTTAGTTACTATACAGATAGTAAACTACTGCGTCGAGCGTTTTTTACTCTCTCATTCGCTCACACTTGCGCCACGTTGCCCTGTGTCGCTTCCTGTGCCTGCGGCTCGGGTAAACTCTCCACCGAGGGAGAGGGCGGGCAAAAATCGGCGTACATTTCGCAGGGACGAAAGGGACGATGATTTCACATAGCCCCTGCGGTCATTTCTATCGTACCCGTGTAAATCACGCAGGCAAAGGGTTTGCGCAAGGGTCGCTGTCAGTCTGGATACCCACGGCAGTTTCATCGTCACTATCGTCACCGTCTGCGCTGCTGTCGATGTATTCTATCGACAGCTTTCTTTTTCCATTGCTGTGCCGCCGTTCAAACAATATACCGAGTGCCTCGAGCCGTGTCTGGTTCTGCGTCATTATCCTTGAAACCATCCTCGGCTCGTACTGCTTTTGAGTCAGAGAGTTCACCTTTTCGGTGAGCACTGTTGCGGTGTCAAGGAAGGATTTTTCCTGTTTTATCACAGCTGCTATCGCAGTCACGACCTCGTCATCAAAGTGTTCAGGCTCGGTCAGATCGTCGGCGATAAGCTTCCAGCGCTGCGTGTCCTTGTCGAGCTGCAGCTCCATTTTCCTGTTCGCAATATCCCTGCCCTCGGCGTGAAGAGTTACCGTGTGGGTGTACTCATCTTTCATTATCAGTACTATCGCACCGTCAACACAGCCTCGGATTCCTGTCGTTCCCGATATCATATTGAACGGATCCTTGTCGTGCTGCTTGCGCAGATGGTGGATAAGAATTATCGTTATCCCCAGTTTGTCGGCAAGCTCTTTGACCGCAGATACTTCCTGATAGTCGGTGGCATAGCTGGACTCACGCAGCTGTCTGACCTTCTGGAACGTGTCCACGATGACAAGCTTTAAGTCCTTGTGCTGCTCGTAAAAATCCTCGACAGCTTTTTCAAGTCCTCCGCCGATACCGCCTGTTTTAATGCAGAAGAAAAGATTTTCGACAGGGTCGGCGAGCAGTTCATACAGCCTGTTCTGCAATCTTTTGTACGGATCTTCGAGCGCAAGATAGAGGGCTGCGCCCTTGCTCGTCGGCAAGCCAATGGCTTTTTCTCCTTTGGCAATGCTGACACAAAGGTCAAGTGCCAGCTTGCTCTTGCCTATCTTGGGCACGCCTGCCACGATGTAGCAGCCTGTTCCGATAAGCGTTTCTACACAGTACTGTGTGGACGGATACTCGGTCGTCATCAGAGTTTCACAGCTTACGATCTCAACTTTGTTTTCCAATAGACATTCCTCCTTGCTTTGTTTCAGTTTTTCCTTTTTGTAATAACATATTTTACATCGGACTCACTCCTTTTAATTTTGGACAACAAAAAATCCTTCCTCCGAAAACTTCGGAAGAAGGATCTGTGATCATTATTCAATTCTTTCAAGCAGCGGAGTTAAGTTGTCTTACTGTCATCAGGACACAGCATCCCCTTGGTTCGACCGGACACAGTTTGCCCATTGGTGAAGTAAAACATTTTGCGGTCACAGTAGTACTCAGTCATATTGACCGGTCTCCGTATACTCGATTTGACGGCAAGCTGCTTTGTCACAAAAGCTGCAGCTGTGTTCTTTGTCGGGGCATACCTCGCCCTTTGACAGATAAAACACTATGCGTTGCTTGGTGATCCGACACCGCATCGATGTCGCTCCCGCTTGGTAGCCAGCCCGGCGATACCTACCTGCTGCTCCGCTTGCTCGTTTTGTAAAGATTCAAGTTGTATCTGTGTACAAGTATAGCAGGTGTGACAGCTGATGTCAATAGAGTTTTGACATCTGTCATCAAAATCAGCGATTTGACGATGAAAAAGCCGCTTTAGCGAACAAATGTTCGCACAAGGCATAATAATTCCTCGCATCTGCGCTCTTTGAGGTATTCGTCATTTTGACGGGGACATATGGGTGGGGGAGTTGTTCGGGAGTTGGTAAGGTTGAGCATTATTTATAATCATTCTTTTCTTTGTTTTGTAGGAGTTCCATATTGTATATATATGAAGCTACAGATCCTTTAGATTCTTTAGGATCTCCTTGCCTATCTTTGTTGCAGCGACAACACCTACAACTGCTGCGCCTGCTTTAAGTGCTGCGCTCCCAAGATCATTGGGATCATTGCTTGACATCTGATCCATCTTGCGCAGCTGCTGCTTTTGCAGGTCTATCTGCTGTTGCTGCATTGCCTCCATCTTCTCATAATGCAGATGCTCATCATAACGCCTGAACGCATCACCAATATTACTTGCCTGTCCTGTTCTGAACAGCGTAATTACATAGTCGAGTGCCTTATCGTTTCTATATTGAATCGGCACAACATCGGGGTCAAAACTTGCTTTCAGTTTTTCATACTGCGGCTGAACTTCTTCAAGCTCTTTTCTTGCAAGGGATAATTTTTCAGAAGCTTCATTTACTCTGACATCTTCTTTATGCTTGCCGACCATTGACCATATGTAAACACCTCCGGCAAGAACAAGTCCACCGAGGAATGTCGCACCCTTATCTTCATTTGTTCCGATCAATCCGATAACGACCAAAGTCATAATGATTATTGGCACAACTAACGGACATTCGTGCATAAACTTGGTCTGTCTTACCGAATCCTTTTCAAGCTCCTTTACACGCACGCCCGTTGACAGGAATCTGTCCTTGAGCCTTTCAAGTTCGTACATATCATTTTTGTATTTTTCAAGCTTTGCTGCAAGTTTTTTAGCGGAAGCATTAGCCTTTTCGTCCTCATCAAGCTCACGTTCCACGATCGTTCCGCAGTAGGAACACTTGACAAAGGATTCTTCGGGGCGGATCTTCAGTAAAGCCCCACAGCTTGGACATTTATATTCAAACAATTCAGCCATAGGATCACCTCCGATACAGCCAGCTCAAAACAGCTATTTTACCTTAAACCCTCTCGCTATTTTCTTGTGTGCCTTGTCGGGAGATTCACGCAGCTCGATCAAAAGCATAAATGCGCCCTCACCAATAAGGTACTTTGACAGCTGTGACAGCTTTTGTGCTGTGTAGCCCTCTATCTCCATAGAATCAGGTTTATACTGCTTGTTCTCTATCCAGTATTCAAACTCTTTTTCGATATCAGGATTTTGCCCGAGTCTTTCAATCTTCTGCTTAAC
Organism: uncultured Eubacteriales bacterium; assembly: GCA_900314975.1. Taxonomy (GTDB): domain Bacteria; phylum Bacillota; class Clostridia; order Oscillospirales; family Ruminococcaceae; genus Hominimerdicola. The sequence goes on along the minus strand of OMXI01000028.1, from coordinate 33,460 downwards.
AAGCGCCGGAGCAACGTTGTTGTCATTATAATACTTTTCAATTATACTGCTCATTTCATCGCCTCCGTAAACTTATCTGCAAAAGCCATTGCATCGACTTCTACATACTGATTCTGATATTCATAGAAATTGATAAACTCTCCGTCCTCGTTTTGTTCGGGTGAGATATAATTCTCCAGATTTACTCTGAAAAGTGCATCTTCATGCGTTTCCAGCTTTTCTGCACGCATATGCTGGTAAGCATGCCGCAGTTCGTGAGTTATTGTATCCACAAGCTCCCTGGGGTCAATAAAACCCTTCCGATTAAGAATGATGGTATTCTCCTGCGGATCATAAGCACCGAAAAAATCCTCGTTTTCATCGGCAAGAACGATCTTCGACTTGTCTTTGATCTCAAGCTCATCACTGACAGTATCAACAAGCTTATTGATCACATCGAGACGGTCATTTTCATTCAAACTCATCCAGTTAACAAACTTAAAATCAGTAAGTATTTCCTTTACTTGATCACTGACCTCATAATCAATTGATATGTCGTCCTCAGAAACATCATATACCTCTTCCAACAGCTTGTCATAAGGCTCAAGCATCGCTTCACGGTGAGCTTTTTCAAATTCAGTCTTTATAAAATCATTGATATCCTTATTACTTAACTCGCTCTTTGAGCGTATGTCCAGATAGCTCTTGTTCTCGCTTGTTTTGCAGTCAAGAGCATCAAAAGAAGAATCGATCCTGATCATATAACGATCACACTCCGTTTTATGACAAATACTTTTTCTTCCACTCTTTACTATACCTATATGAGTCATTCAACAAGTCGGTATAGTCAAAATCAGCATGTATTTTTCCACTGTTGTCAATAACAACAGTCATATTTGACCATGGTTCTTTGTCCTGATTTCTTCCCCTAGATATGACCTTGTCTATCCTGTAAAATGAATCAGCGAGATCATCATCTGTTACATCCGGAAGATCATAACACTTGATATACTTTCCGGATATTTCGATATAAAACGAAATAGAATATGATGTTTTACCATACTCTAGATATACGATTAGCTTTTCCCAATTGCTTGGAAGAAATTTATCAATTTCATCGTATATAGTCTGAAGCATTTTATTATCTATCATGATCCAGCCCCACTTTCATTTTTAAAGACATTTATTTCTTTTTCACCATTTATGCTGTATGTTGCTCGAAATTCCGAAGGTCTTGTGTGATCCTCACGATAAACAGGCTCGACCTTCAGCCTAACCTCATCACCATTTTTAACTGCATTGGCAAGCTTGTTTTCCATAGTCAGGTAATCCCCATGATTCAATTCTCTTGCCATAGGCACAAGGTTTTCAATGCCACCGCTTGCGTTGAATTGATCACCAATTAAATGACCGCGCTCATCATCACTTCGCATCTCACCTTTATCAACAGCTGATCTTACGTCCATCTCGTTTCTGCCTTGATGATCTTTTAATTGCAGCTGACCTTCGGCGGAAATAACCCTGCCTTTATCATCAGTTTTATATGTATATCCGTTTCTGTCAAATTCGACATCAGGTAAAAGATCATTTCCTTCACGATATTTTATTCCATTATCGTCCAAAAACTCTTTATTGCTATTGCCATCTTGACCGGAAATTTCTGATCCAGATGCTTTATTAAACTCAGTCTTTACAGCTTCAGACAGTTCTTTGAATGACATTTCATTATTAGGTTTAATATTCCTGAAGTTTTCCACAGGTTGTGACTTTATCTCATTCATTTCAATGTTTGGCGATATCTCATTCATCAAAATACTCCGCCTCCGTTTCGATATGTTTCGATAAACATATTAAGAATGCTTTTATACGATGAATCCCTCAGTGCTTGCTCATAGATTATAAGCATTACAGCGATGTCTATCTGCTTCTTTGTATAACCCTTGACAGAAGGCTCGAGCTTGTCCAGAACTGCATTGACCCACTCGTGTATTTCGCTGTGATCGACAGACTCGCTTATCGCTTTTTCAGCATCAAGGAAGTCATAGATCAAACGCTGCAGAGCCAGCATTCCATCCTCTTTTTCAGACTCGATATAATTGAACAGGTCAGCCTTGACAAGTGAACTCAGTCCCGATTTGAGAACAATATCTTTCAGCTCTTTGAGATCCTGTCTGTCACCGATGCTGAACAATTCCTTGTCCATAATGCAATGCAGCAGGCTGTTCTTAACATCATTGTTCTGATTCAGCAACCTGTCATTGCTCATTGGATCAAATTTGTATTCTGCGTTTGTAGTTTCAACCTTTTCAATTTTGCACAGCACAGGCTGTACCCACTCGTTCTGATATACTGCAGCAACTCCGCAAGGAAGCTTGGCAAGCTCCTTTATCTGATCATCGTTGAGGTTCGCTGCCCTGCCGACAAGTTCTCTGTCACTCTGGTCAGGCAGGCGCATAATGATCTTGGTATTCGTGTTGCGGATAACAGACATATCCATAAGTCCCGGTGCCTGATCGGCGATAATAAAGCCCTCGCCGTATGTACGCATCTCGGCGATAGCATTAGCGATCATTTCAACGCTCTTTCCAAGAAGATTTGCGCCTTCCGTTGACTGCTGCGTAGATGTTCTTCTCAAAAGGTTGTGAGCTTCTTCAAGAACAGTGATATGCTTTAATTCGCTGTTCATCGGCAGACCGCTTGTTGAACGGTATTCCTGCAGTTTGAGAACAAGCAGACCCATTATGAGTGACTTGGTCTCAGACGATCCAACTCTGCTGAGGTCAATAATTACATTCCTATCAAACAGCTCTTCGCCGCTAAGTTCGTCAGATGCAAAGATCAACCCGTTGATGCCATTAGTAAGAGACTGCAATCTTGTGAGCAATGAGCCTTTGTACGCACCCTTGTTCTCGTTGTCATATTCACTGCTGTCAATGATAATTCTAATGTTATCGGCAACTGTTTTGAAATCAGGATAGAAGTTCCTGTCATACTTATTTTTTGATGTGATGAGATCCCAGCCGCAGTCAACATAGGATTTTTCAACTGCGCTTTTCAGCACCGCAGGCATCGCTGCATACATAGGCCAGCACACATTGAATATCTCAACAAGCCTGTCCATATGTTCAAGCACATGCACATCGTTCGGGAAACTGAAAGGGTCTATCCGCAAAAGCGGTGAAACAAGCGGATTCGTTCCGTAAACAGATACATTGCTATCATTGCCGAACACGTTTTTATACTCGCCCTTTGCAGGTTCAACGACCAGAAAATGAACTCCTTTTTCCATTGCCTCGTCAAGCAGGTGATATACCGTGTTGCTCTTACCTGAACCGGTACTTCCTGTGATAAAAGCATGTGATCTGAATGAATCAAGTGAAAGTCTGATCGGGTTGCTCTCTTCATGATTCATGTGGAACACATTTCCCAATCTTATGGTTTCCTCGGGCTCTTCTGTGATATCATAGCTCACAACATTTCTGCCGAACTCGGCACATTCAAGTATGGGCAGACCCGCAACTGCCTTTTGAGGGAAATTAAGAGAATATGCAAGCTCCTTACCTGAAAGGCTTGTGGTAGCTGTAACTATCGGCGGATAAACATTGTATTGCGCATCCTCTGCAACAGCATCAGGCGACAAAGCAAATATAGGGTGACGCAACTCTCTTATGTACGAGCAAATCGTCCTCGCCTGTCCCTTTTCCTCCTCAACGCTGCCTCTCCATAGATTAACCGCAGACTTGGACATATATGACTCCTCGCCAAGTGTCAGGGCAAGATAGGTATGTGCAACATTATTTGCAATGTTCTGATCCTCGCTCAGAACATATGCTGCGAAATCCCACATACCAAGGGCGGTACTTTGTTCAAGACGTTTCATCTGTGCTTCGAGCAGCTCCAGAGCGTGCTTTATATTGAAGTTTGCAAAGCTTTGTGTGATGCCCTGATGCTTTCCAACGATAGCTGTTACAGTTGACGATCTTGCAAAGTTTGCACCCATATTAGCGCCGTAGTTCACGCTTTTGCTAACGCCCTGTGCCGCTGCCATAGACTTTGTGACAACCTTTCCAAGGGTATTTGCAACAGAATTTCCTGTGGTTTTAGCAATGCTGTTTGAAACTGTATTAGTAAGCCCTTTTGTAAGAGTATCCGAAGCTGTTTTGCCTAATGCCTTGGCAACACTACTGCTTCCACCGTCTGTTCTAGTAAATGACTTGGCGTTGTTTGTCATTTCAGCAACACTATTGTTTGTACCGGTAGTATCAGTATATGTCCTAGAAACGTCTGCCTTGAACCATTTCACATTTGCTCCAACGCTGGCTGATCCTCCGTGACTATCGCTTTCAAAAGATCCATTAGTAGTGGTTTTACCAGTAGTATCGGTTTTGCCGTTTGCTTCGCTCCAGTTGGTTCCATCTGTATTTGTTGTACTTTCATTCGTTCCATCAGAATGTGCGCTGCTTTCTGATTCGGCTGCCGATGTGCCTGCTGTGTCCGTCTGGCTGCCTGACTGTGTGTCTGTCCTCGAGCTGCTGTCAGTAGTCCCTTCTGTATCGGTTATTGTACTGTTCTGTCCATTTTGGATTCCTGCGCTTACACCGACATTAACGCCGACCGTTGCCGATGAACCAAACGACTGCATATCATCAAACTGGAAAGATGTCTGCCAGGATTCGTAAGGCTTGAGACCCGAATAGAATTCACCAAGCTTGAGCTTTCTTTCCTCAACATCCTTTATCGGAGTTGCAAGCAGAACTAATGTATACTCTGTCCTTTTGGATTCCGGAACTATGCCGTCAAGCAGCTTTTCTATCGTCTGGCTGATAAACTTCTCCGATTTTTCAGTCGGGATATTTGATGCAGCCGCAACAGTATACGGCTTGTCATTATCCAGAAATGGAATTATGCCCTTATTTTCATCAGCATCTTTGTATCCGGCTCCCGGGAAGTTGCCCTTGATAGCCTCTATGAGTCTGCTTTTGTAAATATCAGCATTTACATTGTTTGTGTCATTGTTTGTATTTACTACTGCAAGATAAACATCTGTCCCTGCTTTCTTCCGATTGAAAACAAGTGCGATATTGCAGTCCTCATCAGCAAGAACGGCATAGACATTAACAAGCTTTTCAAGGTTGTTCTCTTTTGTATCTGTCACCCACTTGGTGATCTTGAAATACCTGATGTTATGACGGGGATCAAACTCCTCACCATACTCGGCATCCTTCTCAACGGGGATATAAAGATCCTTTATCTGCGAAAGGTAAGCGTTGAAGATCTCTATGCTGCTGGCAGCCATCATCTTTTCGGTTATCTCTCTGGCATTCCGATCGTTAGGGTCAGGCATTTCAAGAAGATACTTCTCTCTTTCCTCCTGAACTCTTTCGACCTGTCCGGAGCTGAGTTCGGATAGTTTTGCCACACGGTTGCCCGCACGATCTCCTATTCGCTTAACTAAATTCTTTACACCCATGCTGTGCCTCCTATTCTGCCTGTTTCCACTCCATCATATGCATTATCGTTTCAAGAGAATCAGAAATTGTACGCTGATTGCTCTTCAATTCTGATATCCTGTCCTCTTCATCACGGATCCTTTCGCTCAGATCACGAAGATCGGGATTCAGATTGGTTATATTAGCTTCAATCGTTGACTGCAAACGACCCTGCCATTCCTGGAAGCTTTCAAAATAGCTCTTGTTTATCTGCTTTGACATTTCCCTTGTGCTGCTTTTGATCTTTGAATTAAAACTTGCTGAAAGCCGTTTTGTATCTATTCTGTCTCTGCGGCCAAACAAGCCTGACCAAAAGCTTTGGCGCAGGAATTTTGCCTTAATAAATACGTCATCGGAATCGTCATCATATGAAAATGCCGGATAATTCATTATTATTTCCCACAGTTCATTCTTCTGCTTTTCAGACAGAGCATCTGAACCTGTTATCAAGCGTATCATACTATCTCTGTACTCCTGCGACTTATTAAGCCAATAAACCTGTGCATTGCCCTGCAGTTTACCCTGTGCTTCAAGAATATCCGCTTTGAACATATCCTTAACTATGGTCATTGTCTGTTCAGAAGTCGTTGAATCAATCTGTTTTCTTGTAGAGTCTTTGTTTTCCTTTCGCTGCTTTACGACCTCAGAGTCGTTCGCCCATTCTGACTTCAGGTTTTTCAATGCATCTTTTCTTGAACCTTTTCCAAAAATAAAATTATGCAGATTCTCTCTCGCATTTGTTAATCTATTATCCTTTGATTTTTCATAGTCTTCCTCAAATGACTGATAATCAGTACTCTCCTCATGCTGCTGAACAAAGCTGTTATCAATTTTATCTAACGCTTCCTGCTTAAGATCGTACTGTAGGTTATCTTTTACAAATGTTCTTACATTATCCTCAGAATCCCTTTCATTTGTCTTGATTGAGCTTTGAGTTTCCTTTTGTATGCTTTCAATCAGCTCTTTCTTCTTTCCGTCCAGTTCTTGTTCCATTTCAAGCTTATAGATCTCAAGTCTTGATATCTTATCAGTCAGCCGCTGTTTTGTTTGCTCAATTACGCTGTTAAGAAACTTGTATACCATCTGACATTTATTGTATGCCGCATACTTTGTTGCAAACTGTTCCATCTCAGTTTCTATGCAATACAGTCCGCTGTTTGCGTAGATATGATTGTCACAATGTTCTGAATTGTCTACCGCAATGCTCTTCATATGCTCAGGCATAATGTTGTATTCATAAAGCTTTTTGTATCCTCTTGCATTAGGGTCAGAATACTTTCTCTCTTTATCATCAAACATTTCAAGCAGATATTCACTTTGTATGCCATTAGGATTCTTCGCACCTAAACCCATAACAGCTGAAACAAAATAAATGCCGCTGGAAAACATCTTCTCAACTGAATCGTATTCCAGTATATCATTTATTTCCCTGTCAGAAAAACCGCTTTTAGGGAGTTCAACATTATCAGCCCGATTTATTACTATCATTGTAAATCGTTTATCCAAAGCATCGATAGCATACAGCTTGTCACACAGATTCGCATTATCAACGCTGTCTAAAGAATCAAAACCAGATACCCAGACCGGAATGCCGTTTGAAAAGCCGTTTAATGACTCTATAAGCACTGCCTCGTGATCCATATTGGTTTTGGAATTTGACCCGGGAGTATCAAATATAACAAACTCATTATGTGACTGACCCAGCCTGCCATTATTACTGAACGGCGTTTCTATCTTGATCACGTTGCTTAAAACGATAACTTGTTTGTCTCTTTTCTCATACGAATTGAGGATCGAGATAGTTTTATTAACTATCTTATACAGGCATTTCCCTTCGATCTCGCTTACAGATGATTGTATCTCCTGTATCATATCCTTGTCTTTGTCTCCAGTTATGACTTTGCATTCATTATCATCTATCCGAAGCTCATATTCTTCACCCAGATATGTAAATGATATTTTTGCACGATCATCATGACTCGACCTGCGTATTTCGTATATTTTAGCTGTTACGGGGTCTCCTCCGCTGGGAAGGATCTCATATCCGATAAGTGAGTTGATAAAGGTCGATTTTCCTGCACTGTAATTTCCAAAGATACAAATAGGGATAATATCATCCAATGCATCAGTGACCTTAGAAAGATCGTCTGTGACCGAATCGTCCTCTCTAACGATTTTTTCGATTATCGGTCTGACTTTTTCAAACACCTTTTTTGTGTCAACAAGGATATCTCGTGCATTCTCAAGCGTTCTATCTGTACAGCTCAGCTCAATTTTATCCTTTACACCTTCAAAAGAGCATACTTCCTCAAGCACCTTATACTCATCAGGTGTTCCTTCAAATTCAAGTCCGACTTTCTCTGGTCCGGTATAGTATTCCTTAACAATAGTTTCAACTATATCATTAGCCTTAAATGGCAAAAAGATCTTCTCGCTGTCATTTTCACGCAGTTTACTGTTAATGCTATCCTGCTTAAGAGTTTCCCACGAATCATTTTTTCCGTTGTTGATATAATATGACAAAGTCCTTTCATATGGGTTACTAACTATTCTGATTCTAGTCATTGTTACAACCAGCCCTTCTATACATTATTTAATCCTATAAACATTGCTAATATTTGTATTGATTATACCACATTTTTGGTAATTAGTCAATATAAATAAGCCTGAATCAGCTATGTTTTTGTGCAATAAGTCAATGCTCTTGACCTGCATTATGCATAGTATTATTCGGTATTACAGGAGGAATTATGGGATATTAGTGGACCTGTAGACAATGCTCTATCATAAATGAAATAATATATTGTTAACGCCCGGGTTTCCCCGAGCGTTTGCATAAGTGATAAGCAGTTTCCTGACAGACTCATCTCACCGGCTTAAATTTCGCACTGTATTTGCGTGCATCCTTATCATCCATAAGCCAGCCGTATTTTTGGAGAAATCCCAGCTTACGTTCTCGCGGTATGAAACAGGCTCGCCGTCCTTGATGTACTTTCCGCAGTACACCTTTTTGTATCCGGGGTATACCTTTTCATCGCCTACCAAACCATCAAGCGCACCGCTTGCAAGCTTTGCCAGCAATCTCTTTTCTTCTTTTGTCATTTTCATATTGATAAGCTCCTTTCGTATTTATATCCGGTTATTCTGTATCTACCAGTGTCGCCATTCCTTGCTTGGTTGAGTCTTTAAATTCTGCTTTTACAACTATGCTTCCTTTGAGCCTTTTCTCCTTAAGTGCCTGGAACAGCCAGTCAAACTTTGTTCGGTCTGCATAGATATACAGCCTGTCTGATATGTAAGCTCCTGGAGGCTGTGCTGAAAAGACAAAATACTTTTCTTCCGTGCCTCTGTAATCATAATTGTAATAATCGTCTATTTCACATGTTGCATCGGTAATGATAAAATTCTTGCCAATATACGAGATCGGATCGTATTTTACATCTTTCCAGGTCGGGAGCTTACCGTATTTTTCGTTGAATGCATCTTTGGCTGATGGTGTTGTGGTTTTATTATTTATCGTAACGTGTTTTATAAATTCGTTGTACTGTGCTCGAGTATTATCTATTGAAAAAGTAGTAATATTAAACTCTACAATACCATTTGGTGCATTTATTTGGACACTAGCCGTAAATATTCCCTTATGCTCATTAATAATATCATATCCCTCAAAATATAATGCTTCGCAATTATCAATATAGGTTTTTTTAATGTTTTCCCATTCATAAACTTTCTTATTCTGATTAATGTACTCGTCATTGTGCACAGATATATTAGTGTTCTTAATCTCTCTAGCGGATAGTTCAATCAAGTTCGTTCTCCAGCCCCTGTATTCTGATTCATAGCTCGTTTTGATCTCGTTTGCGTAATCAGGGACACAGTATTCTACATCACATATTTTTTCTTTTTTGTTGAATGTATCAACATCTTTGCTTGCTATCGACTCTGTGTTTTCTGTAGTTATCTCTGCAGTTGAAGAAACATCTTCAGCTAAATCTGTTTCATTGTTAGTTGATTCGCTGCACCCTGCAAAGCTGACAGTCATAATTGCCGCCAACAGCATTGTTAATAATCTCTTTTTCATGTTTCTTACCTCCTGTTTGGTAGTTATAGTGTTTTTTGTCCTGAAACCAGTATACCACACCCCAAACCCGCAATATAAAAATGGATTCCAAAAGAAAACAGCAGGCTCTTTGCGAACCTGCTGTCAGTCATTGGGGAAAAGCGTTTCCCGATAGTATGGATTTATAAACCTGAATATTTTATTATCTTTGTTTTTCTCTGTCAGCTCGTCAAATTCGGCGATCACCTCTCTGCACTTGTCGAATTCGCCCATCTCAAAATACACATCAGCCAAACAGCTCAGCAAATGTGCGTGCTTGTCAATATGTGCATAAACATTGGGATATTCTTTGCAGATCTTGATGCCGCCCATAAGCGCTTCCACCGACTTGTCATAATGCTTGTGATTGCAAAAGCACTCTGCCGAGGGGATAAGTACGCTGTCGATGAATTCAAGAGGGGAGTCGAAACATTCCTGTGCTGTCTGTGATGCGCAGGATGCAAAATAGTATGCATTATCCCAGTCAGGTTCTGCAAAGGTGAAAAACCACGCCATAGTCATAAAGTAGTAGCAGGTGACCTTGTCATTCTTCTGACATTTTGCATCGAGCACCATATCTGATACCTTTTGCAAAAGGTTTGCAGCCTCTTGTTTGTACTGGGGATAGCAGCGGCTTATCACACTTATCGCACCGAGATACATCTGTATCAGATATTTTGTTTTGTGTTCATCTGTGGACTGCTCCATCTCGTCTACCGCATCAAGCAGAAGATTTGCAAACTCCTCAAGCTGCTGTTCTTCCTCGTCATCTATCGGATCATACCTGCCGCCGATGCGTACATCGTAAAGGGTGCCAAGCAGCGAAAGATACATCGCCCTGACAAAGTGCCGAGGGTGCTTGTCCTTGAATCTCTCTGCGTCCTTGACGATAAGTTCTATCTGTATCTCATCGTCCATTCCTGCGTATATATCCGTAAGCAGCTTGTATGTGTCCATTACACGAACGTCCGAAAACGAGTCAGCCCATTCCCAGTTCTGCGCCGCCTCCGCAATAACAGGGTGAACGTAGTAAGTGCTGTCAGAGTCGTCAAAATAGATCCAGCCTTGTTCTTCAAGTGCCGACAGCGCACCATCAAGGTCGCAGGCATAGCTTGAAAAGAAATCCGAGAGCATCTCGCTTTCAAGCCCACGCACATCTGCAAGCGACAGGATCTTGAGCATATTCTTTTCATCATCGCTCATCGAGCCTGCATCAAACAGCACGGAAACAATGCCCGAAAGGGTGTCATAGACCTGTTCGCCGTCCTTGAAATTCTCGATCCTTTCACCCGAAAAGCGTGTGAATCCGATGTCCTGGATAAGCTCGCAGGCGCCTTTTGCATCAAGCTTTCCCACAGCTATCTGCCGTGCGATAAGCTCCAGAACCAGCGTGTGAGCAAACACACAGGTTATTATCTTTTCAAAATGCTCACGCTCGTCCTTGGCGATCCGCCTTCCGAGATTGAGCGAGATAAGCTGCATCAGCACTTCGCCGTCAGCGATAGAAAGAATTTCAAGGTAAGCAAAGCTGTTTATCGGCGGCTGTCTGCGTGAAACGATGATCGTGTCATATCCGCATTCGCAGATAGACGACAGCTCCCTGCTTATCAGCGCATTGTAGTTGTCCACCACGAACAGCACTTTCTTTTGCGCACATATCCGCTTGAACTGCGACAGCTTGCGCTCGAAATACTGGGTGATGCTCTCGCCGTCAAGCCTGCGCATAGTGCTTATCTGAAGCTGCATATCGCTTGCAAAGGTGGACTTGATATCGCCGTCAAATTCAAGGTAAACTATTACATCGTACTCTGCCTTTTTGCGGTGGATATAGTTGCGCACTATCGTGCTTTTGCCGATACCGCCCACGCCGAAAACAAACACCGTGTGCTGCTCATCAAGCAGCTGCGAAAGCGCTTTCATCTCCCTTTCACGCCCGACAAAATTGGGCGAAATATGTGGAAGATGCGGTACAACAAAATCCTTTTCACAAAGCACCTCGCACAGCTTTTCAAGCAGCTTTGCAAGCTCATCGGTGCTTTTGAACCTGTTGCTCGGTGACGAGCGCAGAGTTCCTCTGAACAGCCTTGTGAAAAGGTTCTGCACCTCGGGGCGCTCGGTGAACAGCTTGTATTCTTTTTTGCATTTATCAAACGGATATTTTGAAAATCCTCTGTGTTCGCTGTCGGTCGAGTGCTTGCCAAAAAGCAAAAAGAAAACTATCTCGCCCAGCGTAAAGATGTCCGTCTGAACGCCTATTTTTGATGCACCGCAGGCATCGAGCTGTTCGGGTGCAGCCCATAAGCGTGTGTAGGAAAACATACCCGGCTCTTTTAGCTCGCTTATCTTTTTTATGCTGTCATAGTCGATAAATTCAACGAGCTGTGTTACGGTATCGTCGGGAGTATTCTGCATAACGAATATGTTCTCGGGTTTGAGGTCAAGGCAGAGAAAACCCTCGCTGTGATAGTATCCGACCGTCTTTGTTATCGTCAGGCACAGCTGCATATACTGCAAAAGGCTGAGGTCAGAGAGCTTGTCAAGGGTCGTTCCGCCAAAGCAGGCAACGTCGATGTAAGCCGTGCCGTTTGCCTCAAAAATGCGGCTCACAGGGGGAGTGGGGTTGGTCAGCGCACAGTGCCGGCGTATCTCGTTTTGCATATTGCCTGCGCTGATAAACCGTGCCTTGCCTTGCTCAAAGCTGTCTGCATTTTGCGGCGAAAACTCTTTGAGGATACACCTTGTTTCAAGTCCGCCCCATCTGCACAGCGCAAGATATGCCCTTGTATTCGCACCCTGCCCCAGCAGTTCAAGCACTGTGTATTCACGGCTGTCGATATTAAGTTTTTGTCCCTTTTCAAGCATAGCATCGACCTCCTTGTGAACATTTTACAGCATCTTTTTGCAGGGATATAAAAATGGATTCACTCCTCGTTTCCGTATTCGTTGAGTGTGTTCATCGTAACTATCGGATTATCGGAATTTGCACAGTAAAGCAGCAGGCAGTCGAACGGGTGACGCACATACAGCCTTGCAAATCCACATTGTATCAGCCGATTGTTCAGCTCATCGTAAAAGTCGCACAGATTATTGAAAATAGAGTTTTTATCTGTGTTCGGCTCTTCGGTGTAAAAGCGGTAGAACCGACACAGCATAAGCGCCTTGCGCAGCGTTTCATAAGTAGCCTTTTCACCGTTTATTATTTTCCCGAGAGTTACGTCGTTGATTAGCGACTCGGTAAATCTTTTCGGCAGTTTTCTGCTCAGCCCTTTTCTGTCAGGTGACTGATATCTATACCCGAGAAGTTCGTCAATTACGCTGCTGTTCTCTCTGCCCTTGCGGATACTGTTTGTGTGATCCTTTGCGAGCACAATTTTCTTGATCTCGTCGATGTCATTGTTTATGAGTTCTCTCGCCATCTGAAACTGCTGCTCGTTGTTGTAGCAGTGTGCGGAAAGATACTCTATGAATTTGTCGTCATCGTCTGTCTCACGGATAGTCCGTGCTATCTGCGAGGTATGGGTGTGAGCGTTCTCCTGCGGTACGAATCCGCTTGAAGCTTCAAGCATTTTCGTGACTGCCGAGTACGGCTTTTGGTGAACAAAGCAATAGAAATAAACCGCATCAATACGGCTTTTCACATTGAACGGGATAGACAGATAATACTTCTCAAAGAAAATATGCACCTGCTGTTCGTTCATTTCAAGCGCATAGCAAAGGTCGTATTGGTTGCAGCGGTTGGTCACGCCCGGGGGAGTGCCCTTTATCCAGTTGGTCACCGCTTTCGGACAGCTCTTGCCCAGCAGCTGCTTGAATCTGCGCTTTACCTCGGCAAGCATTATCTGTTTGTCGTCTTTTGTGCAAATCGTTCCAAGTTCACACAGGCGCTTTGCCAGTCCTTCCAAAAATATCGGCTGGGAGTCAAGCTCAAGCGCCTTGTTTATGCCGGTGATAAGGTCGCTTGGCGATGACGGATTCAACACAGGATTATCGAGGATCATCTCGTCGTATATGTACTGCGTGCTGTCGTCCCTGGGCAGCTCGTTGTTATCATTCATCGCACTCAACCTCCGCTTCATTCTTTTGACAGTATTATACTACAAATCAAACTGCTTTTCAAGATGCAGGCGGCAGTCTTTTGAACTGTTCGGAATTCCCGAACAGTTGATTGTTCATGAGCCTTTTTGCATATATGTTTTCCTGAATGCGCAGGTTTGCATATTGTGTAAAATGGGATAATGCGCAAGTTTACAATCAATATTATAAAGAACAAACCCCGGCACCAATCAAGGTGCCGGGTCATTTGCTGCCAAGCAGAACAAAGGTCAGCAGCCCCTGATGTTTGGTCTGTATAGCGGGACATATATTTTTATAATGTAGTAGTGCATGAGCACCGACCTACCATACCTTATAGCCTGCATACTTCTCGATCTCATCAAGCAGGATCACCTTCATCAAGATCGACAAGTGGTGTGACTTAACGGCGCTGACCACCAGCTCGGGAGAAACACCTTTGTCAAGCATCCTATGTACTCTGTGGATATAGCACCTCTCGACTATGTCTCTTGTGAGAGCATACACGATGAACAGGATCACGAAAAGCAGGATCATTCCGCCCACGCCGAGCATTGAAAGAGCCCTGTTCAATTGGTATTCTCCCTCGGGACTTATTGAAATAGTGATGTATTTCAATATGCAGACCATAACTGTTGTTCCGATAACCGTAGGAATAAGCCTGTCCATTATATCACCTGATATCCTGTTATCTTATGATCTTTTTTCGGACTTAAACTTCGCACTGTATTTGCGTACATCTTCGTCACCCATAAGCCAGCCATATTCACGCAGAAATTCCAGCTTATACTCATCGGTGTTATATACTTTCTGCGAGCGCTTGCAGTCAAATCGTCCGATACCCTTATCGATTGGACGTGAAGGCTTTGCCTGACAATATTCTACGGGTTCACCGTCCTTTATAAACTTTCCGCAGTAGGTTCCCTTATATTCCGCACAGGGCGTTTCTTCGCCAACCACGCCATCGAGTGCGCCGCTTGCGAGCTTAGCAAGCAGGTTCTTTTCTTCGTTCGTTATATTCATGTTTATCCTCTCCTTGTTTATGTGTTATTTCAAAGCTTGTTCAAGCTCATCTTCAGAGTAACCATATGTATAGTCCTCGTCTTTGCCGTTAGATGCCCAGATCAGTGCGGCTTCATCAACGCTGATAGCTTGTGCATCATCAAATACTTCTTCATCGTAATCCATATACTCATCGTCCTCCTCGTCCTGTGTCAGTGCTTGCTCATTATCTTTAAGTGTATTGTCGTAATCTTCAATACCGTTGATAAGCTCTGTTTTAGCGTTTCCGCTTTCAGTTTGTATCGCGGCTCTTTTGCCTTTAAAAAAGTGGTAAACCTTCGGAGCGGCTGCTCCGACTATGAGGCTGACAATACTAGTTATAATAACCACTGGTTTCATTTCATCTCTGCCTTTTTGACGACCTTTTTCTTCTTTTTGGTCAACGAACGCTTGTGGTCCTCCGGCTTCGCTTATTTGTTTAGACATATCTGCATAATCCCAAGACATAAAAACTCTCCTTTCATAGATACGATTTACGTTGTTTGCTTGTTTGATAATAATATAACATACCCTAATCAGCCATTATAAAAATGGATTCCGATTTAGGGAACAGGCTATTTCTTTAGCTTACCGATACCGAAGCTGGCAATACTGAATAAGGTGAACCCGATGCTTGCTACTGAAGCACCTTTACCTAGTATGTCGAGAATAAACTTACCCACGCTTTTCTGTTGATTATCGGCTTGCGCAGGAGGTGCTGCTTCAATGGGATTTGTCGCTTTGATCTCCGGTTCTTCAGCTGTTTCCAAAGTTGCTACAAGATTAGCATAGGTAGCTTTGTACTCGTTCATATCAACAGGCATCTGATACGAATCGGCGCATTTCATCTCGTTTACCGCTGCCATCATCGTGCAGATGCTCTCATACGAAAAATACTGGTTGCTCGTAAACTTTTCTATGAATGTCGGAAGATAGTTGTACCCACAAGGTTTTATGTAGTGGTATTTGCATTCGACATCAATATAAGGATTGGTGAAGGTTATAACCTTAAATATCTTAGGACGTTCAACACCGGCTCTCTCTAAAGCAATTCTCAGCAGATGTTCACGCTCGTCCATCTTTTCGGCGATATTGCCATCGTAATGCATACAATTGCCTATCCTGTAGAAACCGCCTTGCTCATCAATAAAAATATTCTTCTTGCTATTTTTGATCTCAACAATGAATATAGCCTTGTTGGTAAAAACGATAGCGTCTATCTCCGTGCGCTTTCCGTCAAATTCAAGCTCAACATTTCTAAGCACAGCATTCTCGCAGCCAAGATTCTCCAATGCCCGAAAAACCTTTTGCTCGCCGTATTTACCTGAGATCTCAGCCGCAATTTTATTGCCCACAGATTTGCTGCTCTGGACAAAGCTTTCAAGCAGCTTGTCCGCAGCACCGTTGCGCTCATCGTTGAGCTTTTTCATATGCTCAACTACATCCCACAGTCTCAGATTACCTTTTTCAGCGTGCTCGGAATTGAATGTTAGTTCTACGATCTCTTTCTGCAGTTTAAGAAGCTCCGGTAAGAACTCCGCCTTGGTGTAGGTCTCTTTGCTGAATGCTGTGATCTGCGACATTATCTCGTTTGCTCTCTCTGTATTGTTCATCTGACTCCTCCTTTTAACACCTTTAACTCTTTGACATATAGCGGCATTCCTACTTGTGCACACAAATAAAAATGCCATACTAATCATAAAGGAATTCCTTTAAGTTTAGTATAGCATTGCGTATTTGAAAAGTAAAATAGCATTCTGTGATAATTAAGGAATATCACGAAATGTGATATTTTATTTGTCATGTTTTGAGAACAATCTCTTGAAATTGTATTCTAAATAGTTTGATGCAAAAGTGTTCTCAACACATGAAAGAGATTCGAGCTTTTCTGCTCCAATCTGTTCGTTGAACGATTGTTCAAGATCATTATTAACAAACCCAAACAAATATGGAACAGCAAGATAATACTCTATTAAATCAGGATGTGTTTTTTTAGCGGCAGTTTTCATTTCATTTAGTTCTTTTATGGCTTCTTTATCGTAAATAAAGCTGGAGAGCTTATACTCATTTGAATCATATTCAGCGCGTATTCTTTTGATGGAAGAACTCAATGATGGCTGCTGATTGATTACATGATTGAGAATGGCGAAATTTTGATTTGAGGCAATGGCTGTTTCATTTTTTTCTAAATAAAGCACTAAATATAGAACGGATATAAAATTAACAGCTGCATCAATTATTCCAAATTTATAAAATGCATCAAAGTATTTATCAAGAATATCATATACTATGTCATATTGAATAGTATCATTTAGTGTTTCGATGGAAATAGATTTTAGCTTGCTAAGAATTCTCATATGCGATTGATATGAATTGTTAAATAAAGGGTTTTGTAGTGCGTTATCTGAACATACTGTTGGAAAAACAATGTCAATATTTCTAAAAAAAGCAAGATAGTCTATTGATACTTTGTAATTGCATGACAAGTCACTGTTTATCAGTTGAGATACCGTAACACCAAAGTAATCGGCAATGATTTTTAGTGATTTTAAATCAGGAGTGCGTTCATCACGCTCGTAATTAGAAATAGTAGGCTGTTCAAAGCCAAGTTTTTGCCCAAGTCCTGGCTGTGTTTCACCAAACATTTCACGTAAAGCTTTAATGTTTTTAGCTAATTGAGATTTCTTCACATCGCTTTTCTTTTGTTTTTTAGCCATTGCTGTTCAAACCACCTTTCAGTTATAACTGGTACTATCATTATAGTGTTAGATAATATATGAGCTTGTTTCCATGACACTCGTCTCATTGAAAACTGAAAGAAAGCAAGGACTTCAATCAGTCGCTATGAATGGGGACGGATTTCTATTATAGGTATTATACCACTTTTGGTTAATGTAGTCAATCAAGCTTTATCGAGAACAAAACCTTGATCTGCTATCTATAATTGAACCATCTGAATTAATGTCTGTGCTGATTTTAACTTGACAATCTGTGCACAAAGAGGTATACTGACACAACAAAGGAGGGAGCATACAGACCAAGTTACGGACTAAGTTGTAACATCCGCCACTTAGTTAGCGTATTTCAGGCACCTCTTTTGATGGCCTTATAAACACAAAACCCGGCACCAATCAAGGTGTCGGGTCATTTGCTGTCAGGCAGAACAAAGGTCAGTGTCCCTTGTGTTTCTCCCTGCGTTTTTGCTGTCTGAACTCAAACTGCCGCTGCTTTTCCGCTTCACGCTGCTCTTTAGTGATCTGCCTGCGTTCGGTCTTCATTGCCTCCTGCATGAGCTTCAGCGCTTGCTGCGACTTTGTCCCCGTGCCATGAACAGCAAGCTGTTTGTGTGCCTGCCTCTGTCTGCGCTTTGGATTGTCCGCAGTCCGCTTTGTTTTTGTCTCTACAGCCGGACTGAACTTCAACTCGTAGTAATGCTTCAGGATATATTCAAAAACCTCGCCGTCCTTTGGTTCAGTGCCGAATGTCACCTTTGCCGCCGAGAGCATTCCGTTCTCGGTCAGCTCAAAGACTCCCACCCAGAAAGGCTCCTCGAAGAATACCGTCAGCATACCGTTTGTCTTGTCCATATCATTCCCTCCTGAAAATGCTGTGGACAAAGAACGGACGACCCGGAGGGGAGGGTTACTTACCTTATCGAGCGATAAGACGGCCGGGCTACCTACCGGCTCTGGAATAACGGAATGATACTCGTTGCGTTTTTATCTTTGCCGTTTGTTTTGCACCATTCAGTGCTGTGTATATCATAGCACATCGCTGCTGTTATGTCAATTCTGCAAAGCTTCACTCGTTTTGAGTTGTTGCGAATTCTGCAACAACTGAGTCTGTTTTTAGTCCGATCTCTTTTTGAACTGTTGCAAATTTTGCGACAGTTGACGGACCACCTATCAGTATTTGGAATGTGCATTTTTTGCACATTGCTTTCATTGTCAGCATTGTTTGTTAAAAGCGATGTCAACGATGCTGACACAAACTGCTTGACAATCTCCGCACAAAGAGGTATACTAACACAAATATAATAACAGGAGAGAACACTATGATCTACATTACAGGTGACACACACGGCGATTTCAGGCGGGTGCATGAGTTCTGCCGCAGGTTTGAAACAACAGAGGACGACATTCTTATTATCCTCGGTGACGCAGGTATCAACTACTATGGCGGAAAGAGAGACCGGAAGCTGAAAGCGATGCTTTACTTTCTGCCGATAACACTCTTTTGCATTCACGGCAATCACGAGATGCGGTCGCAGAACATCGACACATACAAAGAGGTGCAGTGGCAGGGCGGTACGGTCTACCGTGAGAACGAGTTCCACAATATCCTGTTTGCAAAGGACGGCGAGGTGTACGTCCTTGACGGCATAAGTGCGATCACTATCGGCGGTGCATACAGTGTGGACAAGGAGTATCGCCTTGAAAACGGTTGGGGCTGGTGGGCAGACGAGCAGCCGAGCGACGAGATAAAGGCTCGTGTTGAAAAGGCTCTTGCTGATAGGGACAATAAGATCGATGTTATTCTCAGTCATACCACGCCGCTGAAGTACGAACCGACAGAGGTGTTCCTGTCCGGCATCGACCAATCTAAAGTTGATAAATCAACGGAGCAGTGGCTTGACAAGATAGAGGAGAACGTAGAATACAAGAAGTGGTACTGCGGACACTATCATACCAATAAGAAGATCGACAAGGTCAGTGTTCTTTTTGAGGACATTGCCGTGTTCGGGGTTTAAAACTTAAAATGCACCCTCGAAACCTTAAATTTTACTTTGAAAACTTAAAATTCCGACTCTAAAACTTAAAATATTCGTTTGAAACTTTAAATTTCGACCTTAAAACTTAAAATCTACACCTTTAAACTTTAAATCTTTTCTTGATATTTTAAGTTTCTTGTGCTAAACTTAAAATCAAAAGAGGTGATTTCAATGAATGAAGCAGGATTGAAGGAACTTGTTGAGAAAATAGTAAATGTCAAAGCAGAGTTTCAGACGATAGAAGTCAAGCGCAGCAATACTGAATGCTCTTGTTCACCGTGATTACAGTATTCACACAGAGGGTATGCCGATTCAGATAATGGTGTTCAGTGACAGGCTTGAGATCAAAAATCCGGGTGGTCTGTATGGCAGATTAACTCTTGATGCCCTCGGTAAAACACAGCCTGATACAAGAAATCCTGTACTTGCCACGGCTCTGGAGCTTATGGGTGTTACAGAGAATCGTTACAGCGGTATCCCTACAATAAGGAACGAACTTGAACAGCATGGTTTACCTCAGCCTGAGTTTGCAGTTATCCGTGGTGAGTTCTGCGTTACGTTCCATCTTAAAGAAGAAGCAAAAATGCAGGAGAATAATGCGGATAAGCCTACCCTTGAGCAATTTTGTAAAACACCACGCAGCCGAAAAGAGATCACTGAATTTCTTGGGATAAGATCTGCAACTTATGCTATCAATAAGTATGTTATCCCACTCGTTGAGCAGGGCAAATTGTTTATGGAGATACCGGATAAACCGACAAGCAGAAACCAGAGATTCTACTCAAAGTAAAGAGTGCTGTTCTTCCAAGCGCTGACGCTCGCAGATGCTCTGGTCGAGGGCAGACGCATAGTAATTTCGGGCGGAAATTATACTCTTGATAACACGGTCTCCGAGGAGATCGAACGAAAGGAAAAAGGCATCGCTTCTGTTTTAACATCTTGCCTGACAGGGATCTTTCTCTTGAACTTGCCGCCAAATTGTGCTATAATAGTATTATCACAACGAACAGGCGGTGTACCCATTGAAACGAAAACCACATATACATTTTATATCATTTCTGCTCGCCCTGTGTCTGTGCGTTCAACTCACAGGCTGTGCAAGCAGCTCGTCCAAAGATTCAGGCGAAAGCTCCGCAGCCCCATCTTCTGCCGACTTATCACATACCTCGTCAGACCAAAGGGGTGTGGATAAGATAGTCGAGGAAATGGTCGTTGACTACGGAAGCTACGGATCTGAGGCAAAGGATAAGATAGACACCCTGCTCGGTGAGCTTTCTGCCTGCGACACATCTGCGGGCAAACGCTGGAAAAACATAATGGACATCTGGACATCGGACGACCTTGGCAAACATCTTAATTACGATGTTCTCCCCGACGGACTGCCTGATACGGACGAGCTTTGCATAGTCGTCCTCGGCTTTCAGCTCAATCCCGACGGCACGATGAAGGACGAGCTGATACAGCGCCTGACCGTCGCCCTGAACAGTGCGAAAAAGTACCCCAAGGCGTACATTGTCTGCACCGGCGGCGGCACTGCATCGGAAAACGAAGCTGCATCGGAAGCAGGCGAAATGGCAAAGTGGTTAGAGCAGCAAGGGATAGACAAAAAGCGCATCATCATCGAGGATAACTCGATAACAACGGCGCAGAATGCAATATTTACCTACGATATACTGACATCGAAATACACCTCGGTAAAAAAGCTGGCTATCGTTTCGAGCGACTATCACATCGCAACGGGAGAGCTGCTGTTCAGGGCAGTGTCGATCCTGCGTGCAAGCGAAGCCGGCAGCGAAAAGCTTGAGGTGGTTTCAAACGCTGCGTGGAAAGCGCCCTCCGGTTCGCTTTCGGCAATGTTCCAGGCAGGTGCGCTCATCGAGCTGTCAGGCGACGTAAAAACAGCGTTCGATATCTACTACGATAACTATGATATCCATTCGCTTCCGCCGCTGAAATAGCTTATGGTAAAATAGCCATTTGAGTGAAGAAAAAATGCTCGCTGTTTCATTTCAAAAATGACCTTAGATCGCAAAAATCCTGACCATTATTGCCTCGAAAAACGGCTGATGTTCAGATATGTTATGACTGTTTGTACCTCCTGCACCTTGACGTTTATTTGACGCTTATCGGTTTTTAATCTGGCTGAAAGTCAGCAGAGATCACAACAGGCAGGCAATCGGGAAACCTCGCAAAACCGCCGATTTTGCGCTATTTGAAGGACTTTGAAAAGCCCTCGGACGCTGTTCAAGTCCCGTTTGCCGCATAAATGAAAAGCTCGCAAACACGCTGTTTGCGAGTTCTTTTTTTGCCAAAAACAGCTTTATGGACTTTACTATGGACATTACCCCCAAAAGTTAACTGTGAGAGCTTGTGTGTGGACGCTGCTCTCACGGTTTTTTATTGGGTGTTATCTGGGTGTTGAGCTGATGGGACAATGCTCTTGCTGAAATACGTATTATCTGTTTTCAGCTATCTCTCCGTCGGGTGATATCACGGTAATTGTCAGTGGGATATCCTTACCGCTTGCAGCGATAGCTTTTTTCACAGCCATTTCAAGCCCGCCGCAGCAAGGCACAGTCATTCTTGTGAGTGTGATACTCTTTATATCGTTGTTTGTGAATATCTCCGTCAGCTTCTCGGAATAGTCCACAGCATCAAGCTTCGGGCAGCCAATAAGAGTAATTTTGCCTCTGATGAAATCGTGGTGGAAGTTTCCGTAGGCGTATGCCGTGCAATCCGCAGCGATAAGCAGATCAGCCCCGTCAAAGTAGGGAGCATTTGTCGGGAGCAGTTTTATCTGTACAGGGAACTGCCTCAGACAGCTGTTCACACGCACACCGCTGTTATCCTGCTTAGGAGCAAAGCTCCGCAGTGCTGAACCCGGGCAGGTAAATCCCGTGCATGCGGTTTTTTTCTGCTTGTGTTCCTGCACCGCTTTTTCGTCATAAGCTGCCGCTTCACGCTCAACAAAGCGGATAGCGTCCATCGGACAGGCAGGCAGACAGTCGCCGAATCCGTCGCAGAAATCGTCACGCATAAGCTTTGCCTTGCCGTCAACAACAGCGATAGCTCCCTCGTGGCAAGCCTTTGCACAAAGCCCGCAGCCGTTGCATTTTTCTTCGTTTATCTCGATTATTTTACGTATCATAAGCCGTACCTCCTTGACTTTCTGTGTCCATTATATTATAATCAAAACAAAAAGTATGTTGTAATTACAACATTTTGGAGGCTTTATGGATATTTCAGTTTTAAGCAGCTCGCTGCTGTTCAAGGGCTTTGATGAAACCGAGGTAAACGACTTGCTCTCATCTCTGAATGCAAGGGAAAAGAAGTTCAGAAAAGGCGTGATGATATTCCATTCGGGAGATACTATCAGTACGCTTTGCTTTGTGACAGCAGGCAGCGTGACGATTGAGAGCAACGATATGTGGGGCAACCGCACCATATTAAACCTTGTCGGCAAAGGACAGTTTTTTGCCGAAAGCTACGCTCTGCTGCCCGGCGAGCCGATGCTTGTCGATGTTTGTGCCAGCGAGAACTGCACTGTCATTTTGCTTGATATGAAGTCGCTCGGCAGGCTCAGCGAAAGCATCAGAGCGAGGCTGCTTGCAAACCTTGTGATGATAACCTCAAGAAAAAATCTGCACCTGTCAGGCAGGAGCTTTCATACTGCACCCAGACAGGTGCGAGGACGTGTAATGGCATATCTGAACACCGCAGCCGTGCAAAAGCACAGCCGTGAGTTTGATATACCCTTTGACCGCCAGCAGCTTGCGGACTACCTTAATGTCGAGCGCTCGGTGCTTTCAAACGAATTGAGCAAGATGCAAAGGAACGGACTTATCAGATGCAGGAAAAATCATTTTGAGATAGTTTGACTGCCGCATAAAACAAGCTGCCGTCCCGATAATACTCACGCAGACAGTCTGTACTTCTGATTGAAGGAGTTGAACGCATCAATAAACTGCTGCGAACGCTCTGCTTTGAGTTCATTAAGATACACGTGACTGCTCATATCGGCGTTTGATATCTGAATGACCGACACCGCTATATTTGAGCAGTGGTCGGAAACTCTCTCGCAGTTTATCAGCAGGTCGGAAAGATACACTCCAAGCTCGGGACTGCACTCTCCGCTTCGCAGCCTTGCGATATGCTTGTCGCGGATAGCCGAGGTCAGATAGTCTATGACCTCCTCCAGCGGCTCGACATTTCGGGCTGTGTCCGTGTCGTTGGCTGCAAACGCCTTGACAGTCAGCTCGGATATTTCCGAAAGGGCAGCAAAGAGAGTGGCAAAATCGTTCCTTGCATTGTCCGAAAAGCTCTGGTCGTTGCTTTTCATCTCCTGAGCTATCTGTACAATGTTTATGGCGTGGTCGCTGATACGCTCAAAATCGCTGATACTGTGCAAAAGCTCGGTAACGATTCTGCTGTCGCTGTCGGTAAGGCTCACTGATGAAAGCTCCAGCAAGAAGGCAGACAGCTTGTCCTCCATATCGTCAAGTCTTTGCTCCTTTTCCTCAACGCTGCCCGCCGCCTTGTCCGAGTAATCAAACACCGCTCCAAGCGCTTGCTGCAAAGCGTCTTTTGCGCCCTGTGCCATTTCTACGGTCTTTTCCCTGCATTGCGAAACAGCAAGAGGCGGTGTGGATATCAGGCGTTTATCCAGCAGTACATTTTCCTGTTTTGCGCCGTGGTCGGAGATAAGCTTTTTCGCAAGGCTGACAAGCTGGCTCTGGAACGGGAGCAGTATCAGTGTTGTAACGATATTGAATATCGAGTGTACCGCTGCTATCTCCACCACGCCGATAGGTCTGTCCACAAAGCTGAAATGAATAAGAGCGTCCAGCCCGTAGAAGCCTGTAAGACACACTACCGTGCCGATGATGTTGAAGGACATATGAACGACCGTTACACGCTTTGCGTTCTTGTTCACACCTATGGAAGAAAGCAGCGCCGTCACGCAGGTGCCGATGTTCTGTCCCATAATGATAGGTATCGCCATTGTGTAGGAGATAGTTCCCGTGAGCGCCAGAGCCTGCAAGATGCCTACAGATGCCGCTGAGGACTGTATCACACCCGTAAACACAGCACCGAACAGAACGCTGAGAAGTGGGTTTTTAAATGCAACAAGAAGTTTGCTGAAGCCTTCCATTTCTGCAAGTGGCGATACTGCGTTCTTCATCAGCTCCATGCCAAACATCAGCACCGCAAAGCCCACCATGATCGTACCGATGTCCTGACGCTTTTTCTTTTTGCTCATCATTATCATAATTATTCCGATAAGAGCAACGATCGGAGCAAAATTCTCCGGTTTGAGCATTGAGATCAGCACATTATCGCTCTTAATTCCTGCGGTACTGAGCAGCCATGCTGTCAGAGTTGTACCGATGTTTGAACCCATGATCACACCGACCGTCTGTTCAAGCTGCATGATGCCCGAATTGACAAGTCCCACGAGCATTACCGTCATAGCCGACGAGGACTGAACAGCAATGGTTATGCCTGCACCGAGGGCAAGGCTCTTGAAAGGATTTGAGGTCATCTTTTTAAGGGTCGATTCAAGCTTTCCGCCTGCTATCTTTTCAAGGCTTTGGGACATTATGTACATACCGAACAGAAAGAACGCAAGTCCGCCGCACAGTTTGAAAACAGAATAGATATTCATACATACCTCCACAAAACTATCTCAGTACAGCAAAAACAACATCAGCAGCATACAGCCCGACCATTACAGCACCCTCGGCTCTGCCGATGTGCTTTGTCCTTGCAAATATCATCGTGATGATGCTGATGACCACCAGTACCGCAAGGTCAAGGACAGATGCAAGGTTGACGCTTATCGGGTGGATAGCTCCCGAAACACCAAGGATAAAGAGTATGTTGAAGATGTTTGAGCCTACTACGTTTCCCACGGCAAGACCGTTTTCGCCCTTGCGTGATGCGACCACCGAGGTCACAAGCTCGGGCAGGGAAGTGCCTATCGCAACTATCGTAAGACCGATAAGTGTCTCAGACATTCCCAAAGCCGATGCTATCGCCTTGGCACCGTTGACCACGAACTGTCCGCCTGCGATTATGCAGGCAAGCCCGACAAGTATCAGCAGGGCACATTTCCACATAGGCTTTTTTTCGCCTGCCTCTTCCTGCTGCGGATTTTTCTTTGCCAGTATGATGAGCATTGTGATATAGCTTACGAACAACACGAGCAAAATGATGCTGAATGGTCTGCTCACCTTGCCGACATTATCGGACATAGCTGCGGTCTTGATGTCACCGTTTATTATCATCGGAAGTCCCACCGCACCAAGTGCAAGGACTGATAAAAAAATCGAAAAAGGAAAATCTCTTTTCATTATCGCCCTGTCTATCGGCAAAGGGCGAATCATCGCGCAGATACCCAGAACTCCAAGCAGATTGAAAATGTTTGAACCGACAACGTTGCTCAGGGCTATCTCGTTAGCTCCCTTTATCGCTGCCGATGTGCTTACCGCAAGCTCGGGCGCACTCGTACCCATAGCAACGATAGTAAGACCTATTATAACTCCCGGGACCTTGAAATTCCTTGCCAGAGCCGAGCTGCCGTCCACAAACAGATCAGCGCCCTTGATAAGCGCAATGAAGCCTGCGATAAGCAAAAGAATGTTTAAAAAAATGTCCATGATATTTTACTTCCCTCTGTCCTTTTTCATCTGAATATTACCGTTATCCTTGTTCCCACATTAACGGTGCTGTCCACGTTTATTTCCGCGCCGTGACGCTCGGCGATATGGCGCACTATCGAAAGCCCGAGTCCCGTTCCGCCTTTGGCACGGCTGCGGCTTTTGTCTGCCCGATAAAAGCGCTCGAATATCCGCGGTATGCTTTCCTTTGGTATGCCGATACCCGTGTCCTCAACAGCGAGAGTTTTTCCCGAAACGGTGATATTTATGTTTCCGTTGTCACGGTTGTACTTTATGGCGTTGTCAACAAGATTGTAAATAAGCTCGTGTATCTCGGTGCGGCTGCCCTTTATCGTTTCAGCTTCTCCCGACAGCGTTATTCTGATGCCTCTGCGCTCTGCCAGAGGCTCAAGCTGTTCACGGCATTCCCGTGCTGTCTGCGTCAAATCTATATCGTCATTAAGTGACTCGACTTCTTCAGAATCAAGCTCGGAAAGCCTGATGATGTCGCTGATAAGCGTCAGCATACGTGCCGATTCAGAGCGTATTTTTGCTGCAAATCTGATGCAGTCCTCTCCCTGTGCCATACCGTTTTCGATGACCTGCGCATATCCCGAAATGGAGGTCAGCGGGGTTTTCAGCTCGTGGGATACATTCGCCGTGAATTCCTGGCGCATCTCGCTTTGTGAGCTGCGCACGCTGCGTATCTCCTCGACCAGCGGTACTATCTCGGGGTAGATGTCCGTGTCGCTCGCCATCTTGTTTGTCCGCAGCAGTTCGGGTATCTTTTTCAGAGGCGAGACCAGCTTGTCCGTCAGCTTTACCGAGGCTATCATAGAAACTATCACGATACCGATTATTATCACAATGATGATGACCAGGCTTCGCTCAAACAGCGCAAAGATTGAGTCCGCCTGTATCGACACCCGCAGGATATTTCCGTCATCAAGCCGCAGTGCGTAGTAATAGTCCTGTGTGCCAATCGTGTCGGAGAAACGTGTGTCGGTGCCTGTTCCGTTTTTGTCAGCCGACTTTATCTCGGGGCGGTCAAGGTGATTTGCCATATCCTGCGCATCGGCAGCGCTCTCGAATATCACCCTGCCATCCTTTTCGATAAGAGTGATGCGGAAGTCCTCGCCTGTAAAGCGGTCAAGGTCGCTGATAGGATCGCCGCTGTCATAGCACTGTGCAAGCAGGTGACATTCGTGAGCCAGGTTTTCCTCGACCTCCCGTTTGAAAAAGCCAAAGTAGGAGACTGTGGTCACGATTATTCCCACAACAGCGGTCACGACTCCCATGTAAAACAGACTAAGTACTATCTTTTTCTCCATATCAGCCACCCTTTTCGAGCTTGTAGCCCACATTGCGCACGGTCACGATATATCTGCCGCACTCTCCCAGCTTTGACCGCAGCGTGCGGATATGCACGTCAAGGGTTCGCCCCGAGCT
The DNA here is from genome assembly GCA_900314975.1 of uncultured Eubacteriales bacterium. Classification (GTDB taxonomy): domain Bacteria; phylum Bacillota; class Clostridia; order Oscillospirales; family Ruminococcaceae; genus Hominimerdicola. The sequence continues at coordinate 5,902 of OMXI01000028.1, read as the reverse complement.
GTCATAACCCCAAACCTTGTCAAGTATATAGTCCCTTTCAAACACAGTTCCCGGGCTGCTGATAAGGAGTTTGAGCAGCTCGAACTCCTTGTAGGTAAGCTCAACAGCCCTTCCGTTTACAGTCACGGCTCTGGACTCTTCCGACAGGGTTATCTCAGCGAAGGTGTATTCACTCTTTCGGTCTGAAGTTCTCAGCCTAGCCCGCACCCTGCTCACAAGCTCCATTACACCGAACGGCTTGCATAGATAATCGTCTGCCCCGAGGTCAAGACCTTTCACTCTGTCAAGCTCGGTAGTCTTTGCGGAAATGATGATGACGGGTATCCCTGCACAGCGCTCGTCGCCGCGCAGCTTGGTCAGAACGGTAAGTCCGTCGTCACCGGGCAGCATAATGTCAAGAAGTATAAGGTCGGGCAGCTGCTTTTCCAGAGCCTTGTAAAAGTCACCCGAGCTTTCAAAGCACATCGCATCGTAGCCGCTGTTTTTCATAGCAAAGGCTTCAAGCTCCCTGATGTTTTCTTCATCTTCAAGTATGTATATCAGCATTTTTCATATCACAGCCTTTCAACATATCAGTATATCACAGCTTTGTAAATTTAAACAGTACAGCTATGTTAAATCCACATTAAATCAATGCGATAACGCCGTTCTGCATTGACTTTTGCAATATTAAATGATATGATAATGATAAACCTATGGCAGAGGTTTTTTGCAGGACAAGGAGGGCAGACAATGAAAAAGCATACTATAGAGCAAAGAATGATCTCACTGATGTCCGCCCTGTTTTTGTGTATCTTTTTATTTGCGGGAGATAATAACAGAGAAACTGACAGCGAACTTGGCGCAGTATCAAAGCAGAAAACAATAGTCTGTGATGTATACACCATAGCGCAGGGAGTATGTTCTCAGGAACTGTTACAGTCAGATGCAGCGAAACTAGTTCGTTCTGACACCCCAAGAAAGTCAGATCGTCACCGATGGTTTGAACATTTCATCAAAGGCAGCTTTTTTTTGTTTATTGCTGCGGTTGTTCTGTATCTCGTACTGTTTCAGATTTTCAGACAGATACAGTTCAGACGACGATATATTATCAAGTACATACACGATCAGGACGGATATAAAAACAGACCTTCGTTATATTGCATCAGCCGATAATGGCAAATGAATCAATAATAACGGAGGAAAAATAATGACGAATAGTATAATAATCCCGATCTTATGCGTCTTGCTGCCAATAGGAATGATGATTTTTTATCTCTATCTCAACAGGATTCTGAACAAGCCGGACAAGGACGATGACAAAAAAGATGATGACAAAAAAGACAATGAGGTGAATGCGGATGAGAAAGACTAAGGTGATCTGCACAATTGGTCCGGCAAGTGAAAGTGAGGATATACTCAGAGAAATTTGCCTTGCAGGAATGAATGTTGCAAGATTGAATTTCTCACATGGTACCCATGAGGAACATCAGGTCAAGATAGATATGATAAAGAAGGTCAGAGAAGAACTTGATCTTCCTATTGCGATCATGCTTGACACTAAAGGTCCCGAGTATCGTATACAAACATTTGAAAATCATAAGATATTTCTGAATGACGGTGATACATTCGCTTTTACTGCTGATGATTGTACTGGAACGAATGAGCGAGTTTCTGTAAGCTACAAGCACCTTGCCGATGAAGTTGATATAGGTGACATCATACTGGTCGATAATGGGTTGCTGTCATTCCAGGTCAAGAGTATCAGCGATAACACTGTTTTTTGTGATGTTCTGGTCGGAGGAGAAATGTCCGATCGTAAAAGTATGAATTTCCCCAATCATGTTCTCAAGGGTGATTATCTAAGTAATCAAGACAAAGAGGATCTGATATTTGGTATTCAAAATGGTATTGATTTCGTAGCTGCTTCTTTCGTATCTAACAAGAGTGATGTGGAAATGCTGCGTTCATTTCTCAACGAAAATGGCGGTGAGGATATCGATATTATCGCAAAAATCGAAAACCGTTCCGGAGTAGATCATATTGATGAGATATGTGATATAGCAGACGGAATAATGGTCGCAAGAGGTGATCTTGGGGTAGAAATTCCATTTGTTGAGGTACCGTCTATCCAAAAGTATCTGATCAAAAAATGCCGTTTGCTCGGCAAGCGTGTCATAACTGCCACTGAAATGTTGGAATCTATGATACATAAGCCCCGTCCGACAAGGGCAGAGATCTCCGATGTTGCAAATGCAGTCTATGACGGATCATCTGCTATCATGCTTTCCGGTGAAACAGCTTCGGGCAAGTATCCTGTTGCTGCCGTGAAAAACATGGCTGAGATTGCTGAAAGCACAGAAAAAACCATTGATTACAGAAAGCTTTTTGCAACAACAGAATACGAGATACAGAATAATATTGATGCTGTGTCTCATGCGACCTGTGCTATGGCGATCGACACAAAAGCGAAAGGGGTAGTTATCAGTTCTCTGTCGGGAGTGACCGTTCGTATGGTAAGCCGTTTCAGACCGCCTGTTGATATTATCGGAATGACAACCTCAAGAAAGGCGTGGAGAAAACTCAATCTTAGTTGGGGAGTAACACCGGTAATGAGTGAAGAGTTTAATTCAGTTGATGTTATGTTTTATCATGCAATGCAGGAAGCAAAGCAGATATTTGGATTAGTCAAGGGAGATAATGTTATACTGACAGGTGGACAGATCAACGGTAAATCAAATAATACCAACACGATTCGCCTTGAGACTGTACATTAGTATTAGGCTTGAATCCATCATAGTAACACCAGATTACAGCCGTATTCTGCCGGCGACAGAGTGCGGCTGTTTCTGAAGCTGAAAAGTCAAGGAGAGTAAATAATTGAAAAAAATAAGATCAGCTTTGAAGGAGTTTGACCCAAAGACCTTTATTGCACTGACCGTAGCAGGCATCATAAACGCCTTTGGAGTCACAATATTTCTTTTTCCCGTGAAGCTTTATGACAGCGGCATCTCTGGTCTGTCGATGCTGCTCGATCAGATCACGCCCGCAAACCTTACTCTGTCGCTGTTCCTGCTTGTCCTGAATATCCCGATCTTTGTTTTCGGCTTCAAAAAGCAGGGTGCAGCCTTCACGATCTACTCCATATACACCGTTGGGATATATGCGCTGATGTCCTATCTGATAATGAATGTCTTGCCGATAGATGTTTCATTTATCTCACCGCTTGCAGGCTCGGATCTGCTGCTGTGCGCGATCTTCGGCGGAGTCATCTCAGGCATCGGCAGCGGTCTGACCATACGCTTCGGCGGAGCGATAGACGGTATAGATGTGCTGTCCGTCGTGTTTGCAAAGAAGATAGGATTGTCTATCGGCACATTCGTAATGATCTTCAACACCGTGCTTTATACCGTCTGCGGCATCACTGTAAAGAGCCGGATACTTCCGCTGTACTCGATCGTAACATATTACATAGGTTCAAGAACGGTCGACTTCGTCGTTGAAGGCATAGATAAATCAAAATGTGCAATGATAGTCACCACCAAGGCAAACGACATATCCGATGCGCTTGCCGAACAGTTTGAAGCAAGCGGAACGATTGTTGATGCGATTGGCAGCTACTCAAAGGAAAGCAAGGAGATCATATATTTCATCGTCAACCACTTTCAGATAAACAAGCTGAAAAAGATAGTCCACAGCATTGATCCGACCGCATTCATTTCCTTGCAGGACGTATCGGATATTATCAAGAAAAAAGAACCATGAACATATATGCACAAAAAAACGACACCGATATCCGATGTCGTTTTATTTTGTGGTACACTGATTGAATTTTAGTTCAGCCCGCCGTTTTACCCTCAATGATGTCCGCAATTATATTTGTTGCCTTTCGCTTGCTGTCAGCGAAGAAATGACTATAGGTTGTCAGGGTAGTCTGCGGTGTCGAGTGTCCGACCATAGCCGCAATGGTGGTCGGGTCTATTCCAGCCTCTATCTCAAGCGATACGAACAGGTGCCTGAATGTGTGTACACCATAGAACGGGAAGTCTCTGCGTTCACACTCATGCTTGAGCCATGAGTATGGTGTAGCAGGATGCATCGGAGTGCCGTCCCACTTGGTGAACAGCCTGTCGTGTTCCTGCCACTTGTCGCCAAGCTCAGCCTTGTAGCTGTCCTGGTCGCATCACTGTTGATGCCAAACTCGGGTTCTATTTACTTGCATCAAGAATTATGTTTGCATTATGTTTTTTATAGTTTTTTAAGAGACTTGTTTTTTTATTACTATCATGCTATAATCATAATAAAGTATCATAAAGTGAGGATGTGCATTTATGGATTTCAAGCTGAATGAGTATCATAGAAATGTACCTGATGAAGAACTGCTGAAAGATGTTTTGAGAGTTGCTTCAAATCTAAAAAAGAGCAGTATTACCCAAAATGATTATAAGAACAATGGTGGAAAATACAGCGCCAGCACAATAGCCAAAAGATTTAATGGCTGGCTAAATGCTCTAAGATTATGCGGGCTAACTCCAACAAAAAGACAAGTTGATACAGGTTCAGGAACATATACACAGTCATACATTACAACACAAGAATTAATCGAGGATTTAAAAAGAGTTTCTGCATTGTTAGATAAAACAACTTTTTCAAGTGGAGATTATAATCAAAATGGGAGATATTCGTCTGCGACATATTTTATTAGATTCAAAACATGGAACAATGCTCTTGAATCAGCTGGATTAGTACCATTTGAAGTCCCGTCTGGCAAGCGTGTTAGTAATTACGAAGCCTTAGAAGAAATCGAACGTATATGAATAGAACTCGGACGACAACCTACGACCACCGATATAAAAAATGGTATCAGCAAATATTCACTTTCTGTTTTTGAACGTTGTTTTGGGTCATGGCGAAAAGCACTTGAATTCTTTGTTTCCTACATGAATGGTGAGCAAGAAATTGAAAAGCCTGACGAAGCCGAAGATGATATACAACTCCCAAATGATATTCAAGTACGAATTGAGAATGAAATGCCAATGCATAAAACAAAAAGAGATATTAACCTCAGAATGCGCTTTCTTGTTATGAAACGTGACAATTTCAAATGCTGTATGTGTGGTAGGTCTCCTGCGACTACACCAGGATTGGAACTGCATATTGACCATATAAAGCCGTGGTCAAAGGGCGGTGAAACCGTTATTGATAATTTGCAAACGCTATGCAGTGATTGTAATTTAGGTAAAAGCAATATAGAGTAATAAACGGTCGCCGCTTTTGTGGCGACTTTTTTGTCCATTTCTTACTTATATTTGAGCGTCTATGATTAACTCGATACTAATGTTATTTGCAGAGGAAATAGGCTTTAGATCGCTCACACTTGCACGACGTTGCCCTGTGCGGCGTTCTGTGCCTGCGGCTCGGGTAAACTCTCCACCGGTGGAGAGGGCGGGCAAAAATCGGATCACAGCGTTTGTGTTTTCAAAGTTACCGTCACCCAAGCCTTTGGTGGATTTGGGGTGCCGGTAGAGTTCTCCACCTCGCTGTACAGCAGAGCGCCCGACTTAGCGTCACCCGAGATGTCATATTCGAGCCTGATTATCCTGCTGCCGTGGCTGCGCCGTGAGGTGAATCTCACTCCCAAGGTCATCAGTTCCTCGGTGTGCTGAACAAGGTCACGGGTCACTCTGTTCGGATAATATTGTCCGCCGTACCTTTTGTAGAGCAGTTCACACAGAGCTGTTGCCGAGCCAACGAAGTAGACTTGCTCGACCATTAGGTCGTGTATCGCAAAAGAAAAAGTGTCACGCTGAAACGGCTCGACAGCGTCGGTCACATACCAGTGACAGTTACGAAAAGCAACGCCCATTTCGATGTTTTCAAAGTCACGACCGACTCCGTACAGCTTGCCGACCCTGCTTCCTCG
>OMXI01000021.1 GCA_900314975.1 uncultured Eubacteriales bacterium | reverse complement strand
GGGCTATTGCTGCCCTTTGCTGCTGACCGCCCGAAAGCTCGGCTGGGTAGTGCTTTACCCTGTCGCCAATATCAAGCGCGGAATAGAGGTCGCTTTCGGTGGTCTCTTTTTTCTTTGCAAGCTTTGCGGGGAACATCACGTTTTCCTCGGCAGTGAGTTCGGGGATAAGGTCGAAAAACTGGAACACAAAGCCTATGTTTTTAAGTCTGAACTCGGAGAGTTTACTATCGTTCATTGTGCTCAGGTCTTTGTCATCGTAAAACACTTTTCCCTCGGTGGCTTTGTCAAGCCCGCCGAGCAGGTTCAAAAGCGTGCTTTTTCCGCTGCCCGACTTGCCGATTATGGCGACCATTTCGCCGTCTTTTATCGTTATATCAACGCCTGCAAGCGCCGTGACCTTGCCCTCGCCCTTGCCGTAAGTCTTTGTCAGATTTTGCGTTTTTATCATCTGCGTTTCCTCCCTTTGCTTATCGAGTATGCTATGTTGCTGCCGAAGCCGCCGACCGATTTGCGCGTGAGCAGAATGGTTACCATACACATAACAGCGCAGATAATAAGCGTGGGTATCAAAACGTTGTTGAACCACATTTGAAGGTCGGTCATATAATAGTGCTGCAAGCGACCTGCTTGTCTCTGGGTAGCGTTGTAGTCGGAATAGAACTGATTATACAGCTCATCATAGCCAGGCGTGCCTTGCTCGTGCGCTTGGCGGAACACAGCAGCTTTTTCCGCTATATCATGAATTATTCCCTCGGCTTTGTCGTGGGCGTGCAGCATTACGCTCTGGGTGATGCGGATAAGCCCGTAGGCGATGGAACCCGCAAATATTGGTATGCGCACGCTGTCGAGCATAAGCCTGCGGCGCAGCTTTTTCAGCGGTGTGCCTATGGCTCGCATAACACTTATCTGGTATTCTTTCATTCGTATCTTCATGCCTATGCCGTTGAAATACGCCGCAAAGCCGAGCAGAGACATCACGAGTATAAGCAGACCCAGTGAGCCGTAGAGCGATGCGTTCTGCACGAAGATATCGTGCTTTTGCTTCTCAAGAGATTTGACGCGCAGACCCGTGTTCATCGGCAGCAGCTTGCCTATCTCCTCTCTTGCGATTATCTCGGTATAGCTTGCGCCGTGCAAGCCAAGCTTTTTTGCGCCCGTAACGGTGGTGAGCAAATTGAAATCGTCTCCTGCGCTGACGGAGTATCTTGTCATTTTGTCCATATCGTCAGTCAGCTTGACAAGTGCGCCTATCCGCACAGTTGCCTCGGTCACATCGTCTATGCCAAAGCCGTTTTCGGTGGTCGCGGAGACAAGCTTCACTATATCTCCGACTTTCAGCGACGAGTCAAAGTGGCTGTAAACGTATATGATTTCCTCGCCGGACATTATCTTATCTATGTTTATTTCTCCGCTTGTCACACAGTCTTTAATCTTCTCTATCGTTGCCTTGTCCGCAAGCGCGGTCTTGCATCTGTAAAGCGATTCATTATTGTCGTAGAACTTTTTGCCCTGCTCGGTGGACATCTTGTAGAAATAGTCCTTGACCTCCTGCGATTCCCACGAAACAGGTCGCGGCAGCTCGGTTTTTGAACTTATCACGGTCTGCGGCAAAACGCCTTTTGAATAGCTTTTGCCCAGCTTGTCGGCAGTTTCGTCGTCGATGCCTGTAGTCTGACCGAGCTTTATCAGCATAGGCATATTCCCCTCGTTTGTCACGGTTTTGTCCGCGCGGTAGTACTCCTTGACGTTTTCTTCCTCGAAATCAAACCTCTGCGTCATACTGAAAGGGTCGCCGAATTTTGTGTCAAGCGTTCTGTGGAACTCTCCCGTTCTATAATCAAAATCGCCTATTGTGGGTCTGAACAGCATATACCCGAACAGCGTGCCGAAGATTATCAGCGTCAGCGACATAGTCTGAAGCACTGTAACTGCGCGGTTGCGGAACACCTTTGCAAAGCATCTGCGCACCGAGCCTGCCTTTCGTCTTTTGAGTTTTGGCACACGCGAGCGCTGCATAAGTGCAGCCAGAACATAACCCACAAGCAGAACACCTGCGGCGATAAGCGCTGACCATACAAACGGGTCGGGGCAGAGGAAACGGTCGTATTCGTTGTGCGAAAAGCCCGAGAACTCCGACTTTTCAAGCACATTTACCTGATACTCGTAAATTCCGATATGCACACCGATGCCAGCAGCGATACCGATAACAGCCTGCAGGATACCGAGGAATATATACTCGATAGTGTACATCACCCTTATCCTGCGCTTTGACACACCTATGCGTCGAAGCATTGAGATAGTGTTTTCACGCTCGGAGAAAATGTTGCGCATAACGGCGATTACCGACAGCACGGCAATTATAATCGCTGCACCGTAGAGCAGTAATTTTGTGTATATCTGTTCGTAGAATTTAGAGTAATAAAAGTCGATAGCTTGTTGTCGGTGGTCTCTGAAGAATCCACTGTAATCTCTGCCAAAAGTCTCTCTGTCGTATCCGCTTATATCTGCGACCTTATCAACTAACTCACCTATGCCGTCTTCAAACGGTTCGTCTGCAAGCCAGTTATAATCATACGGCATTCGGTCAAGACCAGCTATGTTATCTATCATAACAAGCGTGTATTCGGGCGTTTGCTCCTCGTCGGGACTGACAAATATCAGCGGGACAAGGTATTCCTTGTCAAACATCGATTTGTCCTCGATATAATAGTTGTTTTGCTTGTTTTCGTCGACACGCAGGCGCGAGCCTTCACGGCACCAGCCGTAAGACATAGACCACGCATCCGTACTTTCCCTGTCGTCAAAAATGATGCCGACGAGTGTGAATGTTCCCTTGTCAAGAGTTATCTCGTCTCCGACCTTGCCGAAAAATCCGAAATTGGTCAGCACCTGTCGGTCAATGGCTATCTCGCCTTTTTTCTGTGGCAAGCGACCTGTTTCCATTGGGATATGCGCGAGGTTTTCGGGGTCGTCGAGCGAGCCGTACTCGTACTTGATATTGCCCACACCCATCAGACCGTAAACGTTCATTTTCCCCGTGACAGTGTCCTCGCCCGTAAGCATGTCGATAATGTTCTGGTGCTTTGTCGAGGTGAGGAACTCGTAGTGTCCCTCCATATTGTACATTCTATCTATCTGTCTGATATATTCCTGCCGCAAAGTCAGCATCGCACAGCATATCAGCGCGCACAGCAGCACGCCTGAGAACAGCAGCGCAGCAAGGCTCTTTTTGTGCTTGCGCCAATACTTTAGTGTGAAGCCGAGCAGGTGGCGTGATGTGCCTGCGCTTAATGCGGAAAGCCCGACTGGGACTGCGGCTGCCGCCGCACCTATTGCAGCAACGCTGCTAACGCCTGACAAAAGCCCTGCGCTTTCAAGGTTTGCAAGCACGGCGCTGAATGGAACGGCCGAGAACATTGCACCTTTTTCTTTTAGCTTTTCTATCTGCTTGCGAATCTTCTGGCGCGCTCGGTAAAGCTTCTGTCCGATATTGTTCTTATTGGTTCCTATTATCTGCGCGATTTCAGTAAGCGACAAGCCGTCATAGTAATAAAAAATTACGGCACTGCGCATATCAGCAGGCAGTGAATCGATTATACTTTGAAGCTGCTGCTTGGTCTGCTTGTTTATCGCATAATCGTCGGGAAGCATTACAGGCTCGTTGAGCGAAGCAAGCTGTGCTGAATCTTCACGCTGTTTTCGGTCAAGCTGCTTTGTCTTGATAAAATCAGCACATTTTCGGTAGGCGATACAGTAAAGCCAGCCGACAAAAGATTCTTCATTTTTCAGTGTGGGCAGCATTTGCATAGCTGCACTGAACGTTTCGGCAGTGATATCCTCGGCGGCATCGTCACAGCCCGTATTTTGCCGTACAAAATAGTACACCTTGGAATAAAACTCTTTATACAGTTTTTCAAATGCGTCTTTATCACCGCTCTTTGCTTTGGCAGTCAATTCGGTAATATCTTTATTATTCATCTTCTTTATTCACCTTGTCTTTCACAAATACCCTTTTATAAATCCTTTCTTCAAGCTTGGGGTCGGGTCCTGTATCAAGCTGGTCAAGCATCCATTTGATAAAACGCTCTACATCGGTTTTAGTCATTTCCTTTTCCATTGTATACCCCTTTCTGCAAGTCTTTTGTATATATAGTCTGAAACGGTGAGCTTTGTTTATCAAATCAAAGAGTATTTCTGCGAATTGAACAAGAAACGGTGCAATAATTTGTGCATAGTTGATGAACTGCCAAGAGGCAATATCAAAGCAAATCCCGGAAGGCATTGACCCTCCGGGATGTACAAAGCTTTATTTACTTATCGCCGAAGGAAATACCGATATCTCTTGCGGTCTTTACGAGCTGGTCATCTTCGGGAACGAATTTTGTTTTTCCTGCAACTTCTGAAAGCGAATTTTCAGTGACGTTGTCCTTCACCATAGCGACTGCATAGCCGTATTTCTCTTTAGAGATAAGCTTTGCAGCGTGAACGCCGAACTTTGTAGCCAGCACTCTGTCATAAGCCGAAGGGCTTCCGCCGCGCAGCATATGACCGGGAACGCAAACTCTTGCTTCGCTGCCTGTCATTTGCTCTATCTGCTTTGCGATTCTGCTTGTTGCGGTGGTTATTCCCTGCTCTGCTCTGAATGCGGCACGCTCTTTCTTCTTCATCTTTGCTTCATTGACATCAAAAGCGCCCTCGGCAACTGCCATAATTGCAAATCTCTTATCCTTACGCTTTTCACAAGCCTCTGCGAGCTTTTCGATATCGTAAGGGATCTCGGGGATAACTATCATATCTGCGCCGCCTGCAACGCCCGCATAGAGCGTAAGCCAGCCAGCTTTATTGCCCATTATCTCGCAAACAAGTATCCTGCCGTGAGAGTTTGCTGTTGAGTGGAGTCTGTCGATAACGTCGGTAGCGGTGTTTACGGCGGTATGGAAACCGAATGTAACGCTTGTGCCCCAGATATCGTTGTCTATCGTCTTTGGCAGACCGATAACGTTAAGACCTTCCTCTGAAAGCAGGTTAGCGGTCTTATGCGTTCCGTTTCCGCCCAGAGTCAGCAGGCAGTCGAGCTTCTGCGTTTTATATGTGGCTTTCATTGCCTTTACTTTATCTACGTTATCATCTTCAACTATCTGCATTTTCTTGAACGGAGTTCTCTTTGTACCGAAGATAGTTCCGCCTGTTGTAAGTATTCCCGAAAAGTCGGACTGATTCATTACACGGCACATATTATTCATAAGACCGAAGTAACCGTCCTCTATACCGATTATCTCGACATCGTTTCCAAACCTTTCATAGCAAGCCTTGGCAACGCCTCTGATAGTTGCATTGAGTCCCGGGCAGTCACCGCCGCTGGTAAGGATACCTATTCTTCGTTTCATAAACTATTCCTCCGTTTCTTATAATCAATACTTATCATCGTCATCATCCAAAAATTCCGAAAGGTCTGAAAGGTCGATAGCACCGACCTCTTCATCGGTGACATCAAGGTTTGTCGGGGCTGTCTGCTTGGTAACGTTCTCGCTTTCATCGTCACGGATGACGGTATACTCAAACTTATTGGAAGGCTTTTGGAAGGACACGGGTTCATTTGATGCAGATGTGTCTTCGGTAAGTCTGAAGCGAGCGATCATATTCTTGAGTATAAGCGACTGGCTGGACAGCTCCTCACTTGCAGATGCAAAGCCTACGGCTGTAGATGTATTCTTGGAAACGACAGCGGAAATCTGGTCTACGCCTGTATCTATCTGAACGATAGCGTCAGCCTGTGCCTCGGAAGCCTCGGTGATGTTCTTCATAAGGTTGGTTATCTCTTCCGAGCGCTGAACTATCTGACCGAGTGAGTTTGCGGTATCTTCAGCAATTCTCGAACCCTTATCAACGGCAGCTGACGAGTTTTCGATAAGCTGTGCGGTCTGTTTAGCAGCCTCTGCTGACCTTGATGCAAGACGTCTTACTTCGTCTGCAACAACGCCGAAGCCCTTTGAACCTTCTCTTGCAGCCTCAACAGCGGCATTCAGAGCGAGGATATTGGTCTGGAAGGAAATTTCGTCGATTACCTTGATTATCTTTGCGATTTCAGCAGATGTATCGTGGATCTCGTTCATAGCATTGAGCATGTTGGACATATCGTCGTTACAGCTGTTGATAGCCTCTGTGTTATCCATAACGATATTATAGGCGTTCTTTGCGTCTATGGAGTTTTGCTGTGTCTGCTTGGAGACATCATTAAGGGTAGCTGAAAGCTCTTCGATAGCGGATGCCTGCTGTGTTGAGCCCTGTGAAAGCGCCTGCGCGGAATCTGATACCTGAACGGCGCCAGAGTTAACCTGCTCTGCCGACATATTGATAGCGGCAAAGGTATCTGACAGTGCGCTTAAAATGTCGTTAAAGGTACTCTTTATCTTATAGAAGTCACCCTTGAAGGTTCCCTCCATTTTCTGACTGAGGTCACCCTCTGAAATCTTTGTGAGTGAAACGGTTATGATATTGATGTACTGCCTCAGGCTCAATATCGTTTCATCAAGTGAGTTGGAAAGCACACCAAGCTCGTCGTTTGAGTACCAGACGTCAACAGGGTCGTTAAGGTTGCCCTGTGCAAGCTCTCTTATTCTGTCGGTAGTGGAGACGATAGGCTTTGAAATTCTCTTTGCAAACAGTGATGCGGCTATCATAGCTGCGCTCAAAAGCAGAATGCTTACTATGAACAGGCTTTCAAGTGCAGACATAGTAGTCTTTGTAAAATCCTTGGTATTGCTTATCATTACCAGCTTTGCATTAAATGCATTTACCTTGGAATAACCTGCAAGAAGGTCTTTATCCTTATAATCAAATGTCACATATCCGTCGTTGGATTTAAGGATCTGCTCAAATGCCTTGCCTGCATCTTTATAATCACTGTCATCCTTGCCTATGGAAACAGGGTTTTCATATTTGAAATAAGGATTTTTTATTGGGTGAATGATAATGTTGCCTGTATCGTCGACCAGATAAAGTTCACCCATATCACTAAGCGATGTACTCTCAAGTATGGTTGAGAGTGAGTAGCCGTTTAATATCGCACTTACAACGATATTCTTGCTGTTCTCGGGGTTAACGGTCTTCATAAGTATAGCAAAGCTCATCATATTATCAGTTTTGATACACTTGGTAATTACAGGTTTGTCAGATGCAAGAGCCTCTCTGACATCCTCAATCTGAACAACGGTTTTCGCATCTATTGTATTATCGCCGTTTGATGCAAGCACAGAGCCGTTTTCATCAAATGCAAAAATCGCACAATAATCGCCCAGAGAAACATCGAAACGGTCATTTACATTTATAAGGAATTGGTTTCTTGCATTTATTACTGCATCGGAAAGAGTATGAACATTTTTTACCTTGGTGCTGCGAAGCGTTTCATCGAGAGTTTCGCCAAGGCGGACTACAGACTGGTCAAAATAACTTGCTGTACTGTTTGCAATAGGCATAATGGTATTAGCCAATGTTTCAACTGATGCCTTGTTAACAAACCTGACCGAAACAAACGTGAGTACACCTACAAGAATTACCGCCACAACGATAACGGCAACAGTCAGCTTTGATTTCAGCGATTTAAGGAACTTGTTGCCTTTAAAAGAGAAAAAAGCGGCTGCTAAAAAGAATAAAGCAGTAATTATGATTACGATTATTTTGACAGTATTGGACATCCACATTATAATATCCCCCCTGGTATTTTAGATTTAAACAAATTCATCAGCTATTATTTATTCAAGTATATCATAATTGCACAAAAATTGCAATAGAATCGTAAATATTTTTTTGTAATTTTTATTATCGGTTTATCATAAGATTTAACAAATCAAAGTGAGGTCGAACTTATGCGAATTATGATAACTGACAACAGCAAGCTGCGTATAAGGTTTATTGCCGCATTGACAGCGGTGATATGCTCTTTTGTGATGCTGCGGGGAATATGTGCAAAATGCTTTGACGACAGTGAAAACACAATAAAGGTGCTTGCTTACACAAGCATAGGCAATTCAAAAGGAATGGCAACGGCACAGCAGGTAGAAAATGACATCATATACCTTAACAACAAAGGCTACTCCCCTGTTTTTCTGTCAGAGCTTGCAGATTGTATCAACACAGAAAATGATTTGCCGCAAAAGGCGGTGGTGCTGACATTTGACGGCGGATATGCACAGTATTACACCGAAATTTTTCCGCTGCTGAAAAAATACAGGTTCAAGGCGGATGTAACGGTTCTCGGAGAAATGACAGAATACGCATCGAACAGTGCAGACGACAATGCGGCTTTTCTGCGCTGGGATGAGATAAGGGAAATGGAAGATTCAGGGGTTGTGGAGTTTTCAAACGGTACATATTCAATGTGGGACAGCGTGGAATTTGAGCAAAAAAGCGGTGAGGACTACGAGCAGTACCGTTCGCGAATAGTAAACGATATTGACAGGGTTCAAATGCTTTTTCAGCAAAACTGCGGTTTTGAGCCGAACATATTCACCTACCCGAACGGCAAAGCATCAGATTACAGCGCACGGGTGGTAAAAAATCTTGGGTTCAAAGCCGCTGCAGAACTTGGGAACAGGAGCGTAAGGCTCAAAGGCAAAAATAAGACCGATACATACCGCATACAGCGCTACGACCGGTCTGAAATAAAAGACATATCCGACTTTTTCGGCTAATATAAAAAATGCAAAAAAAGCAGCCCCTATTGGAGCCACCCTTCTACGATTAACAGTATATATCAGATGACGGGTGAAATAAAGTGTTTTTTATTTTAAAAATGTAAACAAAATATGATAAATGCAGAACAGAGCCTTTTTTGCGCGTAAAATGTTGACCTTTCAAAAAAAATAGTATATAATAGTGAGAGTGTACGGGCGTACACGCTATTCTTGAAAGGACAACTAACAGATGAAAAAGACTATTTGTTTTATAATTTTGCTTGCTCTTACTGTCATTTGCGCAGCGGGCGCTGCGGCTGACGACGCACCTGCGAATCTGGTTTTACAAACCTCGCAAAGTCAGCTTGCCGCGGGCGACACGCTTACGGTAACGATGAATATAAAAGCAGTAAAGCCTGTAGGCAGAGTTACCGCGAGCGTTTCCTACGACTCGTCTGTACTGAAATTTGTTTCGGGCAGCGGTGCAAAGGACGCTGGCGGTGTTATTCAGATAGAACAGCTCAACGGGCTTGACACATCGGCAACGATAACGCTCACATTTACAGCTGCTTCAGCGGGCAGCAGCAATATCAGTGTTACAAGCTGCGCTGTTTACGATGCTTTTGACGAGCAGTACGAGCTTGCGGGCGCGGCTGCGGCGGTCAGCGTTACAGATGAGACCCAGACTACGCAGCAGCAGACACAGCCGTCTCAGACCTCGCCTGCGACTGATGCCAACGGTGTACCCACGCAGGGCGTTTTAACTGACCTTACGGTAGTAAACGGCAAGCTCGTTCCGCCTTTTATGTACAGCATACATGACTATTCGGTAACTGTACCTTATGATGTGACAAAGGTTGAGATCACAGGCAAGACTGCGAGCCTTCAGGACCACATATGGTACACGGGAAACGAGGACTGCGAGGTTGGTCTTAACGTAAGAACCATAACTGTTACCGATATAAACGGAAATGCAACAACATACACTATCAACGTAACAAGGCTTGACAAGGACAAAGACGAGACGACAGCCGCTACCGCAGCTGCACCCAATGACACATCTGCTGACAGCAGCAGCGGCAGTGAAAAGGTCACTGTAAGCACGGACAAGGATATAAAGCAGACACTTTTGCCTGCGCTTTACATAATACTCGGTGTGCTTGTTGTAGCGCTGGTTATTGTTATTATATGGATAAAGGGCAAGACATCAGGCTCTAAAGAGCAGGACAGAAAGAACACAAAGCAGCGCAGCAAGATAAAGGTTTCGGGCAGCAAGAACGGCAGAGACAACCGAAAGAAGAAATAACATAAGCCGATACTTATCATTACATAAATGACAGGTATCGGCTTTTTACTTTTTATTTATCAAACAGCTTTGCTATCGACTGCCCTATCAGCTCGCCCGAATACTGCGCCTGCTCGATAGAGTTGCCGTGGCTGCCTACCTCGATAAGCAGCGAACCTGTTGTCAGGTCCTGATTATAATGCCTGTAATCGAACAAGACAGGACGGGTCAGACCTTTCCAGTCACTTTCTATCTGTGATTGCAGCTTTGATGCAAGACGGAAATTGAGCAGGTAATTGGGCATACCCATTGTACCGTCATCACAGCCCGATATTATCATTATCTGTGCTGCCTGTTTGCCGCCGATATCGGTGACGGGGGCTATCCTTGTGCCGTCTGCGCGCTGTATACCGTCACGGTGGATATCAAGGCAAATCTTTATTGACGGGTACTGCTTGAGTATTTCCTGCACGGTTTTTCTGCTTGATGCATAAGCCTCGTTGTAGCTTGGATAATCGTGCACGAGTGTATCATGGACGTATGTAATACCTGCTTTGTCAAGCTGCTTGCAGATATTGTTGCCGACACTTACGACGTTTTTGGTGACATCGGTAGTCTTGCTGTAAAACGATTTGTCATAGAAATTGCGTGCGTAAGGCTCAAAGCTCTCGGTCGTATGGGTATGGTATATCAGCACCTGCGGCTTATCGCTATTCTTTTCAAGCTTGAACGGCAAGTCCTTGGTGCTTTCTGCGACGAGCGTTGAATTGGGCAGCTCGGTGCAGTTTCTGACCTGACCACCGCCTTTGAGGTCGATATACTGGGTACCCGTGTAATGTGGGTAGGTGAAATTCTCAATAATTCCGTCGTGGTTTTCTAGCTTTTCGGGGTACTTTATGGTGTCAAGCATTTCCTTTGACGGCTTTGCGGTAGGTACTTCTCTGCTCTGGATAACGGGCTGAGTCTCCTCGGGTGCCATATCGATATCCCACAGAGTCTTTCGGCAGACAGTTACGATGTTATCGCCGGAAACGGTCTGCGGTTTTGTTTCGGTGGTTTCATCAGGCTTCGAGGGATTTTGCTCGGAAAGCCTGTACTCCCCCACTGTAAGATTGGCAGAAAGTGCGGCTATCGAGTTTATGGTATCTGCGTGCGACGAATAAGCCTGCATTCCAAGAGGTATTGTAAAGCACAAGGCAACTACTGTTGCTGCGCAAAGGCAAGTCCTTTTCAGGTTCATATTATCATCCTCCCGATGATAATTATATGCTAAAGCGCGTAAAAAAAGTGTCAAAACAATGAAAGCCTGCATAGAATAGATAAAAACCATTGGAGAACGAAAATGGATTATCTTATTTTAGTGAACAGGTTTGAGCCTTTGCCGCAGGGCTTTGAGCATAATATCCGTTTCAAAAGCGTACGCGGAAAGCTATTTGAAAAACAGGCTGGCGCTGCACTTGAGGGTCTGCTGCAAGCGGCTGAAAATGACAATTGCGGGCTTGAAGTCATTTCGGGATACAGGTCGGCTGATTATCAGCAGATGTTGTGGGAAAAGGAAATATCAAAGGAAATGGCGTGTGGGCTTGACTATCAGGCGGCAAAAGAAAAGTGCGCACTTACGCTTGCTTTGCCAGGCGAAAGCGAACACCAGACAGGTCTTGCGGTGGACTTTGGTAAAAAGGGTGACGATGACGTAAGCTATGATTTTATCAGAAGCAAGCAGTCTGTCTGGCTTGAACGAAGCGCACACAGATTCGGGTTTATACTGCGCTATCCGAGGTTGAAGGAGCATATAACGGGTATTGCATTTGAGCCGTGGCACTACAGATATGTGGGGGTTGAGAGTGCCTGCATTATCAGGGAAAACGGCATTTGCCTTGAGGAATTTCTCGATTTTTATCAGGATAAGTATTTAGATAGCACAAATAAGGGCATTTGAAACTGTGCAAGTCCAATAAAAAGTACACAAAATGATTGACAAGCGCACAAATAGGTAGTATAATAATGGCATATAAAGAGAAAGGATGTTTTTGTATGGACAGGAAATACTCAAAGAGAAAATCATTCTGGGCATTGATGGGGGCACTTATTCTCGTTATCGCTTCTACTGGGCTTCTGGTTTACAGATACTGTGAGGAGAAGGCACATTACGAGAAGTGGAAGGACTACGAGGAGTGCGGTATCCAATAACGCTTTAATGACATAATATATGCCGATGCTTGCTTTTGTGCGCAGCATCGGCTTTTTTTGCTATATTCCAATAAAAAGGGTCATAACAAGCAAAAAAATGTTATTACAAGCCAGAGAAACAGCAATACATTGACTGAAATAATTGCAATTACAGTATAAAGACTTTTGCTGTTTTCATAATCAGAAACGCTCTCGCTCAAACGCTTGCACTTGCTGTGGACTATTACATTATGCACTATCAGCGAAGATGCGACGGGCATTATCAGCGTTATAAACCCAAGCGGGCTGAACAGTATCTCAAGCGGTCTTGCCTTAGGTCTGAACCCGAACAGATTGAACAGGAGCATAACAGAGAGTATCACGTTGCCTGTCACGCTGTGAAATGCAAGGTCTTGCTTGGAATCAGGCTTATAGTATGTAATATGCGCGATAAGGATAATACAGACTATTGCGCCGAAAAAGGCTGATAAGAGCAATCCTCCCAAGCCTGACGCAAATCCGCCTGCGGAATTGGACAAGCCCTGGGCGACAAATTTAAAAAGCAAGGCAGCAGGCATGAAAAAGCGCATCATAAGCTTGTCTACTATGTGGTTTTGAGTATTGTTCATTCGTCATTCTCCTCAATGTACCGACCTTGCGATCAGCTTTTCAATCTGATAATTTGTTCCAAAAGTATATTACCCAAAAGCAAAACTGAAAAAGTGAAATAACAGCAGTTGTAGTCCAGAAAATGATTTTTTGCTTTTTGTTGTTTAGTTTATCAAACTTATAGTACAAAATGATAAGTCCATTGAAAAGAAGCAGCAAAAGCGCTGTAAATATACGCCACTTTGAATGTGATATATTAAAATTGCAGTAAAGACAAAGCAAAGGCGTGAGAATAAAGCAGAACACCTGTATTGAAACCATCACTGCAAGGTGTTTTGCTAACCCTGAAATTTTTTCAGCTTTCATTTTTTATTCCCCCTCAATGTGCTGACCGATTCGGTCATTTATAGCACCTTGGTCGATTTATGCTTTCATATTGCTCAAAGCTGTTACTATCTTTGCGACAATGAAAAATCCGAGAATAAGCGACGGGACAAAGGCGATAAGCCCGAACAGTCTTATACGCAAGGCGCGCTTTCTGCGCTTTGTGGTGTGCAGCATTACCGTACCTATGATAATCGGCAGGATGCTTAACACAAAAACTGTTCCGCCGATTATCAAAGCCATACCTGCGTAGGACAGAATAACTGTAAACAGCGCACCCATCAGGCTCTCCCCTCTCTTTTCTTGCTTTTATGCTTTCGTATCATTACAGCTAAAAGAATTATCAATATCTGCACGGCAAGCATTATCGGCAGTAAAATGATAAGATACCCTTTCAAATCACCAAAGAGTTCTGTAAGCACAAAAATATATGCAATATCGGGTATTATCAGGCGACGATATCTATCTGTTATTGCAGCGACTATTAAGGTAAGAATAGCGGGCGCGACTATAAAGCATACTGACAGAAAACCTATAGCCCTGCCAATCGGGTCAATAGCTCCCAAGAAAGCAGCGACTGTCATAAACAAGATAGCTAAAAGCAAAGTGTTTGCAAAAGGGTTATTCATGCTATCTGTCGCTACCACTGCCCCGTCCTGCTGCACAGTTTTCTTCTTTCCTGCGGTGTTGATTATTGAATAAAAGAGAAGACCTATCTCAAGAATAAAGAACAGACCAACCAAGAGAAGAAATATTAAAAGCCCACTGTAATTCGGAGATTCATAGATATCAGGGTCGACCGTGTTGCCGTCGACGTCGTATTTGATATTTCCGTAAAGGAAGGAATCATCTTCTTTTATAAGTACCGGCATAGATGTTTGCAGTATATGACCGTTTTTATCAAGCACAGCTATCTGAACTCTCTTTCTGTCGGCTATCAGCTGCTTGGTTATTTCATGGTTTGTCATAGTCATTTTTTCTCTAATATGCATATCTGTCTTCGCGTCTTTGCAATGGCAGGAAAAGCTGACAAAACCGACATTTTCATACTCTTTAAGCTCTGTGGTGTCAAAGTCATAGGCTTTCATATTAGCGCTGTTGTAATCGGTATAATATGAATCGGACTCGCTTATGTTTACGAGGATATCTATGTAGGCACATTCATCGGGGATGTTTGAGATAACAAGGTCTATCGACTCCAAATCAGGATTGGGCATAGCCGAGGCTGTGAATGTACACATATACACGTACAAAAGCGCTGTGAGAATAAACGTTACAGTTTTTTTCATTTTATCAACTCCTTTGGGGTGGGCTTAATGCTCACCAGCCGTAGTTTACGATTTCCCATTTACCGTTGTCAGAGCGTGCTATTGTCCAGGTCCAGTAAAAACAGTCTCCTGCGCTTGTTGAGCCTGTATCGGTCAGCCCGACAAAATCGGTAGAAAAAATTATGATGTGGGTATAATTCTTTTCGGGGTGGCGTTCGTCGTATTCAGCCAGCAGCGACGGGTCTTTGCCGTCGTCACTGTGGTAGTAAAGGGTGTACAGCTTACATTCGCAGTTGTTCAAAAAGCGGTCAACAAGCACGCTTGCCGCCTGTGCGACCTCTTCATCAGAATATGCGGTCGAGCCGCTGATGTCGATTTTTACGTCCGAGAGGTCGCCGCGGGGCATATCAAGTCCAAAGCAGCAAACAAATGCCGAAAAGGTATATATTATCACTAAAGTGCCTATCATAAGTCTTTTAGCGAAGGTGAGGTTGTCGGTAACGGTAACTGTGCCGTTTTCATCAGAGCTAAAAGTGACAAGCCGCTTTTTATGGCGCCCTTGAATCAGCTGCAAGAAAACAAAGGTAATTATCTGCGTGAAAAGCAGCACTGCATAGAAAATGATAAAGAATAAAAGCCCATACAACACTTCCTGCGTATCATGCTGTTTTGATGCCGCTATAAGTACAGTCAGCAAACCTAACACAAAGAAAATGTCGCCTGTAAACAGCTGTGAAAAATCGTCTGCCCAGAGAACTGATATTATATTTACGAGCAGGAACGGAAAGAGTATCGGAAATACAAAATGACTGTTTCTGTCATCAAGGCTGATGAGTATAACAGCAGACACAGCACCTGCGACAGCGAGAAAGGCACTTAAAACAACGTTTTTGATACGGTTCTTTTGTTTGCCGAATGCTTTGTTTTCGTTTAACATTTTTATGCCGCCTTTATTATCATATTATAGCACTATTTGCCAGCATTTCAATTACAGTGCAATTACAAATAGTTACGTCTATATTTATATAACGAATGAGGCGGCTGAATTTGTGCATTGAAAAAGCATTTTTGTAGGCTTGTACAAACAAAGAGCGCTGCATTTGTGCAGTATTACAGAATATGGGCGCAAAAAAAGCACCGCACAAGGCGGTGCTTAATGTTATTATTACTGTTTAGTCTGCGCATTGCCTGTGCTTCCGACAACCTCTTTGATGCCAGTTGCAAGACCTGCAAGGCCCTGTATCTCACTTGGAATAATGATTTTTGTTGCTCTGCCGTCGGCTGCTTTGCCGAATGCCTCAAGGCTCTTGAGCTGGATAACCTGCTCGTTCGGGTTAGCTTCGTTCAACTTAACGATACTGTCGGCGATTGCCTGCTGTACCATATTGATTGCCTGCGCTTCACCCTCTGCCTCGCGTATCTTCTGCTCTCTGATAGCGTCTGCCTGAAGGATAAGTGACTGCTTATCAGCCTCTGCGGAAAGAATCTTTGCTTCCTTATCAGCCTGCGCACGAAGGATCTTGGACTCCTTTTCACCCTCGGCAACAAGTATCTGCGATTTCTTCTCGGCTTCTGCCTGGATGACCTTTTCACGTCTTTCACGGTCGGCTTTCATCTGACGCTCCATGGCATCCTGAATCTCTCTCGGCGGGAGAATGTTCTTAAGCTCAACGCGCTGTACCTTGATTCCCCATCTGTCAGTAGCTTCGTCAAGGATAGCGGTGATTCTTGTATTGATGATATCTCTTGAGGTAAGTGTTGCTTCAAGGTCAAGGTCGCCGACAATGTTACGCAGTGTTGTAGCGGTGAGGTTCTCGATTGCGGATATCGGTCTTTCAACGCCGTATGTGAACTGCATTGCATTGGTTATCTGGAAAAATACAACGGTGTCAATCTGCATTGTAACGTTATCCTTTGTGATAACCGACTGCGGCTGGAAATCAACGACCTGCTCTTTTATCGAAACTCTCTTTGCGACCTTTTCGATAAGCGGTATCTTCCAGTGAAGACCTGTGCCCCACGCTGCGTGAAATGCGCCGAAGCGCTCGATTACGTAAACATATGCCTGCGGTACTACCTTAATGTTGCAAATAATGAGCAGTATGATAACTGCAAGTACCCCTAACAGAATATAGATTCCTTCCATACTTATACCTCCACAAGTGTATTATTCTCTTACTATGAGCTTTGAGCCGTCGACCTTGACAACAATAACTGCGTGACCTGCAGGGATATTCTCCCCGTTCTCGCTGCGTGCTGCCCAGTCGGTACCGTTCAGGCGGACTCTGCCTTTATTTGCTATGTTGTCGATATCCTCGATAACCGCGGCTGTTCTGCCCTCGTCAAGTTCATAGTTTGTTGCAAACTTTTTCCCCTGAATCTTTTTTACAAAAGGTCTTGTAAGTGCCAGGAACACTGCTGACGACACCACAAACACGATACACTGCACAAGGAAGTTCACCTTTGCTATCGCAAGGAACAGCGAAACAAGCGAACCCAATGCAAACCATATCGAGACAAGTGATGTAAGTGTCGCAACCTCGCAAATAAGGAAAAAGACGAATGCAACTGCCCAGAATGTGATCATGAACGTGGCTGTCATATTATCGCCCCCCTATTATTATGCAGGCTATCTGCCTACTTTGCACATTATAGCACACAATGTCTGAAATTTCAAGTGACTGCGCAAGATTTTATCATTTTATCACAATTCATCACAATGGTTACGAATTGTAACTATCACTTCTTCTGCCTTAACAGATTACAGGTCGAGTAGGACGATTTCGTAAAGTATGCGGTCAAAGTAAAGCTATTGCTTTTGGCAAAGCTTGAACAGCCCTCAAACTCTTCATAATCACTCTTGCTCTTGGCTTTGGATATCCCGTTTTTCAGCCTGTTAGGTCTGACAAAGCCTTCAAATACAGTATATTCAGTATTATCGGTCATATTACCGTCAACAAATATCTTAACAGTATTGCCTGTAAAAATGGCGGTTATTTCGTTCCCGAAGTGCCTGCCTTTCCATATGCCCTGCAAATACTGTCTGTCTGCATCGTCGTAGATCTGCACATTAGAACCTGCGGTATTGAAATCAAAACCATTTTTCAAAGCATCATCGTGGAACGCATCGCAGATCGCATCTGATGCATCAAAGCTGACTGTCGGGGATTGATTTGAATACATATGTAATCTCTCGCCGCTTGCATATACAGCATCTATGCTGTCGCCGCAGCCGCCGGGCAGTCCATCGACATGGCAGTAGTACCCGTTGTTTGCTGCAAGAGAATATTGCTTGATGATACTGTTGAGCTTATCAAGCAGAAAATTCGTACACGAGATATAAGCGAGCTTGAATCTTGTGCCGTTTCTTGCTGACGGGTCTCCGCCCGATGCTAAAACGTGCAGTCCGTCATCTTTAAGCTCACAAGAGGCACTGATGGTATTATTTGAAAAACTAAAGCTTATCAGGTCATCTGAACCGATCTCTTTTGGCGCCTGCGGATCGGTGCTTTCGTGTTTTGAGCCACAGGCTTCCTGCTGACGCATTGCCGCGCCAATGCCGATAAAACCATTGCTTGCGTTCGAGCCGAAACCTTCATTATTCATAATCAGCTACCTCTTTTATTATTTCAGACTTCTGCTATCGTGACAGCAGAAATATACTATCTGTTTGTCTTTGCCGAGCTTTTGGATAAGCTCTTTGGTCTTGTTAAAATGCTCGCTGTCAAGGTACACAAAGGGGTCGTCCATTATTATAAAAGGCTGCTCGGTCTCAAACATACTGTCTATCATTGCAAGTCTGAAGCAAAGGGCGCAGATAGAGAGATTGCCGCTTGACAGATGCAGATAGCTGCGCAGCTCCCCCATTATATCGTATTTTACGCTGTAGTCCTTATCCATCTCGACCTTGTGACCGATAGCGTCTTCTATCAAAAGTGCGTAATTGCAGAACTTATCAAGGATAGGCTTGACGTGTTTGCGCTTGAGTGAAAGCTCTGACTCGCTTATCTCTTTTTTGACAAGCAAAAGCAGTTCTTTCTTTTTGGTCAGCTCGTCCTTTTGCTCTGTCAGCTCCTTAAGCTCTGCTTTTTTATCGTCAAGGACACTTACACGCTGTTCAAGGTCATCGACATCACTTGTTATCTTTTCAAGTTCGCGGATACTTTGCTGCATTTGCTGCTCAAGCACTGTTATATCGCTGCCCGCGGTCTTTGGTCTTTTATCAAGGGAGTTTTCGGCTTTATACTTTTGTGCGTCTTTTTCGCGCTGCGAAAGCTGTGTATCAAGACGTTCAAGCTCCTCTATGTCCTTAATGACGTTATCGGCATCAAACGGCTCGGTGAGCGCGTAGTGTGTTATAAAGTCCTGCACGGATTGCTGTGAGGCAAGTATATCTTTTTCAAGCTGTTCGCATTTGTTCTTACTGCCTGTTATCTGCTTATGCAAAGATTCAAAACGCACCTTGTCTGTTTTCATTTTGTCAAGTGCGGCACGGTAATCCGAATTCTCCACGCCATACGCAGAAAAGAACCTGTCAAGCTGCGACTTTATATCCTCGCCTTTAGTCTGTATCTGCAAAAGCTCTTTTTCGGTCTCGGCTTTCTGCGAAATGATGTCCTTGTATTTGCGTGTGTCGTTTTTAAGCTCGAACAAAAGCTCTGACGGGTCTTTGCCGCTGTAGCGGTAATATGCAAGGTCGGTGAGCATTTTTGAGGATATTCTGTCAAGCTCGTTCTTTGTTTTTTCATACTCGGGATTTGGCTTTTCGACAGGCTCGTTCTCAACAACGTGCTGCGTTTCTATCTTAAAGTTAAGATACACAAATGCATCTGTCAAAAGCAGCAAAGCGCCAAGCACGATAAGCAGTACACCAACAACAGCAGAACTGAAAACAAAAGCGATGCCCGAAAGCAAGACAGCGGCTGCTATTACCGCAAGGACAGCGCAGAGCTTTTTGTTGCTTTTTTTCTCGGTGACTGTAACGCTATTGTATTCATATTCGGTTTTATTTATGCTTTGCAGGCTGCGGGCAAGCTCATCGCGGCGCTGCTTGTCGCTTTCAAGCTGTGCGATAAAATCATCGCTCGGTGCTTTTCCACCGAAATGATATTCAAGGCTTTGCTCGTCATTTTTATTCGGCGCGCTTGCCAATGCTTTGTAATCTCTCCGCGCATTTTCAAGTTCGGCTATCAGTTCATCTGCCTCTGCGGTCTGTTCATCATCGGCAAACCCTTTAGGATACGCACGCGAAAGCTTTTCATATTCCTGCACAACGGTATCATCGATTTCAGACATTTTGAGAGTCTGTATATCGGCTTTTTGTTTATTGCAAATCTGCCGGATATCACAAGCCTTCTGCTTGTCGGGAACGCCCTTGATGTAACGGGCTTCCAGCGCTTTTTTCTGCTTTAAGAGCGTTTCACACTCGGCAAGTTTTTCGTCGTAGTTTTTCCACATCTCTATAAGTGCGGCTTTGGCTGACGCTTCGCTGTGAATACGCTTTGAGGTATCTGCTTTTGACTGCGCTTCGTTAAGCAAAGCATACTTGCTGTCAAGCGCATTTTTCTCAAGTTCAAGATTATGTATTTCGCTGTTAAGTTTTTTGATATTCTCTTTCTTCTTATCGATTGAGGTTTTGTACGTTTTATCCTGATTTTTCAGTTTTTCCATTATATCATCGATGTCGAAATCATCAGCGGTATTCAAGGCGTAGCTGCCTATTTTTTTGTTCATATCACCCGTTGATGCAATTTTTATCTTTTCGGCATTTATGCAAAGCAGACGTTCAAAGCTATCGGCATTTATACCGAACAAGGTAAGCCCGGGGACATCGCCAAGCTCGTCGGTAGCGGTCGAATCACAGTAAACTTTAAGGGTATCGGACTTATCGCTTTTTTCGCCGAAACTCCTCTCTATACGGTAGGTCCTGCCCGAAAACTCAAAGGTGACATTTCCACCGAAATCCCCTTTGGCGAACGGGTAGAAGTGCATTCTGTCCACAAATTCAACAGAATTCTTTTTGTAAGATGACAGCCCGTAAAACATTGCTTTAAGAAAGGAAACTACGGTGCTTTTACCATAGCCGTTATCCTCGCACAGCGAATTAACGCCGTCTGTGAAATTGAAATCGAAATCAGACAGCTTTCCGTAGTTATTGATATGGATACTGATAAGCTTCAATCATTCCGCCTCCTTGCCAAGCAAAAGCCTTACCCCTGCGGTGATTATCTCTTTTTTAGTCTCGCTGTCATAATCGGTATTTGCCTCTACCCTGCCGATAAACTCGCTGATTATGGAGTTCTCTTTTTTATATGATTCAATATCTATTTTGGCTGTTGTTTTGTTTTTAACATTGACGTAATAGTACTGCCCCAGCGCGTTTTCAATATCACTTTCGCTTATTTCGATATCTACAGGCAGTTCGCCTGTGAGTACAACACGGATGATATCGTCTTTGCTTATTGCCAAAGCGCTGTCAGACACTTTGCGCTCTATCTCAAACAAGTCTGCGGCGTCGGTAACGTCTACCTCGAGTTCGTGGATAGTGCGCTGTGAAAAGGGTATGAAATGATACTGTATCTTATCGGTGACATCAAGAAGGACAAAGCCTTTTTCACCGCACTCGTCAAAGCCGCGCGGTTCAAGGCAACCCGAAAACACCCACACTCCGCGGTCATCAATTTTGCCCTGCTTGTGTGAATGGATATGACCCAATGCGAGATAATCTATCCCTTTATCGCGAAGGTCGCTTATCTTGATAAGGTCTTTGCCCCTGCTTGCCGAGACGTCGCCGTGGAGCATAACGATATTGAGTTTGCTTGCATCAAGCGCGAGCTTGGAATAAAAGCCCTCGCAGTTGTTTTCATCAGTCTGTATGCCGCTGATGACGACATCTGCGTATGTATAGGAAGTAAAATTGTCCTTGCCGAATGTTTTGAGGTTGGCATAGCCTGCGACGGAATACGAACCCTCTTTATCGTGATTTCCGTTAAGGTAGAGAAAATCTATATCGGGGTTATTCTTTACTATGGAATAAAAATACTTTTTATCTTTCACCGCGGGCTTGTCGCTGTCAAAGACATCTCCGCTTAAAATGATGACCTTGACGTCGTTATTCTTGGCGTAGTCGACCATATTGCGAAATGTGGTGCGCAGGGCGGATTTTCTTTCTTCGGAAATATCCTTGGGGAACTTTGATACAAGTCTTGCACCAAGGTGGATATCGGCACAATGGATTATTTTCAATTTTACTTCTCCTTGCTTTTTATCTTCAGCGTTTTGAGATACTGCTTTTGTTCATCGGTTATGCGGTAGCTTTCGACAGATTTTTGTATTGCCTTGTTATGAGTCCATACATCAAGCGATTTATTCTCAATAAAAGGCAGTATCAAGTCGTACTGCTTTGCAAGCGCAGTCGCAAAATACCACGCCTGCATCATTTTCACATAGTATTCTTCTGACTTTATATTTGCAACAGCTTTTGGATAGCTGATGTCAAATTCATTTCCGAGGAAATGATCCATAAGCATTTTTATGCCAAAGCGGACAGTGTACGTTTTATCCGATTTCAGCCACTGCTTGATGTGTTTTAAAAGTTCACTCTTATGCTTTGCGAAAACTTTAGGATTCATCTGGTCACAGGTAGCCCAGTTATCGACATAGGGCAAAAACGCTTCGACCTTTGAGATGCAGCTGTCATAGTCCTTATCAAGTGAAATTATAAAGGCGTGTAGCTGGTTCTCGTCAAAATACTTATGCGGAAGGTCGGAAAGAAAGGCAGATATCTCCTCGCGCTTTGCAAGCTCCTTTGCGAGCCGGTGCAAGGGCGGTGTGCGCACGCCGATAAAGGCTTGTGCATCGACAGACGGCGTGGTTTTTATCTGCATATTACGGTACTTGCTGTCAGAAAGCTCGAAAAGTCTGTTTCTTATTTCATCTGTTATCATTTTTCTCACCCTTGTTTACTATATCAATTCTGTTTTCTGTGCCGAAAAACAGCTATGTCAACAATTGCGGTAACAATGCACCCTGCGGCATAGGCAAACAGGTCACCTACTGCAAAAGATGTTCCCATAAGGACGCGGATCAGGCGGTTTTCTATCTCCAGAAAATCGACAAGCGGGATCATCTGCGAAAGCTCGACAAGCACGGCAAACACATAGATCGCACCCGAGAGCCATACAGCCCTGAAAGGTATTATCATACGCACCAGCGCCCACAGCAATACAACGACAAGCATATCGCCAATGTACGGTCGTACGAATTGATCGTGGACATAAAGACCGATTATAATCTCGACTGCGAAAAGCACAGCAAAGACTGCCGCATATATCAGCCGAGCACGTTTTTGGTTTTGAGTTGCCTTGTTCATAATGGTGTTGTCCTTTATTATCCTTTAAATGCTTTATGTATATGTGCGATTTCGGTTTTATTCACGAGCTTTGTGCCGTCAAAATCAAGTCTGATTATATACGGCATCCAGTCGATGATGCGCATAAAATCCTCTAGCCCGAATGAGCTGTCATAGTAATGCAGGATAGTGCTTAACGCTGTGCCGTGCGTACCGACAACTACGTTTTTTTCGCTTTCTTTTGCAAGTATTTCTTCAAGAGCCTCGATATTGCGCTTTTGCACCATATCAAGCGACTCTCCGCCAGGCTCGTGAAAACTATGGTCTGTCCAGCGCTTTTCAAACATTTCTTTTATATTTCCTTTTATTTTACCGCAGCGACGCTCACGAAATCTCTCGTCTGTGGTGATAGGCATACAGTAAAACTCTGCGGTGCTTTTTATGGTATCAAGACTGCGTTTGTAGGGACTGCAATAAAATACATCAATACCCTTGTCTTTAAGCGTTTCGAGTACGAGGTCGGTATCTTTAATTCCCTCGTCGGTAAGAGGGCGCGTCCTGTCATCAGCCCAATCATACCTTGGCTGTGCGTGGCGGACAGAATATACTGTGGTCATATTCTAATCTCCTTTTGTGAGCAGGATAACGCACTCGACGTGGGTAGTACGGGGAAACAAATCAACTCCCCTGACTTTTTCGGTCTTATACCCAAGCTGACCGAGTACTGCACAATCTCTTGCGGCGGTGGCGTGGTTGCAGGATATCATCACTATCCTGTCGGGCTGCATTTTTGCCATATACTCAAGGCTTTGCCTATCGCAACCCTTTCGTGCGGGGTCTGCAACGATAACATTCGGTCTTTCGCCGCGCTCGTACAGCAGCTTTGCGACTTTACCCGCATCGCCGCAGATAAACTCGGCATTGCTGATATTATTCAGCTTTGCGTTGAGCTTTGCATTCTCTATCGCCTGCGGTATTATCTCGACGCCGACAAGCTTTTTAATGCCTTTGCACATTGAAAGTCCTATGGTTCCTGCGCCGCAGTAGAGGTCAAGCAGGATACTGTTTTCATCAAGCTGTGCGTAGTCTTTTGCAATTGTGTAGAGCCTTTCAGCCTGCAAGGTATTGACCTGATAAAACGACTGCGGAGATATAGTTACCGTATTGCCGCACATAGTATCTTTTATCGTATCTGTGCCAAACACTGTCACGGTCTTTTTACCGAGGATAACATTTGTATTTATCGGATTTTCGTTTAAAACGATGCTCTTAATATCATGGAACTCCGCGCTTATACGGCTGATAAGTCCGTCAAAGCACTTTGACTTTAAAATGCTTGTAACGACAAGGCAAAGCATTATCTCGCCCGAGTGTTCACCTCTTCGCAGATAGATATGGCGCAAAAGTCCACTGCCCGACTGCTCGTCATAGGGCCGGATATGGTTTTCATTAACATAATCCATAATGTTGTTTACTATATCCGCAAACACCGTTGGCTGAAGGTCACAGTCGGTATGCGCGCATATGCGGTGCGAACGCTTTGCGTAAAAGCCGCAGACAGCTTTGCCGTCCTGCAAGCCTACGGGATACTGCGCTTTATTGCGGTAATGCGAGGTTTGATCGCAGCCGAGAAAAGCTTCATATTCGGGATACAGCTTGCCGATGCGCTCAAAAGACGCTTTGACAAAACTGTTTTTTACAGCGCACTCCTGCTCATAGGTAAAATGTCTGAACGAACAGCCGCCGCAGGTATGCGAAACAAGGCAGGTATCGTCCGTTCTGTAAGGTGATTTGGTGACAAAGCCTGTGACTATGCCGTAGCAATAGCTTTTGTTCACCTTGACTATTTTGCAGTCGATAACGTCGCCGACTGCTGTACCTGCAACGAAGACAGCCACGCCGTCGTATCTGCCTACGCCGTTGCCCTCGTTGGTAATACCCGTTATCTCAAGAATTATTTCTTCATTCTTTGTGAGCATAAAAATCCTCTATCTCGTTTTTCTTTTGAAGCATCAGGTCAAAATGCTTATTGTATTCAAGCGGGAATTTATAGTTGAAAACACGCTCAAGCCGCTTACCGTCAAGGTCTACGAGCTTTGTCGAGCCGCCCGCACCTACGGCAAGGATAGTCTGTACCTCTTCCATTATGTAAACATTATACAGACTTTCCTTTCCCTGCTTTGACCAGCCTATGTTTTCAAGGTTTTCAAGCATATTTTTCTGCCTGTAAAGGTAATAAGGCGCATAGCCGCTTTCAAGCAGGCGTTTGGTAGCATAGCTTACCATTTCATCGGCAGGGTTTTCAAGCACGCCTTGTTCGCGGTTTCGGTTAAGTCTCGCCGCACGCTTTATCGAAAGGGTATGCACGGTGATATTCTCTGCACCGAGCTGAATAAGCTTATCAACTGTATTTGCAAAGCTATCGGGCGTATCGGAAGGCAGTCCTGCGATGATATCGGTGTTTATGCTGTCAAAGCCTACCTTGCGTGCAAGGTCAAAGGCTTTGAAAAACTGCTCGGTTGTATGCTTTCTGCCTATCTTTTCAAGTACGCTGTCGGAAAGCGTCTGCGGATTGATAGACACTCTCGTACAGCCGTTTTTCTTTATGGTTTCAAGCTTTTCCTGCGTTATGGTATCGGGTCTGCCCGCCTCGACTGTATACTCGCGCAGATGTGAAAGGTAAAAGCTTGCGGCTATGGTTTTCATCAGACGCTCAAGCTGGTGCGCTTCAAGCGTGGTGGGTGTGCCGCCGCCGAAATAGACGGTATCAAGCTGTAGTCCGAGCTTTTTCACAAGTGCGCCCGTATACTCTATCTCCTTGCACAGATTATCAAGGTACTCGGGTATCTGTCCCATACACTGCTCTATCGACTGCGACACAAACGAGCAGTACGAACAGCGTGTCGGACAAAACGGTATCGAAACATACAGGCTGAAGCTGTTTTTATCAAGCTCGTCAAGTATTTTTTTCTGCGCGGTGGCGGTTTTCAAAGCTATCTCGCACTTTTCGTGAGAGCAAAGGTAATCTCTTTGAAAAGCCTCAAATATTTCGCTCTCGGTCATATTCTTATGAAGATATCTGTTCACCTGCTTGACGGGGCGGATACCCGTGATAACGCCCCATTTTGGAACTACGCCCGTTATCTCGGACATAGCCTTGAAAAGCAGGCGCGAAAGGATAAGCTCAAAATCGGCATCAAGTGATGACCTGCATACCTTTCTTGATTTTTTGCCGCCATATGAGCATATCACATACAAAAGGGCGTAATTATCAAACCGCTTCATTCTCACAAACGCAAAGTCGCCGGGCGGTATTTCGTCGCCGTAGACGATATCAAAAAGCGTTGCGGGTATGAACAGCTTCATTACGCCCTCAATTTCATATTTATAGTCGTTTCCGCTGAAAACTAATGTCATTTTTCTGTCCGTCCGTTGTTTGTTGGATTACAAGCCCTGCATATAATGGTTGTACTTGCGCTCGGTATCAAGCGTTGTTGACTGCATATGCCCCGGGTAGACCTTCAAATCGCCGCCGAGGTCATACAGCTTTTTCATAGAGCGTTTCATAGCCGCAGGGTCACCGTCGGGAAGGTCTGTTCTGCCGCAGGAACGCGCAAACAGCGTATCTCCCGAAAACATCACATCGCCGCAGATAAAGCATACAGAGCCGCTTGTGTGACCGGGAGTCTCGACTACGTCAAATTCAAGCTCGTCAAGTGTCAGAATGTCATTCTCGGTAAAGGTGATGACCTCGCCTGCATATTTTTTGTATCCGCGCACCATAAAGTGATTGACGAGCATACTGTCCTCGTCGTATATCTTGTTTTTATCAAATGCGCAGATATACACCTCACAGCCTGTTTTTTCAACAAGGTCGGCAACAGCGCCGATATGGTCGAAATGACCGTGGGTCAAAAAAATCTTTTTTAGCGTAAGCCCGTACATCTTTATCTGTTCAAGAATATAATCCGCATCAGCGGGTGCGTCAATAAGCACGGCGTTATCCTGCGCGCTTGCTACGATATAGCTGTTAGTATCGCAGATACTGAGCGGTTTAAGACTGTAAATTCGCATATATCCTCCATATCAAAGCGTCACTTGCCGCTTCTTTCGACAGAAATGACATTCTTTATCTTTTTAAGCCTGTTTATCACGTTATTAAGCTGTTCCATGCCCGCTATGCTGACGGTGATAGAAAGGATAGCATTGCCGTTTTTAAGCTCTCTTGCAGTAGATTCGTAGATATAGATATTTATCATTGCAAGAGCTGACGAAACGTCAGCAAGCAGACCTATTCTGTCGACAGCGATTATATCAAGCGTACATTTGAAATAGCCCTGCTTTTTACCTGTTCCCTCGTACTTGACGGACACCCATCTGTCCTTCATCTCGGGGTCGTCCTTTTGATTGAGGTAATTTACGCAGTCCTTTCTGTGAACGGAAACGCCGTGACCTTTAGTGATAAAGCCTATGATATCGTCACCGGGAAGTGGGTTACAGCACTGCGCAAACCTTACGACGCAGTCCTCCACGCCGTCGACGACGATACCCGAATAGTTGCTTGTCTGCGATTTGATCTCCTTTTCGGGAGTATCAACAACGGGCTTTTCGCCGTATTTCTTGTTATACTCCAGTTTGAGCCTTGCAATGAGCTTTGAAAGCTGCACGCCGCCATAGCCTATCGCCGCAAAGAAATCGTCCAAGGTATCGCAGTTATGGCGTTTCATATCCATTTTGAGAAATTCTTCAAGCTCTTCCTCGGGGACGCGTATCATATTGCGCCTGAACTCACGCTCGAGCGCACTTCTGCCCTCGAATATGTTTTCCTCACGTCTTTCGCGCTTGAACCAGAGACGTATCTTTGACTTTGCCTCGTTGGTCTTGCAGATATTCAGCCACGACCTGCTCGGTCCGTGACCTGCGACGTTTGAGGTGAGTATCTCGATTATCTCGCCCGTTTTTATCTGGTAGTCGTAAGAAACCATTTTCTTATCGACCTTTGCGCCGCACATCTTATGACCGACCTCGGTGTGTATTGCATATGCAAAGTCGATAACAGTCGCGCCGACGGGCAGGGTTATCATATCGCCCTTGGGTGTAAAGGCGAACACGTCCTCGGGTGCGAGGTCGTTTTTGATAGCACGCACTATCTCCTCGACATCGTCAGACTCCTGCTGGGACTCGATTATCTGTCTTATCCAGGCAAGTCTGCGGTCGTCTTTGGTATCGCCGCCTGCAACGCCCTCTTTATACTTCCAGTGGGCTGCGATACCGTATTCTGCGGTCTTGTGCATATCCCACGTTCTTATCTGCACCTCAAATGGCACGCCCTCTCTGCCGATTACGGTGGTGTGCAGTGACTGGTACATATTCGCTTTTGGTGTGGAGATATAGTCCTTGAACCTGTTGGGGATAGGTCTGAACATATCGTGTATGATGCCAAGCACGTTATAGCACTCGGTAACTGTATTGACGATTATACGAAGCGCATAGCGGTCGTATATCTGGTCTATCTCCTTGCCGTCGCGGTAGACCTTTTTGTAGATGCCGTAATTTGACTTTACTCTGCCCTCTATTGCAGGCGCAGGATGAATGTCTTTGTCAAGGCGTTCCTTTATCTTTTCTTTAAGGTCTTCAACAAGCTGGTCGCGGCTGCCCTTGCGCAGATTCATCTGCTTTTCTATCTCGTTATACGCATAAGGGTCAAGGTACTTGAAGGAAAGGTCTTCAAGCTCGTCCTTGATGGAGCGTATACCGAGTCTGTGCGCTATCGGCGCGTAGATGTTCATAGTCTCGTGGGCTATGTTGCGCCTTTTTTCGTCACGGCAGTAATTGAGGGTACGCATATTGTGAAGTCTGTCTGCGAGCTTGATGATTATGACTCTTATATCCTCGCTCATAGCAAGCAGGATCTTTCGGATATTCTCCGCTTTCTGCTCGTCCTTTGTAAAGGTCTCGACTTTTTTCAGCTTTGTAACGCCGTTTACAAGCATAGCGACATCGCTGCCGAATTTCTTTTGCAGTATCTCCAGAGTACATTCGGTATCCTCGACAACATCGTGAAGCAATGCGGCACAGATAGTATCAGTATCCATACCAAGCTCAAGCAGGATATATGCCACGGCAAGCGGGTGGGTAATGTACGGCTCCCCCGACTCTCTTTTCTGACCGTCGTGATATTTGTTTGCGACCTCATATGCCGAAACTATCTTTGAAAGGTCATACTGTTTTTCGCCGCCAAGAATCTTTTGTATCAACACATCGACGGTAATTGACTTTTGTTCAGACATTTATCCTCACCTCACTTTAAAGCATTTGTTTTAATCTGACAAGAGTTTCGGACTGTTCAAGGTCAACTCTTGCCTTGACCTCGCAAACGGTTACTCTGCTTGTTGCGGGCTTGTATTCGACAAGTCCCTTATCTTTGAAAATATCAATACATATACGCAGCTTACAGTAGTTCATACTGTCGTCGTTAAGGTTCATGAACATATAATCCGCAGTTGTGGTCTTTACGCTGTTTATGTACTTATAGACTTTTATAAGCTCCTCACGGGAAGGTATCATTTTGCGGATATATGCGCCGGGGAGCGTTTCGCCGCGCATAAGCTTTTCATAGCTTTGCTTTGCGGCAAAGTATCTTTCCTGCTTGATGCCGCTGAGTCTATGGTCTTTGACTATTATCGAAACGGATTCTGCGCCGCGGAAGCTGTTGATGTCAAGCCGAACTATCATATCCAGCTTATCGCCGACTTTAAAACAACACTTATCGGCTGAAAGCGAGAAGAACAGCGCCTGCCCCTTAAATCCGCCGTAATTGAAATCTATCCTTGTATGCTTGCCCTGCGAAAGAGGTGTGATGACAAGCACCTTTGCGCCGAGAATGGCAAAGGTGGGAACGCTGTTGCACTGACCAAAAGGTTCGAGTGCTTTCAGACCCCTGACGTTTTCTACGGTTATATCGCCCGGCATCAGCACCATATCCGCCTCTATCTCTTTGACAGGCGGCTTTTCGAGCGAATCCGCATAATCATATATTCTGCTGCACAGCGCGCCGATATTCTCCTCTTTGAGAGAAAAACCGCCAGCGCACTCGTGTCCGCCGAATTTTTCGCAAAGCTCACCGCACCTGCAAAGACATTCAAACACGTCAAAGCCGTGTACGCTGCGCGCAGAGCCTCTTGCATTCCCGTCATCATCAATGGAGATAATAAAGTTGGGCTTGCCGTACAGTTCAAGTATTTTTGATGAGACTATGCCGATAACGCCTGCGTGCCAGTTCTTTCCCCAAAGGACAAGTACCGAATGGTTGAGTGTCTGCGGGTATTTGTTGATATGCTCCATTATCTCGGTGACTATCTCGGTTTCGGTCTGCTTGCGCATTGTATTAAGCTCAAACAGCCGGCTGATATACTCTTCAGCGTCCTGCGTCTGCTCGCTCAAAAGGGCTCTTACTGCTGTAAGCGGAGTACCGAATCTGCCCGACGCATTGATAACGGGGGCTATTCTGAACGAAATATTCTCTGCATCAAGCTGCTCCCTTTCAAGAGAGGAAAGCTCAAACAGCTTGCAAAGCGCAGGATTTTCGGTATTTTTCAGATATTCAAGTCCGTGCTTGACGATAGTTCGGTTCTCACCGTTAAGCGGAACAACGTCGGCGACAGTACCGA
This sequence comes from uncultured Eubacteriales bacterium, assembly GCA_900314975.1. Taxonomy (GTDB): domain Bacteria; phylum Bacillota; class Clostridia; order Oscillospirales; family Ruminococcaceae; genus Hominimerdicola. The sequence goes on along the minus strand of OMXI01000021.1, from coordinate 3,473 downwards.
TTGCGCAGATATCGACGTACTGCTCCAGCACGGCATCGTAGCTGCCGTCATCGATAGCGGCACACAGCTTGAATGCAACGCCTACGCCCGACAAGTCCTTATACGGCGAGGGACAGTCGCTGCGGTGCGGGTTGACAACAGCGGCTGCCTCGGGCAGCACTTCGGGAACTTGGTGGTGGTCGGTTATGACCAGCTGCATACCAAGCTGTTTTATCAGCTTTGCCTCCTCTACCGCGGAGATACCGTTATCAACGGTTATGATAAGGGCAGCGCCCTTTTGCGCTATCTCTTTAACAGCATTTGCATTAAGCCCGTAGCCGTCAGAGCGCTCGGGGATATAATACATAACATTTGCGCCCATGCTTTCGAGATAATTGTAGAGGATAGACGTTGCAGTTATACCGTCGCAGTCATAATCGCCGTAGATACAGATAAGCTCGTAGCTGTCTATCTTTTCATTGATGACCTCGACTGCCTTATCCATATCCTTTATCAGAAAAGGGTCTGACAGCTCGGGCGGGTCAAAAAAGTCAATGACCTGCTGAAAATCGGTAACTCCCCTTGAAGTCAGCACCTTGAGCGCAAGCTTGTTGATATCGCACTTTGAGGCAAACTCATCAGCAAGCGTTTCATCACATTTGTTTATTTTCCATTTCTTCATAAAAATACTCTTTTCGCAATATATAATTTATCAGTTTATTATACCATAATATTATACATTTTTCAAGTACAAACATTCATTTTTTGATTATCGCGGGCTATTGAAAGAAAAACTCAAAAATGCTATGATAAGGTGTGAGAAAAGCAGTCTTTTCATCGTGTAACAGGTGAAGGGCAGCAAAAGCCCTGCGGAAAGGAGGACGTCAATGGACAACGGTGCAAGTAGCTACCGCCGTTTCCGTGACAGCGGCGATGAGAACGGTCTTATCGAGATAATACGCGATTACAAGGACGGGCTGATACTGTATCTGACAAGCATTGTCGGTGACGTTCACGCCGCGGAGGATCTTGCGGAAGATACATTCGTTTTGCTTGGCACGAAAAAGCCAAAGGACAAGGGCAAAAGCTCTTTCAAGACGTGGCTTTACACGATCGGCAGGAATATTGCTATCGACTATCTGCGAAAGCGCGAAAAGCGCAAAGAGCTGCCGCTTGACACGGTGCAGGATATAACAGATGACGAATGTGACCTTGAAAACGCGTATATACGGGAAGAACAAAAGATAACGATACACAAAAGCCTTAGAAAGCTAAAGCCCGAATACAGACAGATAATCTGGCTGCAGTATTTTGAGCAGATGACGATGAAAGAGGCAGCCAAGATACTCAAAAAGAGCGCACACGGCACAGAGGTGCTTGCTTCGCGGGCGAGAAAGGCTCTAAAGGCACAGCTTGAAAAGGAGGGCATTGACAATGAAGGATTATAAGGAAATGTCTGAAAGCGTATTAAAGCGCGTTCACGAATATGAACAGAGCAATGAAAGCAGCCACGCGAGAGTACGGACTTTCGGCAAGGCATCGGCGATAGTGCTGCCCGTGCTGGCGGTTGCTGCGGTCGGAACATTTGCGCTGGTTCACGGCTTTGGCAGAAATGACATAAGCACCTCAGACGACACATCACGCAACGACACAGTTGCAGGCGGAGCAAAAGAGAGTATCGGTAATGACGGCTCCGTTTCGCCGGTGTTCGCAGGCGATTACTGGGTAGTCGACAGCAGCGAGAGCAATGCGGAGGTAACAGCGGTTACATCAACGAGCGAGGCAAAAGCACCGTCGAGCAGTTCATCAGAAAGCAAGGCAAAAGCACCGTCGAGCAGTTCATCAGAAAGCAAGGCAGAATCGTCAAGCTCAGCGCTTGACAGTTCTGAACTGAACCCGAACGAGCGTGTGGGCGGATCGCCGATGATAGCAGCGATACCGAACAACAACAGGACGCAGGTCATCGGCGAAAAGATAACCGAGGAGGAAGCGCGGGATTATTTCACAAAGAACGCGGCAAGCCTTGAAAGCTCACTTGCGGCAAGCGGCGTGGAAATTGCAGAGATATGGTACGATGGAGCAGAATCCAACTTTATGGGCACTGTATTATGTGCCAAAGGATCACTGCTGTTTAAAAAAGGCTACTGCCATATCAGCTATGACGGAAACACAGACGAGAGCAAACCGGGACTGACGGTCAAGCAGAACTTTATGGATTTCCACGTATACAATGCAGGCAGACTTGTAGCGATAGTTACGCTTGTCAAGGAAAACGGCTTGATATACGGAACTCCCGCATTCGGGGCGCCTTGGTTCAATTCTTTCAATAACGCTCTGAATAAATACGCAGGGCAGAAAGTACTTTTCCTTTACGCAGGAGCAATGGCTTATGCTATCGCTCCCGACGGCAAGGTGATACACCCGCAGGGGTATGAAAGCTCCGTAAAGGCTTCGGGGCTTGATACTTTCCCAAATGCTTATAATTGGTTCTATAACGAGCAGTGTGTGTACATTCCATAAAATACAAAACGGGAAGCCTGAAAAGACTTCCCGTTGTTTTTTATGCGTTATTCGTGCCTTGTAAGCCTATCTCGGCAGCGTGAGGCTTCATACCCTCGATACAGATGCCTGCTACCTCGGAGACCTCCATACCAAGCAGCTCGCAGCCCTTTTTGATGACCTCGCGGTTGCACTTGGCAGCGAATTTCTTATCCTTGAACTTTTTCATAACACTCTTGACCTCAAGGTCGGCTATGCCGTTTGGACGCATACGCGCACAAGCCTGTATTATGCCCGTAAGCTCGTCAACAGCATAAAGGCTCTTTTCCATATCTGTTTCGGGCTTTACGTCGGTACATATTTCCCAGCCGTGCGACATTATCGCCCTGACGTCAGCAGGGTCAACACCCGCTTCGAGCAGCTCTTTTTCGGTATGCTGCAAATGCTCGTCGGGGTACTTTTCATAGTCAAAGTCGTGCAGATAGCCCACTGCCTGCCAATGCTCCTCGTCCTGCCCGAAATGCTTTGCCATAGCGCCCATTGCGTAGCAGACATTAAGTGAATGGATTATAAGGTTTTCCTGCGTAACTGCGTCTTTATTCAGTTCCTTTGCTCTTTCAAGTGTAAGCATTTTTACTCCTCCGTTTTATTAAGATATGCTTATTATACTACAAATCATATAGGAATGCAAGAGTTTTTCATTCAATAAAAAATATCCCCTGCAAAACTACACAGGGGATATTATTATGCACGTCCTCGGCGGGATTCGAACCCACGGCCTTTCGCTTAGGAGGCGAACGCTCTATCCTGCTGAGCTACGAAGACATTTAACTTATTTATTATAGCATATTAGTTTTTGAATTGCAAGTGTTTTTTATTATTTTGAGAAAAATGCTGTGTAGGTTTACAATAGATGTGAGACAAAATTAAGAAAAAAAGATAGCGAACCAGCATGAACCTGTGTTACAGTTAAGTTGCGACACAAAAAGCAACAG
>OMXI01000063.1 GCA_900314975.1 uncultured Eubacteriales bacterium | reverse complement strand
AAGCAATAAAAGGTTTCTGAGGGGGGCTCGGGGGGAACTCTTCTCCAAAAGAGTTCCAGCCCGATTATTCACCAAACGTACCCCTGCAAATTCTTATTTATCAAAAAAGCGGAGAAATGCTCTCCGCTTTTTTTATTGCTCTGTTGGTTTTGAGGCGATTTTGATGATATATTCTATGTAGTCCTCGTGGTCAATACGCTGTGTGTCGGTGTCCACGCCTGCGAGGCGCATCACGTCGACGGCTTTGTTTACGGTGTTGAAGAACATCTTCACGTCGCGCAGAACGGCGGCGCTTTTGCGTATGTTCCTGCGGTGTATCTCGTCCTCTTCGAGCTTTTTCACTGCCGCTTCGAGCTGCGAGACTGTCCAGCCGCAGCTGACCGCCTTTTGCAGCAGCTCCTTGCGCTGCTCGGTATCGGGTACCCGCAGAAGTGCCCTTGCGTGCCTCTCCGAGAGCGAATGCTCGGTGATGATGCTCTGCTCCTCCTGCGTCAGCCGCAGCAATCGCAGCTTGTTTGCGACCGTTGACTGCGCGTAGCCCAGCCGCACCGCGACCTCCTCCTGCGTCAGCCCGAACTTTTTCACCAGCTTGTCCAGCGCCATTGCCTCCTCAAAAAAGTTGAGCTGCGCACGCTGGATGTTTTCGATAAGCGACATCACGGTGCTGCGCTTTTGGTCGGCGTTGATAAGTATGCACGGCACGGTGAGCATACCTGCCATTTTTGCCGCACGAAGCCGCCTTTCGCCCGAGATAAGCTCGAACCCGCCCTCTACCCTGCGCACCGAAAGCGGCTGGATTATGCCGTCCTGCGAGATGCTTTTTGCAAGACTGGTCAGCTTCTCGGCGGAGAAAAACTTGCGCGGCTGCGAGGGATTTGTGCGTATGTCCGCTATGGAGATGTCGAATATCTTGCCGACCTCCCTGACTGCCAGACTCCCCTGCTGCGCATCTTTTGCGCGGTAATAATCGCTTATCTCGCGGTCGTAGTCATCTTCTGTAAAAACTTTTGCCAATGCTTTTGGTAATATTCCCATTTTATACGTCCTCCTTTTTTACTATTGTAACACGGCGCCGAGGGGACGTTCCATAGTTTATCCAAAGAAAAAATCCAAATATTGCGACAAATAGTCCGCATTTACGCTATATTTAGTGCTGTATCTTTGCGTTGTGAGCACTCCTCTGTCAAAGCGGCTCGAAAAATGTTTCACGTGAAACAATATTTTTTGCAAAAAGGGGTTTTCAAAATCAAAATAATATAGTATAATAGGATTTGACAATAAGGAATGGAGGGTGCGCCGTTTGGCGTGGAATAAAATGGGAAAAGTAATTGCGGTTTCTAACCAAAAAGGCGGTGTCGGCAAGTCAACGACGGTCGTTAATCTTGCGGCTGTTTTCGGGGCAAAGGGCTCGAAGGTTCTTATTATCGACTTTGACCCGCAGGGCAACACGACAACCAGCTTTGGCATCTCAAAGAAAAGTATACGAAACACCGTCTATGACGTGCTTCTGGGAGATTGTCCCTTGCAGGAGTCGGTCGTAGCATCGGCGTTCAGGGGCGTTTCGGTCGTACCGACTACGCAGGATCTTGCGAGCGCGTCGGTGCAGCTGCTGACGATGGAAAACCGCGCGATGCGCCTCAAGGAGTGCCTTAATGACGCACGCGAGTTTTACGACTACATATTCATCGACTGTCCGCCGACGCTTGATATGCTGACAATAAACGCGCTCGTTGCGGCAAATTCCGTCATCATACCGATACAGTGCGAGTTTCTCTCGCTCGAGGGGCTTGTCGAGCTGCACCAGACGATAACCCGTGTACGCGAGACCTGGAACAGCGAGCTTGAGGTCGAGGGGATACTTTTCACGATGTGCGTGGCGCGCTACAAGCTGACCGAGCAGATAATGAAAGAGGTCAAAAAGCACTTCCCGAATGAGACCTTTAACACCGTTATACCGCGTAACATCGCTATTTCAGAAGCGCCGAGCTTTGGCGAGCCTGTGATCTACTACGAGAAGAAATCAAAGGGCGCAAAGGCATACGAGGAGCTTGCAAAGGAAATGGTCAAGCGCGCAAAGAAAAAATCAAAGTAAATGTTTCACGTGAAACATTTTTAGAAAGGAATAGAAAATGAGCAAAAAAGCACGAATGAACAGGGGACTCGATGCGCTGTTCAGCGATAATTTCGCACCCGAAAAGGAAACTGAAAAGGCGGAGGAAACCGGCATTACCACGGTGAGCATCTCGCTTGTCGAGCCGAACAAAAACCAGCCGAGAACAAAGTTCGATGATGAAAAGATCGCCGAGCTTACGCAGAGCATAAAGCAAAACGGCATTTTGCAGCCGATACTCGTCACTCCGCTTGACAACGGCGGATACCGCATAGTTGCGGGCGAAAGGCGCTGGAGGGCGGCTCGCGGCGCGGGGCTGAAGGAGATCCCCGTGTACATCAGAAAGCTTGACGATAAGCAGGTTATGCAGCTGGCGCTTATCGAAAACGTGCAGCGTCAGGACCTGTCACCGATAGAGGAGGCGCGCGCTTACAGACAGCTGATGGACGAGTACAAAATGACGCAGCAGGAGGTTTCCGAGGCGGTGGGGAAGTCGCGCTCGGTGATCGCGAACAGTCTGCGCCTGCTGACGCTGTCAGCACCTGTGGTCGAGTTGGTCGAAAACGGAAGGCTGACGGTCGGGCACGCGAAGATGATAGCAGGACTTGAGGACGCTCAATCGCAGGAGGATGCCGCGGAGTTTACGATAAATAACGAACTTACCGTGCGGCAGCTTGAGGAGTACATTTCGATGACATCAAGCGAGTATCCCATGTATCCCCCAAAGAAGAAAAAAAAGCCCTCGCTAAAGCAGGAAAACCCGTTTTTGCGCGAGTTTGAGATAAATGTCAATGACAATTCAAGCATAAAGGCAAAGGCGAAGCAGTCGGGCAGGGGAGCGACGACGGTCAATCTGACTATCGGAAAGGACGTTGACGTAAATGCCGTTTTAAGCAAGCTCGCTGAGCTGCTCAAAAACTACTGAACAAAAAAGAGAGTCTGCACAGCGCAGGCTCTCTTTTTGCATATTTTACTGGTGATAGGTTTGCAGAAAGTCTTTCATTCTGCCCATTGCGTCGGTAAGCTGCTCGCAGTTGGGCAGGTAAACTATTCTGAAATGGTCGGGCTGTTCCCAATGGAAGCCGCCGCCGTGGGTGAGCAGTATCTTCTTTTGCTTGAGGAAATCAAGCACGAACTGCTCGTCGTTTTTCAAGCCGAATTTTTCCTTGTCAAGCTTTGGGAAGATGTAAAACGCTGCCTGCGGTCTTACGGCGGAAAGTCCGTCGATACCGTCGATAAGCTTGCAGATGCACTCGCGCTGTTCGTATATTCTTCCGCCCGGCAGGAGCATTTCGTCGGTTTTGTCAAAGTCCTTGAGTGCGTACTCGATGACGTACTGGCTCTGAACGTTTGAGCAAAGGCGCATTGACGAGAGCATATTTATGCCCTCGATGTAGCCGCGCGCTCTGTCGAGATTGCCGCTCAAAACCATCCAGCCGACACGGAAACCTGCGATTTTATGCGATTTTGACAGACCGTTGAAGGTCACGCAGAACAAATCGGGTGCAAGCGAGGCGATGGAGGTATGCTTGATGCCGTCCATACAGAGCCTGTCGTAGATCTCGTCAGAGAAGAGAATAAGCTCGTGCTCTCTTGCGAGCTGTGCTATCTGCTCAAGAATCTCCTTGGGGTAGACAGCGCCCGTTGGGTTGTTGGGGTTGATGATGACGATAGCTTTGGTCTTGTCTGTGATTTTTGAGCGCATATCCTCAATATCCGGGTACCAGTTTGAAGATTCGTCGCATATGTAGTGTACGGCGGTGCCGCCCGAAAGCGTTACGGAGGCTGTCCACAGCGGGTAGTCGGGCGCGGGGACAAGCACCTCGTCGCCGTTGTCTAAAAGTCCCTGCATAGCCATAGTGATAAGCTCGGAAACGCCGTTGCCGGTATAGATGTTGTCGATAGACGCCGCAACTACGCCCTTTGTTGCGTGGTATGCCTTTATTGCCTCGCGCGCGCGAACGATTCCGTGAGAGTCCGAATAGCCCTGCGCGTCGTGCAGATGCTCGCGCATCTCCTGCAAAATGTAGTCTGGTGCGTTGAAATCAAACGGCGCAGGATTGCCGATGTTGAGCTTGATTATCTTTTCGCCCTGCGCTATCATGCGGTTAGCCTCGTCCATAACGGGACCTCTTATGTCGTAGCACACGTTGTTGAGCTTGGTGGATTTTGCAAAGGTTTTCATAATTACACTTCCCATTAAAAAATATCCTGTTTCATTCTACCACTTTAAAGCAGATGTGTCAACAGCATTTTTTCTTAAAAATCTTGAAAAGCCGTGAGTTTTTTTGGCAAAACCCTTTATTTTTGATTTGAAATGTAGTATAATTATCTTGGTATACTATATTCTCAAACAGACAATTTCTGAAATGGAGGAAGATATTATGAAAAACGTGGTAAAGGTACAGCTTGCGGGGAGAAGCTACACTCTGAACTCTACCGAGACGCCCGACTACACGATAAGGCTTTCAAGAGAGCTGAACAAGCGCCTTGATATGATAATGTCGCAGTCCGAGAGTCTTTCGTCGCTTGATGCGGCTTTGCTGTGCGCGATGGACTGTCTTGACGAGCTGACAAAGGCTACACGCAACGTTGAAAATATCCGCTCGCAGATAAAGGACTATGTGGACGATGCCTCGCAGGCGCGCCTTGCGGCAGAGGAGTCCAACAAGGAGAACCGTATATTGCGTGCAAAGGTGGACGAGCTGCAAAGTGAGCTTAAAAAGCGCACGACGGTCATCAGATATGACAACGAAAAGGTGGAAAACGCGCGCGATATGCTTTCCCGCGAGATAAATGCGGCGATAAATTCGCCTTTGAGCAGACCAACTGTTCAGCAGATAAACGCTGACCCTGACAAGAAATAATGGCGGAGATTCTTTCTCCCGCAGGCTCGCCCGAGGCTTTGCAGGCGGCTTTGCGCTGCGGCTGCGGTGCGGTTTATGTCGGCGGACGCAGCTTTTCGGCGAGGGCAAATGCGGCGAACTTTTCAGATGACGAGCTTGCACAGGCGGTGCGGCTTTGCCACATACGCGGGGTGAAGCTATATCTGGCGATAAACACGCTTATCCTTGACAGTCAGCTTGACGAGTGCATGCGTGCGGTGGAGTTTGCGGCGAATATCGGTGTTGACGGGCTTATCACGCAGGATCTGTGCCTTGTGGAGATGGTGCGCAGGTGCTGTCCGCAGCTGGAGATACACGCATCTACGCAGATGACTTTGCACACAAGAAACGGTGTGAAAATAGCCAAAGAGCTGGGATTTTCGCGTGCGGTGCTTTCGCGCGAGCTGCCCGAGCGCATTATTACCGAGCTTTCGCAGCTTGGGATAGAGACGGAGATTTTTGTTCACGGTGCGCTGTGTATGTCGGTCTCGGGGCAGTGCTATATGAGTGCGCTGATAGGCTCGCGCAGCGCTAACAGAGGGCTTTGCGCGCAGGCTTGCAGGCTTGCGGTAAGTGCGGTGAAAGGGCAGGAGAGGTATGACCTTTCGCTGAAGGATATGTCGGTGCTTGACGTTATGCCGCGGGTGCTTGCCACGGGTGCGAGCTCGCTGAAGATCGAGGGACGGATGAAGCGTCCCGAGTACGTGGCAAAGGCTACTGACAGCGCGTACAGGGCTTGCGCGGGGCTTGACCCCGATATGAACGGTCTTGCGGCGGTGTTTTCGCGCGGAGGTTTTACAAAGGGCTATTTTGAAGGTCGTACGGGTGCGGAGATGTTCGGGCGGAGAGACAGCGAGGACGCGGCGGTTTCGGCGAGCGTTTTGCCGCAGCTGCACGAGCTTTACCGCAGTGAGTTCAAGCGCGATACGGTGCGGTTTGCTTTTAGCGCAAGGCAGGGGAGTGCGGTGCAGCTTACCGTTTCGGACACGCAGGGAAACAGCTTCTGCGCGGTCGGTGAGATACCGCAGGCGGCGCAGAGCAAGGGCTTGACCGCCGAGCAGGTGGAAAAGCAGCTGAAAAAGCTGGGCGATACGATTTACGAATACGGCGGCTGCGAGTGCGACATTGGGGAGATGCTGTACGTCAGCCCTGCGCAGATAAACGCTTTGCGGCGTGCGGCGTGCGAGGGACTTGACGGTGTGCGCGCGCAGGTGAACGACAGGCGTGTGCCGTTTGAAAGTACGGATATTACGGACTTTGAGGGCGGCTGCGAGAAAGACCGTCCGACGATAAGGATAGAAATTTCAAGACTTTCGCAGCTTGAAAAGATAGATTTGAATGATACGGAATTTGTGATAATGCCTTTGGCGCTGTGCGAAAAAGCCGACCTTTCGGCGCTTGGCGAGAAGGCTATGGCGGCGCTGCCGCGCTTCACGTTTGACGAGGAGAATGTGATAAATCGGCTCAAAGCGCTGAAACAGCGCGGTTTGCGGCACATTCTGGCGACAAATCTTGCACATCTGCGCATAGGCAGGCAGCTTGGGCTGGCGCTGCACGGAGATTTTGGCTTGAACGCTGCAAACAGCGTGGCTGTGAAGCTGCTGGGTGAAATGGGCGCGGCGGATGTAACGGCGTCGTTTGAGCTGAAAGCGGCGCAGATACGCGCTTTGAAAAAGTCTGTGCCTGTGGGTTTTATCGGCTACGGGCGGCTGCCTGCGATGCTGACGGTCAACTGCCCGATAAGGCAGGCGGTGGGCTGCGGCAGGTGCGAAAAGCGGCTTTTCGACCCGACGGGCAGAGAGCTTTGCGTGCGGTGCGCAAAGAGTGAGGGATATGTTGAGATACTCAACAGCGATGTGCTTTTCACTGCCGACAAGACGGCGGACTTCAAGGGTGCGGCGTTTGTGCAGCTTTGCTTTGACGGCGAGACTCCGCAGCAGGTCGCTGACATTGTCAGGGCTTACAAAAACGGCGAAAAGGCGCGGCTTGAGCATATCACGCGGGGTCTGTATTACAGGGGGATAATTTGAATGGCACAGTTCAGGTATGTCAGCGAGAATACGATAGAGCATCTTTCGCTGCACGACTGCGGCTGTTCGGTCATGCGCTTTGACGGTGATGACCTGATATTTGAAATGCAGTGGATGGAGGTGCTTGCCACGCACCCCGACAACCCGTTCCCGCAGGCGCACCAGTCGGGCAAGGGACGGATGATCCTGCACGGCGCACACATCGAGCTCGGTGAGCTTATAAAGGGCGACAAAAGCTCCCCGATAGATAAAACGGCGCAGGTAAAGGATTTTGAGATCCTCGTTTTTGACGAGGAGAAAAGTGATGGCGGCTTTGAGCTGTCGCTGTACGGTATCAGTGTGGGTGAGCCAAAGGCGGATTTTATCCAGATGAAGATACGATACTCGTCGTCAGAGGTTATGTTTAACGAGCTTGGCGGGGAGTCGTGGTTTGAGACATTTGAATCGATGCAATAATTTTTGAAAGAGGAAATAAAATGAAACTGCTTATAAAAAAACTCAATGAAAATGCGGTAGTGCCGCGCAGGCAGACCGAGTTCAGTGCAGGGTACGATTTAAGCGCCTGCTGCGGTGAGCCGATAACGGTCAGGGCAGGGCAGACGGTAAAGGTCCACACGGGAGTCAGCATGGAGATAGACGGCGACAAAAACACGGTCGGGCTTATCTACGCGCGCAGCGGGCTTGCGACAAAATTCGGTATTGCGCCTGCGAACTGTGTGGGCGTTATCGACTGGGACTATCGCGGCGAGGTGATCGTTGCGCTGCACAATTCATCGGAAAACGACTTTGTGATAAACCACGGCGAGCGTATCGCGCAGCTTGTGCTTGCGCCTGTGTTCACGCCCGACGTTGATATAGTAGACGAGCTTTCGGACACCGCACGCGGTGCGGGCGGTTTCGGCTCGACGAACAAGTAAGATAAATCAGAATTTGTCGGGGTACGCTTGTCGAGCAGCTGGGGGAAACCCTTTTGGAGAAGGGTTCTCCCCCAGACCCCCTTCCAAAACCTTTTAATGCTTTTTCGGCACAAGGTGTCTGCGACACCTTATCCCGAAAAAGTAGTAGAGGGTTCAAAAAGAGAGTTTGAGGAAAAACTTTTCCC
>OMXI01000026.1 GCA_900314975.1 uncultured Eubacteriales bacterium | reverse complement strand
TGTTTTTTTTGCAATTATATTATACCACAAAAAGAAGAGCTTTGCACTACCTTTTTGGAGTGCGAAGCTCTCTTTTTTGCTCTAGGGCTGCAACAGCCCAAAAAAACTTTAAACAGGCTGTTTTTAACTTGCCTGCAACTTGCTGCGGGCATAAGAAAACCGCCCAACATCTGTTAAGCGGTTTATTATTTATACTGCTTCAAACTTTAAAATTGAAGGAATGTCTATGTCAATGTAGCACTCACCAACATCAAGTTCTATCTCATCTTTTTTCGACGAAGAGTCCAGCTCGTCAATAAAGCCGGTTAGCTCACCCTCAAAAACCTTGTCAGCAGTAAAAACTCTAATTCGTTTTTCAAAATAGTCTTTAAAATCTAACATTGTCATATTCATCACCTCTTTTTCTTTTTACTCGGATAATCAGGCACAATATGTACGCCTTTCTTGCCATAATGAATTTTAAACACAGAAGTCTTAACAGCTTTTCCTGTTATATTATTGACAACTGTGCCTATTTCTAAATCATTGTCAACAATTAGCTCGGTATTATCCCACTTGCCGTTTTTATTCAACGAGATAATCCCCGTGCCTTTGTGTTTATTAACCAAACTGAGTATATCATCATCTGATACTGAAACATACGATGAACCGTGTTTTCCTTTAGCAGAAAGCAAAGTCTGCCTATCAAGGTATTCTTTAGTCCCAATCCTATGTATTTTCTGTCGTGGAGTAACCTTATCCGTAGGCATCAGAGGAATGACTTTCTCTCTTATTCTGCGAATCTCTTCACGACGCTCAGTCTGTTCTTTATCCTTTACAATTATATCATCTTTTTCCTTGTCTGTCAACTCAGCTGCACTTGTTTTCTCCCTGCTGCTGTCTCTCCGCAGAACCTCCGCACCCTCATCGGCGTTTGTCTTGTCGATGAACTCACGCAGCTGCTTTTGCTTTTCTTTCAGCTGAGCCTTTGCCATTGCAACATTCTCCGGGTCGGTGAAGCCCTCGACCTTCCGCTTTGCCTTGCGGATAGCTCTTTCAAGCTCCCTCTGCTGCTGTTCAAGCGCGGCGGTCGGGTTGGTGTATGGGATATCACCTATGCCCATCCAGACGATAAGTATACGTCTGCCGTCAGGTGCGATAAACGACTGCGGTGCGTAAAAGTCAAAGCCGCAGTCCCATTCGGTATAAACGCCCGTGTTCATATTCAAGTATCCTGAGCTGTAAACATTCTGAAACTGAAACTCCTCGTGTGCAACACCCTGCGGAGAAATGCTCAAAAAATCATTTGTGCCACATATATCCGAAATCGGCTGTGCGCACTTGCTTTTCAAACTCCCAATTTTCAAGGTCGTGTGAACGGTAAAACAGCACGCAGCCCTTGTCGTCAAGCGTTCTTGCACCAAGCACCATACGGTATTTGCCGCCTTGTTCCCACACTTTTGGGTCGCGCACGTGACAGGAGCAGTAATCGGGGTAGTCGCTTTTGCGCAGCAGTACCTTTTTTTCGCTCATAGTCACGCCGTCTTTTGTGGCGACAAGTATAGTATTTGCACCGCGCCCTGCGGTTATGTAATCAAAGTCGCCTTGCTGCTCAATGTTGCCCGTGTAGAAAAGGTACAGCGTGTCGCCCCTGACAACTGCGCTGCCCGAGAACACACCGTCTGCATCATCGGGTGAGTCGGGGAAAAGCACCGTCCCCGTAAACTCCCAGCTTATCAGATCCCTGCTTTGAAAATGCCCCCAGCATTTCTTCCCCGAGCCGTCCGCGCTGCCGGGTGCATACTGGAAATATACGTGGTATCTGCCCTTGAAAAAGCACAGCCCGTTAGGGTCATTGAGCCAGCCGTTTTACGGCTCAGGTGCAATTGCTGCCGAAGATCGTTTTTCAATCCTACCAGTCCTTTTTTCATTCTGCACGTTCAGTATAGCATATGCATTATCAAAAATCAATTAGCTAAAAGGACAAACTTATATTGTGTCAGTAGTAGGTTTCACACATTACTGTCCTGAGATCTCCAAACCTCCTCTTGACTTTTTTGCTATTTAAATAGTATAATATAAACAGCCCTTTTTGCAGGGCTGAAAAAATATATCATCAAGGAGGATACCGTTATGAAAAAACAGATCACTACTACCGAGGCGATCTTTCCGATGCCCGTGCTGCTTATCTCGACCTTCAACGATGACGGCACCGTTGACGTTATGAACGCTGCCTGGGGTACGATGCTTGAGCGTGATATGGTCGCGCTGAACCTTACCGAAACACATAACACCGTAAAAAACATCAAGGCAAGAAAAGGGTTTGTAATACACATCGCAGATGCAAAGCACGTTACCGAGGCTGACTGGTTCGGCGTAGTCAGCGGCGGCAAGGAGCCTGACAAGTTTGCCAAAAGCGGTATGACATTTGAAAAGTCACAGCTTGTCGATGCACCGATCATCAATGAACTGCCCATCGCTATCGAGTGCGAGTTTGTTGAGTACCAGAGCGACCCGACAGGTCTTGGCGTTATCGGCAAGGTGCTGCGCACATCAGCCGAGGAGAATTTGCTCAATGACGGCAAGCTCGATATAGATGCACTTGAAGCGATCGCATTTGATCCGTATACCCACGGCTATTACAAGGTCGGCGGCAGGGTAGCAGATGCCTTCAAGGTCGGCTTGAAGCTCAAATAAACACACAGACCTCCCACGCAGCACAGGCTGGTGAGAGGTCTTATTTTCTCTAACTGCGCGGTATATCCTGATAAAGCAGACCGCATTTTGCGCAGTACCATACAAGTCTGCCGCTGCGGCACATCGGAAGATGTATCTGCAAGCTCCATTCAGGGTACTGCCTGAATATAGTTGCGCTGCTGTCCGAAACATATGCCGCAAAGCTGATGTAGTGCTGCTTGGTCATCTCGTGATCCGATGTTATGTACCACTCACCGCCGATGTCCTGTATGTTCAGCTGCTCGTCAGGATCGGCTTTTCTCGCCTCAAGTGCATACAGCCTGCTGCCGCAGCAAGTCACAGCCGCATCGCTTGTCGCCGTCACGATATTTCCGCAGTCCTTGCAAACGTAGAATCTTATCTTTTTCATATCACCCTTCTCACTTTCATTTTTGTCTATCTCACCCGACAGCAGCACCCCGACTTCAGTGCCGAAAACACGGGCAAGCTCCCCGAGCAGTGAAATATCGGGGCAGCCGTTGCCGCATTCCCATTTTGACACTGCCTTGTCGCTTACATTTATCCGCTCGGCGAGCTGCTTTTGCGTAAGCCCGAGCTGAACGCGCATATGCCTTATCAGTTCACCTGTCTTTACCTGATCCATTGTATCACTCCTTTTAGATCTCCTTTGTTCCCGACAGCTTAATTATACATAAAAAACCGTGTGCCGTCAATCCACGCTCCGTAGAGAAACGTATTGAAATCGCGGCTGATAAATGATTATAGCCATATCACACAGGCATAAAAATACGCCGCCTGCATTGTACATTTAAGTAGCAGATGTAAAGCCGATATAATGTTTGAATATTTAATCAAGCCGCGCATTTAAAAGGTTTTGACGGGGTAAAAGTGAACGAATTTTCAAAAAAGCCTGAATGTGTGTGCCGATTTTTGTAAGATGTTAAGAGAAATATTATAAAATATCGACTTTTTTATACAGGCATAGTATAATGCAGTTACAAAAATTAAAGGGGGAATCTATGTTGAAAAAGAAGGTTTTATCAGGTCTATTGGCGATCGCTCTGGTTTTCGGCTCGGCGTCAATGCTGCCCGAGGGTGCGTTTGACACAAGCGCAGGCATCACAGCAAGCGCAGAAACATCAGGCAGCATTTCATACAAGGTGCTGGCTGACGATCCTAAGATGGCTAATAAGCCTGAGCAGGTAAAGATCAAGATCATCGAGGGCAAGCTCGACAAGTTCTATTCCGAGAACTGCCTGCTTGAACAGGCTTTCGTTAAGGACGACAAGCAGACCGTTGGCGCTTATGTTGACAGCGTAGCTAAGAAGCTCGGTGGAAAGATCGACGTTGTTGATTACGTTCGTTTCGAACGCGGCGAGGGCGTTGAAAAGAAGGAAGATAACTTCGCTGACGAAGTTGCTTCAATGATCAAGTAATTTCATACTGAATACGAAAGACCCGATTTCACAGCGAGATTGGGTCTTTTTGTTATGCTATTTTGTTTTCGTGTTAAAACATTTTTCTTATTAGTGACACAAATATAGTATTTGTATTTCAATACATCCCTGTTGCTGTGCAAAACGCTAAAATTGCGCAAATACGGTTGACTAAGCAGATATGACATAGTATGATAATGTTTGTGAATAAATTGCTAACGCAATATATAGGAGTAGTATCATGAAAAAGAAAGATTTATCTGCAGTGCTTGCGCTGACACTTGTGTTCGGCTCAGCAGCTTCCCTGCCAAGCGGCGTGTTTACAGACAGCACGAGCATCACCGCATCTGCCGTAGGTGAGAGCGGTGTCTCGCAGTCATTTGAGTATTTAGTTCTTGACAATGGAACCGTTCAGATCACAGGCTACAAAGGTTCTTCAACAACTGTCTCTATCCCGTCAACTCTCGACGGCAAGACAGTTACAAGCATCAGCTCAAGCGCATTCACCCTGAACACAACAATTACTAAGGTGTCCATTCCGGACACTGTTACCACAATCTATGCACAGGCGTTCTTGGGCTGCCGGAACCTCACATCTGTCCAGATCGGAAAGAATGTTACTAAGATCGGCGTAGGCGCATTCTCTCAGACAAAACTGAAAAGCGTAACTATCCCCGGCGCTGTAACGAGCCTGGGTGCAAACGCTTTTAAAAATTGTGAGTATCTTGAAACCGTTACTTTTGAAAAGGGCAGCAGCAAGGCTATCGACAATGCAGCATTCTCAGGCTGTAAGTCGCTCAAAACAGTCGATTTCGCAAACTGCATCTCAGCTATCGGTTCATTCGCATTCCAGGACTGCAGCGCTCTTACTTCGGTGACTATTCCCGATACTGTACAAGCCATCTACCAGAGTTCATTTGAAAGCTGCTCAAGTCTGACAACACTTAATCTTGGTGACAATATCAAATCAATATCCAGCAAGGCTTTCAAAAATTGCGCCAAACTTAACAGCGTGACTTTCGGTACACAGCTCAGGATCATCGGTGACTACGCATTTGAAAACTGCATTTATCTTAAAAAGATCGAACTTATGCCAAACACTGCCGAGATCGGCGTAGGCGCATTCGACGGCTGCGAAGGTCTGACAACTGCATTGCTGCCGGGCGTAGAGGTGATCGGCAATAAAGCGTTTGCGTACTGCTCAAAACTTGCCAATGTCGGTCTTGGTGAAAATTTCAGAGCAGTAGGTTAAGAGGCATTTTTAAACTGCCCTGAGTATAAACATGCCTATATTCCGGGTTCTGTTAAGCAGATCGGAACCTACGCTTTCGGATACGGATTTAACGGAACATCATACGGCAAGCTCAAAAACTTCTCTATCCACGGTGAAAAGAATTCTGAAGCTTATAAGTATGCAGGTACAAAGACCACATTTGTAGAGGTCGGAGCACATACCCATTCCGGCAGCAGTATAGTTGTTCCGCCAACCTGCTTAAATGAAGGTTGCACCGTTCAAATCTGCAAAGTCTGCGGACACCTCAGCCATTCCAATACAGTAAAGGCAAAAGGTCACAGCGGCTCAAACTGGAGAACGACCGCATACAATACCAAGACTAACACCTCGTCACAGGAAGGCATATGCTCAGTTTGCGGAGATACTACTAAAAAAACGACCACTAACGCTATAACACGTCTTTCAGGTGTTGACAGATACGCCACAGCCGTTGCTATCTCACAGGCAGAACACAAAAAGAAAGCAAACACAGTCATCCTCGCAAACAGCACGAGCTATGCAGATGCACTTGCAGGCGTTCCGCTCGCACAAAAGCTGCAGGCACCTATCCTGCTGACAAGCAAGGATTCTCTCCATAAAAATACACTTGCCGAGATCAAGCGTCTTGGCGCAAAGAATGTATTTATCCTCGGCGGCACAGGCGCAGTAAGCGATAAGGTAGTTACCGCACTGACCAAAAACGGCATCTCTGCAAAGAACATCACGCGTCTCACAGGCGGCACACGTTTCGGCACAGCTACTGCCATCGCAGAGTATCTCAACGCCGACACCGTGGCATCAGAAGTCTTCCTCGTTTATTCCAATAGCTTTGCAGATGCACTCTCGATCGGCAGCGTCGCTGCAAGAAAGCATGCACCGATACTCTGCTTGACAACAGAGGGCAAGATGAACGCTGAAACAGCAGGCTACCTCAAAAAGATAATGGGTAAAGTAAAGAAAGCATACGTTATCGGCGGTGACAAGATCATCTCCGAGCAGATGAGAAAACAAGTCGCTTCATATTCCATGCTGCAGGATTCCTATGTAATAAGAGTTGCAGGAAAGAACAGATACGAGACCTGCATAGCTGTAAACAAGCAATTCAGCTCAACACTGTCATCAAGCAGTGTCTGCATTGCAAAGGGTCTTGACTTCCCTGACGCACTCGCAGGCGGAGTTTACGCAGCACTGAAATGAATGCCTCTGTTCCTTGCAGACGGCAAGACACTTTCAAACAGCCAGAAAGCTTACCTCAAAACAAAGAATCCTGCCACACTGACCGCATTCGGCGGCAAAGGCGCAGTTTCTGATGGACTTGTAAGCCTCATCGCAAAGGCGAGCGTCTGATCTGAATAAAAGCTTAAAGGTGTGCAGGAATGTGCGCCTTTTTTTGTGCGGCGGAAAAAGCCGTCGATGTATGACAGAAAAAAACTTTATATTTTGTTTGCGGATGAGATCATACACTAAATATATGAAAAAACCAAGATCCCACTTGACAAACGCAAAAGAGTGTGGTATACTGAAGAAAAAGAGATGCGAACAAGCGTTCGATTTTGCCGCTTTAAAAACAGCTCAAGGTCGCGTGTTCAAGTCACGTTTCCAGCTCTAAAAAAATCCGTCCGAGAAATCGGGCGGATTTTTTCATACTGACAAACTATCGCTGTGCATTCAAAAATCGCCCGTGTGCGATTTTGTATCTCAATTGGGTAATCCCTCTTTTCTGCTGATATAATGCCATATGGAACACCCTCGTGCAGATGAGAGGGGTTAACGGCGTCAAGTATAAAACGGAACAAACTAATCACAGAACGAGAGCTTCTTTGTTCAAATCGATAGCGAAATTGATAACAAACTATGTTGACATTGCTTGTCGTAAGTAGTATTATTATGATAGATTATTACGCTTGATTAATAAAGCTCCTTTGAAAAAAACTAAATCAATAAAACCGCAGTTTGTATATGAACTGTAGAGCTTGATTCTGAAACGTGATTTAATTAGGAGGTTATGCAATGAAAAGATTTATACTGACTATCCCGATACAAACGGGCAGAGGGCTTAAAAAGGTTCACTATGAATGCGGAGATGGCACAGAGCTGCTTAAGAATAACAGAGAGACTAGTTTCCCGATAATTGTGCCTATGAGCAACGCCGTAAAGAAAGATGAAACTATAAAAGTAACAGCACTGCTTATTGACAGAGAAAAGGTGCCCGTCAACTATGAACTGTTCAAACAGGAACTCGATGAGCTTGCAAATGAAATAGGATTTAAGTACGAACTGAATGATATCCGAATGGATGACAGGGAAGATTCAAAAACGCATCTGAAGCTTTTTAAGGATTTGGCAAGAGAGTTCGCTGGCAGCAGTGATGAGGAACTTTACGCTTCGATAACCTATGGTACAAAACCAATGCCAATGTTGATGCTGATGGCGCTGACCTATGCATACAAGCTTTGTGACAGTTTCACTATAGAATCGATAGTTTATGGTTCAATGGTTCATAGCACGGATGATTCGGTTCCGCCCAAATGCTGCATATAT
Organism: uncultured Eubacteriales bacterium; assembly: GCA_900314975.1. Lineage (GTDB taxonomy): Bacteria > Bacillota > Clostridia > Oscillospirales > Ruminococcaceae > Hominimerdicola. Next base: position 18,536 of record OMXI01000026.1, on the reverse strand, counting down.
GATGTTTCAAGTTTGTTCTATCTTAATTCGGCAGTCAATAATATGGCAGGTCTTGACCTTGACGATCCTCTCGCGCTTATAGACCAGATGACAAATGAAGAGGGTGAAGCGTAATGGCATTTACAAGACTTGAAATAACAGAAGCCGTTACCGCCTTAGTCAGCAATGCAAAATTCCGAAGCGGTAAGAAACTTGAAAATAAGGAAGAAATCATTGAGAGGACTGTGGACTCTATAGTGAAGAAAACGGGGAGCTTAACCAGCCGTGTAGAGCTCAAAAAAACAGCCGATGTCTATTCTGCTATATTTGCAAAGGTCTGTGCAAGCAAGTATTTTTCTACATTAGATGAAGATAGCTTGGCTGATGTTATAGAAAAGACTTTTATAGAAATACGTGCTAAATATCCCGATACAAGTGGGTTGTTACAGGCTCCTCAAAAAGTCAATGATATTCTAACTGATTCATTCTTGAAGGCAAAATCGCGTTATCTTATATCTGTTGATAATGATGCATATGAAGGAGCATATAAACTTATACATAGACTAAAAGAGCATTTGAATCCCACGGGGAAGGAGATTGATTTTGCTAATGAGGTTGCAGATGATGCAATGAGTAGGTTTATTAAATCGTATGACCCATACGGTGATGTTAGTTTCGAGATTGTTGCAAGAAGAGTTTTCGATAATGCGGAAAACAGCTTTACAAAAAGCGCGGAATATAAAACACGTGAAAAAAACATGCCGCTAAAATCAGAAGTTGAAAGTGAGGGAATAGAATTAGAGGAAAAGGTCAGCTCGAAGGAGGACAAACTGCCTGATGAGATTGTTGAATCTGTTTATGCACAGGTCAGGAAATGTGAGATAATGCGTGACCTTTTTGCTGTGCCGAATAAGCTGAAGATATCAAATATACAGCTGCCTTATTTCAGGTGCTTTTATACTGATGGGATATCATATATGCAGGACATCAATAAGATAGCATATAGTCATATAAAAAAGTATGAAAAGCAGTATATGTCTAACGGCGGACTTGATATGGAGTTTTTGAATTATTTTGTTGATTCGCCGTGTGAGGTCATTTCAGATGCTTACAAAAAGCCGAGAGCGTATATGAGCAAGTTCAGAAATGAATGTGATGCTGAAAAGCGCTGCACGCAGCCGCTGGAGGGAATAGTAACAGCACTTTATCTGAATAAAAGCGAAGGCTCGGTATCACAGATGAAAAACAAATACCGTGACCGGCTCAGACTGGTTCTTACAGAATAAAAATACCCGCAAAGGAGGTAATCGCTTGCAGGCAATAATACATATAAAAAATAAGCGGACATTTACACTGCCGCTTGGCTATAACTATTTGCTGTCCAGTGCGATATACAGTCTGCTCTCGCTTGAACCCGAATTGAGCGCATATATCCACGACAAAGGCTTTGAGGCTGGAACAGGCAGGCACAAGCTGTTCACCTTTTCACAGCTCAAAGGTGATTATCATATTCAGGGCAAAGAACTGGTGGTGACGGGAGACCTGAACTTTGAGGTCCGCAGTATTTCGGACAGGCTGATGAACGTGCTGAAAGACTCGGCATTTCAAAGAGGCACGATAAGGCTTGGCAATAACGTGCTTGAAATAAGAATGATAGAGGTATACGACAGGCATTTGTTTGAGCCGCAGGTCACAGTGAGAACGCTGTCGCCGATAGCGGCGGCTGTCAGCTTTGACGGCAGGACTATCTATTATTCTCCTGCTGACGAACAGTTTGAGAGCGTACTTGCCAACAATCTTGCGAACAAGTTCTATGCGGTGTACGAGCAGCCATCACCTTCATCGTTTGAGGTCAAGCTGCTCAACAAGCCCCAAAAGATAGTCACACGGGTAAAGGGGATATGGGTGACGGCGTACCACGCAAGGCTATTGCTGACCGCGCACCCGCAGGCAATGGACCTGCTTTATAACACGGGGCTTGGCACAAAGAACTCACAGGGGTTCGGAATGTTCGAGCCGATATGAACCGAATAAAAAACCAACTCCGTCGGAGCGCAAAGCTCTGACGGAGTTTTTTTGTTTGTAACAATCTCAAAAACGAGTAAGGTAAATAGGTGTTTTCTCACACACGAGTAAGGTGCAAGACGGCTATGCTTGTGAGAGGTTCCGTCCTTGCAGTTCCAATTCTCACACACGAGTAAGGTGCAAGAAAAGGAGTTTATGATTGAAAATGGTGTATTGAGTTTCAATTCTCACACACGAGTAAGGTGCAAGTTCCTGACGGAGTTGCAAGCATCGGGGATTCCGGTTTCAATTCTCACACACGAGTAAGGTGCAAGGTTAACAGAGTCCTTACTAAGCGGCTGACCTCATGTTTCAATTCTCACACACGAGTAAGGTGCAAGTCTGCCGATAAAGAGACTCACGAAGTCCGTCAGAAAGTTTCAATTCTCACACACGAGTAAGGTGCGCCTCTTGAAGCAAGATAAGCAGAAGCAAGAGGCAAGAAAAAGCACACGAGTAAGGTGCAAGTGCGCAGCCAAACAACCTCGCACTCTCTATCGTTGTGTTTCAATTCTCACACACGAGTAAGGTGCAAGTCACAGGGGGGCAAGGCGTTTGCTCGCTTTAATAGTTTCAATTCTCACACACGAGTAAGGTGCGCCTCTTGAAGCAAGATAAGCAGAAGCAAGAGGCAAGAAAAAGCACACGAGTAAGGTGCAAGGGCTAACAAGGAAAACAAGCACACAATCTGGTCGTGTTTCAATTCTCACACACGAGTAAGGTGCAAGGATGTTCGTGCGGCTTTCCACGTTATGAATTAGTTTCAATTCTCACACACGAGTAAAGTGCAAGGGCGTATGAGTGGGGGCAGCCCCAAAGATATAGTTTCAATTCTCACACACGAGTAAGGTGCAAGTCAGTAAAATGAGATACGATAGAAAAATAGAGTTTCAATTCTCACACACGAGTAAGGTGCAAGAAGAGTGGTTGCATCTTATAAACGCAGAAACGGGTTTCAATTCTCACACACGAGTAAGGTGCAAGTAGTAAATCTAACACCGCACGCAATAACTTTGTTTCAATTCTCACACACGAGTAAGGTGCAAGACGGCGGTCAGACAAGAAAGAAACTTTTCTTTGGTTTCAATTCTCACACACGAGTAAGGTGCAAGTAAACAACAGTGTAGAGGATAATTTCTCGCGTGGTTTCAATTCTCACACACGAGTAAGGTGCAAGATTACTATGACAAAAACAAACAACGGCTTTATAAGTTTCAATTCTCACACACGAGTAAGGTGCAAGATTACTATGACAAAAACAAACAACGGCTTTATAAGTTTCAATTCTCACACACGAGTAAGGTGCAAGGGGAACGAAGCGCACCTTGTCAAACCGTGAAACAACGTTTCAATTCTCACACACGAGTAAGGTGCAAGCAAATGCAAAATTGATGGGGAAATCTATCAATGCGAGGGTTTCAATTCTCACACACGAGTAAGGTGCAAGCTAATTTTATATAGATATTCGAGCGTCGAGTGACGGTTTCAATTCTCACACACGAGTAAGGTGCAAGTTCCTGTGATAAGAGAGTGCTTTGAGACGCAGAAGTTTCAATTCTCACACACGAGTAAGGTGCAAGTGCATAGACCTTATCCTTGCGGTACTTCTGTTCGTGTTTCAATTCTCACACACGAGTAAGGTGCAAGGTCAAGGAGTACTCTGAAATGACAGGCCAAAAAATGTTTCAATTCTCACACACGAGTAAGGTGCAAGAGTAATGTCCGTACTGTTTTATAACAGAAATTCTGTTTCAATTCTCACACACGAGTAAGGTGCAAGGTTCGAGCGCGTGCAGGCACGGCGCAGCGCGGGGTTTCAATTCTCACACACGAGTAAGGTGCAAGGATATGATTACAACGAAAATATACGTCCGCCCGAGGTTTCAATTCTCACACACGAGTAAGGTGCAAGGGGGTATGGACGGAGAATATGACTTTTCAACGCCCGTTTCAATTCTCACACACGAGTAAGGTGCAAGGGCAATATTTGCCCTGTTGCAGATATTGTATCACAAAATGTTGATGCTGTCAAGTTTTTTCAATAAAAAGAACTCCTATAAAGCGCTGATTTGTAATGATTTGTACATATTTTTGGCGCGAACCTATGAAAAACAAAGCTATTTTTGTCCCCTGAAAATAGTGATTTGCATTTTTCTCAAAAAAACCAAATCGCTGCATATGCATTTGGTATATATTATGCAGGCGCTTGCAAAACACGGGAACCGTATGGTCATAGTGCATAATGAAAGAGGGTGGTATTTGGCAATTATGCGAATAATATGTGCATTATATTGACAGAGTGTTAAGAAAGCGGTATAATAAATTGTGCAAAATACCGATAAAATGTCAGAAATATAGGAGGTAAACTAATGTCGGAAATGATATTGGCGCTGTATGATTGCCGCAGCAAACAGGAATATATTTACCGCACCAACAGAATAAAAGAGATAACGGGCGGTTCCCAGCTGCTGACCGAGCTTTACGACAATTTGAAGAAACAAGCTATCGAAAAAGGCATACGCTTTGCAGACGGCGGCGAATGGAAAAACCGTGAGTTCTGCTTCGCAGATTTTGAAAGCTCTGATAACGATGCAGCAGTTGTCTATGACGGCGGCGGAAATATGATGACTGTATATAAGAACAAAGACATTATGGTAAAGGTGAACAAGTTGTTTTCTGACTTGCTTCATAAAAAGCTTTTTACCGTTTCAGCCGTCTTTTCCTGCACACCTGTTACGGGTGATTTTATTGCTGACAGAACGGCTCTGTACGCTAAAAATGCTGTCAATAAAAACATAAAAATCGTTTCTCAGCCTTATGCTGTTCTGCCTTTTACTCAGGTAGATATGCGTACATATATGCCGATTGTTGAAAAGAACAGATCAAATCAGCAATCATTTAGCTGCGAGAGCCTTCTCAAACGTCAGGCATATCAGCAATTAAAGTCATCTGAAGCCGAGAAAGAAAAACAAATGCAGCAAAGGTCAGATGCAAAGATAACGAGCATTTATCTTGATGATCTTGTTACTGAAAAAGGCAAGGAGAGCCTGCTCGCTATTATTTATATCGATGGAAACGCTATGGGTGCCAAGCTGCAGGAGCTTGATAAAGACTCCGACGGAGACTACGACAGCTGCATAAACAAGCTTAGGCAGTTTTCTGTTAGGACTAACGAAGCTTTTGTTGAAAAACCTATACAGGCAATAGAGGATATGCTCTGGTCAAAAAATGAGAACTATGCAAAATACCGCAAGGTTATAGCAGGCGGCGATGAGATAACACTTATCTGCAATGCCCGCATGGTGCCTGAAATACTTGATGTTTACTTTAAAACTCTTGACAGTAAAAACACCAATAATTATGCCTGCGCAGGCGTTGCATTGTTCCATTCACACGCTCCGTTTGCACAGGTGTATAAGATAGCAGAACAGTGCTGCGAAAGCGGTAAAAAACAATCAAGAGCATATGACAGCAATGCCGATTTTGTAGACTTCCATTTTTGCCGTTCGGCTATCACAAACGATATGGATACCGTGCGTGAAAAGCAGGAGGCAGGACTTACTGCCAGACCGTACCGCATAGATGATGAACACGGCGGATACAGCTATAACGAATTTGAAAAGCTTGGCAAAATGCTTTCAGTTATCGGCAGAGCGAACATAAAGAATCTTGCCGCTGCTATCATCAAAGGTGATGCGCATTATCAGCTGGAGATGCAAAGAATCAGATCAAGATACAAAGATACATTCGACGGAAAAACAAATGAGCAGTTAAAACAGTATATTTTTGATATCGCGCAGGTTTATGACCTGTGGTTCGCAGTAAAGGAGGGATGAACTTGAAAGGGAAAATAATCATAACGCTCAAGTCAGATCTTTGTGCGGCAAGCGGCGACGGCTTTTCACTTTCGATAGATACAGATATCTGCACTGACAGATACGGATTGCCGTATATTCCATCGAGGAGACTCAAGGGCTGTCTGCGTGAGGCTGCGGAGTATATAGGCTGCAGCAGCATTGATAGTATTTTCGGTGTCAGCGGCGATGTTTCAAGAGGCTCATTAAAGGTAAACGATGCTAGACTTGAAAGCTATGATGAGCTTTGCGAGGAGGCTGAAGAAAACAATTATTCAAGTGAGCAGATTTTGTCGCTTTTTACATCTGTCAAGGCATCGACTGCAATAGAAAATGACACTGCAAAGGAGAACAGCCTGCGCTTCACAAGAGTAGTAGATAGATATTCTCCATTCGACCATTCTGAATTGAGATTCGTTTCGGATATAGAGTATGCACAAGGAGATGAGCAGCAGCTTATGCGCGTTTGCAAAGCACTGCGTAATATAGGCTATAAGCGCACCAGAGGGTATGGCTCGGTAAAGTGTGAGCTAATACCGTGCGAAGGTACTAAAAGCTTTTCCGTTGATATCCCCAACGACGAGAATGAATATGAACTGCGTTATACTATAAAGCTTGCGGCACCTTTGATGATTGCGGGAAAAACTTCGATGGAGACGCTTGATTATATTCCGGGCACCGCAGTACTCGGTGCAATGTCAGCATCGTATCTTAAGACGCATACTGCTGATGAACGCTTTGAAGAGCTGTTTCTGAAAGGCTCGCTTAAGTTTTCAAATCTGTATATCACTAAAGAAGGAGTTACTGCAGAGCCTGCACCATCAATCCTCGGAAAGCCGAAGGATGGTTCGGTGATAGACTTTGTTGGCAGTGAAAGAGCGGAACATAAAACCAATAGACTCAAGGCTCTCAAAGGAGGATATCTTATCAGAGATAGGGAACTCAAACCGATAACGGAGACGATATATCATCACGGACAAAAGCAGGATGAAAATGATAAGCTCCTTTATACACAGCAGTGTCTGTGCGAGGGACAGATGTTCTCTGGATATATATCCGGAAAGGGCAGTGACCTTTTTGAATTGATGCCTGCCTTTGAAAAAGGCAGTATTGATATAGGAAGAAGTAAAACAGCTCAGTACTCTACCTGTCAGATAGTAGCGGCAGATTGCGTTAAGCCAAATAGTGTGCAGATTGCTGCAGGTGAGATATATGCACTTATGTGTTCGGATGTTCTCCTGCTTGATGAGAATGCTAATTATGCTGGCGGTATCAAAGATGCGGCAAATGCTCTCGGCGGTGTGCTGAACGATGATGATATTGCTCATAGCGTTGTAATGCATACAAGCGTTATGGGTTTTGTTTCTGTTGGCAGATTCAAGCGCGAACATATCAGAGCAATAAAAAAAGGCAGTGTTATCCGATTGAAAACGGACAAGCCTATGGCACAATATATTACTATCGGTGAAAGGCAAAACGAGGGTTTCGGATTGATAAAACTGTGCAATAAAGATGAGCTAAAACAACTTGGAAGAGAGGCTGTGCAACAACAGCAGCATCATGAAAAACTGACTGGAAAACTTAAAAAACTTATTAATCAAAACACTGTAGATGAGAACAGGATTTCAGCAGCTATTAAGTATGCAGCTGAAAAGTATAATATGTACAAATCCGATTTCAACGCTTCGTTTGTAGGAAGACTGCTTCTTATGGTAAAACAGGCGGCAGATGAAGCAGACCTTGATAATCGTATTGCATCTATCAAAACAGATAAAAAGAGAAAAGCTGCACAGAGTTTTAAAGCTGGCATAAGCGAAGAATACCGCAGTGATGTGTTTGAGTTTATGAGAATCGCTCTTACGGTCATTAAATATAAAAACAAGGAGGGATAACAGTTGAACAGAAGGTATTATTCCATATCGTTAAAACTTATTTCCTCACTTTCACTAAGTTCCGGAAACAACGATAACAGTGATTCAGACGTCCTGATTGACAGCCGCGGAAACCCTTATATCCCTGCAACATCTATAGCCGGAGTCCTCGCACAGAGATTAGATTTAGTAACGAAAAAGCGTTTATATGGTTCGATAGATGACGGGAAAAGCGAGAAAAGCCATGTGATTTTTTATGATGCAGTATTGCGTGATGAGGCTTTTGTGTTATCTGTTCGTGACAGTGTTGCGCTTGAAAACAAAGTAAGCAAAGAAAGCGCTAAATTCGATTTTGAAATAGTTGAACCCGGTGTTGTGTTTGATACTTTTATAGAATTTGATGACAACGTAAGCGAACAGGATGAGCAGCTTGTTTTTGAACAGCTTTGTGCCCTTCACAGCGGCGTGATACGTTTTGGCAAAAAAACAACTCGCGGTTATGGTCAGGTTAAGGTAGAGAACATTAAACGAATCGCATTTTCAGATGTGGATAAGTGGCTTGATTTTGATATGTATGACAGCAAATGCTGGGACGATGCCCAAGATGTCAATATCTGCGAGCAAACTGCAGACGTTGACATCATAAAGCTTGATCTTGAACTAAAAAGTGCACTGTCAATAAGAAGTTATACAACCGAATTGCCAGAAAGTACTTTTGAAAAAACTGCACCTGATTATAAGTTCCTATCATTGAGAAATGGTATACCTGTAATTCCGGGAACATCTTGGGCGGGCGCTTTCCGTGAAAGATTCGGAAGCTTTACAGGGAAAGATGCAGCAAAAGACTTGTTTGGATATGTTGACGGAATGAATGCGTATAAGTTGTCACAAAAGTCAAAGATTACTTTTTCTGAAAGCGTTTTTGATAAAAACAGTTATACGCAAAAGCTCATCACCCGTAATTCGATAGACCGTTTTTCTGCAGCTACCAATGATGGTGCATTGTATACTGAACTTACAATTTACGGTGGTACAACAAGTCTTGAGATAACAATGCCAAGTGATAGTCCCACACAGCAAAAAGCTGCTGTTTATGCATGCATTTCAGACCTGGATAATGGCTTTATGGCAATTGGTGGTCTGGCGGCTGTAGGACGCGGATTGTTTGAGGTCAAAAAAATAGAGATTAACGGCGTTGACCGAACAGATGATTTCAAAAACTATAATTATGCTGCTTTGACAGGAGGTGAGCAGGGTTGAGTGATTATATAAAAGAAAAGGGCAGAGCAAATGAAAATGAATTGAACGCCCTGCTTGAAAGGTTCAAGTCTGACGATGCAAAGATGCTGTGTATCTATTCAAACAGATTTGCCTGCACGGCATATCAGCAGATAACTGATACCGCACATCTTGTCGAGGTCAGGATGTTTGATGCCAAGGGTGAGTTTAAGGCAGTACGCGGAAACATCTGCGGAGATTTTGCCTGGAGATATTTAAGCGGGCAGAGCGATTATATGTACTCTGAAATACAATATCTTGATATAGACGAGAAAAAAACAACATCTTCTGATTATGTAAGTATCGGCGGCGGACACTATGAAATGCCTGATAAAGATTACGACCGCGTAGAAATAAAGCACTACGGCGAATATGACGACAATGGTATCGTTACTATGACGGATTATTGCATTGTCAGACTTCTGAAGAAAGGAGAGCTATACAATGGCTTATAGTTGGCGAAAAAACGGTTCGTTTTTTGTGAATCCGTACAACTTTGCTCCGGTGCGCGGAGATGTTAAAAGAAAGTTATCTGAAAAAGGCAACCTGACGGGAAGGATAGAGTGCAAACTTACTGCTGTTACACCGCTTGCTTTTCCCGATCACGAAAAAGTAAAAATCATCACTATTGAAAAAGGAGATAAACATGAAAAAGGAGATAAACACCCCGTTTATCCGTTTTACAGCATAAATGAGAATAAACGTCTTATCCCCGGAAGCTCGTTGAGAGGAACTGTGAGAAGTATGTTTGAAACAGTTACCAACAGCTGTCTTTCTGTCAACAATAACAATATTCTGTCAGCCCGCAGTACATTTCCGCGCAAGCCTGCTGTTCTGATAAAAGAAAACGGTCATTGGAGTCTGTACAAAGCTGAAATGCACAAACACAGGGAAGATGAACCTATCGGCAAAAATCAGTTCATCAGAAAGTGGTATGACAAAGACAAAAGGAACAGAAAGCAGACAGAGTTTGTCTTTACAAAGCTGAATGAAAAGGTCAAGACGGAAAATCTGGATAAGGCTGTTGAAGATTACAAAACGTGCCTTGAGATATATCGAAAAAATGTTGAGAAAAACAGCGATAAGCAGAAATTGTTTGAAGACTATTCCAACAGACTGAACGAAACGGCGATGAACCCGCTGTTTTATGAGGAGGTCACTTCGGGCGAAAAGACATTCGTTTATCTCTCGCCTGCACAGATAAGCCGTTCGGTCTTTCACAACAAGCTCAACGATCTGCTGGGCAGCCATAAGTCCTGCTCGCTTAATAATGATGATACATACTGTGAGGCTTGTGATTTGTTCGGTATCATAAACAGTAAGAATAACACATCACTCGCAAGCTCTGTGAGGTTTTCAGACGCATATGCTGTTGATTTCATATCTGCGGGAAACCACACACTAAAAGAGCTTGCTTCACCCAAGACCACAGCTGTTGAGTTCTACACCGAACGCCCCGAGGGTGCAAAGGTCTGGAATTATGATTATATGACTACAGATTATGAGTGTGTTGAAACCACAGATTATGAGTGTAAAAAAACCAAAAAGCCATGTAATGAATTGACCGATATCAGCATAAAAGGCAGAAAGCATTATCTTCATACCCAAAACGGACAATTCGATACTAATGAAAAGACAAAGCGCAACAGCACAATGGAGCTTGCCGACAAAGGCAGCACCTTTGCATTCACTGTTTATTTTGAAAACATTACCCAAAGCCAGCTTGAAAGACTTGTCTGGACACTGACCCTTGGCGAAAACAGTGATGACAGCAAGCGCCTGTACAAAGTCGGGCACGGCAAACCGCTCGGTCTTGGCTCTGCAAAGATAACCGTAAGCAAGGTCGAGGTCAGAGATTATTACAGCGCTGCAATGATGTACGGCTTACGTTCACTTGATATTGATGAGCTTATCAGCAGCAGCGGCATAAAGCCGAATCTGTCTGTAAGGAAACTGATAGACTTTGATACAACAAAGGGTATGGTAGTATCATATCCCGTTGCGCAGGACAAGACAGCAAAAACAGCAAATTCATCTGCATCTCACCAGTGGTTCAACGCAAATCGCACGACTGGCGAGGGCAGGGGAACTGCCTGGGTGGTCAATGATGCTCTGCCTGATATCGTGTCAGAAGATATACGGCTCCCTGTGTATGAAAAAGTTTATGTATACAATCCGCAGTTAGATAATTCGCGCAGTAACTATGGCAGCAATTCATCAAAAAAACATAATGACGGATATAACCACAATGACCGCAATAACAGAAGACACAAACGATAACAGGATTCGCACCTTACCGTATTTTTGCACTGCCTGACAAAACAGCACCTTACCTTCGGGATTGTATTTCAGCACCTTACCGTATTTTTGCACTGCCTGACAAAACAGCACCTTACCTTCGGGATTGTATTTCAGCACCTTACCGTGACTTGCACTGCTTAACAAAACAACACCTTACCGTAACCTTTTTGCCTGCTCTGATACCTGATTTGAGGTTTTAGAGCAGTGCAAAATAACACGGAATTGAAACCATAATAATAGCCCCTCCTTAAATTAAAATGTTTTAGAGCAGTGCAAAATAACACGGAATTGAAACAATGGGATATCACCCAAATCAACATTTAGAGTTTTAGAGCAGTGCAAAATAACACGGAATTACCCCACAGATATCACCACAGGAGGACATAAAAATGTCTAAAGTTCTTATTCTCTCATTAAGCCTTATCGGGCGCAATATCAGCGCTAACCAATATATCTTTGAGAACGATATCTCAAAGGTGTTTGAGGGCGTTCAGACTAACGAGGCAGCAGCCAAGCTTTCTGTCAGCGAATACGGCGTTGACCGTATCATCTGTCTTCTCACCAAGGAGGTCTTTGAGAAGAAAAATGAAAAATTGGATGATATGACTACCTACGAATATTTCAAAAGCAAAATTGAGGCTTTTTGCGGCAGCAAAATACCCAAGCCGACCTTTGTCCCCGTACTGATGTACAACGAGGATACAAAGCAAAAGCTTGGGTATGCTGAAATATTCAGGCTGGTCGTTGACCGCATAGGTGAAAGTCAGGAGATATTCATTGATACCACAGGCGGCGGCAGAGACGGCGTTGTGCTTATCCAGCTGCTCGTAAAATACCTTGAAAACTTTGAAAAGAAGGTCACAAAAGCCTGGTACAGTGAACTCATCAGAGATGATGCCGATAATACCCACGGCACGATAAAAGACGTTACCGATGTTTATGATGTCTTAAGCACCATGGACGCAATAAGTGTCTTTACCGAAACGGGCAGTGTCAGCAGATTGAAAAGACTCTATGACAACGGTGCAATAAAAAAGAAAACTATCAATAAAGCAGCTAAAGCTATGGATAGTTTTTCTTCTTCTCTTATGATGAGCAATACCGCAAATGTCCAGCAAAGCATTTCCGATATGCGCAAAGCCTTTGAAAGTATAAACAAGATGGAGGCGTCCGAGTTTTCATCTTCCGAGATACTTCTCCAGATGCTTATCCCGAAGATACAGGAAAGAATGTTCCCGCAGCCGACTGATGATATACTTTATCTTATCAGATGGTGTCTTGATAACAGAATGATCCAGCAGGCGCTAACGCTTTTTGTTGAAAGAATACCTGTATATGTTTTCAGCAAAGGCTTTATAACATACAAAGACAGCAAAGTACAAGATATCAATGTTCAGCCGGGAACAACTCTGGAGTACCAGATGTTTTATACTGATATGGTGACATATACAGCTGATGCATTTACAAAAAAACAGGCTGAAAATGAACGAGAAAAAAAGCTGGAAACCATACTTGACGGTATCCCTGAAAACGACAATATGAAAGCTTTCAGGTTCTTGTGCGAGAAAGCAGTTAAAGCCAAAGACGATAAAGATGTGTCAATTATAAAACAATTGATTGATTATGTCGGTTTCGGAAAGAATAGCAAACCCAGGAAAAAGCAGAATTTTATTGATTATATGAAACAGCTTTCGACTAATTCAAGTGTGTCAGAATCAAACACGCCAAAATCAAGCGGCAATAGCCTGACAAACAAGCTTGAGGCTGTTGATCGCCGTTCTTCGCTTAATCTTAACGGATATCAACTGCATATTACGTTGCCCGAGTATAGAGAGCTTTTTGCAGGTTATATCTATGTTAAGGCTTTGCGCAATCAGATAAACCATGCATCAGATACTGAAAACCTTGATCAAAGGGGTAAAGAACTGATTCATAAATACTGCGAAGAAATATCTGGTTTTTATTCTGAAGATATGGACTCGATAATAAATAATGTCAATATAATTATTGATTTTATTATGAAGCTGCAAATAACTGATCGTGTCAAACAGTGAATCGGGCGATATCGGCAGTACTGCATGTGCACCAAACTCTATTCGCTATTACAGGAGGTCTCAACGCTGATGTCACAATTTAACCAAGAACCCTATGTTGCCGGGATAATGAACGAGCAACAGCTTGATCAGATAAGTTCCGCCTTATATAGCTACTGCAAAGTAATGCGTGTGCCCAAGCTGGGAGCAGTTCCCATTGTGGTGACTGTTCTTGAGGGTTTGATAATAACTCTTGTCATTGCAGCTCTTGGGGGGACGCTCTTGATTGCTGTGGTAGCAGGTGCTTTAGTAAGTGCTGTGTTTGCTTTTCTTTGCTGGCTCGTTTACAGATATCGAGCAGGAGCTTCAAAAAGGTTCAACTCCTACCTTGCCGCAGATGGCGGGCGCAGCATATACTATGACTTTGCCTCGGCACAGCCATTTGCGAATGATCAGTTCAGGCTTGGCAGATATTATCTGTTTATCAAAAACGGAGCTGTGCTCAGGCTTGACAGCATTACCGATATAGTAACGATAAGAGGTCATTACCGTATGGTTCCAACGGGTGTCGGTTTGAGCGTTGCAGTTAACGATGAGCACGGCAGTATGTCATTCCCACTTTGCAGAGTCAATATGCTGAATGCTCAGGCAGAGGTTGATATGATACGTAATGCAGTGATGCAAAGGCATTCGTCCGTATGAACGCATTAACTTTAGATTAAAAACGGCTGGTAAGATACAGTCGCAGCCCTTGACGAGAACAACCAGAGCACACTCAAAAGACTTGTGTTCGGAAGGCAAGATAGTTTCAAACGATGCGCTTTATAACAGCGAAAGAAAGTTCCGATTTGCAAGTGAACAGGCAAACGTCTATGCGTGGGAATACGATATCGCCACCAAGGAAATGCGTCCGTGCTTCAGGTGTATGCGTGACCTCAACGTGCCGCCCGTGGTGTATAACTATCCCGAGCCGTTTATCGAAAACAGCATCTTCCCGCCTGACTATGCGGATATGTACCGCGACTGGATGAAACAGATCGAGAACGGCGCTGACCACCTCGAAGCAATAATACCTCTGACTGTCGGAAGGGTGCCTTTCCACGTAAGATATACCACCGAGTTTGACGAGAACGGCAAACCTCTCAAAGCCTACGGCTCGGCAACGCCTGTCGTTGACGGCGAAAGCTCGCAGACCGACAGCTCTGAACCGAAATAAAGGAGTGACAGAAAAATGGACTTTCAGAATTGGATAGAGGCTGTAGGCGGCTTGGCAAGCGTCTATTCCTTTGATATCATGCCCGACCGAGCGTTAGCTCCTTAGGATTTTGGCAGTGTTTTACACATGCTGAAATCCTAAGTTGACCGCTGCCTAAAAGGTGGTGGTCATAGGTCGTGAATATATATCTTACTTAACCTAACTATATACTTACTTAAGTACACCTTCCTCAACGAGCTTATCGACAGGATAATCGTGCACCACAAGGGAATTGACAAGAACAGCAACACCTATCAGCAGATAGAAATATATTACCGCTTTATCGGCAAGATGATACAGAACTATATCTGCACTTTCGTTCACTTGACAACACATTTGTCCTATGGTACTATTGTGTTAGCGAAATGAATCAGACTTTGGAGGAGCAATAATATGAATGCGAAAGAGTATCTGGAAATTCTGCATATAGCTGAACGTCTGAAAGACACACCTCGTCACTGTACAACAACGAAAGGGAGAATAGAAAGCGTTGCTGAACATAGCTGGAGAGTGTCTCTGATGGCGTTTTTGCTGAAAAACGAGTTTAAGGATGCTGATATGGATAAAGTCGTAAATATGTGTTTGGTCCATGACCTTGGCGAATGCTTTACAGGTGATATTCCGACCTTTCAAAAAACAGATAAGGACAGAAAAACAGAAGATCAGCTGCTGTATCAATGGGTAAACTCGCTTCCTGATGAACTGTCAAAAGAGCTTTCTGCGCTATATGATGAAATGCAAGCACAAAAAACGCTGGAATCGAAAATATACAAAGCTCTTGATAAGCTTGAGGCTTTGATACAGCATAATGAATCTCCGCTTGATACCTGGTCAGAAAACGAATTTGAAATGAATAAGACATATGCATTTGATACAGTTGCATTTTCACAGTGGCTTACTGAATTAAGAAAAGCTATTCTTGAAGATACGATAAGTAAAATCGAAAACGAAAAGTCGCAGGAACTGTTGTAAAAAGAAATATATCTGTTTTGCTTTATGCACCCTGTCCGTTACAATTCGGGCAGGGCTTTTTATTACGCAACAACTCCCGTCTATGTTCACATAAACGGGAGTTTTTTGGCTTCTGAATGCTATTGTTGACTGTCATCAAAAAACTGGGCAGGGTAGAGGTCACCGTCCGGCAGAGTGTCAATATCCTCGCAGGCGTTTTGCTTGCAAAGCTCCTTGCGCTCGCCGCCTTTAAGACTGAACATCATTTTGCGCGCTCTGATATACAGCGTGCTTTCTCCGATATTCTCGGCGTACAGCGGCATCCCGTCTGTAACGGATGTGTAAAATTCGATATTCCGATAGTGCGGAAAATACCGCAGGTCTATAATGCTTTTCTCATTACGCGGTAGGTCAGCCTGGATAAGAAAGCTGTCCTGAAAGGTGCCAATGTGCGCATACGCGGAGTATTCCAGCGGCTTTCCGTTCTCACCAATAACGCACAACGAGTGAAAATAATACTCGTCAAAATCAGAAAGCACAAGCAGAACCTTTCCCTTTTCAATAGTGGGGAAGACTATACTTCTCTCTGTTTGTGCAAATGCGCTCGGTTCAGCGATTCTGCCTTCGGAGTATTTTTCCTTTATCTTCTCAAATCCGGGAAGCATATCGGGGAACTGCGCCTGCGTGTCAATATCGCAGTGCTTAAGCGGTGCGTGATATACACTATGGCTTGTAGTTATGAGAGCTTCCTCGTTTTCAAAGTCGGTCTCCACACCCATGACAGTTGAGGTGTGTATGAACGTGGTGTCCATTATCTTCGGATTGCCCTTTACATTTCCGTGTGCCATTTTGTCGTCACCACTTATGTACCAGTTGTAAAGCCGCGGCTGTGCGCCTTTGCCTAAAAGGCGGCTTATGACAGTCTCCATTACCTTTGTGCCTGTCTGTGCAAGGTCGTTGTCAAGACCTCTGCTCAGACCTATGGCGTGCTTTTTGCCCTCATATTCAAATTCCAGCTTTATCGCCATGCCGTAATCGCATACCTGTCCTTTTGTACCGAACACTTCAATGTCGTATACTTTATCAGGTTTTGCAGGCTTTAACTTATCAAGGTCAATATCCATTGTTCTTTCTCCTTTCGGGCAATCTTATCCGTTTTTTTCTTACTCCTCGTAGGAGTAAAACTCGTCCCAGTCGAGTTCGTCAAATTCATCGGGTTCATCGGTCTGTTCGTTATTTTCTTCAGTTTCAAGTCCATCACCGAGCAGCTCGTCAAGCGCAAAACAGTTGTAATTATTGTAGATGTTGTTTCTCTCATATGCGCACAGCGCGTTAATGAACAGCATATCAAGCAGCATGGGGTCGTTCATTATATCCGCACCGCACACGTCATTCAAAACACGTTCTGCGTTCTGCAGCAGTTCCAGTGCAAAAACAACGTTTCTGTGTATCTGCTCGGTATTGCTTATCTGTCCACGATACTGGTCGAGTGCAGGTATAACAGTATCATATGCACAGTCGTATCTTCCCGTTTCGTCAGGCAGCGTGAGACACAACAGAGCACACGCAATAGTGTTCGGCTCGTGCCTTTTGTCCTCCAGCACATCAGCACATACGCCTGTAAGGATTTCCGCAGCCTCTTCGAGTGTCATATCAGGGCATATCTCGCTAATGGTGTTATCCGTTATGCTGTTAAGTATCCTCCTTAATCTTTCAAGGTCAAGCTTTTCACCAAGTACCTGTGACAGCTTGAACGCCGCATGGGTATATATCCCGTGTCCATAGGTGCTGTCGCACAGTTTTTTTGTAAGTCCGTTTATTTCATTCAGTTCGCTTATGAAATGTGTCGTGTCAATATAAAGCCTTGCACCCAGCGCAATAACGGTGTCATCGGTGCAGGGTGACGGCAGGGCGTTGAAAGTCTCGAGTACCTTTGTGCTTTTATCAAACGAGAATGTGGTATTTGAAACAGTATTAGTCATATTATTATTCCTCCGATTATTTTGATTTCCGTAAATCTCTCCGGAAAGATTTACGTCTTTCGTCTCATGAGGTTATAATAATAATAACACAGAATGCTCAGAATTTCAATATTAAATTTTTAGCCGATTTCTGCGTAAATGCGCAACCGAAAGTGTTAGCTACACGTGCCTGCAGAGCTTAATATGCGTTGAATAAAAGTATGCATCGTTAATTCCAAAATGATGAGGACGTTATATTATTGAAAAACTGCTTTTTATTATTAAATGTGAAAATATGAAACAAAAAAAGTGCGGTGAAGATAATCTGAAGAATATAGATGTTGACATTCTACATAAAGCTGTATTATAATGTAAACAAATTAAGCGTAATTTGTTTTAGTGATAATAGGTTCAGGGAGGTGTTGGCAAATTTCTTTAATAGACCGTTTGTACGCAAGGTTATTTGTGCACATATGATAAAATACAAGTGGGACTGTGATACATACAGCGATGCCGTTTCAAAATACTGTGACGTGTATAGGTTTAAAGAAATGATAGAAGAGTGGCTGCCGATAGCGCAAAAAAACAAGCCGGAAAAAGTCTCAATCGTAAGTGTTATCGAAAATGCTTTCTCTTACCAACCTGTATCTATTAAGATGAGAACGTTAAAAGACGAAAAAGAGGTGTTTGTATATACCAATACAGACTATACCGAAATGTTTGTTTGTGATGATGGAAAAACAGGCAACTCAAAACGAGATAAGGATAGTTCAATCAAAACCGAGCAAGACGGACATATATCTGTAAAAGACGAGATAGATATAGTCAATCAGTTCATTTCCCCGATTTATCCAATGGTACTGGTCGCGAGAAGTTCAGCACAGGAAGGGTTTAACCTGCTATACTGTAATTAGCCCATAATTCATCACTCCTTATCTGTTTCATATTATCATTGGCTCTCTTCATTTTTCACATATTTTTTACTAATC
>OMXI01000025.1 GCA_900314975.1 uncultured Eubacteriales bacterium | reverse complement strand
CAGGAGCTGGCTGTTTTCTATATTTATAGTGATATTCATTGTTTATTTGCCCTGATATTTACGTTATTGCGTTGGTTTTGGCGTTTTGCTCAGGGCTATTAAAACCACAGAAGGGAGGGTAGAATTATGCAGAGTTATCATATTGAGTTTTCTATTGATGGAAGCAGAACATCTGAGTCCGTAATGGCACAATCAGAATCAGCAGCCAAAAAGATCATTTTAGCGAGATATGCAGGTCACAAAATAACATTTTGGCGTTGCATCAGAGAATGATTAAGATAGTCTTAGATGTTTATCAGTGCAATGAGTATGAAAAGACCTGCTATGAATACGATCATGGCAGGTCTTTGTCAATATACATTTGGTATACACAGAAGTGTATTTGAATGATGAATATCAAAAGGAGGTCAAAAATGGCAAAACATGACCATGATAATCTATACTCATATGAGCATCAGAGACGAGTACAGTATGATCAAAGATTAAAAGACGAACAATTCTTTAAAGATAGAGAACGATATGCGGAAAAAAAGGCTAGGGAAGAAAAAATAAATGATTGGGTTTCTTCATCACCTGCCCATAGGATTATCGGATTTTGTATCGGCGTAGCGATTATTACATTTTTTATATTTTTTATGAAAAGTCCGGATTTTCGGGATTGGGTACAAAGTATATTCACTTATATCTGGGAAAAAATAGTGTCAATATTCAAATGGTTTTATACAGATATATGATTCCTTGTTTGCGCTATGCAGCAAAAGCTCAGAGAAAAGAAGAGGGGTAAAAAACTATACTAGCAATAAAACACCAAAGCTCACCGATGAGCAAAAGGCTTATCTCAAAACAAAAGCAGCAAACTCGATAACAGCTTTCGGCGGCGTCGGTGTCGTACCCGACAGCCACATCGCAGATATAGCTAAAAACTCAATCTGACGCAACAAAGCTCCTTTGCAAACGCAAGGGAGCTTTTACATTGCAGAAAAACAGTTCCATCATTGCGCTGTTGACTAATGCATTCCGGTATGGTATAATAAACGCAGAGAATACGGGGCATCAGCCTGTCGGCGTCACTTGACAGCTGCCAAAACGCCCTTGCAATTAATCATTTCTGATAGGATCGAGGTGAGCACATTGAAATATGCCCTGATGCACAAGAATACCTGCGTTGCCGATGTTGAGATAGACGAGGATACCGGCGTTATTCTGAATATTGATAATGTTATGGCACAGGAACATTTCCCGATCGGTGTCGTTCACCCGCTTAGGCATAAAGAAACCGTAGATAAAGCGGCGCTGAACAAATGGTGGACGGGAAGATCTATCCCTGCAAGCCGAATGGGAATAGGTGATGCTCTTGAAACGCTTGGTATACACAACTCACAGATACTTCTGACAAAGTGCCTCGGTCTGAGTCTTTCAGATCACTACTGGGTAAGACCTGTGGGCAATGATATGACATGGGAGAGCGTCAACTTTTTTGACAACGAATTTTCCGACGACATCGGTGATGTTCTTTTCGGAACAACTGTCAAAAGTATAAGCTTTGACTACTCTTCCCCGGACAACACCTCCGACGGAAATCTGCAGAAGCGCTGGAAGATAATCGACGGAAAACGCTGCCTGCTCAAATCAGGCTCAAAGCCTTACAGACAGCAGCCGTTCAACGAAGTCATTGCATCAGCTATCCTTGACAAGCTCGGTATCGATCATATACCATATACTCTGATGTGGATAGACGACAAGCCGTACAGTGTCTGCGAAAACTTTGTGACCAAGAACACTGAACTAATCAGTGCGGCAAGACTTTTGCAGATAAGACCAAAAGAGAACAACGAGAATGAGTATCTCCATGTGGTGAATATCTGCAAGGAACTTGGCATCGATATTGTACCAATGCTTGACAGAATGATAGTTTTTGACTATATCATCGCCAATGAAGACAGGCATTTCGGAAACTTTGGCCTGCTCCGTGATCCCGATACTCTTGAATGGCTCGGTGCTGCACCACTATTTGATAACGGAACATCTCTGTGGTATGACAGGCAGACATTTCAGTTCTTAACAGATGAGATAAAGTGCAAGCCGTTTAAAAAGACTCACGGCGAACAGCTTAAATTGGTGACGTCATTTGATTGGCTCGACCTTTCAAAGCTCGATGGGATAGAGGATGTGTTCAGCTCGGTTATGTCAGATCCAAGAACACAAAAGTATGTCGATGCTCAGCGTATGGAAATGATATCTCACGAGTTAAGACAGCGTATAGACAGACTTGCACAGATCATTCAGAGTCAGACACCTGTCAATGAGATGGATATGAACGATAATGATGTAGACGAAGATGAAGCAGAAAGCTATGGTATGGAAATGACATAGCAAAACAAAATATCACGCATAAAGCTCCTTTGCACACGCAAGGGAGCTTTTTCGTTGCCACTCCCCTGCTGGTCTGCACCTAAACGCCTCAGGGTGCTACGCTATCTGTTTCATATTTTCAGCCATCATTCACAAGTCATCCGTATCACTCAGGGCACTAAAAGGGCACTATTATTTCAAAAGCTGCATAAAATCAGTATAGATTGCAACAAGTCCGGCTTCCGAAATCGCCGAAAACTTGCGATCACTTGAAATTGCCACAGTTTAAAATAATTGCACACGGTCACTACGAACCAGTAGGTCGGGGGTTCGAGTCCCTTCCAGCGCACGACATAATATGCCGTATTTACGGCGAAAACCACCTTTGATGAAAATCAAGGGTGGTCTTTTTTGCCCAAAATCACTGTTTCAGGGCACTATTAGGGCACTATTTTTGAGCTGCGCTGTTTAGGCGGAGTATCCTTTTCATACAAATTATGAACGGGATTGTTATATAAACTGCCGAAATCGTTTGAGAGCACCCTTTCAATCTTGACTATATATATTTTTATATTGTATAATTTGTTAAGAAGCCACTTGAAAGGAGTGTATTTTATGAAAAAAAGACTTTTATCTGCGGTCGTTGCGGCTTGTCTGATGTTCGGCTCGGCTGCTGCTTTGCCGCAGGGAACATTCACAGACAGTGTCGGTATAACCGCAAGTGCGGATACACAGGGTGATTTCACCTATGTTCTGTCTGCCAACGGTAAGTACGCTTTGGTAACAAAGTACAACAATACGACAAACACGACCTGTACTGTTCCCGATAAGCTCGGCGGTGTGCCTGTTGAGGTCATTGGACAGGAAGTTTTCAAGGGAAAGACAAAGCTTCAGAGGGTAACCGTTCCGACTTCGCTGCGTGTTATAAGCAACAGCGCTTTTGAGAACTGCACTGCGCTTACAGTCGTCGACGGATTGAGGAGCACACAGCTTACATCTGTTGGCGATTATGCATTCAAGGGCTGTTCGGCGATGAAGAACATCAATTTCCCGAAAACACTTGAAACGATTTATTTAAACGCATTTGAGAACTGTTCATCAATGGAATCTGTTATCGGTCTGCAGAATACCAAGCTCAGCGGTCAGCTTGTTGCAACATTCAAGAACTGCAAAAAGCTGAATTATATTGAGTTCCCCGAGGGCGTGACCTATATGGAATCTACGTTCCAGGGGTGTACGGCTTTGTACAGTATTACTCTGCCGAACTCTGTTGTAACTGTCGGCGCGCATACATTTGATGGCTGTACTAATCTTACCGTTGTCACTATGCCCGCAAACCTTGAAACGCTTGGAGCGTATGCATTCTATAACTGTGCAAAGCTGCAGGATCCTGCGTATATGCTCAAGGATACAAAGCTAAAATTAATCGGTAAGGAATGCTTTACAAACTGCGCCCAGCTAAAAAAGCTGTTTTTGCCCTCTACCGCTACAAATTTGTCTTACTGCTGCTATGGATTTGAATATAAGAGTGCCTACGACTTTTATGACTGCACAATTATGCTGTATAACAGCGGAAAGGCGGTTGAGAGCGCTTATAGAACAGCTAATAAATACTGGTACGATAACTACCCGAATTATTTTGATCGCAAAGTTAAATTTGAGTACATTCAGTGTACCAATCACAGCTATACATCAGAGGTAACCAAAAAGCCGACCTGCACAGCCAGCGGCGTAGAGACCTTTACCTGCACGGAGTGCGGCGACACCTACACAAAGCCCATTTCAGCTACAGGACACCACTTTACAGAAACTCTAAACTATGTTGTTGAGTTAGTTCCCGCAACACCTGCAAAGAACGGCTATAAGAAATACAAGTGCGAAAACTGCTGGGGACAGCTTTCTGGCGGCTACAAAACTGTGACAATAAATAAGAAAAATATCCGCCTTTTTGGTAAATCAAGATACGATACGGGCGTTGCTATCGCAAACCAGCTAAAGACAGAGCTGAATGCAAGCAAGTTCGAGAATTTCGTTGTATGCGACGGCAGAGGCTTTGCGGATGCGCTTTCCGCAAGCTACCTTGCAAGAGTTCTCGGCGCGCCGATACTGCTTGTTGCACCTAATGGCGACAGCACTGCTATCGACTACATCAAGGCTAACAAGGCTGACAAGGCAAATGTTATTATCGTCGGAGGTACAGGCGCTGTTTCCGAAGATACAGTAACAAAGCTGAAAGCGCTCGGTACATCTGTAAACCTGACACGCTTGTTCGGTAACAACAGATATGATACAAGCAACGCAGTTGTCGGCTATGCTTTGGGTCGTGCTAAAACTCTTGGCAAGACTATCGGTGATACTGTTATCCTTGCAGACGGCAGAAACTACGCAGATGCACTTTCCGCATCGGCAACAGGTATGCCTATATTGCTCGTAAACGGCGCTGGCAATGCTCTGAATGATGAACAGAAGAACGTAATGAAGCTACTTACGGGCAACGGCGTTTCAAAGATAGTTATCGCAGGCGGCGAGGGTGCTGTCAGCAAGGAGATAGAGAACGCTGCAAAGCAGATAAAGACCACTGCAAGAGTTTACGGAAAAGACCGCTACAAGACTTCTGTGGCTATCGCAGATCATTTCTTTAAAACACCGTCAGCTGTTACTATCGCAACAGGTACTAATTTCCCTGACGGGCTGTGCGGAGGACCTCTGGGCTATGCTACAAAGTGCCCGCTTATCCTTACCGCTGACGGCAAGGGCGCAGATGCAAATACCTATGCAAAGAGCAAGGGCGTTACAACCGCGTGGATACTCGGCGGAACAGCCGTTGTAAGCGACAGCGCTGTCAGTGAGATACTGAAAAAATAACAGCAAAAATACGGACTTTTGCAGTTCAAGTATTTGATAAAGCGCACGACAAACCGCTTTCGGATAATTCCGAGGGCGGTTATTTTTTTAGTGCAAAAAAAGAGCCAGCCTTGTGAGACTGACTCTTGGGATTTACGCCGAGGCTTTTGCTATTGAATTTGCGAGAGTATTGGAGACAGCGCCCGTGCCGCCGAAAATGCAGATGCTTTCGGGCTTTTTGTTTTTAAGGAACGTTGTCTGTTCGCTGTTCAGACTGCCTGCTGCGAGCAGAAGCGGTGCTTTCTGCTTTGCGGCATAAACTCCTCCTGCAAGTGCATCGGGAAAATCTGCGCCTGTTGCAACGCACACGGATTTGCCTGTAAGCGTTGATGCGAACGTTTTATTGACTGCAACGCAGGTCGAGTATCTGTTTGCACCGAAAACTCTTGATGCTGTTTTAAGACCGCAAGCCGCTGCCGCCTTTTTGAGCATATCGTCCGAGATAACTCCGCTGCCGCCGATGACATAGGCATTTTTGACGCTGCCTTTGATTTTTGCAAGGCAGGCTGCTGTATCGGAGTTAAGCTCGCCGCTTGTTGTGAGGTAGATTATCGGTGCGCCCTTTATTGCCGCAACTGTGCTGACAGACAGAGCGTCGGCATAACCCAGTCCGTATACAAAGAACACATCTGTCGGTTTATCGCTGAGTTTTTGCGCTATTGCAGCCGCGGTGCCGAAACGAGTTCTGCCTGCGATGCGCTCGATATTCTCTTTATTAATGCCGTTTTTTACAAGTTGATCAATGACCGTTTGGCTTATCGCTCCCTCGCCGCCGAGGATCTTTACATTCTTTGCGCCGAGGCGTTTTATTTCATCAAGGGTCGCTTTATCCAATGCGCTTGTGTTTGTAAGAAGGATCGGTGCGTTCAGCTTATGTGCAAGCGGCACGCCTGCCAGCGCGTCGGCGTAGTTCATACCGTACGCAAGCACGACGGTATCCGCCTTTGTGTTAAGCTTCTGTGATATCTTTACGGCTGTGGTGAACCTGTTTGAGTCGGCAAGACGAACGGTTTTAACTTTGATTTCAGAAGCTGGAATGATATCAGGCACCTTTGCGTTTACCTTATTGACATCAAACAAGTTTTCTATCATTGTTTTAAGCTCGTCGGCAGTTGCCTTGCCGTAAGGGTCTATGACCTGGTCAGATTTCTCGGAGCCTGCGGGACCCTTGCCCTCCATGATATGCCATGTGGCACTCCAGCATATAGCCTCCCAGTGATCAAAATCAACGTCGTAGTAATCCAGGTAGTCATCACTTCTGCCAAAGTCGATAGCACGCTCGTAACCCATGACCTCGGAGTATCTCATCAGCATAAATACAGCGTCCTGCCGTGAGATATATTTGCCCACTCCGAAAACATCTGCTGTGCTGTACGGATAACCCACGCAGATAGCTTTTGCCTCGCCCCATTTCAGAGCGTTCTCGTAGTATTCGCCAGCCTTAACGTCCTTGAATCTTGATTTAAGACCTGTTACGCTCGGGCTGCCAGCCATTTCATAAAGGGTCTGCACGAACGACTCTCTTGTGATAAGGTTTGAGGTATCGCCAATGTTTGAATCCTGGTCGGGATACAGGCTCGAAATATCAACAGTCGCCTTTGTGCTTATATTGACCTTTTCGTCAAGCCAGATATAAAAGATCTGGTCGTTGCCTGTTGAATCGTCTCCGCCGTAGTTGATAGTCCACGAGTGACCGACAGGTACGCTGTCCATATATTCCTTTGCATATGTGCCTTCATTATATGTCTTCAAAAGGTAAGGACAGCTGCCGATATTAAGTGATGTGAAACCGCACAGACCTGCATGCAGGTAACGCATATACGGATTATGCGTCAAATCAAGCGACTTTATCGGACAGTCATTGCATATCAGGCAAGCCATTTTCGGATTCTTGCTCAAATCGAGCTTTGTAAGGCTGTTATTGTATGAGCAGTTGAGCTTGTTAAGCTCGGGGTTTTTGCTTAAATCAAGACTTGTCGCGCCTATCATAGCGCAGTTATAATACTGCAGACCGGGGCACACGCTGACATCGACGTTTTTCAAATCGTAGTTTGCCCAGATATCAAGGCGCTTCATCTTCGGATTGTGCGACAGATCAAGCTTTGTCAGCTTATTGTTTAACGGGTAATCGTATCCGTTGCCGGGATTGTTGAACGCATCCAGGTGCGTCAGCTTTGTATTTTTGCTCAAATCAAGAGATTTAAGTCCGCAGGAGGCGCAGATAAGATGCTCAAGCTCGGTGAACTGGCTCACGTCCAGCACGCCGAGGTTACACTCGCTGCATTCAAGATACGAAAGCTTTTTGCAGCCGTTGAGATTCAGCGTTTTAAGGGTCGGGTTGTCAAAGCAGTATACCCATTCAAGCGTTTTGGCATTTGCCGTAAAATCAAGCTTGGTGAAATTGTTGTTTGATACCCATACGCCTGTTATTTCGGGATTCTTGCTCAAATCAAGCTCTGTCAGCTCGTTGAACGAAGCATAGACTCCGCGCAGCTCTACAAGATGCTCGATACCCTTGAGGGTCTTGATTCCCATTCTGTCGCAGTGAATGTTCCTTGCGACAAGCAACTCGTCAGGGTCAAGCGTGCCGTTCTTATCCGTGTCAAAGGCACTTGAAACGTAGGCTCTGAAATTGGCATCGGGAAAAGTCTGCGCCGTTATCTTTACAGGCTCAATGCCCGCAGCAAGCGGACTGTACGCCTGTGCGCCGAATGACGCTGCCGCGCTGCCGAATGCCATTACCGCAGCCATACAGCAGGCGATAAGCTTTGAGAATTTTGCTTTTGTTTTTTTCAACCTTACATACTCCCCTTCTTATTTTTCTGTGGTGCAAACTTTTAGTTCAAACCAATAGTTAAAAAATCAGACTAAAACCCCGTGATTATTATAGCACACTCAAAAGGATTCGTCAATACGTTTCAGCCTATTTAGATACTGCGCTGCGCAGGTCTGTGCTTTTTGCGGGTAGGCAAATCCGCGCGCTTGTGCTACGGCATTTGAAACCTGCGCGAACAGCTCGTGCGTTGCGGCAAGTGCCCTTGCGCAGTCCTGCTTATCGTAGTGTGCAAAGCATGATTTCAGCTGTTTGAGTACATCCGCATCTGCCCACCTGTCGATGAACCTGCCGTCGTGCCACACATCTGTACCCGAATGGTACTGCTCTATGATTTTGAGCAGGTGGTTTTTCAGATACGAATCTATGCACATTTTTGCACACCAAAGCTCGCCGCGCAGCAGCTTTTTGCAAGCCCATATGTTGTGGAAATAAAAATCATTGACCGTGTTTTCAAACTCGTCCTGCGATATCTGCGGCTTGTCCGTACAAAGCTTGACATACTTTTTCGCAAGCTGTTCAAAGCCGTTTGCGTCATACAAAAAGCTGTACCCTCGGTTCATCACCCACTGCGCCACGCCCTCTTTGAACGCGCTTTCAAGCTGCTGGGGCGTAAATATAATCATATCTGCATCTTTATCTTCATCATAGATACAGCGCCTTTCCTTTCCGCCGCCGAGAGTATCCTCGATAAAGGAAATACTCACCTCGCCAAAGCGCTTGGGATACTCGCCGCTGTACCACGTTTCAGGGTGCGTTGTGGCAATGATCAGATCAAGGTCGGAAAACTCGTCGGCGGGCGTATCGTTTCTTGTCCGTGAGCCGATTGCTATAACTGCGCGGATATCCTCGTCGGTCTGTGCGCATTGAATGATTTTATTTTTTATGCCTGCATAGCGGTCAGTCGTACACATAATTTTCTCCTTTTCAAGTTATCTATTATCGTTCATCTCGCGCTGTATCCAATCGATAAGCACATCGGCTATGTATGCCTGCTCTTCGGCTGTCAGCACCTTTCCCGAGGGGATATTGTGCCACTTTTCAAGGCAGCCGCGGCAGCAGCAGGCTGTTGCGTGCTGGGCGATGAACACGGGATGCCCCTTCATTGCGGTCTGCTTGCCGTCGTTTACGGGGTTCTCTTGCGAAAGGCGCTTGGCTATAAAGTCCTGCGCGTGCGTGCGGATAGTATCTATCCCTTTTTGCGCGACATACTCCCTGTCCTTTTGAGAGAGGTGAAAGCTGCTTCTGAATTTTGACTGCGCGAGACGTTCAAACAGCTTTTCGCGCTGCGGCAGGGTGTACTTTATCGCGCTGCCCATATTCATATTGGGAGTATAGCTGTAGCCCGACTTTTTCGCCTGCGCCATTTGCAGCCTGCGCGGTATGTGATACACCTTTGAATCTTTTACAAACACTGCGCCCGTCTGCTTGAAGGTGAACGGCACGGCGCTGCGAATGCACTGTCTGCGCAGCTCTTTTACCCAGAGAAAGTCGCACACCCGCGCGTTGTCGCCCGACTCGCCGCCGCAGGTAACGTGCCCGATAAGTCCCGATGAAAGATACTTTTGCATATCTATCTGTTCAAGCATAGGCTCGCAGATGACCTCTTTGTGCTTTATCGGCAGGCTCAGAAGTATCGGCAGGCGGTAGTCCGTTCTGTCCTGGTTTTCGCAGGTCGAGCATATAGTGACGTTGTCCCAGCCGTCTCCCCAATCGTGCGGTATGCACTTTTCAAAACGGTCTATCCTTTTGGTGATGATGTGAAAGTGCAGGTCGCTCCTTTGGCGTATCATATCCCAGCAGTCCTGACGCCACGGGTCAGCGTCCTCAAGGAAAAAATCAGATGTCATACAGGCAAAAACTATCCCGTCGTCTGCGGTCAGCTTATATTCGCCTTGTCTGTTCTTTTTAAGCGGCAGGTCAAAGTCGCCCGTTTTGCACACAACCGACGCGTCCTTGCCTATGCTTTCGTCGCGCCTGTAAACGTAGCAGTTTGCGCAGCCCGCACTTATTTTATGACAGCCGTGCCACATATTCCAGATTGCCATATGCTTATTTCCTTTCGCAGTTTTCTTTATTCTATCATATATCCGTAAGGATTTCAATACGTTTCTCTACGGAGCGTGGATTGACGACAGACTGCTTTTCGGACAGCAAAAAGTTCCCCTCGGATTTTTCCAAGGGGAACTTTGCTTTTTTGTGTTACTGAGGTTCGTCTGAAAGGTAATTGCGCATACTTGCAAGAGTTATCGCTATAGTTGATGAATTGTGCAAAAGTGCCGAAAGCGTCGGGGTAATCACTCCGCACGCGCCGAGCAGCATAAGTGCTGCATTGAAGCTGATTATCGTTTTGTAGTTTCGGTCTATGCGTTTCATCATTTCGCTGCTTATAGTGCGAAGTGCAAGCAGGCAGTACAGGTCCTGTGCGGAAACGGTGATGTCTGCTATCTCCTTTGCTATCGCGGCGCCCGAGCTTATTGCTATGCCTGCATCGGACTGTGAAAGTGCAGGAGAATCGTTGACGCCGTCACCGACCATAATCACACAGCTGCCGCCCTCGCACTCGTTTTTGATAAAGTTCGCTTTATCCTCGGGCAGCACCTCGTAGTAGAAATCGTCAACGCCGACGGCTTTTGCGACGCTGCGTGCTGTGCGTTCGTTATCGCCCGTCATCATAACGACTTTCTTTATCCCAAGGCTGTGCAGTTCGCTGATGACCTGCTTTGCTTCGCTGCGCAGAGGGTCTTGTATGCAGATGACCGCGGCAAGCTCTCCGCCGACGGCAAGGTAAAGATGTGAGAACTCTGACGGCAGGCTGTCAAATTTGCTCTGCTCTGCCTCGGGGACTGTACAGCCCTCGTCCTCAAAAACAAAATGGTAGCTGCCGATAACTGCTTTTTTGCCGCCGACTGTGCTTGAAATGCCGTGCGCAACGACATACTCAACTGTCGAGTGGCGCTCCTCGTGGTCAAGCCCTCTTTCCTTTGCCTCCTCTACGACAGCATTTGCTATCGAATGGGGATAATGCTCTTCAAGGCAGGCTGCAAGGCGCAGCATTTCGGCTTCGTCATTGCCGCCAAAGGACACGACAGCTGCAACTCTTGGCTGGGAATGGGTAAGCGTTCCTGTTTTGTCAAAAACTATTGTGTCTGCTTTTGCGACAGACTCAAGGAGCTTTCCGCCCTTGACGGTTATGCCTCTCTTGCCGCATTCACGCATCGCGCTGATGACCGAGATAGGCATTGCCAGCTTTAGTGCGCAGGAGAAATCGACCATAAGTATCGACACGGCTTTCATTGCGTTTCTTGTCAGCAGATAGGTCAGCACCGTGCCTGCAAGGCAGTACGGTACCAGTTTATCCGCAAGTGTTGACGCTTTGCTTTCCGCGGCGGATTTCAGCTTTTCCGATTCCTCTATCATCTTGACGATACGGTCGTATTTGCCGCTGCCCGATATCTTGTCAACGCGGATAACGACACTTCCGTCTTCAACGACAGTGCCTGCGTAGACATAGCTGCCCTCGCCCTTGTGGACAGGCAGACTTTCACCCGTGAGCGATGACTGGTTTATCGCAGCCTCACCCGAGACTACCACGCTGTCAAGCGGTATCATACTTCCCGTGCGCACAACAAGCTCGTCGCCTGCATTTACCGTGTCAAGCGCAACAAGCACATCGCCGCCCGGCTTATGCAGCCATACCTTGTCAACGCCGAGCGACATCACGCTTGCAAGCTCGTCAACCGACTTTTTGCGTGTCCAGTCCTCAAGCATTTCGCCGATACCCAGCATAAACATTACCGAGGCTGCGGTTTTCTGCTCGCGCCTTATCAGCGAGGCTGTTATCGCCGTTGCGTCAAGCACGCTGACCTCAATTCTGCCCTTTGACAGCGAGGAAAGTGCCTCCCTTACGTACTTCATCGCGTGGAAAACCGACACTGCAAATCCCAGCGGTGCAGGCAGCAGCAGCCGCCTTACGCAGCGCATAATAATGGAGTTTATCAGTTTATCCTCAAATTCGCGGTCAAGCTCGCGGCTGGTATGCTCGGGAACAAGCGCCTGCGCCGACTTATCGTCATACGAAAACCCTGCAAGCGCTTTGATGACATCAGCCCTTTGTGCGCTGTAGCAGATGACTGCATCACCCGTGCGGTCGTACACCCTGGCACTTGTCACGAATGGCTTTGCACGAAGATAGTACTCAAGTATATCCGCCTGATGCAAGGTCATATACGGGCGCTGGATATGTACTCTGATACGTCCCCTGCATTCGTGTAGGATAGTGCATTTCATTACTGTACCGCTTCGCTTTCGTCTTCAATGACCTGTGCTTTTTCATCCTGCTCGGCACGCTTTTGCTCGTTGAGCTGCTTTGCCTCGGCAACGATATCGCCGCAGCTCTCACGCACCTTTGTAACGTCGGTCATCACGCTGCTTCTGGCTCTCATAGCCGCTGCTGCGGTATGTACATATACCTTCTTTGCTTCCTTGCTTGCGAGCAGCTTGAAACCGAGTGAACCGAACACAACTCCCCCGACAAATACTGCTATGTTTTTTACTGCATTCATACAAAACATTCCTTTCTGATTTGAATTTCCTCTATCTGCGGGATTTGAGAGCAAAAAGTTAGCATTGACTAACTCTTACCCTTAAAAATAGCAGCCATAGCTACTGCTTTTATGATAGCACTAACGGCGCGCCTTGTCAATAGATTTTTGACAAACAGCGCTGCTAAACAAATCGGCAGGTGTGTTTTTGTGCGGCAGTGCTGGCGGCGGCAAATGCAGGGCTTTGTTAAACTGCTGAAAAAATGCTTTTGCAGTATGTGCAAAACGTAGAAAATACGTTAGCAGTACGGCGCGCATATTGAAATTGGAAGCGCGGAGTATTATAATAGTGTAAAGATATGGTATCAGTTTCACAAAGGAGGCGGCTGAATGAACATTTCCGAGTTTGCAAAAATCGCAGGCGTTTCAAAGTCTGCCGTAAGCAGATACTTTAACAACGGCTATCTCAGCGAGGAGAAAATCGCGCTTATAAAGGCTGCGGTAGACAAAACGGGCTACGCTCCCAGTCTGTCGGCGAGGAGCGTGAAAAACAAGGTCACCAAGCTCGTCGGGGTGATAATACCAAAGCTGTCCAGCGAGAGTATCGCGCGAATCACCGAGGGCATAAGCGAGGTGCTCAACGAGCAGGGCTACAAGCTGCTGCTGGTCAACACTGCCAACGATTATAACAAGGAGATCGACTCGCTTGAGCTTTTGCGCAACAACTGGGTGGACGGGATAATCCTTATGGCAAGCGTTTTCACCAAGCTGCACAAGACGGTGCTGGATAAAATTCGCGTGCCTGTTGTGATTCTCGGACAGAACTACAAGGGGTACAACTGCGTTTGCCACGACGACTTTGGTGCTGCCTACTCGCTCACCAGGCTTATGATAGACAAGGGCGCTTCTGACCTTGCCTGTGTCGGTGTGCGAATGGACGATATGGCAACGGGAAAGTTCCGCTTTGACGGCTTTATGAAGGCATTGAACGAAAGCGGACTGACCCTTCACAGAGGAAATCACGAAACGGCAGACTTCACATCTGAATCGGGATATGATCACGCGAGGCGTTTGTTCTCGGGCAAAAGCCGTCCCGACGCCGTGTTCTGCGCGACTGACAGCATTGCCGCAGGTGTTGTGCTTTACTGCAAAGAAAACGGCATACGCATTCCGCAGGATGTTATGGTATGCGGTATCGGCGATTCAAGACTGTCAAGGCTGACCTCGACGACGATAACCTCTGCACATCTTCATTACAAGACCGCGGGCATTGAGGCGGCAAATATGCTGCTTTCGCAGGTAGACCGCGGCAAGTCTGCACCGAGGATTTTGCAGCTGGGCTACGAGGTCGTTGAGCGGGAATCGACAGA
Source organism: uncultured Eubacteriales bacterium (assembly GCA_900314975.1). Classification (GTDB taxonomy): domain Bacteria; phylum Bacillota; class Clostridia; order Oscillospirales; family Ruminococcaceae; genus Hominimerdicola. The sequence continues at coordinate 28,200 of OMXI01000025.1, read as the reverse complement.
CAGATAACTGAAACTGTGTGAAACCTACTACTAACGTGATGCAACTTTGTCCTTTTAGTCAATAGACTTTTGAAATCCCATATGGTATACTGAACGTGCAAATGAAATCAGTTTCACATTTCGTATGATAACAGGAGTCTGACTGGCTAAAGGAGAGGTTGTTATGGATCACAGAACATGTGCAGGCGAGATACTTGATGCGATCGGCGGCAAGGATAATCTGGCAAGTGCAGCGCATTGCGCCACAAGGTTAAGGCTTGTCATTGCGGATAATGACAAGGTCAAAAAGGAAACACTTGAAAACATCGACGGTGTAAAGGGCGTTTTTGAGGCTGCGGGACAGCTTCAGATAATCATCGGAACGGGTACGGTGAACAAGGTCTACGACCAGTTCATTGACCTTGCGGGAGTCGAGGCGGCTTCAAAGGACGATGTAAAGGCGGCTGCGGCGGCAAAGGCTCCGTGGTACAAGAGAGCTATCAAGACGCTGGGCGACATTTTCGTTCCGATAATTCCTGCGATAGTTGCAACGGGCTTGCTTTGCGGGTTGCTCGGCGGTCTGTCAAGAGCATTCCCGAGTCTGAGCGACCACTACATCTACAACATTTTAGATCTGCTTTCAAACACGGCGCTGACTTTCCTGCCGATACTTATTGCTGTAAGTGCGGCTAAAATATTCGGCGCAAACATCTACCTCGGCGCAGTAATCGGTATGCTTATGATCCACCCGAGCCTTGTAAATGCGTGGTCTATCGCAGGCGGCGCAGAGACCAAAACGCTGTGGTCGTGGTTCGGGCTGTGGAACATTCAGAACACGGGCTATCAGGGTCACGTTATACCTGTTGTTATCGCTGTTCTGGTGCTGGCGGTCATTGAAAAGTGGCTGCACAAGCACGTTCACGAGATGTTTGACCTGTTCGTAACGCCGCTGGTAAGCGTACTTATCACGGGCTTTTTAACGCTGACGGTGATAGGTCCTGTATTCTCGCAGGCTGAAAGCTGGGTGCTTGACGGTGCAAAATGGCTGATAACGATACCACTTGGTATCGGCTCGTTCCTTATGGGCGCAGCTTACGCACCGACGGTAGTTGCGGGCGTTCACCATATGTACAACGCTATCGAGCTTTCTATGCTGGCTGACAACGGAAAGAACATATGGATGCCTATCGCTACGGCTGCAAACGTTGCACAGGGCGCAGCTGCTCTGGCTGTCGGCATAAAGTCGAGAAACAAAAAGATAAAGGCTATGGCACTTCCCTCCTCGCTGTCGGCATTTATGGGCATAACCGAGCCTGCTATCTTCGGTGTTAACGTGCGTTTCGTAAGGCCTCTTATCGCGGGTATGATAGGCGGCGCGTGCGGCGCAGCAGTCGCTTCGCTGATGAACGTTTTTGCAACGGCTAACGGCGTAACAGGACTGTTCGGTTTCCTTATCACAACAGACAGCTTCCTCGGATATCTGCTCACTTTCGTTGTTGCATCGGGCGTTGCCTTTATCGCATCGTGGCTGATGTACAAGGATCCTGTGACAGAGGGTGAAAAGGCAGAGACTAAATCTTCGGTTGACGCACCGAAGGCTGAAACGAAGGCGCAAGAGGAAGACCTCACAGCAGGCAAAGAATATGACGACACGGCAGTTTACTCACCGCTCAAGGGCGAGGTCGTTCTTATGCAGGACGTTCCCGACGAGACATTTGCCGCAGAGGTTCTTGGCAAGGGTGCGGCAGTTGAGCCAAGCGAGGGCAGGGTCGTTGCTCCTGCTGACGCAACGGTCGAGACGCTGTTTGACACGCACCACGCTATCGGGCTTACGCTTGACAACGGTATGGAAATACTTATCCACGTCGGGATAAACACGGTCGAGCTCGGCGGCGAGGGCTACGAGGCTCACGTTGCAGAGGGCGACAAGGTAAAGAGAGGTCAGACGCTTATCACGTTTGATAAGGCGCTGATACAAAGCAAGGGCTATAAGACAGTTACCCCCGTCATCATCACAAACGCTGATGACTACGAGGAGATAAACACCGCAGCATCCGGCAGCATTGGGCTGCTTGACAAGCTGCTTGAAACGAAAAAGGGCTGATAGGATTGAAAAACGATTTCAGACAAGCATTCCACCTTGAGCCGCAAAGCGGCTGGCTGAACGACCCGAACGGGCTGTGCTGGTTCAAGGGATACTACCACGTCTATTTCCAATACGCACCCGACAACGCAGAGGGTGCAGCAAACAAGTGCTGGGGACATTTTCAAAGCAAAGACCTTACAAGCTGGGAGTTCACGGGGACGGTGCTGTTCCCCGACACTCCCGATGACAGAAACGGCGTTTACTCGGGCTGCGGATTTGTCAAGGGCGACACGCTTTACCTTTTCTACACGGGAAATGTCAAGCAGGACGGTGACTACGATTACATAACCGCAGGGCGCGGTGCAAATACTATACTTGTCACCACCAAGGACGGCGTGACGATGAGCGAAAAAAAGGTGCTGCTGCGCAACAGCGATTACCCCGATTACTGCTCCTGCCATGTGCGCGACCCAAAAGTGTGGGAGCAGGACGGCGAGTACAAAATGGTGCTTACCGTTCACACGACCTTGAAAATTGGGAGTTTGAAAAGCAAGTGCGCACAGCCGATTTCGGATATATGTGGGAGTGTCCCGACTTTTTGCGCATAGGTGCAAATGAATATTTAAGCATTTCTCCGCAGGGCGTTGCGCACGAAAAATACCGCTTTCAGAACGTTTACAGCTCTGGCTGTTTAAAAATGGATACGGGAGAATTTACCGAGTGGGACTGTGGATTTGATTTCTACGCACCGCAGACGTTCAAGGCACCGGGCGGCAGACGTATACTTATCGGCTGGATGGGCATAGGCGACATACCATACTCAAACCCCACAACAGAGCTTGGCTGGCAGCACTGCCTGACAGTTCCGTGTGAGGTGACACTTGGCGATGACGGAAAGCTGCGGCGCGAACCGATAGCAGAGCTTGAACAGCTGGTCACACAGCGCACAGCGCTGCTTGACGGCAAGGGCGAAGTTCAGCTGCCTTTTGACCTGACTGCCTCGGCGCAGTCGCAGGGCTTTGAGCTGCGGCTTTCGGACGCGGTTGAGATGACCTTTGAGGGCGGAGTTTTCACTTTAAAATTCATTGATGATAAGGTCGGCTGCGGCAGAGACGTAAGGCGTGCAAGGCTTGACAGCTGCGAGAATATCAGAGTGCTTGCGGACAAGACATCTTTGGAGATATTTTTGAGCGGCGGAGAAAAGGTGCTTTCAACAAGGTTCTATCCAAAGGATACAGAGCTGACGGTAACAGCCCGCGGACTTACCTGTGAAGTGGCTTTGCTCAAAGCGATGGAGGTGAATTATCTTGGCAAATGACAGGCTTATCGCGATCGGTGAGGCGCTGATAGACTTTATCCCTGACAGACATGGGTGCGAGTTCAGAGAGGTGGGTGCGTTTGCCCCAGCAATTGGCGGTGCTCCTGCAAATGTGTGCGCGGCTTACGCAAGGCTTGGCGGCAAAGCGTCGCTTATCTCACAGCTCGGCGATGACCCTTTCGGGCACAAAATAATGTTTGAGCTTGAACAGTTCGGAGTGGACACCTCGGCGATAAGTCTTACCGACAAGGCGAATACGGCGCTTGCATTTGTCAGCCTTGCCGGCGACGGCAACAGGACATTCTCGTTTTACAGAAAGCCGTCTGCGGATATGCTGCTCACGCCCGAACAGATAGATACAAAGGTTTTTGAAGGCGCTTACGCTTTGCATTTTTGCAGCGTGTCGCTGGGAGATTTCCCGATGAAAGATGCTCACCGCAAGGCTGTCAGCGAGATGAAAAAGCGCGGCGGCATCATCAGCTTTGATCCGAATCTGCGCTTTCAGCTGTGGGACGACCGAAGCAGGCTGAAAAGCACTGTGCTTGAATTCATTCCGCTTTGCAACATTTTGAAGATATCCGACGAGGAGCTTGAATTCATCACGGGAAAGAGCGACATCAACGACGCACTGCCGTTTCTTTTCACGGGTGAGGTAAAGGCGGTGGTGTACACCTGCGGAGACGGCGGCGCATACGCTTTCACAAAAGACTGCCAATGCTTTTCGCCCGCAAAAAAAGTCGATGTGATAGACACCACGGGCGCAGGCGACGGCTTTATCGGCTCGTTTCTGTTCAGGCTCAATCAGATGGGCAAAACTAAAGACACACTTGCGGCTATGCAGGCAGACGAGCTGAAAAGGTGTGTGGATTTCTCAAACGAGTTCTGCGCACGCAGCGTTACAAGGCACGGGGCGATAGCCTCATACCCCGATATGAAGGACTATAAGGACTGACATAAACAAAACATTTTTTAATCAGAAAGGACGGATAGGTATGAAAACATTCAATTACACGATCACAGATGCAGTAGGTATCCACGCAAGACCTGCGGGAAAGCTCGTTAAGCTGGCAAAGGGCTTTGAGAGCAAGATTACGCTTGAAAAGCAGGGCGGAAAGTCGGCTGACCTGACAAAGCTTATGGCAGTAATGGGGCTTGGTGTAAAGTGCGGTGACAACATCATCGTGTCATTTGACGGCGCAGACGAGCAGGCTGCTTTTGACGCAGTTACAGAGCTTATCAAGGCAGAGCTTTAACGCAAAGGAGGCGGCTGGATTTGTTGCAGTTTAAGGGAAAAGGAGTTTACTCAGCCATAGCTATCGGCGCGGCAAGCTTGTTCAAACGGCAGCAAGCACAGGTCCGCCGCAAGCACGTTGAGGACACACAGAGTGAGATCACAAGGGTCGAGAGCGCAAAGCAGAAGGCTATAGACCAGCTTTCTGAAATCTACGAAAAGGCACTCAAAGAGGTCGGCGAGACTAATGCGCAGATTTTTGAGATACACATGATGATGCTTGAGGACGACGACTACAACGAGTCGATACAAAATATCATCACCACGCAGTCGGTCAATGCAGAGTATGCCGTGGCGGTCACCGCAGATAATTTCTCGGAGATGTTCACCGCAATGGACGACCCGTATATGCAGGCAAGGGCAGCCGATGTAAAGGACATCTCAAACAGGCTTATAGCCTGCATGGGCGAGGACGGCGGCGAGGCAGACAGCGGCAGCGAAAAGATGATAGTTATTGCTGACGACCTTGCGCCAAGCGAGACTGTTTCGCTGGACAAGGACAGAGTGCTTGCGTTCGTAACGGCAGGCGGCTCGTCAAACTCGCACACGGCGATACTTGCAAGGAATATGAACATACCTGCGGTAATAGGTGTGGGCGAGGAAATACTAAAGGCGGTCAAGGACGGACAGACTGTTGTGGTGAACGGCTACACGGGCGAGATAACAGTCGAACCCGACGAGGAGTTTATCGCGCAGGCAAAGGCAAAGCAGCAGGAGGATCTTCACAAGAAGGCGCTTTTGCAGGAGCTTAAGGGCAAGCCAAATGTTACGCTTGACGGCACGAAAGTCAACGTATATGCAAACATAGGCGGCGTTGACGGGATAGGTGCGGTGCTTGCAAATGATGCGGGCGGCATAGGGCTTTTCAGAAGCGAGTTTTTGTATCTGGAGTCAAGTGACTACCCGACCGAAGAGGAGCAGTTCAGGGCATACAAGCGCGTGCTTGAAAGCATGGCTGGCAAGAAAGTGATAATCAGAACTCTGGACATTGGTGCAGACAAGCAGATAGACTATTTCAAGCTTGAAAAGGAGGACAATCCTGCGCTTGGCTTCAGGGCGATACGCATCTGCCTTACCCGTCCGCAGATTTTTGAAACACAGCTGCGTGCGCTTTACAGGGCATCTGTTTACGGCGAGCTTGGGATAATGTTCCCGATGATAACCAGCGTGAGCGAGCTTGAAAAAATCAAGCAAGCCTGCGATAAGGTGAAAAGCGACCTCGCAGACGAGGGCATACCGTTTGCGCAGAATGTGGAGATAGGCATTATGATAGAGACTCCCGCGGCGGCTGTTATAAGCGACAGACTTGCGCCGATGGTGGACTTTTTCAGTGTCGGCACAAACGACCTCACGCAGTACACTCTTGCCTGCGACAGACAGAATGCTGCGCTTGAACAGTTTGTCGACACACACCACGAGGCTATTCTCCGACTTATCGAGATGTCGGCAAAGAATGCTCACGCGAACGGTGCGTGGATAGGTATCTGCGGCGAGCTTGCGGCAGACCTGTCGCTTACTGAAACATTTCTGCGAATGGGCATAGACGAACTGTCGGTATCACCGCCGTTCGTGCTGCCTTTGCGCGATAAGATAAGGTCACTCGACCTTTCAAAATAACCGAAGATCACAGACCGCTCTGATGCTTGCAAAAAAGCATTTCAGGGCGGTTGTTTTATTATTTGCAAATGGTTTGTTTGTGCAATTTGCGAAAAAGCATTGCACCAGTATTAGTGAACAACGCTGAAAATCAGAAAAATCATTCTCCCGTATTGACACCGTGTCAGAACGGTGCTGTAATATACATAGTGACACAATGTCAGAATGAATAATTGGAGGTGGTATAATGCCAAAGGGTTCACCCGAGCTGACTGCTTCGCGGCGAGAGGAAATCGTTAATGCCTGCGAAAAGCTGTACCAGACGATTAGCTTCAAGGACATTACCCTTAAAGAAATAAGCGTTGAAACGAGCTTTTCAAGACCGTCTATCTACAACTATTTTCAGACGAAGGAAGAGATTTTCCTCGCCCTGATGCAGCGTGAGTATGAGCTGTGGGCGGCGGAGCTTAATGCTCTTGCGCAGGGCAATGAAACAATGTCTGCGCAGGATTTTGCGGCGGCACTTGCGCACTCTCTGGAAAAGCGGCAGCAGCTTTTAAAACTTTTGTCTATGAATCATTACGATATGGAGGAGCATTCACGCCCTGAACGCCTGACAGAGTTTAAAACAACTTATGGTGCGTCGCTAGATGCGGTGAGAGCCTGCATTGACAAGTTCTTTCCCCACATTGACAGAGAACGGTTCATCTACGTGTTCTTCCCGTTTCTCTTCGGGGTTTATCCCTACACGGTGGCAACGCAAAAGCAGCTTGATGCAATGCGCGATGCAAAAATTGAATTCAAGCCGCAAAGCATATACGATATCATATATCAGTGTGTAATTCAGCTGTTAGGAAAGCAATAATATCAGGAGGTAATCATTATGAGCGAAAAAATTGTACAGACAGCAGGCAGAGACCAGCTTGGAGAGTTTGCGCCGATGTTTGCGCACCTCAATGACGACATACTTTTCGGTGAGGTATGGAACGAGCAGGCGATAGACGTTAAGACAAAATGCATAATAACTGTGGTATCGCTTATGGCTTCGGGCATTACCGACAGCTCTCTTGCGTATCATTTGCAAAACGCCAAAGCGCACGGCGTTACCAAAGAGGAGATAGCGGCAATCATCACCCACGCGACTATGTACGTCGGCTGGCCGAAGGGCTGGGCTGTGTTCAGACTTGCAAAGGACATCTGGAACGAACAAACACCTGCCCTCACTGACAAGGACAGGTTCCAAAACACTATATTCTTCCCTATTGGTGAACCCAACCCCTACGGAGATTTCTTTGTCGGGCAGAGCTATCTTGCACCTGTTTCGACCGAGCAGATACCTATATTCAACGTGACCTTTGAGCCTGCCTGCCGCAACAACTGGCATATCCACCACGCAAAGAGCGGCGGCGGTCAGATGCTTATCTGCGTAGGCGGCAGAGGCTATTATCAGCAGTGGGGCGAGCAGGCTGTGGAAATGACACCCGGAAGCATCATCAACATTCCGGCAGAGGTCAAGCACTGGCACGGCGCTGCGCCTGACAGCTGGTTCTCGCACCTTGCGATTGAAATTCCGGGTGAGGACGGCAGTACGCAGTGGTGCGAGGCTGTGTCGGACGAGGATTACGCAAAGCTGAAATAAGCAGGAGTGCATTTGAAAGCAGTTATACAGATGAAACACAAAAACCGATAAAGAGGTACAGGTATGAGTATAACAATAAATATCTATTACACAGGTGAAAACGGCAATGCCCGCAGATTTGCCGACGAAATGATAAAAAGCGGTACTGTGGAAAAAATACGCAGCGAGGAGGGTAATCTTCGCTACGAATATTTTCAGCCGCTTGACCAGCCCCAGACGGTGCTTCTGATAGACCAATGGACAAATCAGGCAGCGATAGACGTTCATCACGCTTCGCCTATGATGCAAACGATCGCACAGCTTCGGGAAAAGTACAGACTTAAAATGAAAGTCGAAAGGTTTATCTCCGACGAGGGCGGCATACCGCAATCAGATAATAAATACATTGTAAAATAAGGAGGTCGGAAGCTATGTCGGATTATTTCGGAAAAGATGTCTTTAAGCTCGGTTTCGGGCTGATGCGTCTGCCAAAGCTGGAGGACGGCTCGATAGATGTTGAGCAGACAAGTGAAATGGTTGACAGGTTTATTGAGGCGGGAGGAACATACTTTGACACCGCGTATGTTTATGACAAGGGCGGCTCGGAGGAGGCTATCAAAAAAGCACTTATCGACCGTTATCCGCGTGATAAGTTCACACTGTGCACAAAGCTGTGTGCGTGGATGAGCTGTCACGATGAGCAAAGCGCCAAGCAGCAGTTCTACACCAGCCTTGAGCGCACGGGGGCAGGCTATTTCGACTACTACCTGCTTCACGCTCTTCAGCGCAGCAATTACAAAAAATACGACGAATATCACATCTGGGATTTCGTAAAGCAGCAGAAAGCAAAGGGTCTTATAAAGTATTTCGGTTTCTCGTTCCATGCAGACCCTGCACTGCTTGACGAGCTGCTTACCGCACACCCCGAGGTCGATTTCATTCAGCTGCAGATAAACTACGCCGACTGGGATAACCCGGGTGTTGCTTCGCGTGAATGCTACGAGATCGCACGAAAGCACGGCAAGTCTATAACGGTCATGGAGCCCGTAAAGGGCGGCGCGCTTGCAAATCCGCCAAAGGGCGTACAGGATATTTTCAAGGCTGCTGACCCAAACGCTTCCTTTGCATCGTGGGCAATACGCTATGTGGCATCTATGGACGGCATCATTACAGTTCTTTCGGGAATGTCAAACCTCGCGCAGATGCAGGATAATCTTTCGTATATGCGCGATTTCAAGCCGCTTGACGAGAACGAGCAGAAGGTAATTGCTACAGCACAGCAGGAGCTAAAAAAGGACAATTCTATCAAATGCACTGCCTGTCATTACTGCACCGAGGGCTGCCCTATGGGTATCGCTATACCCGAAATATTTGCAGTCAAAAACAGCGAGGGCATCAAAAAAAGCTGGGACGACGGCAAGCAAGCATATGCTATCGCGACCCACGGCAAAGGCAAGGCTTCGGAATGTCTTGAATGCGGTCAGTGCGAAAGTGCCTGTCCGCAGCATCTTGAAATCATCAGCTTACTGAAAGATTGTCGTAAAATGGAGGAGTAAATTATGTTTGAAAACGCTTTAACACAAAGACAGATCTCTTACGGTACAAAAATAACATACAAAGCGCTGGTGTCAGCAGGGCTCGTGGCTCTCGCCGTTATTCTGCCGCAGCTGGTACATCTGGCACTCGGCGCACCCGGTGGCGTTAAGTGGCTGCCGATGTATCTGCCCGTGCTGATAGGCGGCTGTCTGCTCGGTGCAAAGTGGGGACTTGCGGTCGGCGTACTCTCACCGCTTGTGAGCTTTCTTATCACCTGGGCAATCGGCAACCCTATGCCGATAGCTGCACGCCTGCCGTTTATGATGGCAGAGCTGGCGGTATTCGCTGTCATTTCGGGACTTTTCACCAAAAAAATCGCAGGCAATGGTTTATGGGCGTTCCCTGCGGTCATTCTTGCGCAGGCAGTAGGCAGAGGCGTATTTCTCGGGCTTATCGCTCTTACGCAGAGTATGACAAACTTCACCGTGCCGATGATCTGGCAGCAGATACAGACCGGATTTATCGGGCTTGCGGTACAGGCTGTACTCGTTCCCGCTATCATTATCGGATCAATAAAGCTAATGGTGAAAGACAATGACTGACCTGGAAACTGCAAAGGCTCACCTTGACGGACACAGTATTTGTCTTTGCAAGGACGGCGATCACTTCACTGATGACGGCAGAGGCATATCGCCAATGATGCGCTTTATTGCGCAGGGCAAAGACCTGAAAGGCTATGCTGCTGCCGATATGATAGTCGGCAAGGCGGCAGCGATGCTGTTTGTGAAAGCAGGTATCACTGCCGTATACGGAAAAACCATGTCTCTTGGTGCGAAAGGTTTTCTCAAGCAGCACGGTATTGATTGTACCTTTGATACTCTGACAGAGAAGATAATCAACCGCCAGGGTACAGATATCTGCCCTATGGAGAAAACTGTTGCGCAAATCAACGATGTGGACGAGGCTTACGATGCGCTTAAAAAGGCGCTTGCCGCACTGCATCATTAGCTGTGAAATCAAAATCGGCACACCCACAAAATAAGTGAGTGTGCCGAAATTTTATTTATTCTTTTCAGTCCATTTGTGTTTTCTCAGAACTGCCGAGAAAACAAGACATACCGCAACTCCCGTGATGCCCATTATAAAGAACAGCATTGCCGCACCAGAGCCTTTGCCCTCGCCGAACAGTGCTGTTAAAAGCGATGACTTATTGCCTTGTGCAAACGGCTCAAACACATTGTCTGTCAGCAGACCGCCGAGAAAATAACCTATCGGTATGGTGAAAAACTGCAGTGTATTGCGGCAGGCATAGACCCTGCCCTGCATATCCGCAGGTATCTCATTGCGGAAGATGACATCAAGGTTTGCACCCATAAAAGGTATCATCAGCCAGCCGAAAACTGCACCGACACACCAAAGCAGCGGTGTATTGCCAAGTGCAAGAATGAAATTCTCCGTACTCATTGAGATGAACAGCGCTGCGCAGATTGCTCTCACACGGTTTTTCGGTGCGGGTACAAACGCAGCAATAATGCTGCCGACAAGTGTAGCCACACCTACGCAGGTGTTGACTATCCCAAGGACTGTTTCGCCGCCGTTTGCTTTTGGGATTATCATTGCGGGCAGAACGGCGCGGTAAGTCGAAGCAACAAGATTTATGCAGGACAAAAACAGTATCAGCTCAAGAATAAGCGGATTATTTTTCAGCCATTTAAGTCCCGATTTTGATGCAGCCCATATGCTTTCTTTTTGCTTTTCGGGTCTTTGGGGTTCGGGTATACTTATAAACAATCCCAGCGCCAAAAATGCTATGGCAAACGTTATAAGGTCAACAGCTATGACGGTACCTATGCCCGAAAACGAAAACAGTGCCGTTGCGATTATCGGGGTAAGTATACTGTTGAGCGATTGAGAAAAAGAACGCATACCGCTTGTTTTCTGGTAATACTCTTTAGGTATCAGCATTGTTGCCGCTACCTCGCTTGCAGGCTGCTGCAAGGTGTTCATCAGACCGTTCACGGCATTGATTATATACAGATGCCACGGCTGCAGGGTGTCTGTTTTGATAAGCACCAATACCGCGACAGTGCCGACAGCTGCGATAAGGTCGCAAAAAAGCATAGTTTTCTTTTTGTTCAGTCGGTCGGTCAGCGAGCCTGCAAAAATGCTCATTGCAACATACGGTGCATATGAACAGATGGACAGCAGCGCCGTTTTGAGCGCCGAACCGCTTTGCAGATACAGCCACAATATAAGCGCATAGCTTGTCATACCGCTGCCAAGTGCGGATAAGGACTGGGTAGACCATAGTAAGATATATGTTTTTATTTTTTTCATTTGACTTTGCTCCTTTGATATATTTTTTATCATCGAATGCAAAGTCCGAGGACGTCAGCCGTCAGAGGCTGTTCCTCCATGCAGTGTCCTCAAACCTTGCATGGAGCTGTGCTTTCTGTACGACGCATAAATGCACCTTCCTTCACAATGTTTTTATTGTTATCATTATACTTTAATCTCAAATACAAGTCAAGCACTTACTGCAAAACGCCCTTGCGGTTCAATTGCGATAGCTTTGCAGGTCCTTTTTGAACTGCCCCAGAAAAGCCTTTGCGGCTTTGGTGAAAACGGAGTATCGCTTCCAGATGAAATAGCACACCGCCTCCATACAAGGCTCGAACGGTCTGAAACAAAGCTCGCTGTCTCCGCTGACGTTTATCAGTTTGTCAAGAGTTATCGCAGAACCCATACCCTCGCGCACCATTACCGAGGCATTGTAGATAAGGTTGTACTCTGCGGCGATATGCGCTTGCGGTGCTTTTTCGGTGATAATATCTGAAAGCATGGTGCTGTGATTGGGCTGGCGCGGTATCAGCAGGTCAAGCCCCGAGATGTCTTCAAAGGTCAATGTCTGCTTTTGAGCGAGAGGCTCGTCACGGCGCATAAGCACGCCCCACACATCGTGCAGAGGTATTTCTATCGAATCGTATTTTGACCTGTCAGGCTGAAGAAAAATCAGCCCGAAATCAAGCAGTCCCTTGTCGAGCCTTTCAAGCACACTCGTTCCGTCGGCGCTGTAAAAGCTGTACTGTATTTCGGGATAGTCGGTCTTGAGCTTGTGTGCGGTGTCGGCTATCAGCTTTACCGCGTGAGTCTCGCCAGCACCTATATAGACGGTTCCCGAAATGTTCTCGCTGCTTTGGCGCACCTCCTGCTCGGTCTTGCCGACAAGCTCGATTATCTCCTCTGCTCGCTTGCGCAGCATCATGCCCTCCTCGGTCAGCGTAACACCCTTATTTGAGCGGATGAACAGCGGCTTGCCAAGTTCATCCTCAAGCTCTTTGAGCTGCCTTGAAAGTGTCGGCTGCGAGAGATAAAGCCGCTCGGCAGCGACAGAAAAGCTCTGTTCCCTTGCGACAGCAAGAAAGTATCGCAGTACACGGATCTCCATACAAACGCCCCCTTTGTATAAAGTATACCACGGCTTAATATTACTGTCAAGCATAGATGTATATTTGATATAGGTATTTGTAATTTTACAATATGTGTGATATACTGTAAGCAACAAAACAAGACAGAGGTGAACACAGTGGAAGAAAACATCAGGCAGAATCTTATTGATGCGGGCTGCGACGAGGAATTCATAAAGCGGTTTGACTGCTGCATATGCGACAAAAAACAGTGCGAAAAAATGCTTGCAAAGCACAGAAAAGAGCTTTTGCAGGAGGTTCACGAAAAAGAGGACAACATAAGTTGTCTTGACTATCTGGTGTATAAAATGAAACAGGAGAACTTGGAATGAAAAGACTTACTATACTGTTCACGGCGGCGATAACGGGCATATGTCTGACAGCCTGCGGCAGCTCGGAAAGCAGCACGCAGGTGAGCGGCACATCATCAGCTGCAAGTTCTGTTGTGCAGACCGCACAAAGCAATGATGACAGCAGCATAGTGACACAAACGCAAAACCAGTCATCTGCGGACAGCAAAGAGGTGAGCGAAATGAAGCTGTATATCGAAGTGAACGGAAAGCAGCTCACGGCAACGCTTGCAGATACGGCAGCGGCGGCAGAGCTTGCGCAGAGGCTTAAAGACGCACCAATTACTGTTTCGCTTGACGAATACGGCAGCTTTGAGAAGGTCGGCAGGCTTCCCTGGTCGCTTACGAAGGATGATGAAAAAATAAAGACAAAGCCGTGCGATATTATGCTGTATCAGGGAAACCAGATAACGATTTTTTACGGCTCAAATTCGTGGAGCTATACAAGGCTCGGCAGAATCGAAAACATCTCACAGGACGAACTGAAAAATACGTTCGGTGACGGCGATGTGACCGTCACGCTATCGCTGAAATAAAAAGGCGAATAAATATTATTAGGAGGAAACCATATGAAAGTGCTGATTTTAAACGGCAGTCCCCATACAAACGGAAATACTGCAATCGCTATCAGCGAGCTTGTTAAGACCTTTGAAGCGCAGGGCGTTGAAACAGAGGTCTGCCACATCGGAAACAAGGATATACGCGGCTGTATCGCCTGCCGAAAGTGTGCAGAGCTTGGCAGGTGCGTGTTCAACGATACGGTCAACGAGCTTGCAGAGAAATTTGAACAATCTGACGGTCTTATTGCAGCTTCGCCCGTTTACTATGCTTCGGCAAATGCAACGCTGATTGCCTGTCTTGACCGTCTGTTTTTCAGCACAGGCTTTGACAAGACGATGAAGGTCGGCGCAAGCGTTGTAGTTGCAAGGCGCGGCGGCTGCTCGGCAACATTTGATGAACTGAACAAGTATTTTACGATAAGCAATATGCCCATTGCTTCAAGCCAGTACTGGAACAGCGTTCACGGGCGCGAACCGGGTGAAGCAAACAGCGATGCCGAAGGCTTGCAGACTATGAGAACTCTTGCAAAAAATATGAGTTTTCTGATGAAATCTATTGCGCTGGGCAGGGAAAAGTACGGACTCCCCGAAAAAGAGACATGGCAGGGCACACATTTTATCAGATAAATGCAAACATCAGTTTGTCTTAAAACGTACAAACCGCACCTTGCAGGTAATGCAGAGTGCGGTTTTTTTTGCGCGGTACAGCTGTACGCAAACAAAAAAGGCTTCCCGCTAAAATATTATTCAGAATACAGGGGACATTTTTTACTCTTTGAGTGCCTGAACCATATCTATCTTTTTTATCCTGCGCGAGAGCAGGACGGTCGTTATCGCTGTGCAGACAAAGACCGTACAGCACACGATCGCAAGGCTGGAATGTTTCAGCGCCGAGTAGATTTTCAATGTGTCATTTGAAAAGGTAGCGCAGTAAAGCTCAAGGAATTGAGAGCCTAATGGTATGCCAAGCAGCGTGCCCATAACGAGAATGATGATATTCTCAAACGATGCGAGTCTGCGTATCTCGCTGAAATGGAAACCGAGAACACGGAAGGTATTGTACTGCTTTGTTCTTTCAAGGAAACTGAGGATACTGAGATTATACAGCACGATGACTACAAGCGCAAACGCTACGACCTTCATCAGTGTGAACACGCCCGTGATTTTCTTCTGGAATTGCGTGAGGTTGCTGCGCTGCTGCTGTGAGGTCATCACCTGTGATATGCGTGTGTCGTCGAGGCTGCTTGGGTCGCTTATGTCGCCGCACAAAAGATGCGACGGGCGAAAATCTGCACCTGCATTTGTCCAGCGCTGCGAGCCTATATAAAGCGACTGCGGCATACCCGACGGTATTATGCCGTCTATTGTAAATTCAAAGCTTTGGCTTGAAAAGGACGGGAACAGTTCTATGCTGTCGCCTTTATCCAAGCCCAGCGAATCCGCCATGCCCTGCGTGATGTATACAGCGTCTTTGTCAAGCTTTTGTTCGTCTGTCGTTTTCAGACCGATATAGTCTCCGCTTGAAAAAACGGTAACAGGCTTGAAACAGGTTTCGCCGCCGTCAAAGGTGAGCCTGCTCTGAACGGTCTGGATAAGCTGACCGTTAAGCTGCTCGGCGAGCGAGGCTGTCTGCTCGGGGGTATTTGACTGATCGAGCGTCAGCTTGTAGGAGTAAACAAACTCCTCCGAATAACTCTTTGCAGTCAGATTTTTGATAGAATCAGGCGTGCCAGAGCCGACCATAAGCAGCATAAAGCTGCCGCAGACGCTGATTATACCCAGCAGGATACGCGATTTGTGCGCGCTGGCGTCTCTGAAGGTCCATTTCATTCCAAAGTCTGTTTTGTTCCAGATATGCCCCACTCTTTCAACAAGCGTAGTCTTTGCGTGTGTGACCTTGCCGTTTGAGGACTCGGCGGGCAGACCTTTAAGGGCTTTTCTTGCGGCGAGAACGGAGGTCAGCAGCGACAGCGCTATTATCAGCAGTATAACGGCAAGCGAGCCTGCGGTGTGCTTTGTTTTCCATTCGGGCAGCGAGATAAGCGCCATCTGCGATTTGCGTATCGCAGCGGAAAACGGGAACGAAAACGCAAATCCGAGTGCTGTGCCAAGAACGCTCACGAACAGCCCATACAGCGAGTAATAGAGCGTCAGCATTCTGTTTGAAAAGCCAAGCGATTTGAGCGTAGTTATGTCGCTGCCCTGCGCATCTATCAGGCGCTTTATCGTTGTTCGCATTGACAGCACGGAAAGCAGAATGAACAGCGCTGAGAAAAGCAGAGACACCCTTTTGAGATTATCCGCCTGACCGCTTACAAACGCCACGTCAAAGAGCGTATCTGTGTCATAGTAAGCTATAAATCTTTCGCCGAGCAGCTCGTTGATGCGGTGCTTGACCTCGCTGCCGCTGCTTTTTATTTCAAGCAGATTGCAGTTTATCCTGATGCCGAGTTTTTCACGCAGGTCATCGCTCATAAAGCCGTAGCCGTACTGCTTATGGTCGGGGATATAATAATCGGCAGTGCCGACATAATGCGCTCTCTCGGCTGACATTGCAAGCCCTGCGACTGTGGGGTGGACGGTTATTCCGCCAAAGGAGATATCTATCGTCTGTCCTGCGGTGATGCCGTTTTCTTTGGCGTAGTCGGGGTCGAGCCATATGCTGTTTTCAAGCGACTTGTCGTATTTGTCGCCACTGATGAGCTTCATAGCGGATATGTTTTCGCTGCCGACAGTATCAAGACTGATGTAGGTATCGTTTCCGTCATCTGCACAAGATGATGCGGTTATGCGCACACGCTTTGACACCTCCTGCACGCCGTTCATTCTCTCAATTCGAGCGATATCGTCATCGGTGAAATATGATGCGAACACCCACTCGTTTGCAAGGTTTGTTTCCTGTGCGAACGAGTCAAACCCGTATTCGATGCCCCGCCATATGCCCTCAAGCCCGCTGTAGATTATGACCGAAAGCATAGCAAGCAGCAGCACGCAGGCAAATTGCAGCTTGAACTGCCGCACGCTTCTTATCATTTTTTTGAACAGAAAATTCATGTGTTGTCCCTCGCTTTTGTTATATCATACCGCTTGTTGTTCTATGGACTGCTGATTTACAGTTTCATCTGCTACTATCATTCCGTCACGCAGGCGGATAACGTGGTCGGCTATTTTTGCGACCTCGGGGTTGTGCGTTACGACTACCACGGCGGTGTCCTTGTTTCTTGAATATTTTTTCAAAAGCGCAAATATCTTCTCGCCCGTTGCAACGTCGAGCGCACCTGTCGGTTCGTCGCAAAGCAGCAGCTTGGGAGATTTCGCAACGGCTCTGGCTATTGCAACCCTTTGCATCTCGCCGCCAGAAAGCTGATTCGGAAAGCTCTTCATTCTCTTTTCAAGTCCTACATCTTTAAGGGCATCTGCTGCATTGCCTGCGTTGCCGTTGAGGTCGGCTGCGATACCGACATTTTCGTAGGCTGTGAGGTTTTCAACGAGGTTATAGAACTGGAACACAAAGCCGACGTTCTTTCTGCGGTAGTCGGTCAGCTTTTTCTCCGAAAGTTCGGAGATGTCCTCGCCGCCAACAAGTATCTGTCCGCTTGTCGGACGGTCCATTCCGCCGAGCATATTCAGCATTGTGCTTTTACCCGAACCTGACGGACCGAGTATCACAGTGAACTCCCCTGTTCTTATCTCTGCACTGATACCTCCGAGCGCTGCTATCTCCTCGCTGCCCGACTTATACTTTTTTACGATGTTTCTGATGCTTACCATAACTGTCTCCTCTCTTTTTTCTATAAATTCAAGCGACACACTTGTGTAACTTCTGATGATATGATATAATAGGTTTGTGAGAATGTCAACACAAAACGCGAAAGATACACGATTTTGTATTTCGTGTGTCACTTTTGGGAGGAAAGCTTTATGAACGATTCAAAGAACCCTTCGGCAGTAAGGTCAAAGGCGGAGATATGCCAGGCTCTGTTGCGGCTTATGGAGAAACACCCCTATGAAGAGATAACCGTCAAGCAGATAGCGCTTGAGGCAAAGCTCGTGAGAAAGACGTTTTACCGCAACTTTGATTCAAAGGAAGATGTGCTTGAGGCGATATTCGACAGTCTTGTAAACGAGTACAAGAACCACCTTATTATGTTAAAGGATACTTTGCCCATAGAGATGATATTTGAGTTCTGCATTCAGCGCAGGCAATTGCTGCTTTTGTTTGACAAAAACAATATGATGTACCGTATACAGCAAAAGCTCAACGATGCGCTGCCCGAAAAGCACGAGGAGCTTAAAGCGCTGGGGCTTGTTCCGCAGGAGCTGTTCGGGGAACTTGACCCAAGCTATCTGATACCGATGAACATAGGCAGTGTGTGGAACGTTATCTGCCGCTGGGTGCACACGGGAATGAAAGACGACCCGAAAAAGATAACTGCCGAGCTGACCGAATTCATAATAAGGATGGGCGTATTTGCGCAAAAGATGAAGGCAGCTTATCAAGAAAAAGCGCAGGCTTGAACTTTATTTTTGGGTGATAAAATGACAGGAGACCGAAGCTGTTTTTGCTTCAGTCTCCTGTTTGGTATTTATCCGTTTTTAGTCTTTTTTGTAATATCAGAACAAGCTCATCTGCTCATATTTTTCGGGGAACTGCGACGTAAACGCAAAGCATTCGTCGGGGTCGTGGATAATGCCGTACTTTTCGCAGGTCTCGTGAAATTCGCGCATAAGGCGCTTGCTGTTGTCGCTTTGAACATCATATGCATTGCCATATTTCATCATATACTGCCTGCTCAATCTGGGGAAATGCTTATCCAGCGCCTGATAATAATACTCCCTGTTACCCTCGCGCAAGGTCATACCGATATTAAAGCACACGATGCCTTTCACGCCTGCATCAAGGCAATACTGCATAAGGCTGTGGAAATTCTCATCGGTGTCTGTGAGAAACGGCAGCAGCGGTGTCAGCCACACGACCGTGGGGATACCGCGTTTTTGAAACTCTTTGAGCACCTCATACCGTCTGCTTGTCGGGCAGACATTCGGCTCAATAATACTGCTGAGTTTATCGTCTGCAATAGTCAGCGTCATTTGCAAAACGCTTTTGCCCTTTTTATTTATGCTTTCAAAAAGGTCAATGTCACGCAGCACGCGGTCGGACTTTGTGATGACTGTCGCACCGAATTCGTATCTGTCTATCAGCTCAAGGCACTTTCTTGTGAGCATCAGCTTTTCCTCGCAGGGCTGGTATGGGTCGCTCATAGAACCTGTGCCTATCATTATCCTTTTGCGCTTGCGTTTAAGTATATCTTCGAGCAGCTGCGGCGCATTGAGTTTGACCTCGATATCCTCAAACTGATGCTCGATATGGTAGCACCTGCTCCTGCTGTCACAGTAGATGCAGCCGTGCGTACAGCCACGGTAGATGTTCATTCCGTTCCAGCGTGTCAGCAGCGATTTTGCATTTACATAGTGCATTTGTCAAACCTCTTTGCCGCGTGTTACAGCCACTTTTTCTTTTTGAAGAAAATAAGGCTCAATATGACTATGACTATGCTTACAATTATCACTATCGGGTATGCCGCCTTTTTTTCAAGCTCGGGCATATACTTGAAGTTCATGCCGTACCAGCCGACGATAAGTGTCAGCGGCATAAATATCGAGGTTATGACCGTCAGCAGCGTCATTATGCGGTTTTGCTTCTTATCAAGCTGTGATTGATAAAGGTCGCGTATCTGGATAGAATAATCGCGCAGAGATGTAGTTATATCGTGAAGACGCGAGACACGCTGCGAGAACAGGTGAAAGTATCTTGTGTTCTCCTTTGTGAAGAAATTATTCTCGTTCTCCTCAAGCTCTTGAGCGAGGTCAAGAAGCTGTTCGTAATGCACTCGAAGGTCACGCAGATCGCTTCTGATATGGCTGACTCTCTGCGAGGGGTCATTCTCGCTGGGACCGAGAATATCCGATTCTATGGTGTCAAGCTCTTTGTCAAAGCCCTCCAGCAGCACCTGGTCGCGAGTAACTATCTGTTCGAGAAAGTCGTAAATAAACCGTTCAAGGCTTGGGACAGCCCATCGTTTTGTGCTGATTATACGGCTTATGGCTTTGTCAACAAATCCGTTGTCGTCTATGAAAACTATTCCCTTTTCGTCAAGAGCAAACGCAAAATTTATATTCGGACTTGATATATTCTCTCTGTCAGGCAGCGAAAATGTGCCTGTCAGCGAATCGTAGTTCACCTCCGCTTTGGTGGAGTTAACGCAGGAAAGGCCAATGTCCATTTCTATTCCCATATCGAACTTATCCCTGTTCTCCAGCCATTGCGCAGAGGTCAGCACAGCAACATATTTTTCGTTTTTTTCTCTGATATCAGGTGCAGAGATTATTTCAAGCGTATTTTTTATACTGTAGTACATATCAGCACTCCCATTATTCAAGATACCCAATTATATCATACTTTCAGTGATAATGCAACTCGCTGTCCTTAATCCGCACTTGATTTTTACTTGCTTTTTTATTATAATATATTCAAAAAGCAGGTGAATTAAACACAAATCATGGATACACAGGAGTAAAGCAAAATAAGCATGTTTTTCGTACAAATAATGCACTGTAAAATAAATTTGTTCTCACTTGTTAACAAAATGTACTTGAAAAAAGCGTACAACTGTGGTATAATATAATAGGATATCGGAAAATCTTTGGGACAGGAGGTGGACTTATGAAACAAAGCAGCGAGACAAACTGGCTGCACGAGCTGCTTAGCGGTCTTTTGACGCTTTCATCTGAAAAACAGAAAAGTGAGCTTATTGAAAAATTCAAGCAGGAGCATAAGTCCGCAGATGATTCTCTTTTGCTCCAAGACATTGATGAACTTGCTGCATTGATCGTCAAGCTCAAAAGCGAAAGCACCGCACCCGACCATAAAATTGCTGCGCTTTCAGAGCTGGAACGTGCGCAGCTTACCGAGACCGAGAGGATAATAGATGAAAATCTTTTCGATTATTATTTCCAGCCGATCGTAAATACAGTCGACGGCGAGATATATTCCTACGAAGCGCTGATGCGTCCAAAGAGTACGATGAAGCTGACTCCCCTGCATATACTTAAATATGCAGGTCTTGTAAACAGGCTTTCGGATATAGAGTGCGGAACGTTCCTTAATGTTTTGCAGATAGTTGACCTGCGCAAGCAGGAGTTTTCGGGAAAGCTCGTATTTATCAACAGTATTCCCGAGGCTAAAGTCGCTGCTGAGGATTACAGAAACATCTCGCATTTGCTGCTCAAGCACGCTGATACGGCAGTGGTCGAAATGACCGAGCAGTCCGAGGTCGATGACGAGAACCTTGAAAGGCTCAAGGAACGTTATCGGAATATGGGCATCAAGATGGCGATCGACGACTACGGAACAGGCTATTCAAATATCGGAAATCTTCTGCGGTATATGCCCGATTTTGTGAAAATAGACCGCTCACTTCTGAGTGAGATACAGTGCAGCCCCAAGAAAAGACATTTTGTTCGTGAGATAATCCAGTTCTGCCACGACAATGATATTCTTGCTCTTGCAGAGGGTGTTGAAACGGCGGAGGAGCTGCGTACTGTTATACTGCTTGGTGCCGATTTAATACAGGGTTATTATACAGCAAGACCTGCACCCGAGATAGTACAGTCTATCCCCGATGATATCAAGCAGCAGATAAAGCATCTGCATCAGGAGCTTGAGGACGGCATAGGACAGAAGATATATGCAGCCGACTGCTCCGAGCGCGTTGACCTTGACAGGCTTGTACAGTCTGACATCAAGCGTATCGTGATAGGTGCAAACGGAGACGGCGACGTTATTATCGAGGGCGATTCAAATACCGATTCACAGATAAGGCTGGAAACTAAAACAGGCTTTAAGGGTAAGATCACTCTTGATAACTGCTGGCTCTCCAGCGTCAAGAACAAGCCCTGCATAGACATTGCCGAAAACTGCGATGTCACTTTGAATCTGATCGGTGACAACAAGCTTGAGAAGGGCGGTATCCGTGTACCCCAGTCCTCAAAGCTGACGATAATTGGAAACGGTACGCTTGAGATAGATGTCAAATCTAAGGAGTACTATGGCATCGGCAACGGTACGGGACTTTTGCACGGCGAGCTTATCTTTGAGCAGTCAGGCAGAATAACCGTAAACGGCAAGGGCGAGACAGGCATCGGTATAGGCTCGGGGAACGGCGGAACAATAAAGATAGGCGCAGGTCAGTACCGCCTGAATCTTCAGGGAGATGTCGGCGTCGGCATTGGTTCGCTTTATGCAGACAACGAGCTTGTGATACACGACTGTGATATCGGTATGGAGCTGACACAGGCAAGAGGCTGTGCGATCGGTTCTATCGGTAAGAATAATGATATAACCATTTACAAGGCATCTGTAAAGGTATTCGTATCGGGTATCGAGCTGTCAGGTATCGGCAGTCTCGACGGTGAAAAGCTTAAATTTAATATCTATGAGGCAAGCTGTTTTGTAACTGTAAACGGAGAGACATGTTCCGGTATTGCCGCACTTGAAGGCAAGACTGATGTAAGTGTAAGGCAGGCGGCTGTCCGCCTGACAGTAAACGGCAAGCAAGTTCTGGGTATCGGCGGCTTTTCGGATGATACATACGTTCAGGCTGATATCGCGGATATTCATGCGGAGGTTGACAGCTCTATCGATGTAAACAGATATGCCAGGTTTGAAAACTATACGATAAACAGTGGCAGCACGGTCGTTGAATTCAACGGAAAAGAAGTTTTCTCGGTAAGCAAATAAACGGATATAGTCAAACGCAAAGCCCCTGCCCGAATTTAACCTGACAATAAAAACGTACAATGACAAAATGACCTCCTGCGGTACAATAGAAACCGTAGGAGGTTTTGTTATGCCAGGAAGCTGCAGACACACAGCCTGCCTGAAAAGAACAGTCAATACTTTGCAGCTTCGCAAGATGCGCACAGCGAGATTTTAAAGACAAATTCTTGGCAGAATAAAAAAGTGTGTGACTATGCTTTCTGTGGCTGCGCAAGAGACCTTGAGCCTATAGCGACTTGTTCGGTAAGGCGCTGTAAAAAAGGATTCAATCCAAATAAGGCGACCGCAGATGTTCGCCTTGATAGCTTACTTGGTATAGAGTGCCTTGATACAGCAGTTGCCGGGTGCAAAGTCAGTCTTTTTCATTGCCTCTATGTCGCCGAAAGTCAGGTAGTCTCTCCACGCACCGCTGTCGCCGTCTAAAAATGACTGTGCTTTATCAGTTTTTATCACCTTATTTATGTCGCTGTCGGTCATATCCTTCCACTTGCCGTCTGCGAACACAAACGACTGACCTTTTTCAATGGACGTTTTATAGCTGGCAGCAGAGATTTCGACAGTCTCACCCTCAACGGACGCGCCCTTTGAATAAGTGATAACGACGGCGTAGTCGGTCACATCAACGGGCTTATTGAGCGCAACAGTGTGGTAGCCGCGGTAATCAAGCACAGCGTACTGCGTATATAGCACTGTCTTGAAATCGGCGGACATAATTTCAATCTTTATGTCCTGCTTGTCAAAGACGTTGAATGTGCCGACAGCGGCGAGCTTGCCTTTCTTGTGGAACACATTTGCGACCTTGGTGGAGTCACCTGTTGTGATGTAGCTGTTCAGCACATTACCTGCGTCATAGCTTTGTACCTGGGAATACGTATCACTGACTGTATGGCTTATCGCATATTCAAGCGGCGAGTCATATGAAATGTATTGACACTTTCCGCCGAGGTTTGAATTGTAAACTATCCACGCGCCGTCCTGCTGGGCAGGTGTTTTGAAATACTCCTTGGGGAAGTGGTCGTCCCAGCCGATGACAGTAACGACGTGGTCATATATTTTAGCCTGCTTGTATATCAGGGTCGGGTATGTTCCGAACATACCAACTTCACAGTTTTGGGAGTCAATGCCGACGGTAACGCCGCCTCTTGTTCTGACAGCATTTTTTATCGTCTCACGGTCGGTGGGGTCAATTATCATTGAGCTGTCCAGCGTAATGCCGTCTTTGCATTCTGCTGACAGCCTATCGGCAACGAACTGCTGATATCCGCCCAGGTCTGATTTGTCTATTGCGCTGTTTACGAAAAGCCCTTCCTGCTTGCCTTCGCCGTAAATAGCTTCGAGCATATCATATATCTCCATTTTAAGCTCTTTGCCTGTCGCTTTTTCGCAGCTTGTCTGCATACTTGCACGGGCAGCATACAACCAGCAGGTGCCTGCCTGCTGCACAGGCGTTTTGAATAATTTGAGTTCTTCGGCGAGGTTATAGTAGCCGTCAGCGCCGTGAACATAGTCATATTTCGGTGCAGCCTCGGACGACGAGTCGGCTGCCGATGAGCTTTCCGCAGCAGATGAGCTTTCCGCCGATGATGATGACGCCGATGATGAGTCTGTCTGCGAGCTGCTGCCTGCGCAGGCGGTCATAGATGCGGCAAGGCAGATTGCTGTGAGCGCTGAAAGAATACATTTTTTCATTATTTATCCTCCCCTGTATTTGTATACAAAAGAATTATATCGCAAGATCTGTATGGGTTTAATATATCATATCAAGGCGCTTTTGTCCAGACTTTTTATGCTTTTGTTTATCGGGCGAAAAAAGAATCGCAGTTTGCTGACAGGCTGAATAACATCTTAAATCACAACAATTGTGATAATTTTAAGAAATTCATTTTTACATATTGACAATTCCCGAAATGTATGATGTAATGTTCCCAACATCAAGAAAGCAGGTGCGGAAAATGGATATAGATATGATAGAGATAAGCAAGGCACTGTCAAACGAAACAAGGCTGAATATTCTCCGTTGGCTCAAAGACCCCGAGGGGAATTTTCCCCCGCAGGGCGGTTGTCTGAATGAGCCTGTTGACCTCAAAGGCGGTGTGTGCGTGAGCAGTATTCAGGCAAAGGCGAACCTCTCGCCGTCAACGGTGTCTAACTATCTTGATATGCTGCAAAGGGCGGGGCTGCTGCTCTCCGAGCGCCACGGCAAGTGGACCTATTACCGAAGGAATGAGCAGACTATTGCGGCGCTGGCGGAGTATGTGAAAGAGGAATTGTAATAATACGATAAATCGGATTTTATTGGAGGATAATGATGAAAAGTGTATATGAAAGTTGTCCTGTATTTGAAAATGAAAGTTTTATGCTGCGATTTGTAAAAAAAGAAGATGCTACTGACCTTTTAGAGGTATATAGCGATAAAAATGCTCTGCCGTTTTTTAACAGTGATAATTGCGACGGAGATAACTTCTTTTATCCGAACATCGAAAAAATGGAATCAGCAATAAACTTTTGGCTTAGTTCTTATAAAACAAAATGGTTCGTTAGATGGACGATTATCGACAAAACATTTTCAAAAGCAATCGGTACGATTGAGATGTTTCATAGAACGGCAAACGACGATTTTAACGATGTAGGAGTTTTGCGCCTTGATGTAAGGAGTGACTATGAAAAATCGGACGTGATTCGTGAATTATTTAGTCTTATTATTCCTGATTTATACGAGCTTTTTGATTGTGCAGAGATCATAACCAAAATACCACTTTACGCAATTGAACGCATAGATGCAGCTCAAAAATATGGCTTTGTCAAATCCGGCAATTTATTGGTCGGTACAAATGACAATTATGGATATAATGGATACTGGATAATAAAAACATGACAAATTCTGATTTATTGTTTTATCCAACCGAGCTGTAAGCCCACGCTTGCAGCTCAAAAATAATACATATCAATTCGACAATACCAGAAATAACAAACAAAATCAGAGCGGTCATTACGGTGTCCGCTCTCTAAAAACGCATTTTATATCGAATATTATAGAATTGTCGGATAAATAAAATAAGGAGTGACAACTATGAAAAAACTGAAAGTCCCCACAAAAAGAGGAGTTCTGCTTGACGGTGTTTTGTTCGGCGGCGGTGCGGACACCGTGATGATAGCCATAACGGGCATTCACGGCAACTTTTATTCAAATCCGTTCTACTACAACATCGGCAACACGCTGAACGGCGGCGGTATTGACTTTATCTATGCACAGACAAATGATGCTTTCGGGCAGATCGAAACTATGAATATCCGCACGGGTGAGTCCGAGCTTATCGGCTCGTGGAACGAGCGCTTTGAGTACACTGATGACGATATTGACGCTTACCTGACTTTTGCACAGGAGCAGGGCTACAAGCACATCATTCTTGCAGGTCACTCGCTCGGTGCGAACAAGGTCATTTACTACCTGTCACGTCACCACGATGAGAGGGTTGAGAAGTTCATTCTGCTCAGCCCTGCCAACCTCACCCATATGATGAGTGGTGTGACGGAGCGTGAAAAGGAGTATATCTTTGCCGAGGTCGAAAAGGGGCGGAGTGACAGGCTGCTACCGTTTGATTTTATGGGCTGGGTGGAATGTATAGCATACACCGCTTATGACTGGCTGTCGGGCATGCTGAACAACGTCCACGTGGAGCGTGACGGCGATTTCTCGCAGTCGGAGAAGATAACGCACACGGGTGCGCTGCTGATTGGCACGCTTGACCGCTTTACCTACGGTGACCCGTCAGGCTTTCTCAAAAATATCAATGACCATATCCCGACGGCTGCGCACAACAAGCTGATATTCATTGAGGGTACGGGGCACACCTATCAGCGCAAGGAGCAGCAAACGGCAGACGAAATACTGAAACTAATGAAAGACTGGGGGTATTGAAATGAAAACCATTTTTGACAAGACTGCAATAAAAAATCTTGAACTGAAAAACCGCCTTTTCCGCTCGGCGACTTGGGAAGCTCTTGCGGATAACAGCGGTCACTTTGACGAGGAGATATACCATATCTATGATGAGCTTGCAGCAGGCGGTGTGGGCTGTATCATCAGCGGTTTTACCTCGGTGTACGATGATGACCACTACTTTGGCGGTATGGCAAGGCTGTCAAATGACGGGCTTATTCCCGAACACAAGCGGCTGGTGGATACTGTTCACGCTCACAATGTGCCTATCATCGCTCAGCTCGCTATGGGCGAATACAAGGACAAGGAGATTGATGAACTGACCTCTGCCGATATTGCTGATATTCGTAAGCTTTTCATCAAAGCGGCGGACAGGGCTGTGCAGGCAGGCTATGACGGTGTGCAGATACACGCAGCTCACGGTTTCTTATTGAGCCGTTATATCAGTCCTGCACACAATCATTGGACGAGAACTCCCGAAACGCTTATTATCGACATTGCAAAGGCTATCCGTGCAAACCACCCACAGCTGCACATCACTATGAAGATAAACTCCAGCGACTTTATGTACGGCGGACTTGATGAAAACGGCGCTATGCGTATCTGCCTTGCCTGTGCGCCGTATCTTGACAGTATCGAGGTAAGCGGAAACGGCACATCTGTCGGCGGAATAAAGGCAGGCGTGAACGAAGCGTACTTTGAAAAATTCGCACTTGCACTTGCCGATAAGGTCGATATTCCCGTGATACTTGTCGGTGGTCATCGCAGCATCGAGCATATGAATAAAGTTCTGAATGACGGCAGTATCGAATATCTGTCGCTGTCCCGTCCGCTTATCCGTGAGCCTGATCTGATAAATCGTTGGCAGAACGGCGAATGTTCTCCTGCAAAATGTGTGAGCTGCAATATGTGCTATCGCACACCCGGGTACAAATGTATTTTCAGACTGCGAGGGATAGAATAAGCGATGTAGAAAAGACTGTGTCGCTGTTTCAAGGAGCTTATCTGCATTAGCATTACCGCAGGTTTAGCTCTGCTTTATTCTGACGTCCTTGCCTTTTCTCTTGCTTTTCATCGACTTGTTTTTCGTTTGCCGTATATCAGCTTTCCGGGATAGACCGTGAGCTGTTTTTTATGCTACAAGGTCCAACTATTGTTCGCTTTTCTTTGTTATCGGTATATCACACTCTTTTATTATACTGGTATCTATTTCATAAGCGGATTGGAATACATTTGAGCAGCAGACAGCTCTGTTATCATTCTATCAAGTGATTCGTTATATTCATAAACGGGAAGAATTTGTGTTATCTCCGCGTTGATACCCTCACCATCAAGTATATACCACATAGGGATAAGTCCATCGAGGCTTTCATTTTTATCAGGTTTTTTATTCATTTTATAATACTGATGCATTCTGTGGCGCAGTGTAAGCGAGCCCGGGCGGTCAAGTCTTCCTTCGCGCTGTAAAAAAGCGCTTATTGTCGGAGCAATTTGCCAATGCATAATTTTGTCACCATAGTATTGCAGACCGACTATCAATTGTCAAGCCTAAGATGAAAATTTTCACAGAAAATATGAAACAATAAAATAGGCATGCTAACGCCGAGCCTTATGCAAGAC
>OMXI01000034.1 GCA_900314975.1 uncultured Eubacteriales bacterium | reverse complement strand
CCATTGAACTGGAAGTCTCCCGCTGATTATATCAGCGCCTTCCTTTCAAATGGTGAACTTTTTTGAAATCTTTGTATCACATCATTGACAAACCGACAGGCAAGCACTTTTTTTGCTTTTTGGCTTTAATTTTGCTTTCTTACCACGCCGTACTCGTCATCAAGGCGATAATACGGGCAGGCATAGTTCGGCTCGTTGAGAAACCTGTAATACTCGTCTTCGTCAAGGTCGACAAGGCAGACATACTGCTCGTAATCCTCGTCATAGGCGAAATTGACACAGGTATCGCAGCTGCCCTGTATGCGCTTTTTCGGGTTGTTTTTACTGTTCATAATAATTCAGATAAGTATTTTGCCTATCTTATCCAGGCACTCTACCAGCGTCTTTGCGTCCTGCTCGTTCAGGGATTCAAATTTTTCGGGGATACGCTTCGCAGCCGTAGCCTGTGTTGCTTTTATCATCTCTACAGCGCTGTCTGTAAGGCTTATCTCGATAGAACGGCGGTTGGTCTTGTTTTTCACCCTGTTTACAAAGCCGCCTTTAACAAGCTGACCGACAGCTCTCGTCGCCTGCTCGTTGGACGTGCAGATCTGCTCGGAAAGCTCGGTAAGCGACAGCGTTTTGCGCAGCCACAGCACCATAAGGATAAGCTGCTGTGTTTTTGTGAACTTGAATTCATTCTTGTCAAAAAGTCCGCAGATAGTTCTTCTGTACACGGGGTACAGCTCGATCAGCTTGATAAGGCTTTTCTGCTTGTTGTTTAACGTTTTGATAATATCATCTCCGTACTTTCAATATCCTCAATATTCTCCCATTATTTACTATTATATACCCTTTTCGGCAGTTTGTCAATCTATACCGACAATTAAGTTTACGCGTGCAGCTATGAATTTTCGTCAGCAGGCTGTGAAGACTGTATTTTTTTGCGCTTATTGAGCATTCTGATAAGAACCAGTACACCGAGCATTACAGCCACCGAGCAGCCAAGCACCACAAACACGTTATGCACAAGACCCGCAAGGATATACCCTGCCACGCACACGCCTGCGACGGTCATAGCGTACGGAAGCTGCGTGGAAACGTGGTTTACGTGGTCGCACTGCGCACCTGTTGATGCCATGATAGTCGTATCTGAGATAGGCGAACAGTGGTCGCCGCAGACCGCACCTGCAAGGCAGGCAGAGATGCAGATTATAACCATTGACGGTATCTGTCCCGAGCTTGTGACAGATGCAAGCTCGCCCTTGAAGACCTCGGTAACTATCGGGATAAGGATACCGAACGTTCCCCACGACGTACCCGTTGCAAAGGAAAGCCCAAGTGCTACCACGAAAAGTATCGCGGGCAGGAGTACCTCAACGGCAGTAGCGCTCTTTACGATGTCCGAAACGAAGGTGCCTGCCTCAAGGTTTGAGGTGATAGTTTTGAGCGTCCAGGCGAACGTGAGGATAAGTATTGCAGGCACCATCTGCTTAAAACCTGCAGGTACGCTGTCCATACACTCGCTGAAAGTAAGCACGCGCCTTGCAAGGAAATACACCACGATAATAAGCAGCGCGCCTATCGAGCCAAGTGCGAGTCCGTAGCAAGCGTCGCAGTTTGCAAACGCGTCTATAAAGCTCTCGCCGCTGAACAGACCGCCTGTATACAGCATACCCAACACGCACATAACGATAAGTATAACAACAGGCAGCAGCAGGTCTATGACCTTGCCTCTTGAATGCTTCGGTTTTGCGTCCTCCGGGTAGACCGTGCTTTTTGTTGTGAAAAGGTCGCCGTTTTTAGCATTATCCTCGTGTACCTTCATCGGACCGTAATCTGTATCGCTCAAGGCGATGAACACTACCATCATCAGCGTAAGCAGGGCATAGAGGTTGTAAGGTATCGTCCTTATGAAAAGCTGTATGCCGTTTACGTCCTTGACAGTACCGCTGACAGCCGCTGCCCACGAGGAGATAGGCGCGATAATGCACACGGGCGCTGCGGTAGCGTCGATAAGATAAGCAAGCTTTGCTCTTGATACCTTGTGCTTATCGGTAACGGGGCGCATAACAGAGCCGACCGTAAGGCAGTTGAAATAGTCGTCAACAAATATCAGCACGCCCAGCACGAATGTTGAAATGCTCGCACCTGCGCGCGTTTTGATATGCTTTGATGCCCAATCGCCGTAGGCACGGCTTCCGCCCGCCTTGTTCATAAGCACGACGATTATGCCCAGCACCACAAGGAACACAAGTATGCCCATATTGCTTGCATCTGCAAGGTTAGCTATCACGCCGTCCTTGACAATGGTATTGAACATCCCCGCAAAGCCCGAGGACGATGCTGTCGCATAGACGATACCGCCCGTGATGATACCGATAAACAGTGATGAATAAACCTCTTTGGTTATCAGCGCAAGACCAATTGCTACGATAGGCGGCAGCAGCGACCACATAGAGCCGACCGCGTCACTTATCGGTGACTGTATAAAGCAGCCTATGATATAAACCAGTATAAATGCTGCAAATACTAACTTGCTTATATGTTTTTTCACATCCCGTATCCCCCTTTTGCGTACTGAAACCGTAAAAAAAGTATATCATAAATCAAGTGTAAATACAATGCTTTTGCGAACATTAGTGCTTTTTTTCAACAAAATATACAAATTTCGGAACATTTTATCATAACATCACACAAACAAAAAAGCCCCGCATATACGGGACTTTTGTAAAATCATTTTTCAAAAGCTTTGCAGCGGTAGCGCGTTTTGCCCTTTGTGGACTTTCCGTACTCTATCGCCTGCTTGGGACAGTAGGCGATGCACGCCATACACTGCGTACAGTTGCTGTCCCATTTGGGCTTGCCGCTTTGCATAGTGATATTTCCCATAACGCACTTTTGCGCGCAAAGACCGCAGCCTACACATTCGTCAGTCGCATAGAACTTATCCGCCTTGACCGCCGCCTTATAGAACAGCGGGTTCGTCATCTCGCTTTGCAGGAAGCTGAAGAAATTGTACTTTGGCTTTTCAAACGCCCTGCCCTGCTTGATGATGTCTGCCGTCTTTTCGATTTCGGGGACAGCCTTTTGCACTATCCTTTCAGCCTCGTCGCTTTCGGGCGCTTTGAACATTGTGATAAGGTTTTCGGGCATAACTATGCCTTTCAGCCCTTTGAATTTCAGACCTTTTTCCTTGCAAAGCTCAAGCGCACCGCTTGCTGCGCCGCCGACCGAGCCGCCGCAGGTCATTACAAAATAGGCGCTTTTATTGCCTGTAAGACTGCTTTGGCGCAAAAAGCTCTTGAACACCTTGGGGATCTGCCACGCATATGTCGGGGTAACGAACACCCACGGCTTTTGCGATTCAAGCTGCGCTATCTGCTTGTTTCTGATGTACCGTGCGCTGTCAACGACCTCGTCATCAACAATGCTTGCTATGTACCTCGCGCAATATTCACTGTTTCCCGTTCCGCTGAAAAATACTACCATAATGCAACCTCCCTGCTGTTATGTTTGTACAGTCTCCTGCTGTGTTTGCTCTGTCTGCTGCTGTTCATCGCTGTGTTCGTCGTCTGTACGCCTGCTGCCGTGTGACTTTCTGTAAAGCAGCTTGAGCACTATCGGCGTTGTGACTGACGAAACGATTATCAGAAGTATCACCGATGCGAAATACTTTGCATCGAGCATTCCGACTGAAAGCCCCTTTTGCGCGACGATAAGCGCGACCTCGCCTCGCGTCATCATTCCCACGCCGACTTTAAGGCTCTCGTTGAAATTGTAGCCCATAAGCTTTGCGGTGAGTCCGCAGCCTATGACCTTGGTGATAAGTCCGACTGCCACAAAGCACAGCGAGAAGATCAGCAGCGAGCTTGTAAAGCCGTCAAACTGCGTTTTAAGACCGATGCTTGCAAAGAACACGGGGCCGAATATCATATATGAATTTATATCTATCTTCCGCGCGATATACTCCGAATCGTTGAGGTTGCAAAGGATAAGCCCTGCAACATATGCGCCTGTGATGTCGGCGATACCGAAGAACTCCTCTGCGGCGAAGGCAAAGAACATACAAAGTGCAAAGCCGAGTATCGGCACCCTGCGCTGATGCGGGTGGCGCTTGTCGATGAACTTGAAAATGTAGTACATAAGTATGCCCACGCATATGCTGCACGCAAAGAAAAGCAGCACGTTTCTGACAACTATCAGCGGCTTTGAATCGGGGTTTTTAAATCCGATAACGAACGTCAGCACGATGATGCCGATAACGTCGTCGATTATCGCGGCGCTTGTGATGAGCGTTCCGACGTGTTCCTTTATATGCCCCAGCTCCTTGAGCGTCTGGACGGTGATGCCGACCGATGTTGCAGTAAGTATGGTACCAATGAATACTGCTTTGTAAAATCCCTCGCTGCCGACCTTTTCAAAGCCGTAAAAGCAGCTGTACAGCAGCGTACCGCCGCAAAGGGGTATGAGCACTCCGACAAGGGCTATCATAAACGCTTTGGGGCCTGTTTTTATAAGCTCGCGCAGATTTGTTTCAAGACCTGCGCTGAACATTATCATAATAACGCCTATCTCCGCGATGAGCGAAAGATAATCCGACTGCTTTACAAAACCGAAAACGCACGGACCTATCAGAAGTCCTGCGATTATCTCACCTACTACCTGCGGCGCTTTGAGTTTTTGCGCAACAAGACCGAAGACCTTTGCCGAAACGATTATGATGGCAAGGTCTCTGAAAAATGCTATCCTATCCAATCTAAACTTACCTTCTTTATTCTCTTTGATACTTTTGGGCGCGCAAATACTCCTGCGCTGCCGTTTTTCGCAAAATTACGGCTCAATGCGGTGCAAAGAGCCGAAATCAAACTCAATCCTCGCAGAACTGGGCAATGTACGGAAGCGTTCTGTAATACTCCGCCGCATCAAGTCCGTAGCCGATAACAAAGTGGTCGGGGATAACAAACAGCGACATATCCGCTTTCATATCCACCACACGCCTGTCGGGCTTATCAAGCAGTGTGACAACGTGCAGCGACAGAGGGTTTCTTTGCCTTAGTATTTCCACCAGCTTTTTGAGTGTTCTGCCCGTGTCAATGATATCCTCTGCAATAACAACGTGATAATTGCTCACGTCCCGGTCAAGATCCA
Source organism: uncultured Eubacteriales bacterium (assembly GCA_900314975.1). Classification (GTDB taxonomy): domain Bacteria; phylum Bacillota; class Clostridia; order Oscillospirales; family Ruminococcaceae; genus Hominimerdicola. The sequence continues at coordinate 26,236 of OMXI01000034.1, read as the reverse complement.
TTACGATATTTACCGTACCCGATGAAGACGTACCCTCAAAATAGCTCTTTACGCACATAAAGCCTATCTCGCACGGAACGGTTATCTCGCGGCTCAGATCAGCCATAAACACATACGCGCCCTTTAGCACGCTGACGAGCAGTATCGGTCTGCCGTCGTAAAGCGAGTCGACAAACTCTCCCGCTTTTTTGAGTGCAGCCTTTATCTCCTGCTCGGTGATAAGTACTTTTTTTATTCCCTTCTGATAATCGTCGATATTGTTTATCTGCATAATACTCTCCTATCAGGCTGCGTTAGCCGCATTGGCTCTGAACAGCGTTCTTATCAGCTTTCCGCTTTGTGTGAGCTGCGACTCGCCCGCGCTTATGCTTGAAAGATTTGTACCTGCCTTGAACGCTGATGCAGTCTCCGCCTTGCCGCAGGCTGACCAGTTGAACCAGCCGACCTTAAGGCTTGCAAGCAGGCTGTACCACTGCCTTGTCTGGCTCTCGTTAAAGCCGCCGTTGCCGCTTGCATCGCAGGTGCCGAACTCTGTGACCAGCACGGGCAGACCGCTGTTAAAGCACTGCTGCAATCTCTGACGGAGCCAGTCGGTATGTGTGTTTGCATAAAAATGCAATGTATATGCGCAGTTGCTGTCAGAAAGCTTATTGCCTACTACCTGGTGGATATCCTGGCTCCAGGTACCCGTGCCGCAGATAACAAGGTTGTTAGCGCCCGTTTTTCTTATCGCGCTGACAACTGCCTGGCAGTAGGGCTTTATCTGTCCTGCCCACGTTACGCCGCCGTTTGGCTCGTTGCAAAGCTCAAAGATGACGTTGCTCTGGTTCTTGTATCTGTTCGCCATTTCGGTGAAGAATGCAATAGCTTCGCTCTGGTGCTTCTGCGGGTTGCCGTCCTTGAGAATATGCCAGTCGATTATAACGTACATACCAAGGTTAGTTGCCTGCGTTACGCCGCCGATGACCTTCTGCTTTGCCTGTGCAGCGTAGCTTGAGCCTGTGGTGTAGCCGCCCCACTCCTCTGTGTACATTGCAATTCTGACTGCGTTGCACTTCCAGTCATCGCGCAGAACTTTAAGCGAGTTTGCCGAGAGAATGTTTGAAAAATCCTCCCACATAATGCCGTGGGTGGACATACCCTGCAGCATAAACACCTGTCCTTTGCTGTCAACGATATGATTGCCGCTGATATGCAGCGCACCGTGCCTTTGCACAGGTGTTCCCGAGGGAGCGGGAGTTGGCTTGGGCGCTGCTGTGGTGGCTTTGGTAGTCGCCTTTGTGGTGCCTGCGGTGGTCTGCTTGGTGGCAGCCTTTGTGGTAGCTGCACTTTGCGAGCTTGACGCGGCAGCAGTGGTTGTGGTGGTATTTTCACTCTGTTTCTGCGAGCTGTCTGCACTGCTGCGCGACGAGCTGTCAGCGCTGCTTTCCGAATTATCCTCCTGCGGCTTGGTGTTGCCGCTTGGGTCAGGGACGTCATAGTCCCACGGGATAACGTCGGGAACGTCTATGCCCGCTGTGCTGCTGTCGTCCTGCGAGCTTTCGGCTTCAGACGAAGAGTCGCTTTGCGACTGCGACGAGGAATTTTCATTCTTTTTGCTTTCGGTCACCGACGAATCGGTCTCCGAACAGCCTGCAAGCAGCATGGTCACAGCTGCAAGCACTGCAAGTATTCTTACTGATAATTTTTTCATAACAGGACATACTCCCTTATTATAAGTATTGTTCTAAATATAGCACTTGTTTGTTTACGTTTTATGACATAATTTGCGGAAATTATTAAAATAATCAATTCACACAAAAGTGCTTGATGAAAAGCGGGATTTGTGCTACATTTATGTTTGGGAAATTTGAAGAAACAAACGGTATCGGAGGAAAAATATGCAAGGCAAAACACAGCTCAAGGGCGCACTTATTCTGCTGCTCACGGCGCTGATATGGGGAGTTGCGTTCACGGCGCAGAGCAAGGGCATGCAGAGCGTGCAGGCTTTTACATTCAACGGCATACGAATGCTTATGGGTGCGGCAGTGCTCACTCCGCTCATACTTGTGCGCGACAGGCTTGCCGCAAAAAAGCTGACCGCGCAGCAGCGGGCGCAGAAAAAAACAGCAGACAAAAAAGCGCTTTTGCACGGCGCACTGCTTGGCGTGGTGTTTTTTACCGCAAGCAACATTCAGCAGCACGCATTTTTATATACGCAGTCGGGAAAAATAGCGTTCATCACGGCGCTTTACATCTTCTTTGTTCCCATTTTCAGCCTTTTCATCAAAAAGCGCACGCCGCTGCTGACGTGGCTGTGCGTGATACTCGGTTTTGCGGGACTGTATTTTCTGTGCGTTGACCCAAAGGATATGGGTGATTTTAACAAGGGCGACCTGCTTGCGATAGGCTGTGCGGCGGTGTTTGCGGTGCATATACTTATGATAGAAAAATTCACCGCAGTATCTGACGGGCTGCGGCTTTCCGCGATGCAGTTCCTTGTAGGCGGAGTGATGTCGTGCATAGCTATGTTCATCTTTGAAACGCCGAAGATAAGCGGCATTTTCGATGCGGCGATACCGCTTTTGTACGCGGGCATTTTAAGCTGCGGCGCTGCGTACACCCTGCAGATAATCGGGCAAAAGTACACCGAGGCAACGCTCGCCTCGCTGCTGCTTTGTATGGAATCGGTGTTCGGTGTGATCGCTGCGGCGATAATTCTCGGCGAGCGCCTGAGCGTGCGTGAAATTATCGGCTGCGTGATAATGTTCGCCGCGATAATTCTTTCGCAGTTCTCCGAGCGGCTGACCAAATCTAAAGCAAACAAAAAAGCGGCATAGAGCCGCTTTTTTTACACTATGCTGTCGAACAAACGTTTCACGTGAAACATTTGTTCTTTTATGCTTGTTTTACTGTGACCGTCAGCCGCCGAGGCGTATCATTTCGTCGATGCAGACCTTTGCTTTTGCGATCTGCTCGTCGGTCATTTCTATTTCAAAAGCCCTGCCGTCTGCCTCGCCGATACCCTCGCAGGACTTATACACGTCCATAAGGGTGGTTATCTTCATATTCGGGCAGATAAGGTCTTTTGACAGCACATAGAATTCCTTATCGGGATACCTGTACTGCAAATGCTCGGCGATAGATATCTCTGTGCCGATGATAAATTCCTTTGCGTCGGACTTTGCCGCATATTCCATTATGCCGCTTGTCGAGCCTGCGTAGTCAGCGCCCTGCGTGACCTCGGGTCTGCACTCGGGGTGAACGAGAACAAGAGCGTTCGGGTGAAGCCTTTTCGCCTCGTCAAGCTCTGCCTTTGTGATCTTCGCGTGGGTGGGACAGCCGCCCTGCAAGAGCTTTATATCCTTATCGGGACAAGCCTTCTGCACGAACGCGCCGAGGTTGCAGTCAGGAATGAAAAGTATCTTTTGCGCGTCCATATTCTTTACTATCTTCACCGCTGACGACGAGGTAACGCAAACGTCGCACACCTCTTTGAGCGCGGCTGTGGTATTGATGTAGCAAACGACCTTTCTGTCAGGCTCCTTTGCCTTTATCGCACTTATCATATCTGCGTCCATCTGCTCTGCCATAGGGCAGCCAGCCTGTGCGTTTGCAAGGAAAACGTGCTTATCGGGCGAGAGCATTTTTGCCGTTTCAGCCATAAAATGCACGCCGCACATAAGAATGTTGCGGTTTTTGACCTTTGCCGCCTCGACCGACAGCTTGTAGGAATCGCCCGTTATATCCGCGACCTCAACAATCTCCTTTGCCTGATAGCTGTGCGCGAGTATGCAGATGTCCTTTTCCTGTTTGAGTTCGATTATCCTGCGCTGTATATCTCTTATCATAGCTTTGTCCTCGCTGCCTCGGTATTTTTGTTGTATATAAGCATAAGACCCTTTAATAGCAGGTCTTCGTCAAGAATTATCCGTGTTTTGCAAAGCGGTACGACCACAGGTGCAAGACCACCCGTTGCTACGACTGTACAATCTGTGCCTATCTCCTGCTTTATCCTTTCGCAGATGCCGTCGATAGAGCCTGCGCTGCCGTAGAGTATACCGCCCTTTATACACTCGACCGTGTTTGTGCCGATAAGCTTTTTAGGCTCTTCAAGAGCGATCCTTGGCAGCTGTGAGGTGCGGCTTATCAGCGAATCGTGCGATATCATTATACCTGGCATTATCATTCCGCCCAGATAATTCTTGTCGGCATCTATCACCGAAAGCGTAGTCGCCGTTCCCATATCCACGATTATCATAGGCGCTTTATACTCGTTAATACCTGCTACTGCATCAACGACAAGGTCGCTGCCAAGCTGTGCGGGGTTGTCTATCTTTATCGAAAGACCTGTTTTCATGCCCGGTCCCACGACCTTGCACTTTACCTTTGTGTACTTTTCAACAGCCGCCTTCACGGTATTCGTTATGCTCGGCACTACCGACGAGATTATCGCGCCGTCTATATCCGAGCCGTCAAATCCGTTCATCTCAACGGCTGTGCGCAGCGTTACTGCATATTCAAGGTCGGTCGCTGTGAGGTTGGTAGATACCCTTTCTCTGAAAAGTATCTTACCCTCGTCGCAGCAGCCCAGAACTATGTTGGTATTTCCGATATCAACTGCAAGTATCATATGTTACTCCTGTCAGGCGGTTTTTGCTTTGCCCCTTATAAAGCCTGCCTTTGTCAGACCGACCGCAACTGCCGCAGTAACGATAGTTGCCACAGCCATTTCAAGCAGAGCGTTGAAGCCTACGAATGTGATGATAAACCAGATAACGTTCTTGCTGCCCATTTTCTCCTCCATGTAGCCTGTATTGCCAAAAAGCAGAACGAGCGATGTCATAAACAGCACAGTGTTTGAAAGAGCCGTCATAAAGCCCGTAACTGCGCCGCCGACATAGTTGTTTGACAGCTTCTTTGTTATCTTGAACGAATAGCCTGCGATGATGCCCACGAGCACTCTCGGGATAAATCTCTGCACGAACGCAAAGAACGGGTTGATGTCAAACAAAGCTGCGCCCATAGCACTGGGTACGCCGATGTTTATGCACTGCAAAAAGCTGAAAAGTCCGAACACTCCGCCGATTATTCCGCCGCCGAGCGGTCCGCAGGTGATGCCCGCAACTGCCACAGGGATAACGTTGAGCGTTATAACCAGCGGTCCTACGGGGATAGAGCCGATAGGTGTGAATGAAAAGATCATTACAAGGGCGGTCATAAGACCGAGCACTACCAGCTGACGAACGTTGAATACTTTTTTTGCATTTGTTTTCATAATGAAAACCTCCTTAATGTTATTATTCCTGCCGTGCAGGATACAATACAGCGCACGTTCCCGATCATTTCCCTGCGCGGTATGCAAAGTCAGACTTGACGGGGTCAATATCTGCTTTAGCGCGCTTTTTCGGGCTTTTTCGGCAAAATGCGCGGAGTTTTCCCAAAACTCCGAGAACATTATAGCACACTTTTTTGAAAAAAGCTATATCTTTTTGGGAAAAACTATGTTATAATATAAACCGAGACGAAAAAATCCCTATGATTTGGAGGAATTTCACAATGCTTAACGGAAAAACAGTCGTTCTTGCGGTGACGGGCTCTATCGCCGCATACAAAATGGCAAACGTTGCTAATATGCTCAAAAAGCTGGGCGCTGACGTTCAGGTGCTTATGACGCAAAATGCCACGCAGTTTATAAATCCCGTAACCTTTGAAACGCTTACCTCGCACAAGTGTCTTATCGACACGTTTGACCGCAATTTCCAGTACAGCGTTGAGCATGTTGCGCTTGCAAAGGCGGCGGACATCGTACTTATCGCGCCCGCTTCGGCAAACGTTATAGGCAAGATAGCCGGCGGCATTGCAGACGATATGCTCACCACTACCGTTATGGCTTGCCCGTGCAAAAAGCTTGTCGCGCCTGCGATGAACCACAATATGCTGCACAATCCTATCGTTGAGGACAACATTAAAAAGCTTGCGGCATACGGCTACGGCATAATAAATGCGGACAGGGGCATGCTCGCAAACGGCGACATAGGCGACGGCAGACTCCCCGAGGAGAGCGTGCTTGTGGAGCATATCCTCAAAGAAATTGCTTTTGAAAAAGACCTTGCAGGCAAAAAAATACTCGTCACAGCAGGTGCAACGAGAGAGCCTATCGACCCCGTGAGGTTCATAACCAATCATTCCAGCGGCAAAATGGGCATAGCGGTCGCAAGGGCGGCTATGCAGCGCGGCGCGCAGGTAACACTTGTGTGCGGACACTGCGACGTTAAGCCGCCGATGTTTGTTGACGTTGTGAACGTTATGACCGCGCAGGAGATGTTTGACGCGGTAACGCAGAGAGCTGACGAGCAGGACATCATCATCAAGGCGGCGGCTGTTGCAGACTACACGCCTGCGGTCACGGCTGACAGCAAGCTGAAAAAGTCTGACGACGACATGAAGATAGACCTTGTGCGCACAAAGGATATACTCAAAACTCTCGGAGAGGACAAGCGCGAGGGACAGATCATCTGCGGTTTTTCAATGGAAACAGACAACGTGCTTGAAAACTCGCGCGCAAAGCTTGAAAAGAAAAACTGCGATATGATATGCGCAAACTCGCTGCGCACGCAGGGTGCGGGCTTCGGCACGGACACAAACGTTATAACGATGATAACCAAGGACAGCTGCGACGAGCTTGAACTGATGAGCAAGGACGACGCAGCACACAAGATACTTGATAAACTGAAAACACTGTAATTACCGCTTTTTTGCGGTGTACATCCTTATCACCGCAAGGGCGGTCAGCAGCGCGGGGAAAACGGTGAACAGGTCCTTGAAGTCCGAATATAGCGTCTGCTGCTCTATCAGCCGAACCTGCCCCGTAAGCACGCCCTTTGAGGTCTGCCTGCGCAGTGCCTGCACCTCGCCCGTGGGCTTGATTATCGCGGATATCCCGCAGTTGCCCGAGCGCAGCAGGTACCTGCCGTTCTCTGCGGCACGCATTATGCTGTGGCGGTAGTGCATACTGCGCGCATAGCTGCCGCCGAACCAGCTGTCATTGCTGCACACGCACAAGATCTGTGCGCCCTGTGCGGCTTGCTTTCTGACGGTCTCGGGGTAGACAGACTCGATACAGATAGCGCAGCCTATTTTACCGAGTGCCGTTTCAAGCGGCTTGGTGCTGTTCTCGTCGCTGCACTCGCACAAGGTCGATGCTCCGAACAAAAACGCAAGCGGCACTTTTTCGCCGAAAGGCACAAGCACCTGCTTGAAGTACGGCTTGCTGACCCTGCCCTTGCTGTCTACGGCATACAAGGCGTTGTACTCGTCATCGCCCTGTCGGTAAAAGCAGCCGTTGACAACAGTCGCGCCGCAGCCCTTTGCGACTGACGAGACCAGCGCGAACTCGGCGGCGTTTTCGTCATAGCCCATAGGCACGGCAGTTTCGGGCAGCACCACAAGGTCGGCATTTGTTATTTCCGCGGCGCTGATTATGCGTTTGTACGAGCGGGCGCAGTCCCACGCGGTGCAGCTTTGCTTTTTGCTGCCCTCGACCTCGTCCTGCGCTACTACTGCGGTTATCTGCGGCGAACTGTCAGAGATACGCTCAAGGCGCGACATCGAAAAGTACCCGTAGCCAATCCACGCTGCGAAAACTGCGGCAAGACAGGCTATCGCGGGCAGACGCTTTTTGCTCTTGACGGCAAGCGCAGAAAGTCCGCTGACACAAAGCACAAGCACGGTGACCGCGCGGCAGCCGATAAGATTTGCAGGCTGGATAAGCAGCGGCTTTGATGTAACGCTCAGCCAAACGCTCGACCACGGGAATGACAGCAGCGGTATGTTCTCCTGAAGCCACTCGCCTCCTGCGATAAACACTGCGAGCGTGAACACATCGTACGCTTTGCCGCGGCGCAGATATGTGAAAAGGCACACGGGCGCGAACATCACAAGGCTCTCCCACACGGTGAGTGCGATGACGGCAAGCAAAAGCAGCAGCAGCGCAAGCGCCCTGTTGATGTCAAGCTGCTGATGCACGGTGAGCAAAAACGCAAGCTGGTAAAAATAATACGGCACAAAAAAACAGACAAAGTTCTTGGCAAAGCTGCGGCGGCAGTCAAAGCGGCAAAGCGCATACATTATCGGCGCAAAGCTGAAAAGCGCAATTATCGGCAGCTCAAGGGTCGACTGCAAAAGGGCGCACCACAAGCCATTCAGCGCAAGCAGAGCGTATTTTTTATTGATTTTCTTAAAAGCTTTTCTTACAGTATCCATACCTTCAGTTTGCCCTGATGTATGGCATTTAATCACTGCACACAAAGGAGATGACGCGCGTGAAGATACAAATTCCCGCATACGCACAAACCGCTATACAGACGCTTCACGCCTGCGGCTACAAAGCCTATATAGTCGGCGGCTGCGTGAGAGATGCAGTGCTTGGCATGGCTGCACATGACTACGACATCTGCACCGACTGCACACCAAGCGAAATGAAAAAGGTGTTTGCCGCCTTTACCACGATAGAGACAGGCATAAAGCACGGCACGCTGACTGTGCTTATCGACCGCGTACCAGTTGAGATAACGACCTTCCGCAGCGACGGAACGTACACCGACCACCGCAAGCCCGACAGCGTACGGTTTGAAAAGGAGCTTGGCGAGGACTTAAAGCGCAGAGACTTTACTGTGAACGCGCTTTGCTACAACGACCGCGAGGGCATAGTCGATATGTTCGGCGGGATAGATGATATAAGCGGCAAAATAATCAGATGCGTGGGCAAGCCGCAGGAAAGATTTGACGAGGACGCTTTGCGCATAATGCGCGCTATGCGGTTTTCGTCGGTACTGGGCTTTGAGATAGAAAAAGGCACCGCTGCGGCTATCCACGAGCAAAAGGAGCTTTTGCACGAGATCTCCGCGGAGCGCATAGCCAGCGAGCTTAAAAAGCTGATATGCGGTCAGGGCGCTGCAAGGATACTGCTTGATTACCGCGACGTTATGGCGGTCATTATACCGCAGCTGCAGCCCTGCTTTGACCTTGCACAGAACAATCCCCACCACTGCTACGACGTTTACACGCACATCTGCAAAAGCGTGGAAAACATCCAGTCCGACTGGGTGCTGCGTATGGTAATGCTTTTGCACGATATAGGCAAGCCGCTTGTGCATACGCGCGATGAAAACGGCACTGACCATTTCAAGACGCACCCTGTGAAAAGTGCGGAAATCGCACTTGATGTCGCAGCGGCGCTCAAGCTTGACAACAAGTCACGCGACAGGATACACGCACTCGTGCTTGAACACGACAACAGGATATCCTGCGCAAAAAAATCGGTTAGAAGATTCCTTTCAAAGTATGACGAGGAGTTTTTCGCAGACTATATGAAGGTACGGCGCGCAGACACGCTTGCGCAGTCGGACTACAAGCGGACGGAAAAGCTCGCCGAGCTTGATACGATTGAGCAGACCGCAAAGGAAATATGCGAGGAAAGCCTCTGCCTGCACCTTAGCGACCTTGCGCTGAACGGTGATGACCTTATGGCGCTTGGTCTGCAAGGCAAAAAAGTCGGCGAAGCTCTGCGCTTTTTGCTTGAAAGCGTTGTTGACGAAAAGGTGCAAAACGACAAGCAGAGCCTTACGGCTTACCTGAAGGAGAATTTTGATGAATAAGACGGCAAAGCTGATACTTGCATTTTTACCAGCCGTACTTGTCTGCGGAGTGATATTCTGGTTTTCGTCAAACCCTGCGGACGATTCGACAAAGCAAAGCTCGCTTATCGTGGATATAGTCAAAAAGGATATCTTCCCCGAACTCAGCGACCTTGACACCCAGCGCGACACGGACACCGTTGATGACGTGCTTTCCGTTATCGTGCGAAAGACTGCGCACTTTTCGGTATACACGCTGCTGGGGTTATGCGCGTTCGGCGGCTTTTGGTTCTTAAAGAAAAAGCAGCTGCGCTTTCTTGCGGCGTGGGGAGCAGCAACAGTTTATGCGGTGAGTGACGAGATACATCAGCACTTTGTACCCGGGCGCTCGTGCGAGGTGCGTGATATGTGCATAGACTCGGCAGGGGCAGCGCTTGGCGCGGGGATATGCCTTGTAATAGTGCTGCTTGCGGCGTACAGAAAAATATGCTCTAAAAAAACACAGAGCTAAAGGAGAGATACATATGATAGGTATTGTAACGGCAATGAACTGCGAGGCGGCTTACCTCGAAAGCGTGATGAAAGAGCCCTCCAAAAAAAAGATAGGCGCGTGGGAGTTTACTGCGGGAAAAATCGGCAGCACAGATATCGTGCTTGCAGTGTGCGGCATAGGCAAGGTGTTTGCAGGTGCCTGCACGCAGACGATGATAACGGGCTTTGACTGCACGCACGTTTTCAACGTGGGCGTTGCAGGCTCGCTCGACCCGAACGTTAAGATAGGTGACATCGTCAGCGCGACTGCGGCTGTTCAGCACGATATGGACACCACGGCTATCGGTGATCCTCTCGGTCTTATATCGGGAATAAATCTTATCGAGCTGCCCTGCGACGAGGCATTCACCAGCGACTTTGAGCAGTTCCTTGCAAAGCAGGGCAAAGCGCTCAAAAAAGGCATCATCGCAACGGGCGACAAGTTCTTCAAGAAAAATGAGGACAAGCAGTTCGTATCAAAAACATTCGGCGCTGTCGCAGGCGAAATGGAGGGCGGTGCAGTCGCGCAGATATGCTATGCAAACGGCGTCAAATGCAATGTGATACGAATGATAACCGACAACGCGGGCGAAGGCTCGGGCGAGGAGTACACGGTAAATCTTGAAGAGTGTGCCGTGTCGCTTGCAGACACATTTGCGCAGTTTATCGCCTCACGCGGATAAAGCAGCATAACAAAAGCACCACAGACGGCTTGAAAACCTGTCTTGCGGTGCTTTTTTGTTTTGTCATGGTGCATTTTCGCTTTGCGGTACAGTTTCGTCCTGTGCATCAAAGCTGTTTAGTTCGTGCCAATCTGACACTATTCTTTTCTTCATTATAAGCAGATACAGCGCTGCCCAAACCGCGCCCAGCAGCAGCGATTCTGCAAGTTCTCCCATAAATCTCTGCAAAGGCAGCAGCTGCTTTATAAAGTAAAATGCTGCTGAAAAGGCTGCGTTTATCAGCAATATGATACCCACGCTTTTCCACGGGAACACATTTGAAAAGCTTATCTTTGTCTCGCTTGCAGTGTATTTCAGCTGATGGATCTGAAGGATAAGTACCGATACAAACGTTGCTAAAGCCGGTCCGACAATTCCAAAGATATAGTAAAACAGTGGGTTTAACAGTGCATTAAGCACAAGATTATACACGCTGCACAGCAGTATTTTTTTTGTCTGTCCTATCGCATTGAGTATCAAACCGAAATATGCACACCGCAGCAGCAGAATGACTGTATAGATACGAAACACATTAACTCCCGGCAGGTATTTTTCAGAATAAAGCAGTGTCAGAACATCTTTTGCATAGGTGACCACGCCTGCTGTAAACAGCGCTATGATAATAAATGAAAGCTCCGTTGAGACCTTCCACAGCTTTACCGCATCACCCACTCTGTCTTTTTTTATAAGCACCGCTGCACGCGGCAAAAGCACAGCGGTTATAGATGCCGAAACTATCGTGAGAGGCAGCTCCTTGGCTGCATTGGTGTATATCGCAAGCTGCTTTGTATCCATAAGCAGACCGATAAGCAGCTTGTCTATCTCGATACTCAGCGTGCCTACCATAGTTGCAAGACCGATAGGCAGAGAGAATGTCAGTATCGTTTTTATAAGCTGCATATCTATGATAGGTCTCAATCTGCCGCAAAGATGCTGCGTCAGCAGATAGGCAGACAGCGCGTACACGGCATTGACTATCATAAAGATTATCATATATGCCTTAAAGCCGTACCCGAACAGCTGCACAAGCAGAACGCTCAAAAGCATAGCCGCAGAGCTTACAAGCTTGCAGACCATAAGCAGCCGGACTCTCTGATAAACGACAAGAATATTCTCTATCGAGTTGGAGATTATCGACGCCCACGGATACAGCGCAAGAAAATACCAGAACTTGCCGATAGCGTTATTCTCAAAATACAGCTGTATCAAAGGCACACAAAGAACAAGCAGCACGCCTATCAAAAAACTCAATACCGTGCTTGCGGTATAGTATACAGATAAAAAACGCCTTTTCTCGCTGTCACTCTCGGCGCGCGCAAGGAAATAGTTGATGCTGTTTGGAAGACCGAGCATAAGAAGCGATATGAAAAGATTTATAACAAGCAGCAAAGAAGAATACGTTCCGTACTCCTCCAGCGTTCTGAAGCGGGCAAGCATCATGCTTGTAGCTGTCGATATACAAAGCGTAAGCACTTTTGAAAAGGTCAGCTTGACAGCGTCTCCGCCTAAAGATGATTTATTCAAGCTAAATAATTATCCTCACTTTTCTTTAACGATCGCAGATTTTACTACTCAGTCTCAACAAGCTTATGCATTATGTCATTAAGCTGATGCGCGATAGTGGTATAACAAAACGCATCGTAAAGCTCCTTTGACGGACGGTATGAAAGCCTGCTGTTTTTCATTTTCTCGTTATACGCATTTAATATAAACCGTTCAAGCTCTTTTGCGCCTGCCTGCTTTGTACATATCTCGCAGCAGCAGCCGTAGTTATATTTTTTTTGCAGCTGCCAAAGCTCACTGTTCGGCGTATCGCCCGATACCACAGCAATTATTGGTTTGCCTGCCTTGATGCCCTCGTAGAACTTGCCTGTCATTATACCGCGGTCCTTTTTGGTATTCCACGAAAGGACAGTGTATATATCCGACTCAAGCTGGATACGCAGAGCCTCATCTCTTGACACGCTGCCTGCGTCGGTAAGAACATCGCAAATTCCGAATTTATCAAAAAACTCTTTAACTGCCTGCGAATCACTGCCCGCATAAATAAAGCCTACCTTGTCTCTGTCAAGCCTGCCCTGCCGTATCAGCCTTGCAAGGATAAACACAAAAAAGCGCATAGAATCGTATCGGCTTTCATAACATCTGCCCGTGTAACAGAATGTGAGCTTTTCTTTACAGGTTTGGACATCATCAAGTATTCTTTCATCATCAAATCCGTTTCGCAGGGTGTATATTCTCTTTGGTTCGCAAGCGTTTTTCAGCTCGTCAACAAGCCCGTCGGATACTGCGGTAATACAGTCTGCATTTTTAAGGGCATAGAGCATAGAATCTTTTCCGTATATTTTCCAATAAAAATTCGTATTCATCTTCCCTTTAAACACCGGTGAATCTCTGAAATCCATTATCCATTTTGCATTAAAAACCTTTGCGGCATAGCTGCCGGCATATATGTTTTCATGCCATCCGAAAGTTGAAAAAACCACATCATAATGTCTGTCGGAAAGCATATCTATAACTCTTCTCTGATAATGCAATATTCTTACTGCGCGCTTTAACACTCTGGGCGGTTGCTGACGTAAATTCATATACACAGTATCTATCATTGCGTTAGCAGCCATCTTGATCATAACAGGTATATGGGGAAATCTTGCAGTCCTTGATGGCTGCGGTATGTATTCTCCCCGCATATACTTTTCCGCATCGCTGTTTTTGCCAAGCGCTGATATAAGCTCAAAGCTCAGATCCGTCATATCATAATCATCAAACGGCTTATTCTCAAGCTCTCCCGAGCGCAGAACCGTAACATTATGCCCAAGCTTTGTAAGACGGTCAGCAAGCATATATGACCTCACTGCTGAAATAGCGGTATCAGGAAAAAAAGTTGTGCATATCAACAAAATATCCATAACCCTATACTCCTCACAATAAAAAATGAAAATCTTTATTCACGGTTTACCTTATCAATAAGCAGCTTTAGTCTTCGAGCCGAACGCGCCCAGCTGAATCTGTCAAGCACTCTGCTGTTATCTTCAATTCTGCACGACATTATCTCATCAATATTTATACCGTCATATTTACGCGGTTGGATATACCACACCGACTTGCCATATATCTCGGGAAGAGAAGTAGCTTTTGAAACGATACATCTTGCGCCGCAGCTCATAGCCTCCATCGGCGGAATGCCAAAGCCCTCGTAAAGCGACGGCTGTACAAATGCCTTGCAATGCATCATCAGTGCCTTTACCTCGGAATCATTCAGATATCCTGCGTAAATCAGATTCTTAATACTGCCATCCAGAGCTTTGTCGCTGGTACTAAGATTGCTGCTTCCCGAAACAACAAAAACATATTTCGGATTCTGTTTTGCTGCTTCAGCTATCCACTTAAAGTTTTTGTGAAACGAACGGCTTCCCAGGGCAAATATAAAATCCCTGTCCTTGATGTCAAGCTGCTCAAGCACGTTTTTATCAGGTATCACCCTATCAAAATGCTGCCATGCGTTGCCAATAACAGCTATCTTTTTTTTACTGATGTGATACAACCGGATAATATCATTCTTGGAATACTCGCTGACTGTTATTACTGCCTTTGCACGCTTTATGTTGAGCCACGCCTTGAAAATATAATAAAGCCGCCCAATTTTTTTTCTGAATGTATTTGCGTTGGGTTTGCATCGCTCGATTATACAGTCGTGTATAGCAACTATATCACATTTGCCGATTGGGAGTGTCAGCGTCAAATCCATAGATATTCCACCGCATTTTTTAACATACCTGCTAAATCCGAACATGTTCCAGTTACGCAGCTGCTTGCGCACGGAGACATCGACAGGAACTTTGACGACCGAGATGTTTTTAAACTGAAGCTCTCTTTGTCCTTTTTCCGCCACTATTACCTCAAGCTCTCCGGGACAGATTATCTTATCAAGCTCGTACAGTATCTCGGTGGCATACCTTTGAACGCCGTATATTTCGCTTTGTGTCAGAGTGATTCCGTTTAATATTATTTTTTTCAATCTTTTACTTCTCCTGATTCAAAATTATTTCCAGCAGTTTTTCTGCCGATTTGTCCCAGCTAAACCTATCCAGCGTCTTTTCCGCATCTTCAACAGGCTCGTTCAACAGCTTGTCAAGGTCTGTACCGCTGGTATGCGGGTCAATATAGTGAACACTTTTGCCAAGTACCTCGGGCAGCGATGCCGCATTTGAAGATATTACCTGCGCACCGAGTGCAAGCGCCTCAAGAGGCGGCAGACCAAAGCCCTCATACAGCGACGGAAAAACAAATGCACGGCAGTTTTTCATCAGCGCACACGCGTCCTCATCTGAGATAAAACCGAGCAGTATAACGTTTTGGGGCAGATCGCTGCCATATTCTCTCTCATAAATCTTTCCCGCCATTGCAAATATATATTGAGGGTTTTTCTTTGCCGTTTCTATTATCCATCTGCCATTTTTGTTTTTTGCAAGCGTTGCCAGAGAAAAGAAAAACTCGCCCGCTTTGAGTTTCGGATAGCGCTCTTGCCAATCTGTACTCTGCTTATATTCAGCAGTGTGTTGCCACGCATTCGGTATGACTTTGATCTTCCCTTTTGCACAGGGGTAGAAGCGTTGGTCAGCTTTTCATGTCTGAAAAGATAGCTGTACTGAATCATATGCCAATACCTTGATATCTTATTGCGCAGTGTAGTATAATGCGACGGGTTGACCTTGTACATTATATCATGGACGGTCGTTATGCTTTCTCCCGCAAAAAACGGCGAGGTATTGCAAAGATTGAGAAGTATACTGTCCTTATAATATTCAGCAAAGCGCCGCAGCTCCGTCTGCTCCCAGAATATACCGGTGTGTATGCCGTAGACAATGACTCTGATATGCTTGTAATCGGGTATGTTTTGCGCATTCGGCGGCACTACCAGCCACACCTTATCTCCCTTTTTGAGCTGTTGGTCAAGCGATAAAACTATCTGCCTTGCATATCGAACTATGCCTTGCATTCTTTCTGCCATAAACTTTCCGTTTATAATTATCCTTTTCATTTCCCCGCCTCGTCAATAAGCCTGTTGATATTTGCTTTAAATACCTCAAACATAAACCTTTCAAGCACTCTCTGCCTTGCGTTTTTGCCGTATTTTTTGCGAAGCCCGCTGTTTGCAGCAAGCATTTTTATTGCTTTGGCAAAAGCCCTGCTGTCGCGGTTGGGACACTCTATACCCGTAACGCCGTCAAGGCTGACAAAGTTCACGCCGCTGCCCTGTATGGTGAAGGTGACCGCAGGCTTGCCGAAATACATTCCCTCTGCAAGCGCTATGCCGAACGCCTCATTCTTGGTTATTGACGGGAACGCAAAAATATCGCAGGCAAGATAGCAGGCTATCAGCGTTTCGTCGTCCACCCTGCCAAGCATATGCACATGACGGTTGCTGCCTTTTTCCGCAAAGAGTGCGCCTGTAAGCTCGCCCTTTCCGCCGATAAGCACCTCAAAGCTGTCATCAAGATACCTCGCGCTGCGCACAAGATATTTCATTCCCTTGTACTCGACGTGTCTGCCGACAGCAAAAACTATGGTTTTCCCCTCAAATTTTTTTCGTATGTGCTGCGCTTTGACTTTTATCCGCTCGCTGACGGAAAGCCTGCTTTCCGAGATACAATTGGGTATGACGGTGCATTTGTCTCTGAAGCGGGAAAGATACGGGCTGCCCTCAATATAGTTCAGGCTTGTTGCGACTATCGTATCCGCCCTCTTACAAATCTTCATATTCTGCCCGTGAAACAGCTTGCCGAGGTTTTTCTGCTTGGTAATATCAAGATGCCAGTAGACTATCAGCCTGACGCTGCTTTTGAGCATTGGCAGCAAAAATGATGCAACATACGGATTTGGATAGTGAAATATCACAACGTCCGGGTCAAACTGCGAAAGCACTTTTTTAAGCTCTTTGGGGTAGGTGAGCGATATCGACTGCGAGGATTTTTTTGTTATGCAGCCGCAGCGTATTATCTCAACACCATCGACAGTATCGTGCACGGTCTCTTTGCGGCGGCAGACATAATCGCCGTCCTGCGCGGTCTCGTTAAAGCATATTATCTTCTGCTCGATATCTTTTCTGCCTTTCAGGGCATTTGCGATATCTCTTGCGACCTGCTCTATGCCGCCGATATTGGGATAAAAATAATTCGGTATCTGTAAAAGCTTCATTCGGCTGTCACCACCCTTTGTACGATAAAACTCTGACAATTACAGCAGTTCGTTCCTGCCCTTTTGCACAAGTGCATCGACTATCAATTTTACGTCCTGCGCTCTGTCCTTTGCGCATACCATTACCGCATCATCTGTTTCGACTATGATGACGTTATCCACGCCCAGCGCCGTTACCGCGCGCTTTGACGAATAGACCACCGACCCTTTTACATCTATCACGGCAGCATCGCCCAGCAGCACGTTGCCGTTTTCGTCTTTCCGGTGCAGTACGTCCATCATATCCCACGAGCCTACGTCATTCCAGCCGCAGTCGCAGGGTATGACCAGCACATCGCCCATTGATGCCGACGGCTCCATAACGGCGTAATCTATTGACAGCTTTCTGATTTGCGGATATACCTCGTGCAGCACTGCCTGCTCGTCGGGGGTATTCATAGCGTTTCCTATCTTTTCGAGGTCTGCATAAATATCGGGTGCATACGCTTTGAGCTTTTCAAGTATCAGCGATGCCTTCCAGATGAACATACCGCTGTTCCAAAGATACTCCCCCGATTCAAGATACTGCTGCGCAGTCTGCGCGTCAGGCTTTTCCTTGAAGCCCAGCACCTGATGTATCCCGCTTTGTGTGGTGCCGCCGCATTTAATATAACCGAATGCAGTTGATGCAAAGCTCGGCTTCAGACCTATCGTTATCAGCTTGTCCTGCTCTTCAGCGGTAAGTATCGCCTTTTTGAAAGCATCAGTAAGCGCTGCGGTGTTTTTTATATAGTGGTCGGCAGGGGTTATCACCATAACTCCGTCGCCGTATTTTTTTAATATCTCCATTGCACAGTAGCCTATGCAGGTAGCGGTGTTCCTTGCGCAAGGCTCGGCAAGTATGTTCATCGGAAATACCCTTCCCGCAGTGGCAACAGTCATATCGGGAGCCTGAAGCTCGCTGGTAACGATAAAGATGTTGCTCTTGCCTATCACCGCAGCCATTCTGTCGACAGCCTCGTTGACCATAAGGTCGCTGCCTGTAAGGTTGAGCAGCTGCTTTGGCTTTTTCTGCCTTGAAAGCGGCCAGAAGCGTGTTCCGCCGCCGCCTGCCATTATCACTCCGTAATGATTCATTTTTATGCTCCTTGTTGTGTCTTATCCCGCGCCGTCTTTTTTCAGCACGGCAGCTATCGTTCTGAAAACGCACAGAACATCGAGCTGAATAGAAAAATGCTTGATATAGTAATATTCCAGCTCAAGCCTTTCGCGGTATTCGATATTTGACCTGCCGTTGCAAGCCCACCAGCCTGTTATGCCGGGCTTTACCTTCTGATACAGCTTCAGTCCGCCGTGCGCTTCAAGCTCGCCCTCGATAAGCGGTCTTGGACCTACAAGACTCATCGAACCCATAAGGATATTGAGCATCTGCGGCAGCTCGTCCACCGACAGCTTGCGAAGCACCCTGCCGACCTTTGTTATGCGCGGGTCATTGGCAAATTTCTGATTTTTCTCCCACTCGGCGCGGTATTTTTCGTCCTTCAAAAGCTCTTGGAGCTTTTTGTCGGCATCGGGTATCATCGTGCGGTATTTGAGTATTCTTATCGGCTTTCCGTTCTGCCCCACACGCTTTTGCGTATAGAATATCTTCGCCCTGTCGCCCGACAGCAGATAAGCAGCTTTCACGATTATCGTAACGGGAATGATAAGCACAAGCCCTATCAGTCCGAAAACTATATCAAGCAGCCTTTTCACCGCAAGGTAAAGCAGCTGACCGGGGCGGAAAGTAAACGCCCCAACGCTCAAGGTCTTGTATATCCCGACATCGCTGACAAACTGATTTTCCGTCTGCATACCTATCATAGATTCTATATCGACGTGTACGTTGACGGCATTGTCGATAAGCTTTTTATAGGTATCTCTGTCCAGCTTTGACGGCGGGAGTGCTATAAGCACATCGCTGATGTTGTTTTGTATGACATAATCCGCGCAGCCGCTGCTGATGACGGGTATGCCTTTATATTCGTCCGCGGTGGTGTCATCGGCAAAATACAGCCCCTTGATATCGTATGGGTCATAGTCGCCCGCAGAGACGTTGACCAGCGCGCTGTCGGCGCAGTCCGTCTGGGTGATGATGAAAAGCGACAGATTCTTGCTGTTGCCTGCTCTGACCTTACCAGAAAGCACGAGCTTTTTCCAAAGGAATTTGACGATAAGCGAAAGCACGTAATAAAAAACATATGTAAGGATAAATACCGTACGCGAGTAATCCTCGCCTATTTTGAAAATATACAGCACCAGCGCCACGGATATCGCATTGACCACCGTAAGCTGAAGCGCCCTTACAAACTCCATATAGTATTTTCGCTTGAAAATACCGCCGTAGGAGTTGAGGATAAACGTAAAGACAACATCTGCCGAAACAAACAGCAGCGCAAGCCTTGCCCACGACGCACCCGTCCATTCCTCGCCGTCGAGCATCCAAAACCCCTTGAATTTCAAAGCAAAGGCTGCCGTAAACGCTATAAGCAGCGACAGTATATCGACCACCATAAAGTCGATATGCCGAAGCCACGGATATTTACTTTTTGTATGCATACACGGCTCCCTGCTTTCATTAAGACTTTTGCTTTTTCAACATAATTCGTAACTTTTATTATACCAAAAATTCATATTTAAATCAAGCCGCAACATTGATAAAATTGCACAAAAGTCGTTGTATAATATGTGCAACTGTTTTGATTGCGCAAAAAAGCCCGAATACGCAAAGCATCGGGCTGAATAAAGCTATTGTATCAGTTTTCGGGTTCGGGTTTTTCGCTGCTTTCGTCCGCAACCGCATTTGACCTTTCTTTGCACGGTCTGTACGCAAAGCCGAGCAGGCAGAACAGATAAGGCGCAACCATACAGGTAGTGTTTCCAAAGAAAGCGGAAACCAGGTATCCGAACGCAGCGGTAAACGCTGCAAGAGTAAAGGCATCAAGCAGCTTTCTTCTCTTCAAGCCGCGCAGGTAAATGCTGAACACTGCACTTATGTACATCAATGCGGCAGGTATGCCAAAGAACACCGCATACTGCAGATACTCGTTATGCGGGCGTGAGTTGTCCGCAGCCAAGTGAAGCCTTTGCGCTATGCCCTCGTTTCCAAAGCCAAAGAACGGACGCTCTTTTATGTACGATACCGTGTTTGTCCACAATGCCCACCTTTTCGTACCGGCCTCTGCGGCATCGGGGGCATTTGTAGCTATCTTTTTCATATCGCCGAACATTCCAAGGAAGCTGCCAAGCAGGTCAGAGCCTGTAAACATATTCAGTACGAATAAAAACAGGTAAGCTCCCACAGGGACAAGAACTATTTTGTTGAACTTTCCGTCGTGCAGGCGCTGTATTATGATAAGGAAAATAAGCCCGAATCCGCCAGCGATAAAGCAGCCGAGCGTATCGTCACGCATAAGTATCCACGTGTTCATAATAAAGCACACGCCGTCGAAAATACGCCATTTCCACGACTTGAGGAAAACAAACAGCGCCGCGGAAAGCAGCAGGTTCAGCGTAAGATAATAGCAGTAGAAATTAAACTGGTTGAATACCGCGACCATTCTTTCCTTCGACCATTCGTACGGATAGAAAGCCTCAATGCGCCATACGTGCTTATCAATAACGACCAGCACGACAAGCACCATAGAAACGCACTGCATCACCCTTATCGCAAGCAGCTTCAGCCTGCGGTCATTCACAAGCGCGCCGCAGCCGAAATACACAGCGGCATAGATTATAAACGAGGTATAGCTCTCACTTCTCCACGTTTCTGAAAGCGCATTGGGTTCGTGCCTGTTGATATATGTCGAAATTAGTATCAGGATTATAAACGCTGCAAAAAAGTAAAGCGTGATACTACTCTTGAAAAAAGCCTTGTTAAGCCTTTTCTCCGTCAGCGCTTTGACAAATCCAAAGGCATAGATGCCCAGCGCAAGCTTCCAGCTTGCAGAGTTTATCGAATCTACCTGCAGCTCCATTGAATATGTCTGAAATATATTCTGCACAAGAAAAAGTATCGGCGTTAGCGCAAACAAAATAAAAGGCAGCACCGCGAGCTTTTGCAGTGTGTCCCACGATACGAGCGCAAAAACGTCTTTAACGTTCTTTGCCTCGTGCAGCTGTTTCAGTTTAGACGACATATCCAAGACCTGCCTTTATTCACAAAAAGAACAGAAGCAATGTTCTGTTCCTCTTTTTATCTATTCTGCTCGGTTTGCAAGCACGCAGCCCACAATGCTTTCAAGCAGCGTACTGTCGTGCGTAAGCCTTTGGCATATACTGCGAGCCTGCTGCTCGTCGGGTGCGCTTATTTCAAGCTCGCACAGTTTTTGCTGCGCGCAGCATTCGCATTTTACCTCAAAGCCGCTTTCAGCCTGCTTACAGCTGCATACGTTCTGCACGCTCTGCTTTGCATACTCCCGCGCCGCACCTGCAAGACGCTTTTCATACTCACTTTGCTCGGGGGCAGGCTGTTTTTCCGCCTTTGCACCGAGTATGCAGTCCATAACAGCGCAGTACAGCCTGACCGTATCCGCATTCATTCCCGCCCGCAGAAAGTCTGCAAGCTCTTTATCCGCGCTCCACAGCGTAAGGCGCATAAGCAGTCTGCCGTTGTCAAAGCACTCACACAGCGCACCGAAAGCGCCGCCGTGTTCAAGCAGGCACACCTGCGTATCACGCTGATTCTTTTTTTCGCTGAAATAGCTTTGTGCCGACTCAAGCGCCCTATCGCGCAGACTTTTCAGCGCAAGCTCCGAAAGCTCGGGCACAAGCTGTCCGCCCTCTTGCGTCAGTCGCACGCAGCCGCTTTCATCAAGCTCTATCATCGCGTTTGCAAGCATTTGTTCATAAGCCTGCACATATGTAAAGTAATCTATTACCGTTTCATTGACGGTGAGTATCTCTCGCAGCTCGTCTGCCGTGCAAGGCTCTTCAAACCTTGCAAGGAAGTCACCGATAAGGATCTTCGCCCTCGTAACGTCATATTCCTTAGTGATTTTTGGCGATACGAACCTTTCAGCGTGGTTTTCCAAGGCTTTTTCCAAGGCTGCCTCCTTTAGAAATTCGGGTAATCGAGCATATGGTTGAGTATGGCGATATTCAGTGCCGCCTCGACTGCCGCAACTGCTCTTGGCACTATGCACGGGTCGTGTCTGCCCTTTATTTCAAGCGTTTCGTTCTTCATAGCCGAATAATCGACCGTTTCCTGCGGCTTTGCTATCGACGGTGTAGGCTTTACAGCGACCTTGAGGGTTATCGGCATTCCGCTTGATATGCCGCCGAGGATACCGCCGTGATTGTTGGTCTTTGTCACAACAAAGCCCTTGTCGTTTACATAGAACTCGTCATTGTTTTCCGAACCTGTGAGCCTTGCGCTTTCAAAGCCCGCGCCGAATTCAAGTCCCTTAACAGCAGGGATACCGAAAATAAGCTGTGCTATTGAGTTTTCAAGCCCGTCGAATATAGGCGAGCCGATACCTGCGGGAACGTTTATAGCGATAGCCTCGATTATACCGCCGACGCTGTCGCCCTGTGCCTTGGCGTTTTCTATCTCCTTTTTCATCTCGTTGCCCTGAACGTCGATGATAACGGGGAAATCCTTGTCCCAAAGCTCTCTGATATCGTCCTTTGATGTATTTATCGGGTCAAAGCACTTGTCCTTGATACCGTGTATCTCGGCAACGTGTGCGCCTATGTAAATACCGCGCTTGCGAAGGATCTGCTGTGCGACTGCGCCCGCAAAGCAAAGCGGTGCGGTGAGTCTGCCCGAGAAATGTCCCCCGCCTCTTATATCGTTAAAGCCTCTGTAGCGCAGAGCACCCGTATAATCGGCATGACCCGGTCTTGCAAGCTTTGAAAGATTTGAGTAGTCCTGCGAGTGATGGTCGTTGTTTGCGATTATCGCGCAAAGCGGCGTACCCGTAGTCTTTCCGTTATAGTAGCCCGACATTATCTGCGGCATATCCTTTTCGTTTCTTGCGGTGGTAAGCCCGTTCTTTTTCGGGGCGCGCCTTGCCATGAACTTGTACACTTCATCAAGGTCGATGCTTTCGCCTGCGGGTACGTTATCCATACACACGCCGATAGCTTGTCCGTGGCTTTCTCCGAATATAGAAAAGGTTATCTTGTTGTTCCAGGTCGATGACATATTCTTTCCTCCACTTGCCGCAAAGACGGCTTAATTGTCAATACTGATATCTCCGCCCAAGGCTTTGTACACCTCAAAAAAGTCGGGATAAGATTTTTCAACGCACTGCGCGCCGATAAGCGTAACAGGCGCTGTACTTCTTGTCGCGGCGACCGCCATAGCCATAGCTATCCTATGGTCGTTGAAGCAGTCGACTTTTCCGCCGCAAAGGCTTGTGACTCCCTGTATCTGCAAAAAGTCCTCCCCTGCGGTGACTTTGCCGCCCAGGGCGTTCAGACACGCGCTTACCGCCTCAAGCCTGTCGCTTTCCTTAATGCGCAGTCTTGCGACGTTAGTTATACGGCTCGTACCCTCACAAAAGCTCGCAAGCACCGCAAGTATCGGCACAAGGTCGGGTATATCCGAGCAGTCAAGCTCAAAGGGTTTGAGTCCACCATTTTTATTATACACTATTTTCTCGCATATTTCAACAATTTTTTTATCACCCTGGCAAGATTTTTCGCTCAAGCCTTTAACGGCGATATCAGAGCCGAGCGAACCGGCAACATAAAAGAACGCCGCCTGCGAAAAATCCGCCTCCACAGCCTCATCAAAGGCGTGCATTTCTCCGCCCTTTACCGTGTAGCCGTCATCGGTCTGCTGCACGCTCACACCGCACTTTGCAAGGCAGTCGGCAGTTATGTCGACATACGGCTTTGACTGAAGCGGTGAGGTCAGCACCAGCCTGCTTTCGCCGCCGACAGCCGCAAGCGCGAACAAAAGCCCTGTCACGAACTGCGACGAGATATCGCCGCTGATGCGGTATTCTCCGCTTGTGAGCCTGCCCCTGACTGTAAAAGGCATAGTGCCTTGGTAATCAAACTGCACATTATGCTTTGGCAGCTCGTCAAGATAGGGTGTTATCGGTCTTTGCGGCAGCTTGCCCTGCCCCAGAAACGTTGTTTCCACACCAAGTGCGCACACCACGGGGATAAGAAAGCGCAGTGTCGAGCCCGACTCGCAACAGTCTATGACCGCTTTTTCCGGCGGGGTGTCAATGCCCTTTATCACCGCTGTATCGCCGTTTACATCTATCGCCGCGCCAAGCGAGCGCATAGCGTTTATTGTCGCGGTTATGTCCTTTGAAAAGCTTAAATTGCTTACCGTACTTGTTCCCTTTGAAAGCGCCGCGGCTATCACAAGTCTGTGCGCCACGCTTTTTGACGGCGGAACGCTTACCTCACCCTTGAGTTTTTTAGGAACTATAGTAACTACCATTGTGTTCGTTTCTCCATTGTTTCTGTTTTTTCTTTTCATTCAAAACTGCTCTTATGACGCACACGCACACTATCCCCATCACCACAGAAAGCACGATAAGGACTATCCTTGCATTTGTGAAGTATTCCAGATCTCCGCCGAGATAATAATTACTGTGATCGTAGGGGTCATAGTGTATCAGTATCCTGTCGCCTTTCTCGTGATCCGAGCCTCTGCTTTTGATTACATCAAGGCTGAAATCGCTGCCCTGTTCAACATCTATCGTCAGCAAGGTCTTGATATAGTGGTTGCCGCCCGTTACGACCTCTTTGTCTGTAACCACGGCATATGCAGATGCGCTGCACTCGGATCTCTGCGCCTTTGCGACATCGACCAACGATACAATTATCAGAAACGCCTCGAAAACCAGCACCATCCACATACAGATACGCTTGGCTTTGAGCCTGCTTTTCATTTCGTCTTTTTCTTTTTTGATATGCGCTTTAAGACGCTTATTATACTTTGATTTTGACATCCGATCCTACATCTCACTTAATACATCCGCAATCTGTTCGCGGCTTATTTCCTTGCCGTACTCGTTTTCGCCAAAGCACATCATCTCGCCTATCTGCTTCTGGAAAACGAACCTCAGCTTGCCGTCACGAACCTTTTTGTCGGTGTAGAGCTTGTCAAGCAGCTTTTCCCTGTCAATATAATCGGGTATCTTTGTCGGCAGTTTCGCCCTTTGGCAAAGGCTTTCCACCCTGCGCACGTTTTCATCTGAGATAAACCCGAGCCTTTCACCGAGCCTTGCCTGCGCGCAAAGCCCTATTGCAACGGCTTGTCCGTGCAGCAGCTTATAATCGGAAACAGTTTCTATCGCTCTGCCGACCGTATGCCCGAGGTTGAGCACCTCACGCAGACCGCTTTCGCGCTCGTCCTGCATCACGACCTTGTACTTGACCTCGCAGTTGTGCTGCGAAATGAACTCGCACACCTGCGCGTCGCACTCAAACACCTTTTCGATATTCTCTTCAAGGTACTCAAAAAGCTCTTTATCGCCGAGGCAGCCGTGCTTTATCGTCTCCGCAAGACCGCTTGAAAGCTGCTCTTTCGGCAGCGTTTTCCATGTGGATATGTCTATGTACACCTTTTTCGGCTGATTGAACATACCTATAAGATTTGTCGCAAGCGGCGTATCTACGGCAGTTTTGCCGCCCACCGACGCATCAGCCGCTGCAAGCAGCGTGGTAGCGTAGTTTACAAACGGCACGCCTCTGCCGAAAGTTCCTGCGGTAAAGCCCGCAAGGTCGGTAACGACACCGCCGCCGAGCGCGATTACTGCGCAGTCGCGTCTGAAGCCCTTTTCAAGCATCGAGTCCTCAAGGTACTCTTTCATCGCCCTCGTCTTTGACTTCTCGCCGCTTGGGATAACGAACAGCTGCGCATTAAAGCCCGCATCAGCAAGCTTTTGCAGCATTTCGCCCGCGTACAGCTTTTCGACCGTATCGTCGGTTATCACGGCAAGGCGCTTTCTGCTGCCCACAAGACCTGCCTGCAGGTCGCTTACAAGGCGTCCACAAAGGCTGTAGCCGATCTCTATGTCGTACGAGTCGTCAACGACGCGTTTAAGGCTGACATTAAAATTCATACTTTCCTCCTGCTCTAAATCAGAATTTGTCGGGGTACGCTTGTCGAGCAGCTGGGGGAAACCCTTTTGGAGAAGGGTTCTCCCCCAGACCCCCTTCCTAAACCTTTTAATGCTT
>OMXI01000024.1 GCA_900314975.1 uncultured Eubacteriales bacterium | reverse complement strand
AATTATACTGTAAAAAATCGGAGCGACTTTTTAAGCCGCTCCAGCAATAACGTTTTTTATCACAGTTTTTGAATTTACAGAGTTTTTTTCGCAGAGCCGATTATAGTTTTATTCTTGCTTCTTATTTAGCTTCTTCATTTTCGATAATGCTACATAAATCTATCCACTCTTCTAAGCTAATATCATCAAAAATAGACACAAAATCTCCATAATACGACAAGTGCTCGGAGCTAAGATATTTTTTGACGAATGAGTAGCCTTCTTCGACTGATACATCATCAATGGTATAAATGCTATCAAAATAGTTACTGAATCCAGCGAAGACTGCGGGATCTGCAGACTTGCGATCGGTAAAGAGATAAGGGTTAGATTCACTAAGATAGTTTCCCAGATCTTCTCTTTGAGTTTCCTCATATAAACAATCGAGAGCACGATACATAGCAATAAACACAAGTTTCTTTGTCATTTCTTCTTCCTCCATGAACCATTTTTCTTAGGATTATTGTTCAATCCACTTTCAGGGTCAAACTGCCTTGGCGAAGTGTTGAGTCCGGCATAGAATATCATAAAAATAAAACTTTGTCAAGTCCTTCGGTACAATAATTCACAAAAAAGCAAGTGAAATTTCGAGAGAAAGAAAAAGGCAACGAGTGCGACTATTTCATTTACATAATATATAGTATGATAATATTAAAGTACATAAATAAAGCCGAGATGAAAAATCTCGGCTGTGTTTATCAGACCGCATCAGGAAGATATGAAACTAGTCAAGAATCCTTTATCTGCGCATTTTGAAAATCAAAAACAGGTTTCTGAAAAATGTGTCCTGAAGGTGTCCTGAAAGCGGTTTTTTGGACAAAAAATACGCCGCTTGAGTTGCCTCAAACGGCGTATCTACGCTGGTTGCGGGAGCAGGATTTGAACCTACGACCTTCGGGTTATGAGCCCGACGAGCTACCGAGCTGCTCCATCCCGCGATATGCTCACCAAATTGGTGCTTAATTATTATATCACAACAGGGCAGTGTTGTCAAGCATTTTTTTTACTTTTTTGAGAGCCGCTGCGCAGGGTCGGTCAAAACCGCTTGTCTGCGCGTGTTTCGGCATTAGCAAATACGGAGAAATGTGTAAAATCGACGGAAAGTGCGCGGCGTATTTGTTAAAAAAGTACATTGACTTTTACCCTTTTATAATGTATACTTGAAAATGCTTTATTGGGTAAAAGCATAAAAGCACAAAAGCATTAAACCGATAAAGAGCTTAGCGGTGTGCGGTGCTTACATTATCAGTATATGTGCGTTTGCCCGAAAATATTCACAATCAGGGGTGTTTTTGTTGGTATTGAGATGGATAGTCCTTGTGGCGTACCTTGCGCTGATGATAGGCATCGGCGTGTACTACAAAAAGAAGTCCGCAAGCGTAAATGACTTTGTGCTGGGCGGACGCGGCATAGGACCGTGGTTCACGGCGTTTGCATACGGAACGTCGTATTTTTCGGCGGTAATATTCGTAGGCTATGCGGGTAAGTTCGGCTGGAGCTACGGCGTGGCAGCAACGTGGGTCGGCATAGGAAATGCAGTTATCGGCTCGCTGCTTGCGTGGGTGATACTTGGAAAGCGCACAAGAATAATGACAAAGCATATCGAGGCAAAGACTATGCCGGAGTTCTTTGAAAAGCGCTACAATTCCAAAACGCTGAAGATAGTCTCGGCGCTGATAGTTTTTATCTTCCTAATCCCATATACCGCATCGGTGTATAACGGTCTTTCAAGGCTGTTTGAAAAAGGCTACGGCATACCGTATAAATACTGCATACTCGGAATGGCTATCTTCACCGCTATCTACGTGATACTGGGCGGATATAAAGCGACCGCGCTGAACGATTTCATCCAGGGAATAATAATGCTGGTAGGTATCGTGGCAGTCGTGTTTGCGGTGCTTGGCGAACACGGCGGACTTTCGGAGTCGCTTGACCTTATGGGAGAAATGCCCGATGCAAAGGGCAATACGGGTACGCTCAATACGCTGTTCGGACCCGACCCGATAAACCTTGTGGGAGTCGTTATCCTCACCTCACTGGGTACCTGGGGACTTCCGCAGATGGTGCAGAAATTCTACGCTATCAAGGACGATAAGTCTATCAAAACGGGAACGATAGTATCGACCGTTTTCGCAGTCGTAGTCGCAGGCGGATGCTACTTCCTCGGCGGCTTCGGCAAGCTGTTTATGAACGCAGACGCAAAGGGCAGCCCCGTTGAAGGCTTTGACGCGATAGTTCCGCATATGATGGAAAAGCTCCCGACCCTGCTGTTCGGCATCGTCATCGTGCTGGTGCTTTCAGCATCAATGTCAACTCTTTCGTCACTTGTGCTGACATCAAGCTCGTCACTCACGATAGACCTCATCAAGCCTCTTTCAAAGAATATGGACGAAAAGAAAGAGCTTAAAACGATGCGCGCACTTATCGCGGCGTTCCTTATCATATCAGTGGTCATCGCGATATTCACCCTCGAAAATCCGCAGACAGTCATCTCAACGCTGATGTCTATCTCGTGGGGCGCGCTTGCAGGCGCGTTCCTTGCACCGTTCATGTACGGTCTGTTCTGGAAGGGCGTTACCAAAGCCGCTGTAATGACAAGCTTTGTCTGCGGCGTGGGTATCACAACAGTGCATATGTGCCTTTATACGCTCAAATGGGGTAACCTCGACCTGCCGCAGACACTGGGCGGTCTGAGCCTTGCCTCGCCGATAAACGCAGGCGCGTTCGCTATGCTCTTCGGACTTGTCATCGTGCCGATAGTTTCGCTGATAACCAGGCAAAAGCCCGAGGATAAAGCAAATACCGAAAAGGTGTTTGAGTGCTATAATGACGGGAATAAGTCTCTTGCCGCCGAAAAGGCTGAATAATAACGTTAATGTTAAAAGAGGTTGCAATACGGTGACCTCTTTTGTTAATTTAATAAATCATTAACACACTCGCCAGCAGGCTGTGCTATAATATACTAATGGAGTAGGGAAAAGTGTCTTATCTCTTATCTCTTACATCTTACATCTAAAGGAGTGAGCCGTGTGAAAAAGCATTTCCATAAGGGCGTGTTTGTGCTGCTTATAACACTGTTAGTGCTTGCAGGCGCTTTTATCGCACTCAGTATTAAGGTCGAGCGCGACTCGGATACTCCGTTCACCGTGAAAATAGATGCCACAAAGCCGCAAGGCTCCAGTGACTATACCGTAAATACCATTCTCTCTAAATACTGGGTCAATGACGAGGGTACGGCGAACCAGAACTACGGCGCGCAGTACGATACTACCGTGCGCAATAATACCGATTATGACATCATCAAGTGGAAGATAACCATCGACGTCCCCGAAAAGAAGGATATCATCGTTGACAGCTACTGGAACGGCGACTATAAATTCGAGGACGGCAAGATAATCTTCACCGCGGGCGAAAAGGTAGACCCCATACCGCAGGGTCAGGACGTTTCATTCGGTGCGGTCATCATCTCCGACGGACTGATGAAGCTTGAACAGTACGAGTTCACAGGCTGTAAGGATAAGCCGATAACGCACTATTTCACATTCTGGGCAATAATGGTGCTGTTTATCGTGTGGTGTACGTCTGTCGTGGCGTATGTCCTTTACAGAATAAGAGAAGCAAGCTATGAGCGCAACGAGCGCAACAAGGATAATATAATCGCGCAGGCTATGAATACCTTTGCAAACCTTGTCGATGCCAAAGACCCGTATACCAAGGGTCACTCAACGAGAGTTTCATACTATACCCAAAAAATCGCCGAGAAAATGGGCTTGCACGAAACAGAGGTCAAAAACCTCGGATATATCGCGCTTATGCACGACTGCGGAAAGATCGGAATACCCGATATGATACTCACCAAGCCCGCAAGGCTCACCGACGAGGAGTTCAAGATAATGCAGGGTCATACCACCTACGGCGGCAAAGCCCTTGAGGATTTCACCTCAATAGGCGGCATAGTCGAGGGCGCGCTGTATCACCACGAAAGATACGACGGCAAGGGCTACCCCAAAAAGCTCAAGGGCGAGAATATCCCGCTGTACGCAAGAATAATCTGCGTTGCCGATGCGCTTGATGCTATGAATTCCGACAGATGCTACCGACCACACCTGCGCCCCGATGTGATAAAGCAGGAGCTTAAAAAGAATTCGGGTACGCAGTTTGACCCCGATATCGTCGAGTGCGCTCTGGAGCTTATCGAGGACGGCGTTATCAAGCTCGGCACGGAGAAAACCGAGAAAAAGGACAAAAGCAAAAAACATTAACGACATTTATAAACCGCACCTAAAGTAAATATGACAATAAGAAAACCGACTGTTTTTACGCAGTCGGTTTTGTTGTTTTATTCAGCCGATTCTGTTGTGTTATGCAGATTGCATTCCTTGACAGTCACCTTGTTCTCGATATATCCGGAGCGCAGCCTGTATCCAAGCTCCAAAGCCTTCTGCTCGTCTTCAATGCCTGAAATTAAGCACGTACCGTCGGTGATAGGCTCATTCACTCTTGGCGAGTTAACAGCCTTTCCATCAAGCCATATCGTAATGGTTCCGCGTGTTTGCGCAAGCTCAGTTGTCGCTTCTTTGAACTTTTCACTGCCTTCGTCTGTCAGCTCCATTCTCAATTCCAATTGCTCTTTGCCCGTTTCATGATCAACCAAATTTACGCGCTGCGCATTATTTATCTCGTCTTCGGTCAGAACAAGCTCGCCGTCAGGCTTGTCGCCCTTTCTCATCTCGACCTTGTTCGGCAAAGCGGTGAACTCCATGAACTGTGACGACAGGTTTGCCGTGTTGTTGAAATAAATAGTCACCGTCTTGTCATCGTGGTTGGTCTGCATCTGATGTTCAACATTGGAGCAGCTGCTGTTTTTATTCCCGAAACATCTCTCAATGCGCTGTTCAAGCTGCTTTGCGACCTCTGTCAGTTCCTTTTCG
This sequence comes from uncultured Eubacteriales bacterium, assembly GCA_900314975.1. Taxonomy (GTDB): domain Bacteria; phylum Bacillota; class Clostridia; order Oscillospirales; family Ruminococcaceae; genus Hominimerdicola. Next base: position 33,062 of record OMXI01000024.1, on the reverse strand, counting down.
CTGCTCGTTCCCTCCACCGCAAACGTGATGTGGCTGTCGTACTGGCTCTCCAAGGGCTTGTCGGAATCGCTGCTGCAGCCCGTCAGAAGCAAAGCTGCCGCGAGTGCTGTTGTCAAAACCGCCTTAAACCTGATTTTCATTTTTGTGTCCTCCTGTTTTTTTGAAAAATTCTGTCTTGAAATGCAGTATAACAGTAATTCCTTAAAAATCTTTATGCTTGGGTCAGTGCTGGTACTGATATACTTATATTATAATAGACGCATTTTTCAGCACAATATTACAAAAAGGACAAATAATTTTTTATCAGCGGCGTGCCCGTGGTCGGTTTTGTTGTTTATGCCCTGTTCTTGTTCAGCACGCAGACATCAACGGATAGCTTGTTGTTCAGATATCCGCTGCGCAGCTGCAAAGCGAACTTTTTCGCTGCCTGCTCGTCAAAGCTGCCCGTAACTATCGCGTTTCCGTACATCTTGGGCTCGGTCATCAGCTTAACGTCCTGCGCCTTGCCGTCTATCCAGACAGTCACGGGTACAATCGAGCCGCCAAGCTCCTGCGCGGTCTTTTTGAATATCTCCCTGCCCTGCGGAGTAAATTCAAGCATAACTACCCAGTTGCCGCCGTCGGGCTGCGCATACGCATCAAGAATATGTTCGTTTGTCACCACGACCTCGCCGTCAGGCTTGTCACCCTTGCGTATCTCAACGAGGTTTGGCGAGGCAGTCGCCTGCAAATAATCCTGCGTCACCTTTTTGGTGTTGTTGAAATAGATTGTCACCGTCTTTTCCGCAGTATTTGTCTGCGTCTGACGCGACTGGGAAAAGTGGTCCTGCTTTTTGTCACTGCAAGCGTTGTCAAGCCGATTTTCCAGCGCCCTTGACAGATCGTTGTACCGGCTGTCGTCAAGCTCGTCGCCGACCTTATACACAATGTAGCTGTCGAACTTGTCTGTCGCAAACTCTTCCTCATAAAGCTGACTTTCAGACTTTCCGCTTGAATCGTCGCCGCACCCTGCAAGCAGCATAGCCGCTCCCATTACAATAAACAATGCCCTTTTTATTTTGCTTTTTACTTTCATTTTTGTTTCCCCTTTCTTATTTTTTTATTGCTATTTTTTTTATCTCCGCCGCCATCTGCGCAGGGGAGAGCGCCCCGTTGAGTGTGAACTGCGAGTGCGCAAGGTATAGCGGTCTGCGCTGCTCAAATCTTTCCCGCAGCTGCTCTTTCGTGGAGTTGTACGCGATAGGTCGGTGCGGGTCGTCCTTGATGCGCTCGTAGCAGGTGTCAAAATCCGTGTCGATAAAAATGACCTTGCCCGCCTTTTGCGCCGCTGCGGCATTTTCCTCGCGCAAAAGTGCGCCGCCGCCCGTTGCGACCACGGCAGAGTGTCCCTCAAACTGCGCGATAGCCTCTGTTTCGCACTTTCGGAAATACTTCTCGCCCTTTTTGCTGAATATCACGGGGATAGTCATTCCCTCCTGCTGCTCGATAAATTCGTCAAGGTCGATAAACTGCATACCCAGCATACCTGCCGCGACCTTGCCGACAGTTGACTTTCCGCAGCCCATAAAGCCGCACAGAAACACACTTTTCATCATTTGAAATCCCTCTCGACCTTTTGATACATCTCGTCGATTATCGCCTGCACCTGCTCATCGGTGTAGCTGTCGCCGTCCCATATCTCGTGCGCCGACACCGCCTGCCATACGAGCATCGCCATACCGCCGACCGCCTTTTTGCCCATCGCCTTTGCCTTTTGTATCAAAAGCGTTTCCTTTGGGTTGTATATCGCATCGAATACGAAATCAGCGTTTGCGATCACCTCGTCCGTGACCGCACAGGCATCGCACTTTGGGTACATTCCCACGGGAGTTGCGTTTATCAGCGTGTCAAAATGCTCATCGGGGATATTCCCGATAGATACTATGCGCACCTGCGCACTCGGCACGAGCGCGAGTATATCCTCCCTGACCTTTTCGGTCTGTGCCATAAAGCTTTCAAGCACCGCCATGGTCAGCCGCCCGCCCGCAAGGCAGACCTCAATAGCCATCATTCTGCCGACACCGCCCGCGCCGAGCAGAAGAACATTTCCATCAAGCCTGCCGCCCTCTGCCCTCACCGAGCGCAGAAAGCCGTCGCAGTCGGTGTTGTAGCCGACCGAAGCACCGCCTTTGTTGTCCACGCAGTTGACCGCGCCGTAGCGCTTTGCCGAATCGTCAAGCCTGTCCATAAAGCCGATGACCGCCTGCTTGTGCGGTATCGTCACATTGTACCCCGCAAGCGCCGCAAGCTCGCCCTTTCTGCCTTCAAGCTCGCTCGGCTCGGATTCTATCAGGGTGTATTCAAATTCTCTGCCCTTTAGCTCAAAAAGCCTTTGGTGTATCGGCGGAGAGAGCGTGTGCCCCAGCTTTCCGCCCAAAAGTGCGTATTTTCTCTGCATTGTCCTTACACCTCTATCGTTATTTTTCTGCCGCTTGCGCGGTACTGCGTCATCTTCACGCCTGCCATTTCAAACATCTTCATGCTCGCCTTTACGCCGTCAGTGCCTGCGTACTTGTTTTCGCAGTAGATTATCTCGCTTATGCCGCTTTGGATTATCGCCTTTGCGCACTCGTTGCACGGGAAAAGCGAAACATACAGCTTTGCGCCTTTAAGAGAGGTCTGTCCTCTGTTGAGGATAGCATTAAGCTCTGCGTGGCAGACAAACGCATACTTTGTGTCAAGCATCTCGCCCTCGCGCTCCCACGGCATCTCGTCGTCGCTGCAGCCTGCGGGCATACCGTTGTAGCCTACGGAGAGTATCTTGTTGTCCTGCGAAACTATGCACGCACCGACCTGTGTGTTAGGGTCCTTGCTGCGCTGTGCCGCCAGAAGCGACACGCCCATAAAATATTCGTCCCAAGAAATGTAGTCTGTCCTTTTCATAGCTGACCTCCTAATAGATGTAAGATGTGAGAGGTAAGAGGTAAGAAAACTGTAAGCCCAAGCTCTGACATCTTACTTCTTATCTCTGTTTTCTAAACGGTAAGCTGCATAGCACTCGCCTGCGGTCTGCAGACTGCGCAGCGTTATCGCAACAGGCGTGATAAACATATGTCCTGCTGCGTTTGATACAGCGTGCAGAGCGATAGCGGCAGGCAGCGTATACCTTGATTTGTTCGTGCGTATGCCGTAAACTATGATGACTGTAACTGCGGCGCAGGAAAGCGTACCCTCGGTCACTGCCCACAGATTCAAGGGAAGGATATACGGGCTTGCCGTGCCTTTGCCGATAAGCGCAAAGCAGGAGACCGCCGCGCCGAAGCTTTCATATGCGCCGTGACCGATACTGTATGTGACTGCATTGCTTGCGGTGGCATATTCCATCAGCGCAAAGCGCAGGGCAAGAAACTTTGCGCCTTCCTCAAAAACGCCGTACAGCAGACCGTTGCGTATGCACGCCAATACAAAGCTTATGCTGCCAAAGCCCGAGCGTATGATACCCGCAAAGAAAAATGCGGCAAAGCACACAGGCAGCGCGATAAACGCAGGAAAAAACGGCGTGCGCGTTCTTTTGTGCCAATATATCAGCGCCGCAGGTGCAAGCATAAGCCACGCCGCGCCCGCAAGAAAGCAGCTTACATCTTTCATCGGTTTTTAACCAAACGCTTTTTCCAGCGTGTCGGCATTTTCGATATTGACAGCCCTCACGCCGTCAAGCGTTTTCTTTACAAGCCCCGTCAGCACCTTGCCCGGTCCCAGCTCTATGTAATCGGTGTAGCCCGCAGCCTGCATCGCCGCCAGCTCGTTTGTGAACTTAACGGGCGAAACAATGTGCTTTGCAAGCAGCTGCGGCATTTCCGAAAAATCGGTCAGCTTTTCGCCGAGAACATTTGAGTAAAACTCCTTGTCAGCGGGCTTGAACGTGATACCCTTCGCAAATTCCAAAAGCTCGTCTGCCGCCGACTGCATCAGCTTTGAGTGGAACGCGCTGGAAACGTTGAGCTTAACGACCTTGACGCGCTTTGCGCTGCTTGTCTCGCTTATCAGCTTGCCCGCAGCCTCTGCCGCAGTGCTTTCGCCTGCAATTACCGTCTGAACAGGGGAGTTGTAGTTTACAGGCACAACATACCCTTCGGTCTTTTCGCACGCGCTCTCTATCTCCTGCGGTGTCGGTCCTATTATCGCGTACATAGCGCCGTCGTTGTCGTCAGCAGCCTTCTGCATAGCCGCAGCCCTTGCCTTGATAAGCGCAAAGCCGTCCTGTACACTTACCACGCCCGATGCGACCATAGCCGCGTATTCGCCCAGCGAGTGACCTGCCACGCCGTCAAAGTGCAAGCCCTTTTCCTTTGCACATTCAAGCGCCATAAGCGAGCAAAGCATTATCGCAGGCTGTGAGTTAGCGGTCTTGTTCAGCTCCTCATCGGGACCGTCGAACATAATGCCGCAGATGTCGTACCCAAGCACCTCACAGGCGGTTTTTGCAACAGCCCTTGCGCTGTCCGAGCTGTCATAAAGCTCCTTGCCCATGCCCACATACTGCGAGCCCTGTCCCGAAAACAACAACACATTTTTTGCCATAAAAATTCTCCTTACATTTAATAAATATATCAGCCGCACCTGCGGAATGAAATCTTTGTTTACAGATTTAACTTTTGCGTTTGTTTTTCAAATTCGGTAATAATCCGTTAATTTTCGCCGTTTTTCCTGTGTAAAATTCCCCAAATGTTTAAAAACGCATAGCGTTGTTCATAATTTGTTATTGATTGAAAATCCGAAAGGGAGTATAATTATTATTATTGGTGATTGGGTAATGTGGGGCAAAACACCCTGTAAAATTGAATTTGTAATCTGATTTTACATATCCTTTGATACCGAGTACATTTATCTCGGAGCAAAGCCCGAAAGGACACCGCCGAAAGCCCGAAAGGACACCGCCGCGACAGAGGCGGGGGACGTCGGTAATTAGATTATAGCATATAAATCCAACTTTAACAATAGATATTTGCAAAAAAACGGAGGTAAGTTTAAATTGACTGAAAACAGAACAACAGGCGTGAGAGTGGCTGGCATAGGTATGCACGTGCCGCAGATAATCGCAACGAATGATGACTTTGCAAAGATAGTTGAAACAAGTGACGAGTGGATAACACAAAGAACAGGTATCAAGGAAAGACACATCACAAACGGCGAGCCTACATATTACCTCGGCGCAAAGGCTGCGCAGAAGGCTCTCGACGATGCAGGCATAAAGGCTGAAGACGTAGGCTTGATAATCGCAACGACCGTCACTGCCGACTACTACACCCCGTCGCTTGCCTGCCTTATCCAAAGGGAGATAGGCGCGATAGGTTCAATGGCTATCGACATCAACTGTGCGTGCGCAGGCTTTGTGTACGGCTTTGATATGGCAAAGAGATATTTGCAGACCGACCACAGCTTAAAGTACGTTCTGCTTGTCGCAGCGGAGGAACTTTCAAAGTTTGTTGACTACACCGACAGAACGACCTGCGTGCTGTTCGGTGACGGCGACGTTCTACTCCAGTTTCCTCGGCGCAGACGGAAACGGCGCACAGTACCTCGCAGCAAGAGGCTTGAAGTCAGAGAATGCTTTCCGTATCAACGAGGAAGAGTTTGATATGGATATGCCCAATACCAAGGCGCACTATCTGTACCAGAACGGCAAAGAGGTGTATAAGTTCGCAACAAGGGCGCTGCCCGAAGCTGTGACAAAGGCTTGCGAAAAGCTTGAAATGCAGCCCGATGAGCTTGACGCTATCGTTCCGCACCAGGCAAATATCAGAATTATCGAGACCGCTGCAAAGAACCTCAGCGTTCCCATGCACAAGTTCCCGATGTATATCGACCGCTACGGCAATACCTCGTCTGCATCAATACCTATCGCATTCTGCGAGGCAGTAAAGGAAGGCAGGATATGCAAGGGCGATATGGTCTGCTTTGTCGGCTTCGGCGGCGGACTCACCTACGGCGCGGTGATTTTTGAGTATTAAGGAGAAAGACAATGAAAAGTGCTATAACAGAACTTCTTGGAATACAGTATCCTATCTTTCAGGGCGGTATGGCTTGGATAGCCGAGTCCACCCTCGCAGCAGCAGTTTCAAACGCAGGCGGTCTTGGAATAATCGCAGGCGGCTCTGCACCGATAGACTATCTGCGTGAGCAGATAAGGCGCTGCAAATCGCTGACGGACAAGCCGTTCGGCGTGAACATAATGCTTATGTCGCCTAATGCCGAGGAGCTTGCACAGCTTGTTATCGACGAGAAGGTACCCGTCGTTACCACAGGCGCAGGCAACCCGGGTAAGTTCATGGCTGCGTGGAAGGAAGCGGGTGTTAAGGTCGTTCCCGTTGTTCCGTCCGTTGCTCTTGCTGTAAGAATGGAAAGAGCAGGCGCTGACGCAGTTATCGCAGAGGGTACCGAGTCGGGCGGACATATCGGCGAGAACACCACAATGTGCCTCGTTCCGCAGGTGGTCGATGCGGTGAATATCCCCGTTATCGCAGCAGGCGGTATCGCAGACGGCAGAGGTGTCGCAGCATCGTTTATGCTCGGCGCGCAGGGCGTACAGGTCGGCACAAGGTTTTTAGCTGCCGAGGAATGTCAGATACACCCGACATACAAGGAGCTTGTCGTTAAGGCAAAGGATACCGACAGCGTTGTTACGGGCAGATATACAGGTCACCCGTGCAGAAACGTGAGAACAAAGTTCACAAAAAAGCTTGCATCGGGCGAAAGAGACGGCAGTCTTACTCCCGACGAATTCGAGCAGCTCACGCTCGGCTCACTGCGCAAGGCAGTTCAGGACGGCAACCTTGAAGAAGGCTCGTTCCTTTGCGGCGCGATAGCAGGTATGATAAAGGACGTTAAACCCGCAAAGGATATAATCACAGAAATGTTTGCACAGGCAGATAAGCTGCTTGGAAAATAAAAAGAGATATGCAGGTCAGAGGCAGGGCATAGGTCGTCTGACAGTACGTTAAGACACATTTTCTTACCTCTTACCTCTTACATCTTACATCTGACAGGGAGGAATTTCTAAATGGCAACAGCACTGATAACAGGATCTGCAAGGGGTATAGGTGCAGCAGTCGCTTTAAGGCTCGCAAAGGACGGCTATAATATCGCACTGAATGACATCAGCGAGGCAATGTTTGAAAACAATACTATAATCGACGATATAAAGGCACTCGGCGTAGAGTGCGAAAAGTTCATCTGTGACGTTTCAAGCTTTGAGCAGGTGGAGAAAACAGTAAAGCAGATAAAGGAGCGCTTTGGCTCTATCGACGTTCTCGTAAACAACGCAGGCATCACCCGCGACGGTCTTATGGCGAGAATGAGCGAGGAGCAGTATGACAGCGTTATCGCAGTCAACCAAAAGAGCGTTTTCAATTTGTGCAAATTTGTCGGCAATATAATGATGAGACAAAAGTCGGGCAGGATAATCAATCTTGCATCGGTAGCGGGCGTTTACGGCAACCCGGGACAGATAAACTATTCGGCTTCAAAGGGCGCGATAATCGCAATGACAAAGACTGTTGCCAAGGAGCTTGGCTCAAGGGGAATCACCTGCAACGCAGTAGCACCCGGCTTTATCAAAACACCTATGACCGATAAGCTCACAGACGAGCAGAAGAATATGATGCTGGGACAGATAGCTATGAAGCGCTTTGGCGAGGTATCGGATATAGCGGGAGTTATTTCCTTCCTTGCATCGCAGGATTCAAGATACGTCACCGGACAGGTAATAGAGATATCCGGCGGCATAATGATGTGATAAAACGGGGGTATGGCAAATGAGAAGAGTTGTGATAACAGGTGTTGGCACAGTAAATCCGCTTGGCAATAATACCGAGGAGTTCTGGGCAAATATCAAGGCAAATAAAATAGGCATTTCCGCGATAGACCAGTTCGATACCTCTGATTTTGACGTTAAATTCGCAGGCACCGTCAGAGGCTTTGACGCGCCCGCACAGATACCCGATGTCGAGAAAAAAGAACTCAAGAAAATGGACCGCTTTACCCAGTTCGCACTTGCCTCCACAAAGCAGGCTCTTAAAATGGCAGGCAGCGACCTCAAGGACCTTGACCCGTACAGAGTCGGCGTTATGATCGGCGTCGGCATAGGCGGACTGCTGCTTACAGAGGAAGAGGTAAGAAAGTTTGAGGTAAAGCCCGATAAGGTGTCCGTTTTCTTCATTCCTATGATGATAGCAAATATGGCAGCGGGTACTGTTTCTATGAAAACAGGCTTCAAGGGCGACAACTTCTGTACCACCACCGCTTGCTCGTCAGGTACTCACGCTATCGGCGAGGCTTTCAGAAAGATAAAGGACGGCTACCTCGACGCAGCTATCTGCGGCGGTACGGAGGCTTGTATCTCACGCTTCTGCCTGTCCTCGTTCAACAATATGAAGGCTCTTTCAAGAGCCACCGAGCTTGAAAAAGCATCAACTCCGTTTGACCTCAACAGACAGGGCTTTGTTCTGGGCGAGGGCTGCGGAATACTCTGCCTTGAGGAGTATGAGCACGCAAAGGCAAGGGGCGCGAACATCATTGCCGAGATAGCAGGCTACGGCGCAACGGGCGATGCTTACCATATGACCAGCCCTTCACCGACAGGCGAGGCTGCCGCACACGCTATGAAAATGGCGTACACCGAGGCAGGCTTAAAGCCCGAGGAGATAAACTATATCAACGCACACGGCACGTCCACAGGTCTTAACGATAAGTACGAAACTATCGCTATCAAGCTCGCACTTGGCGAGGAGGCTGCAAGAAAGACAGTCATCAACTCCACCAAGTCTATGACAGGACACCTGCTGGGCGCAGCAGGCGGTATGGAAGCCGTTGTAACAGCACTTTCCGTCAAGGAGGGCTTTGTTCACAGAACTGTCGGCTATACCACTCCCGACCCCGAGTGCGACCTCGACTACGCAACAGACGGCAACAGAAATGTCGATATCAAAGGCGCGCTGTCCAACTCCCTCGGCTTTGGCGGACACAACGCAACTATCTGCATAAAGAAATACGAGGGCTGAACACCCGATAATCTATCAAAGGAGTTAATATCTATGAGCGATAAGTCATTCGATCTGGATACCGTAAAAAAGCTCGCAGAGCTTGTAAAGAAAAACGATTTGGGCGAAATAACCGTAACAGACGGCGATAAAAGGATAACCGTAAAGGGCAGAGTGCATTGCGCACCCCCCGCACCCGCATTTCCACAGGTGCCGCCTATGCCGCCAATGCCGCAGATGCAGGCAGCCGCACCCGAAGCACCCAAGGCAGAGGAAAAGGCAGAGGGCAATGAGGTCAAAGCGCCGATCGTCGGCACATTCTATGCCGCACCGTCACCCGACTCCGAGCCGTTTGTAAAGGTCGGCTCACAGGTCAAAAAGGGCGACACAATCTTCATCATCGAGTCTATGAAGGTGATGAGCGAGGTGCAGAGCGAATTTGACGGAGAGGTTAAGAAGATACTTGTTCAAAGTGGCGACCCCGTTGACTTTGACCAGACAGTAATGGTGATCGGATAATGAAAACCGAAGTCAGAAAAAGGCTTGCGACCTGCCTGATGCTGTGGGCAGCGTTCGTGCTGATAAAATGGATAATGCTTTTAAGCCCGTCGTCGATACTCTCGATGCTCGGACCGTTCATGGTCATCTTCCGTGACGGCTACCGTAACTACGAGGTCTCGGGCTGGATAGCGCTGGGCATTGAAACGGCGCTGACAGGGCTGTTTTTCCTTGTGCGCGTGAAAAAGATAACACCGCTGTACCTGCTTTGCATGGTGTATTCTCTGTTTTATATCCCAGCAGTCTTTTACTGGATAATAAAGCTTGAGTTTGAGCCGTGGCGGTATATGCAGTTCGCACCCGCAGTGCTTTGCAGTATATTTATGCTCGCAGGCTGTACGGAGTATATCAAGCAGGAAAAGCTCAAAAAGCCTAAAAAAGCCGCAGAAAAGCCTGACGGCAAAACTGATGAACAAGACGGTAACGACTCACAGACCAAGGAGAATGAAAATGGCAGTAGTGATGAATAAAGAGCAGATAATGGAAGTTATCCCACACCGCGACCCGTTTCTGCTGATAGACGAGATAAACGAGCTTGAGGTGGGCAAGCGCGTAAAGGCAACAAAGTACATAAAAGCCGACGATTTCTGGTTCAAGGGACATTTCCCGCAGTACCCCGTGACCCCGGGCGTGCTTATGGTCGAGATGTGCGCACAGGCAGGCGCAGTAGCGCTTCTTTCGCTGCCGGAGAACAAGGGAAAGATAGGCTTTTTCGGCGGCATAAACAACTGCAAGTTCAGACAGCAAGTGCTGCCGGGCGACACTCTTGAGATAGAGGTCGAGATACTCAAAGTCAAAGGACCTATCGGCGTCGGCAAAGCAGTTGCTACCGTCGGCGGAAAGAAAGCAGTTTCAGCGGAGATAACCTTTGCAATAAAATAAGCATAAAACTTTGAAATAAAGGTGTAAGTTATGTTCAAGAAAGTCCTTATCGCCAACCGCGGCGAAATAGCTGTAAGAATAATCCGTGCCTGCCGTGAGCTTGGCATTCAGACTGTCGCTGTCTATTCGACCGCCGACAAGAACGCCCTGCACACTATGATAGCCGACGAGGCTGTGTGCATAGGTCCTGCGCCGAGCAAGGACAGCTACCTCAATATGCGTGCGATAATCTCCGCGTGTGAGATAACGGGCGCAGATGCTATCCACCCCGGCTTTGGCTTTTTGTCCGAGAACGCGTCCTTTGCGCGCACCTGCGAAAAGTGCGGCATAACCTTTATCGGACCGCGCGCTACCTCTATCGAGATGCTGGGCGATAAAGCACAGGCAAAGGAAACGATGAAAGAAAACGGCGTGCCCGTAATTATGGGCTCTGACGGCGCTATCTCAAATATCCACGCGGCTAAATCGCTTGCCGCACAGCTGGGCTACCCCGTGCTGATAAAGGCTTCCGCAGGCGGCGGAGGGCGCGGCATCCGCATTGTCAACGAGGAAAGCGAGCTTGAAAAGCAGATGACTGCCGCACGGCAGGAGGCTCTTGCCTGCTTCGGAAACGACGAGGTCTATATGGAAAAGTTCATCGTCGACCCAAAGCATATCGAGATACAGATTCTTGCCGATAACTACGGCGACGTTATCTACCTCGGCGAGCGCGACTGCTCTATGCAAAGACGTAATCAGAAAGTTCTTGAGGAGGCTCCGTCTCCAGCAAGCTTCATGACACCCCGGCTTCGCGAAAAAATGGGCAAAGCAGCCTGCACCGCAGCCAGAGTTTGCGGCTACCGCAACGCAGGTACGATAGAGTTCCTTGTCGATAAAAACGGCGACTTCTACTTTATGGAGATGAATACCAGAATACAGGTCGAGCACCCGATAACCGAGCAGGTAACAGGCATTGACCTTGTAAAGCAGCAGCTGCTTATCGCGCAGGGCGAGCATTTGAGCATAAAGCAGGAGGACGTGAAGATTACAGGTCACGCGATAGAGTGCCGCATAAATGCCGAGAACCCCGAGCAGGGCTTCCGTCCCTCACCCGGAACGATACGTTCACTGTTTATCCCGGGAGGCTTTGGTGTCAGAGTCGACACCGCCGTTTACCAGGGCTACGAAATACCGCCCTACTACGATTCAATGATAGGCAAGCTGATAGTTCACGGTAAGGACAGACAGGAGGCAATCGCCAAAATGACCTGGGCTCTGAGCGAGTTCATCGTCGAGGGCGTGAACACCAACGTCGATTTCCAGCTAAAGCTGATAAGACGACCCGAGTTTATAGAGGGTAATTACGATAACGCATTTTTAAACAGAGTTGATATACTAAAGCAAAGAGAGGAGTAATAGCTGATGCTTGAGGATCTGTTCTCAATGGTCAAGGTCAGGTTCAATGCAGATCAGACCGAGGACGATAAGAAAAAGACCGATATCCCCAAGGGATTGCTGTTTAAATGCCCCAGATGCAGAAGCGTCACTCTTTCGGAGGAATTCAACAAAAATGGCAAGGTCTGCCCCAACTGCAATTACCATTCGCGCCTGAGCGCAAGGGAAAGACTTGATATAACTGTCGATAAGGGCAGCTTCAGAGAGTTCGACCGAACTATGATATCCAAAAACCCCATAGATTTTCCCGGCTACGAGCAAAAGCAGATAGCCCTGCGCGAAAAGACAGGTCTTAAAGATGCCGTGCTTACGGGCAGAGCGAAAATATACGGCAAGGATACCGTCATAATCGTTATGGATTCCAACTTTATGATGGCGTCAATGGGAAGCGTCGTGGGCGAGAAGATAACCAGAGCGTTTGAGTATGCAACGAGAAAGAAACTCCCCGTTATCGCGTTTACCGCATCGGGCGGCGCGAGAATGCAGGAGGGTATCGTCTCGCTTATGCAGATGGCAAAAACCAGCGGCGCAGTCGCAAGACATAACGAGGCAGGTCAGCTGTATATCGCAGTTATGACCGACCCTACCACAGGCGGCGTTACTGCGTCGTTCGCATCACTTGGTGACATCATTATCGCCGAGCCAAAGGTGCTTATCGGCTTTGCGGGCAGACGCGTTATCGAGGGAACTATCAAGCAAAAGCTCCCCGATGATTTCCAGTCCGCAGAGTTTATGCTCGAAAACGGCTTTGTCGATATGATAGTCGACAGAACGCGAATGCGCAGAGTGCTTTCGCATATCTTGAGAATGCATAACTATACGGGGGAGGTGCCTAAAAAGTGAGCGAGCTTACAGCGAGCCAGCGCCTTGATATAATAAGGCATAAAGGCAGACCTACCGTAAATGACTATATCCCGATGATTTTTGACAGGTTTATGGAGATGCACGGCGACAGGCTTTTCGGCGACGACGGCGCAATAATGGGCGGAATTGCCTATTTCAAAGGCACTCCCGTCACCGTAATAGCACAGGTCAAGGGCAGGGATTTAGCCGAGAACCAGAAATGCAACTTCGGTATGCCTCACCCCGAGGGGTACAGAAAGGCTCTGCGCCTTGCAAAACAGGCTGAAAAGTTCCACAGACCGGTTATCTGCCTTGTCGATACCGCAGGCGCGTTCTGCGGAGTAGATGCGGAAAAAAGAGGACAAGGCGAGGCTATCGCCAAAAACCTTATGGAGTTTATGACCCTCAAAACCCCGATAATCTCTATCGTGCTGGGCGAGGGCGGCTCGGGCGGCGCGCTGGCACTCGCAGTGTGCGACGAGCTTGCTATGCTGGAAAATGCACTGTACTCGGTTATTTCACCCCGAGGCTTTGCAAGTATCCTTTGGAAAGACGCCGCAAGAGAGCGCGAGGCGTGCGATCTGATGAAGATAACCGCGGGCGACCTCGTTAAGCTTGGCGTGTGCGATGCTGTCATACAAGAGGCACCGGGAGGTGCGCATAACGACGCGCAGCTGACCGCAAACAACATAAGTTCGTATATTTCCAAGGCTCTTGAAAGAAAATTGAAAAAAGGGCTTGACGAATTGATAAATGAACGCTATAATAAGTTTAGAATTGTGGGGGAGTTTGACGAGCCTTCACTTTCTGATAAATAAGTAATTGAAACGGAGGAAAATAAAATGGTATTTGATAAGATTAAGAGCATTATCGTTGACCAGCTCGACGCTGACGAGAACGAGGTTACTATGGAAGCTAATATCCAGGACGATCTCGGTGCTGATTCTCTCGACGTTGTAGACCTCGTTATGAGCATTGAGGAAAATTTCGATATCGAAATACCCGATGAGGACGTTGAGAATATCAAGACCGTCGGCGATATCGTTAAGTATATCGAAGCAAAGGTTGAAGAGTAATACGCAAAATTCTGTCCCCCGAAAATTCGGGGGCTTTTTCTTTTAGAGGTAAGAAGTAAGAGATAAGAGGTAAGAAACAGCCCTTTCCTGACAGCGCCGATAACGCTTTATCACACACTCGGATAAATAGTTTCAAGATATTTTTGTCTAATCGGTAGACAAAACGGAGAAAGTGTGGTATAATTGTAACAATATATCGAATAACGAAAGGACAGTTGCGAAAATGATGCATGAAAAATCCTGTGGTGCGATAGTTTACAGGAAATATCACGGCAACACCGAGATACTGCTTATCAAGCATATCAACAGTGGGCACTGGTCGTTTCCGAAAGGACACGTAGAGGAAGGCGAGACCGAGGAGGAGACCGCCAAGCGTGAGATAATGGAGGAAACGGGTATTGATGTAAACCTTGACACGACATTCCGTGAGATCGTTACCTATTCTCCCAAAAAGGACACACAAAAGAACGTAGTCTACTTTATCGGCAGGGCGAAGAATACCGATTATCGTCCGCAGGAGGACGAGATAGCCGAGATACGCTGGGTCGAGATAGGCAGAGCAGGCAAGGTGCTTGCCTACGAAAACGACCGCAGTATCGTCAACAAGGCGAAGAAATTTATTATCTGAAACGAAACCGAAAGAGCTTTTCTGAAAACAGAAGAGCTTTTTCTTTTTGTAAATTTCAAATGAATAAGGTCAATGATTATTCAAATATTTTCGCGCTGTCGCGGTGTGTCAAAAAACGCCCGATAAAGCGGAGAAAATGGCAAATGCAAAGCACAACCGCTGCACGCGATACGCACTTTGTTTAAATATTGTGTGAATAAGCACAAATAATCTGCGGAAATTTGTGCATATTTTTATGTAAAGCTACAAATATAGTACGCAAAGTTTGACAAAAGCGCGTAAATAGGTTATAATATGACCGTAGCAAAGACCTAACGACTTAAAACAAAATGGAGGTAATGAAAATGACAAAGGCAGAATTGCTCAGCGCTATCGCAAAGAAGGGCGGTTACACCAAGAAGGATGCCGAGAAGGCTCTTGACGCAGTTATCGGTACTGTTACAGATACACTTGCAAAGGGCGAGAAGGTTTCTATCTCTGGCTTCGGCGCATTCGAGGTTAGACAGAGAGCTGCAAAGGATTCTATCAACCCACAGACAAAGAAGAAGATCCACATCGCAGCAAAGAAGGTTCCTGCATTCAAGGCAGGCAAGGCTCTTAAGGACATCGTAAACAAGTAATTCAAACAACAGATAAGGAGTGTATTGAAATGGCAGTAAAGAAGAACGCAGCTGCAGATGCAGCAAAGGTTGAGAAGAAGGTTGAAGAGGTAAAGGCAGCAGCTACCGAGAAGAAGGCAGCAGCAAAGCCTGCAGCTAAGAAGGCAGCAGGAAAGAAGCCAGCAGCTAAGAAGGCTCCTGCAAAGAAGGCAGCAGCAAAGAAGGAAACAGGCGACAAGGTAGTTCTCCAGTACAACGGCAAGGACATCGAAATGAAGGCTGTTGTAGAGGCTGCAAAGGCTGACTACAAGGCAAAGACCAAGAAGACTGCAACAAACGTAGTTGTATACGTTAAGCCTGAGGACAACGCAGCTTACTACACTGTAGCAGGCAAGGGCGCTGAGGACTTCAAGGTAGACCTCTAATAAATAGGTTACATCAATGATTAAAAGCTGTCACATCAAGTGGCAGCTTTTGTTGTTAAACGCAAAAATCTCTTACCTCTTACATCTTACATCTGAAAAACTAAAAGGACACCCGAAAAGGTGTCCTTTGATTTTTCATAACTCCAAAAAGAATCAGCTTGCCTTTGTAACTGTCTGCTTGATCCTGTTGTCAGCAACGCCGTGCTTAACTCTGTCCTGAACCTCAGCTCTCTTTGCGTTGTTGAATCTGTCCAGAGTGCCAACGAGGTAGCCTGTGATCCTCCTTATCCTCTGGAACGGAACATCAGCAAAATGATAGTCAACATCAACGAAATCGCCGTCAAGCTTCAGATCAATAGATTCGATAGTCTTTTCAGGGTAGAGTTCATGCGCTCTGTTTATATATGCATTTATCTCCGCCTGCGAAAGCTTACCGTTTATTACATTAACACTAACCATTTTTAACAACCTCTCTCCAAAATTCTCGGTACATTTTGTGAATGTAAGATTATAATAACACAAGATGTAGTATTTGTCAAGTAAAGATTGTGTAAATGTTGCACAAAAATGAACGAGCTTTTTTGACGAATCAAGCATAGTCCTTGTCAATGTTTATCACACAGCAGTATGCCTTATCAAGCGCAGATACCTTTGCTGAAACGTTTTCGCGCACCTGCGCGTCTGTCATTTTCAGCCCGAACGGCACCACAATGTCAAAGATAAGATTGTCCCTGTCCTTGCCGTCGGTCATTCTGAAATCGTGTATGGTCATTCTCTCGTCGATACTTCTGACTATCTCTGCCACCTGCGCCTTGACCGCCATGGTCTTTTCATCGTTCACAGCAACAGGGTCCATGTGTATCGTCACAAGGCACTTGTATGTCTTTTTGAGGTCGTCCTCAACCTTGTCGATAAGCTCATGCGCGGAGTTGAAATCCATCTGCATAGGCACCTCCGCGTGCATGGAGATTATCAGATTTCCCACACCGTAATCGTGAACTATCAAATCGTGCGTGCCCACAATACCCTCGTAGCTCTCTACCTTTGCGGTTATCTCGCGCACAAACTCCTTGTCGGGCTTTGTGCCAAGCAGGGGAGTAAGGCTCTCCCGAAATGTCTTAACACCGCTGTACAGAATAAACAGCGCAACCAGCAG
The DNA here is from genome assembly GCA_900314975.1 of uncultured Eubacteriales bacterium. Lineage (GTDB taxonomy): Bacteria > Bacillota > Clostridia > Oscillospirales > Ruminococcaceae > Hominimerdicola. The sequence goes on along the minus strand of OMXI01000024.1, from coordinate 16,444 downwards.
ACCGATGTAGCTGTCGATGTTTACGCCCGCAAAGTACAAAACCAGCATCGCCACGATTACCGCCGAGGTGGATATGCAGTCCGAGATAGAATCCGCCGCCGTGGCTTTCATAGATGTAGAGCTTATCTTTTTGCCCAGCGTAAAGTTGAAAAGCCCCATCCATAGCTTTACCAGCACCGACGCCGCAAGTATCCACAGCGTCAGCCACGAGAACTTTATGTCTTTCGGACTGATTATCTTCAGCACCGATTCCTGCGCAAGCTCAAACCCCATAAGCAGTATCAGAAACGAAATAATAAGCCCCGAAACGTACTCCATGCGCCCGTGTCCGAAAGGATGCTCCTCGTCAGCAGGCTGTGCCGCCATTTTAAAGCCTACCAGCGACATTATCGACGAACCCGCGTCGGAGAGGTTGTTGAAAGCGTCAGCCGTTACCGATATAGCGCCCGACAGCAAGCCCGCAATAAACTTTCCCGCAAAAAGCAGAACGTTCAGCACAATGCCCGTCACCGAGCCAAGATACCCGTAGCGCACGCGCACAACAGGGTCTTTAACATTGTCGCTGTCCTTAACGAACAGCCGTATCAGCAGTTTTGTCATCTTCTGTCAGCCCCTTTGAGCGATTTGTCTGCAAGCGGTATATCCCGATGCCGTACTTTACACACAGCCGCTTGAATATCCTGCCGAAAGGCTCCATAAAAAGCCCCGTAAAAACAACGTTTGATACCGCGTAGCTCACCGTCACCCACGCCGCCGAGCTTATCAGCGCAAGATAGCGCGAAAACACCACCTTGCCGTCAAACCACAGACAGCTGTACAGATCCATAAGCAGCGAGAAGAAAACGCCTATCACCGCGCTGTAAACGAGCAATAAAATGCGGTTTCTTACCAGCCACCTGCCCAGCATACCCGCAAAGTAACCCGTAAGTCCCCACGCAAGCATCTGAAACGGCGTCCACGCGCCCTGCCCGAAGTAGAAATTCGATACCAGCGCCGTGAAAGCGCCTACCATAAACCCTGTCTCGCGCCCGAAGTATATCGCCGTCAGTATTATTATCGCCGAGCAGGGCTTTAGCGAGGGCAGAAACGCGAAAACTATACGCCCCAGCACCGAAAGTGCGCTCATCAGCGCGATTATTACAAGCTCCCACGCAGGGGAGTCTTTTTTTTCGTAAATGTAAAAATAGCCTGCCAGCATCGCCAGCACCACGCCAGTCAGCACAAAGCTGACCGAGCGGTCCTTGAAAAACACCACGCCCACAACGCATATCGCAGGAAAGGCAAGCAGAAATATGCACAGGCTGATGATCTTTGTCCTCGTGCTGCTCATAGCCTATCACCGCTTCTGACCGCCGCTTCAAGCTCCTGCACCGTCACAGCGCTTGGGAAAACGTTTCGCGCTATCCTGCTTGCATCGGTCGTGTAGAAGTTATTGCGCGCGAAAAACTCTCTGCTTTGTGCGCAGCTGTGTGCCTTTCCGTCGAAGAACAGCGCGCAGGTGTGAGCATACTGCGCCGCAAAATCAAGGTCGTGCGTCGCGATGATGACCGTCCTGCCCTGCTGCGAAAGGCTTTGCAGCGTCTGCCCCAGCACAGCCTTTGCCTGCGGGTCAAGCGCCTTGCTTGGCTCGTCAAGGAAAAGCACCTGCGGCTTTGTCAGCAAAAGCTTTACCATCGCGCACTTTTGTATCTCGCCGCCCGAGAGGTCAAACGGGTGCATATCGAGCAGCCCGCCAATGCCGAACTGCGCGCAAAGCTCGTCATATCCGCCTTTTTCGTTCATATCGCGGCAGGTCTTGTCAAGCTCATCACGCACGCTCTGGCTGGTGAACAGATCATACGGATCCTGCGGCATCACCGCCGCATTTTCGCGGTAAAGGCTGTTCCCCTTGTATGCTTTTATGTTCTTTCCGCCGATAGTCACCTTGCCCTGCCACGGCTTTAAAATGCCGCTTAAAACCTTCAGCAGCGTAGTCTTGCCGCAGCCGTTTGAGCCTGCCGCCGCAAATATCTCGCCCTGCCTTACCTGCATATCAAGGCACTTTATAACGTCCCTGTCCTCGCGCGAGTAGCGGAAATACACGTTGCGTGCCGTAACAGCGTACTGCGCCTTATCGCTGCGCACAGGCTTTTGGTCAGGTGTTTTTGTATCCTCGCGCCTGAACACCTGCTCGATGATCCCCTTTGCCTGCCTTACGTTGAAAGCCGTCCTGCCAAGCGGCATTACCGCACGCGCGCACGCAGGTATGTATCCGCGCAGGCTCTCGTCAGCCGCCGCCGCCTTTAAAAAGCTCTCCTTGTCGTTGCAGCACACAGCCCTGCCGCCGTCAAGCACTATTATTTTGTCGCAGAACTCAAACGCGCCCTGCACATCGTGCTCTGCGATTATCAGCGTTGTGCCAAGCTCGCTGTTGAGCCTGCGCAGTACCGAGAACAGCTTGCCCGTGCCGATAGGGTCAAGCTGCGCCGCAGGCTCGTCAAGCAGCAGTATCTGCGGGCTTTGCACCAGCGCAGCACACAGACAGCAAAGCTGCTTCTGCCCGCCCGAAAGCTCGTCTATGCGCTTTGAATAAATATCCTCGATGCCAAAGTAAGCCGCCATTTCGCCCACTCTGCCCAGTATCTCGTCCTTGCCGATGCCAAGGCTTTCAAGCCCGAACGCAAGCTCCGAGCTTACGTTGTGTGTAACCGTCTGCGTCTGCGGGTTCTGCGAAACGTAGGAGATAAGCTGCGTGCTTTCAAGCAGCGACAACTCGCTTTGCGCCTTGCCGTTTACCTTTATCTCGCCCGACATCTCGCCCACAGGCGCTATCTCCTTTTTGAGCAGCCGCAGCAGCGTGGATTTTCCGCTGCCCGTCCTGCCCACAACAAGCACCACCTGCGATCTTTGCACGCCAAAGCTGACACCGCACAGCGTTTGCCTATCGCTGCCGCTGTATGCGAAATTCAGTTCTTTGCAGGACAGTATCTCCATAACGTTCTCTCCTTGACGATAAAGTAAAGCGGTGAAATGCAAAGTAAAAAGTAGCTGCCCACGCCCAGCGCGTCAAAGCCGCCCGGTGAAAGCCGAGGGTAGTACCAGTAGTCAAGCCTGCCCTTGCCGATAAGCATAAAGCACACAGCGCACAGCCCCACCGAAAAGGCTATCGCCGCATCGTCGCTTTTGCGGAAACGTCTGCGCTGCGCACGTGTGCGTTTTTTCAAACCGTAGCCGCGCGATTTCATCGAAAGCGAGACGTCCATCACCCTCTCCGCCTCGTACGCAAGACACGCCACAAACAGCACCGCACACCGCCGCAGGCTCTTTCTGCATGTGCCGCCCGTGCCGTACTGCGCGTGCAGAAGATCAACGTACTTATCGTGCAGCTTGGGAATAAATCCAAGTATCATAGATATAACAAGAGCGGTCTTGGGCATACGTTTGCCAAAAACCGCAAGTATATCGTCCTGTGTGACGATCGCGTTGAATGCGCTGAACCATATCAGCAGCCCCGCAATAGCACAGCCCATGCTCACGCCGTAAAGCAGTGCCTCCAGCGTGTATGGGTCCTTGCCGATATGAAAAAGCTCCGTCAGCCCGCGGTGAACGAAAATCGGGTTCGTTGCGCCCATTACCGCTATAATGACCGCGCACAGCAAAAGCAGCTTCAGAGCCTTTCTCTTTTTAATGCACAAAAGCAGCACTGCACCGCCGAAAAGTGCGCAAAGCTGCAAATATGGATTTGCCGTAAATACACAAATGCTCATGACGCACAAAAGGTACGTCATGGGCACTGTAGGGTCAAATGTTTTAAAATAGCACATTATGCAGCAGCCTGCGTTGTAGCCTCGGTAGTTGTCTGGTTTGCATAGTACTTGTTGTAGTCGCAGATGTAGAAGAACTCGACCTTGTCGCCTGCCTGCAGCTTGTAAGCGTCAGCGCCGACACCGGGTTCCTTGCCGTTTACCTTGAACATCCAGCCCGATACGCTGCCGCACGAGCCTTCGCTTATGTTGTTGATACCCGAAACATACATACCGTAATCAGTATTCTTGGACTCTACCTTGATGTTCTTGCTCTCGCATACCTTGGTGAGCAGCTGGAATGCAGTCATGCCGTCTGTGATCTCAACGCTTTCGCCCTCAAGGATCTTGCCGCTCTTTGGAACGAACTCCTCGCTCTGAAGTCCCTTTTCAAGCATATCGTAGTTTGCGTTGATGTCGGAAACGTCAATGGTCAGTTCAGCCTGCGATTTTGCATCGTTTGCAGATGAACTGTCAGCGTTTGAGCTTTCCTCAGCCTTTGAGCTGTCCTCGGCATTTGAGCTGTCCTCGCTTGAGCTGTCAGCAGCCGAGCTTGACTCTGTTACAGAGCTGTCAGATGCGCTTGAAGATGCAGCCGCCTTGCTTGAAGAATCTGATTTTGAACTTGAATCGCCGCACGATACCAGGCACGCAACGCAAAGTACCGCTGCCGCAAGTGTTGATAAAAACTTTTTCATTTTACTTTACTCCTTTATTTTAAACTGCAATTATTATACCACAAAAGCGGCTATTCTTCAATATTAAAAGTTACGGAAAACTAAATGCATTTTTTCACATTTTAGTTAAAATGACTATACAATAATGCGGATATATCCTGTTTCTATCGCACACCATAACTTTTGGGAATATCCGTGTATCTGCGCAAAAAAAGTGCGCACTGCGGGGGAAACCGACAGTGCGCATAGGGTAAAGGAATATTGGGGGAAGCGTTGTTCAGCAAGCGACAAGGGACTTGTATTTAAGGCATATCTTGTCTGTAATAAGCGCGATAAACTCGCTGTTAGTGGGTTTTCCCTTGCCAACATTTATAGTATAGCCGAAAAAGCTGTTGAGGGTGTCTACATCGCCCCTGTCCCAAGCAATTTCAATCGCGTGGCGGATAGCTCTCTCAACTCTTGACGGCGTGGTAGTAAACTTCTTTGCGACCGACGGATACAGCAGCTTCGTAACGCTTTCGAGCATCTCGCGGTCATTAACGCAGGATATTATCGCCTCGCGCAGATAGTGATACCCCTTGATGTGCGCAGGAACGCCTATCTGGTGGATAATATCCGTAACGATTATTTCAAGGTTGGGGCTGCCTTTCTTATGTACCGAGGCGCTGCCCGCACCTATGTCGGTGTCAATGTCCAGCATAGCCTTTATCCTGTCGCCGAGCATCTTAACGTCAAACGGCTTTAGCATAAAATAGCTCGCGCCCGCACCCATTACCTGACTTTCTATAAAAGCGTTTTCATACGCACTTGTCACAATAAACATCGGCTTTTTGTAGCTTGAAGCCGACACCTTCTTTATAAGCTCGATAGCGTCAAGGCTTGGCATCACCGCATCTATAATAACAATGTCGGGCTGCTCGTTCTTTATCGCATCGTAGATAACCATTCCGTCCTTTTGCCTTGTTATTACGAAAAATCCCATAGAGCGCAGGGAAGAGGCACAAAATACGCCGTACTGCGCCGAATCGTCACCAATAAGTATCTTTATCTTGTTTGTCATAATTATTCCTCCTGAATGTCGATGAACTTGGTTGTTATGTTTGTACAGAGCTCTATATGTTTTCCACGTTCATTAGCATATCACAAAAGCATTTCAAATGCAATAGTTTTTTGGATAAATCGTCATAAAAATTACGACACTTTGCAGCATAATGCACAACTTTAACGCACAGAATATTTCCAAACGAAATATTTTAACATCATTCAGCACTTGTCGACACCGCCTCTTCGACACCTTGCGCCCGGCGGCTTGTCAAACCGCCCCGCACAGTGTCGAAATGTCGCAAAAGCGCGCAAAAAAGCAAGCCTTTTCAGCTTGCCTTTTCCGTGATCTGCGGCAGTTTTTCGCACATCTCGTACATTCTGTCGGCAAATACCGCAAAGCCGCACTTTGGGTCATCTACCAGAACGTGCGTAACAGCGCCCACCAGCCTGCCGCCCTGTATTATCGGCGAGCCGCTCATGCCCTGAAGTATTCCGCCCGTCTTGTCGATAAGCGCCTTGTCCGTCACCTCGATGTCGAAATCGTGGCTGCCCTTGCCCGAAAGGTCAACGCCCGAAATTTTCACCTTGTATCTTTTAGGCCCCGTGTTGTCGATAGAGGTGTATATCTCCGCCTCGCCGTTTTGTATCTCCTGCCGAAAGCCCAGAGGAATTTCCTCGTGGTCGACCTTCGGCGGCGAGTACAGCTCACCGAAAACGCCGCATTTGCTGTTGATTAGCACGCTGCCCGTGTTTGAGCCGTTCACAAAATCACCGCTCAGCCAGCCGGGAGAGCCGCTTTTTGAGCGAACATAGTCTATAAGTCTGATGTCACCTGTTTTGCCCTGCGAAAGCGGCAGGGGAGTCTTAACGTCTGCATCGCATATCGGGTGTCCCAGCCCGCCGAAATGCCCGGTCTGCCTGTCATAAAAGGTCATCGTGCCAATGCCCGCCGACGAGTCGCGCACCCACATACCTGCCTTGTATTCGCCGTTTATCCTGTCAGGGATAAGCTCAAGCGTCTTTTCGTCACCGTCTCGCACAAGCCGCACCTCACACGCTTTTCCGCCGCTTTGCGCAATTATCTCGCCGACTTCCTCGTTGCTGCCCACGCTTTTGCCGTTTATCGACAGGATAATGTCACCCCTTCGTATGCCGCTTTCGCGCGCCGCGCATTTACCGCAGTTTTCCTGCAAGCTCACCACCAGTACGCCCTGCGTCATCAGCTTCACTCCGAAAGGCTCGCCGCACGGAACGAGCATAGGTCTTTTCATGCTGTCCGTCGTAACGTCCTTTATCGGTACGCTGCCCAGCAGCATAAGCGTGCTCTTTGAGCTTTTTCCGCCCTGCGCAGCGGTTATGTCGCGCTCGCACGGCTTTGCCGAAACGCATAAAAACGTGCCGAGCGAAAAATTTTCCTCACCGTCGGTGAAAAAGCGGTCAGGCAGCGCAAATGCGTAAAATCCCACCAGCAGCACCAGCGAAAGTCCGACCGCCAGAAACGCCGCAGCGAATTTTCTGAAAAAATCACACATAATAATTTATATCTCCTTTCAAAAATTTTCACGTCGCTGTGTCTTTATTGTTCACCGCGCCGGCGGGTTAATTCAAATCCAATTCAAGCATAATCTGACTTGGTTTTTATGCCACACTTTTCTTTGCGCTTGCTAAATACCTTAAAATGTGGTACAATTACACCACAAGCAGATTATACTACATAAGGGTGGTCGATTATGTCAAAATCGGGCAAGCCTGCAAGGCTCGTTTTAAAAACAAAAAAAGAGCCGCTTTACGTGCGGATAATAAAGTATCTTATGCTTGCCCTGTTTGCATACGGCGCGGTTTTCTGGGGCAGCGTCACGGTCTTGTCGCTTTTTCGCGGCGCGTATGACGACTTTTCGCCGCCCGCGTGGACAGGCATAGCTATGGGCGCAGGCGAGGCGCTGATAATAGGTGCTATGCTGCTTTCGGTTTTCAAAAAGTACGTAGTTTCGTTTGCTTTCGCACTCGCGGGAACGATAAGCTGCTGCGCCTCTTACCGCTGGTTCGTAAAGACCGCACGGCGTGAGCTTGAAAAAAGAGCCGTCTCAAACGACCTGCTCGACCTTGATAAAAAGTATATCTACAGGGCTGTGCCGCTGCTTGCGGGCGCTCTGCTGTCGCTTGCGCTTGCCGTTATCGCCGTAGCCGCCGCAGTCAGAAAGAAAAAGCGCAAAAAACAGGAAAAAGAAAACAAGCCCGTAAAGAGTATCATAGATTGACCCAATCAGCGCTGTTTTTTGGACAGCGCTGTAGTTTTGTGCCTGATATCATTGACTTTGAGCAAGCATCGTGATATAATAACTTTGTATATTGCAATGACGGCTGTACCTTTTTCAGCCGCGCAGTAAAATAATCAAAGGGAGTTTTTAGATTGATTTTTGCGGACCTGTTTTTCATATACTTTTTTCTGCCGCTTTGCCTTACAATGTATTTTCTCACCAAAAAGACAAAGTACAGAAACAGAGTGCTGATAGGCTTTTCGCTGGTGTTCTATGCGTGGGGCGAGCCTGTGTGGGTATTTATCCTGCTGCTTTCGTCGGTGATAAACTACTTTGCCGCGCTTGCTATCTATAACAATAAGAACACATCAAGGGCAAAAATGCTTATGGCTCTTGTCACGGTGTGGGACCTGGGCGTGCTGTTCTGCTTCAAGTATATCGGCTTTTTCGTCGGCAACTTCAACAGCTGGTTCGGACTGCACATACCCGTGCCGAAAATCGCGCTGCCGATAGGCATTTCGTTTTATACCTTCCAGACGCTGTCGTACGTTATCGACGTGTATCGCGGCAGTGTCAGCGTGCAAAGGTCGTATTCAAATCTTTTGCTGTACATCTCGCTGTTCCCGCAGCTCGTTGCGGGTCCTATCGTAAGATATTCGACCATCGCCGACGAGATAGACAGGCGCAGGATCACCCTTAAAGACATCTCCGACGGCGTTTCGAGAATTATTCTCGGACTTGGCAAAAAGGTCATCATCGCCAACAGCATTAGCACCATTGTTGAGTCGCTTTTCGGCAAGATGAAGGACGGCTACGAGGCAATGGGCAATGTCACAGTGCTTGGCACCTGGTACGGCGCGGTGCTTGTCGGTCTTTGGTACTACTACGATTTTTCGGGGTACTCTGATATGGCTATCGGTATGGGACGCATCTTCGGCTTCCACTTTGACGAGAACTTCAAATACCCCTACATATGCACCTCTATAACAGAGTTCTGGAGACGCTGGCACATCTCGCTGTCATCGTGGTTCAGAGACTACGTCTATATTCCACTGGGCGGCAACCGCAAGGGCAAGACCAGACAGTGCATAAACATTATGATAGTGTGGTCGCTCACAGGCTTCTGGCACGGCGCAAGCTGGAACTTTATGATATGGGGCGCGTATTTCGGCGCACTGCTTTTGCTTGAAAAGCTGTACCTGCTCAAAAAACTGGAAAGGGCAAACAAATTCGTACAGCACCTGTACGCAGTAGTGCTGGTAGCTATCGGCTGGGGCATCTTCTACTTTGAGGACTTTGGCAGCCTCGGAAAGTTCTTCAAATCGCTCCTCGGCTTTGCCCCGGGAGGATTCACCGACCTTTCCACCAACAGCCTCTTTACGCAGAATATCTGGCTGTTCCTTGCAGCCTGCGCACTCAGCACACCGCTTATCCCGAAGATAAAAAGAACGCTTTGCACATCACAAAGCGCCGCAAAGACATTCGGCACCGTGGGCGTGCTTTTCAACCTTGCAATACTTCTGATAAGCAGTATGATGCTTGTAAACACCACCAACAACCCGTTCTTGTATTTCAAATTCTAAAAGGAGGTAAGCAGCTATGGATAAATACTACGGCAGACGTTCAAGGCGAACAGACGATGTTCATAAAGTACCCGCACCGCCGCGCAAAAGACCTGCCCCCGATACAAAACCTGCGCCGCAGCGCGAAAACACAGTTTCTAAAGCACACAAGCCCTCCGATACCCCCGAGCAGCCAAAATTCAGCGAGGGCGAAAGCGTACAGGTACTCAATATCATCGTGTGCATGGGCGCGATCTTCCTTATAGCGATAGTCTTGCTTGTGATGACCGTGCTTGGCAAACGCGAAAAGGAGAGCGCCTCGGAGAACCGCAAGCTCGCACAGTTCCCCAAATTCTCGCTTTCATCACTGTTCAAGGGCGATTTCACCAACGGCATAACCACCTACTTCACCGATACTATCCCCGGGCGCGAAACTTTCAAGAAGTTCAATTCGTCCTTTGCAGAGTGCTTCGGCTTCTCCATAGGCGATGTCAAGATAAACGGCACACTCAAAAAGGTCGAGCAGGAAAAGTACGACGATAAAGGCGCTACCACCACAAAGGTAAGCATAAATACCGCACCTGCGAATACCTCTGCCGCCGATACCGCAAAGAGCGGCGAAGATCCCGCAAATACCACGACCACCACCACAAAGTCCAATCAGAAAAAGGACGAGGTCGTAAAGATACCCGAAAACACCAACGAGGGCAAGCTGCTTGGCAGCGTCGTAGTATACGGCTCGGGCAAGGATACCAGAGGTCTTGTGCTTTCGTATATCAACTTTGAAATGGGTCAGCGCTTTGCCGAAGCGATAAATAAGTGGAAAACAGACCTGGGCGACGGCGTCAACGTATACGCTATGCCCGACCCGCTTTCAAGCGCGTTTTATATGCCAAGCAATATGAAGAATATGGGTACCGACCAGAACGAGAACATCAAAAACATTGTCGGAAACCTCAAGGGCGTTGTCGGCATCAACTGTGTCAGCGAGCTTGCAAAGCATATGGACGAGGACATCTATGCCCGCACTGACCACCACTGGCTGCCGCTTGGCGCTTACTACGCAACAAAGACGTTTGCCGAGGCTGCACAGGTCGATTACCCGTCACTTGACCGGTACGACAAGATAACCAAAGAGGGCTTCCTGGGAACGCTGTATACCTACTCCAACTACGACCAGGGCATAGGCAACAACCCCGATACCTTTGTGTATTTCAAACCCAAGAATATTAAAGAGGTATCCTGCAAATACTATGATACGTCCTTCAAGCCGCAAAATCCCGAAAAGCCGTACGGCACAGACGAAAGCGGACTGTTCTACGACGCTATGGAGGGCAGCAACTGCTACCTGTCGTTCCTTGGCAGCGACGCGCAGATAGTCGAGATAAACACCCCCTGCAAGAACAACCGCGTGCTCGTGGTCTATAAAAACAGCTACGGCAACGCAATGATACCGTTTCTGACCAACAGCTTTTCAAAGATTTACGTCTGCGATTACAGATACTTCAACATCAACGGCGTTGATTTCTGTAAAAAGGTAGGCTGTACAGACCTGCTGTTCACAGGCGCTATCTCTCTTATCTGTTCGGATGTGGGCATCGACTCCATCAACAATATCAGAGTTCAGTAACGAAAGGGTGATTGCAGTGAAGAAACATAGGATATTAGCGATATTGCTTTCAGTCATTATGACCGTTTCGGTAATTACAGGCTGCAGTGCTTCTGACAGCTCGGACGATGCTTCATCACAAGCTCAGGCTGATGACGAACTTGAAATTGGAAGTATCGTGGTTTACGGCAAGGGTGAGCAAGTCAGAGGATTAGCTATCCCGTATGTGACATTTGAAACAGGCAAGCGCCTTGCCGAAGAGATAAACAGCTGGAAAAGGGAAATGGGTGACAGCGTAAATGTATATGCTATGCCCATTCCGCTTTCGAGCCAGTTCTATATGCCCGACAGTATGAAAGGTCAGGGAACCGACCAGCACGAGAACATTAAAAACATCATCGGAAACCTCAAGGGCGTTGTCGGTATCAACTGCGTCAGCGAGCTTGAACAGCACGTGAACGAGGATATATATGCGCGTACCGACCACCATTGGCTGCCTCTTGGCGCATACTATGGTGCAAAGGTGTTTGCACAGGAAGCACAGGTAGATTACCCACCGCTTGATCAGTATGATAAGTTCACCAAGGAAGGCTTTGTCGGTACGTACTATACTTATTCAAACTACGATAAAAGCCTTGAGCAACACCCTGATACATTTGTCTACTTTAAGCCCAAGAATATCAAGGAGGTATCCTGTACATACTACAATTTGAGCTTCACCCAAAAAATAGATCACCCGAAAACAGATGAAAGCGGTATGTTTATAGATTCTTTAGATGGGAGCAAGTGCTATTCCGTTTTCTTCGGAGGCGACGCGCAGATGCAGGAGATAAAAACATCCTGTACGAACAACCGCGTGCTTGTTATTTTCAAGAACAGCTATGCCAATGCTATGGTGCCGTTTCTGACCAACAGCTTTTCAAAGATATACGTCTGCGATTACAGATTTTTCGAGACCAACGGCATTGATTTCTGTAAAAAGGTAGGCTGTACCGACCTTCTGTTCGCAGGTGTCCTGCCGCTTATCTGTTCTGATGTGGGAATAGGTCATCTTGAAAGAATACGGGTCAAGGAAGGAAAGAATGACAGTAATGAAGAAAAATAAGCTTATAGCGGTAATGCTCGCAGCCGTAATGACAGCTTCGATGATGACGGGCTGCGGAAACGACAGCAGTAATACCGACAGCTTAAAAGCAAAGGATAACTCCTCATCATTGAGCGATTCAAGCTCGCAAGCCGACAGCTCGCAGCAGACGAGCGAGTCAACTACCACTACAACCACTACCACCACAACAACTACGACCACCACCACAACTACCTCTCAAACAACTACCACCACCACTACCGCAAAGCCCGCGACAACCACAGCAAAGCCGACTACCGCCGCAACACAAGCCACAGCAGCCTTTGACCCCGGCGGCAACAATAACGTTTCTATTCCGCAGTCGGGGCAGTGGATAGGCAGCGTAGTGGTGTGCGACAGAAATCTCGGCGCAAAGATAAGAGGACTTATCTCCTTCGGCGGCAGCGAGAGTATGGCGCAGTATTTCAGCAAAATGGTAAATGACGTAAAGGCTGCGGTCGGCAGCGGTGTGAACGTCTATACAATGGGCGCGCCAGTCTCCTCGGCGTTCTATACACCCAAGAATATGAGCGGCGTGACCACCGACCAGCATAAAGCGATAACAGACCTTAGCAAGTACCTGCGCAGCGACGTAAAGAATATCGACACCTACGCAGCGCTCGCACCGCACGTCAACGAGTATATCTACTACCGTACCGACCACCATTGGACAGAGCTTGCCGCGTACTACGCAGCGCAGGCTTTCGCCCAAAGCGCAGGTGTGCCGTTCAAGCCGCTTTCGCAGTACAGCGCAGGCGTAAAACAGGGCTTTACAGGCTCTATGTACACCTACAGCAATAACCTTCAGGAGTTCAAGACCTACCCCGATACCTATTATTATTGGAAGCCCAAAAACAGCTACACCACCACCTACTATAACGGCTATTTCCAAAACGGAAAGAAGTCGAGCCTGTTCCTTGACTGGGCATCGGGCGCGGGCTGCTACTGCACAGTGCTTGGCAGCGATATGAACCTTGCCGAGATAAAGACCGACGTAAAGAACGGCAGAACGCTCGTGCTTATCAAGGATAGCTACGGAAATGCGCTTGTTCCGTACTTTGTGGGCAGCTTTGAAAAGATATATGTGCTCGATATGCGCTATACAAAGGTCAACCTGCGCAGTTTTTTCAAGCAGGTCGGCGCAACGGATATCCTGTTCGGCTCGTCACTTTCGAGTTTTTATACCTCAAGCCGCGTGGACGGCATAAGAGCAATACTGTAGAAAACAGCATAGAAACGCAGTTTTATCTAAAGAGTTGTTGCATTTGCAACAGCTCTTTTTGCTTGTCAATACCATTTTTCACTCTTCAGTTGTAAATTTTCTGTTAACTTGCAAGCATATTTGAAAGAAATAAATACCGCCCGCGCACACGGCGCATTTAGGTGAGAAAAATGTGACCAGAGTATTAATGTAACCTTTTTAAAACTAACGAAAACGCCGAAATCACCGCGTGTTTACAGATTCTTCGATATAATTTTCTTGACAAAACAGCCCGAATGTATTACAATATCGTTGACGCTTGTAAACGTTTTGTAATTCTTAAACGTTTGAGATTACAAACCGCAACAATAATTAAGAACAGCGGACAGCGCACAGCGCTTTCCACGATTCAAGAAAGGGTGTGAACCTTCGGCAGCCGCGCAAAAGACCCTTGGGCAGCCGAAACAGTTTATGTTAAAGAAGAAACCAACATGGAAGCTTGCAGGCGGCTGTATAGCTGCTGCTGTCGCAATCGCGGCTGCGGTCGTCTTTGCGGTAGATTCGGGCGAGATACAGTCTGCAAAGGCAGATTCAAACAGCGCTGTATCTCAGTCTGTACCTGTTTCAAACGAAACCGCTGCATACTCCGTGTCAAACTATGAAGCATCGCAGACACAGAAGATAAGCTTTGCCGAGAAAAAGACCGACGGCGTCGGGCTTGCAAGATACAACAGCGCCGAGGTCACAGCTGCCGTCAGCAACCAGACCGCGCAGATAAACGGCGCAAAAACAACACAGGCGCAGACGAGTGCCTCTACAAAGGCTACAATGCCGTATATCTATGACGGCTACGTTCCGTCATCTGCATATACCACAGCTGCAGCCAAGATAACCACTCAAAAGGCTGCCGTGACCACCACAGCAAAGCCCGCAGCAACCACCACAAAAGCACAGACACAGACTAATATCAACGCCACAGGCGCTCTTTCAAAGCCTGTAATGATAGGCGAAAAAACCTACGATACAGATTATACCCACCCCTACGGCAAGCAGACAAGCCAGATAAAAGTGCATTGGAACGCAGTTTCGGGCGCAGCAAAGTACAACGTGTTCGTAAAGAACGGTCAGTATGCAAGCTGGACTAACGTTGCAACAACTACCGCTGGCGAGTATCTTGTATCGGGCTTGAGAAGAGATACAAGCTACGCTTTCGCAGTACAGGCTGTCGACGCAAGCGGCAAAACATCAGCGCTTTCCGAGCCTGTCAATATCAAGACCGCAAGAATGGACTATTCCACAGCAGGCTGGCAGGCAATGTGCCGTATCGTTTACCACGAGGTAGGCGGCGCATCAGGCTCGTTCTGGGATAAGCCTATCGTGTACGTTGCAGACTGCGTTACTAACCAGTATGTCTGCGCAAAGTACACAAATCAAGGCGTTTGGCCCAAGTATTACAGCAAGTATCCAAGCATTGAGAGCGTTATCTACACCAGCGGCGGATTCTTGTCAGATGCAAGCCTTACCGCACGCGGCGCAACCTATGCCAAGGTGGCCGAGAGAGTCAAGAAAGCAGTCTGGGGCGCAGTTTACGGCGTTACCTACTATAACAATATCGCTAACGACTACAATGTTTTCTATTGGAGCAACAGCGCAACAGCAAAGTCAGACAGCAGAATAGCATACGGCTACAAGCTCCCCTGGGGCAGCAGCTATATGTACATCTGGAGACAGTACTGGGGCTAAAAACACAAGACCGTACAGAGTTTTCTGTACGGTTTTTTTTGTTGACACATATGCGCTGCTGTGGTAAAATTGTCTTGACCGCTAAAGTCGGGGGAGAATCGAAATGACAGTAAAAAAGAAACTGACCTCACTGCTTTGCGCGGCAGTAATGCTTGTGTGCCTTTCGGGGTGCAGCCAAAGCAGCAAAGCAAATACATCAAGTGAAAGGAAAACTGCTATGCCGGTAAACAGCGTTAAATTGCTCGGCAGAACATATGCCGCACCCGACGGCAAGATCTGGATGGGACATTCGGGTACGGGTGTCGAGCTTGAATATATCGGCGAAAAGCTGACGGTAAGCCTTATGGGAAACGGCGGCGCAGCCGAGCATATCGCGCGCATAGGCGTTTTTGTCGACGGCGAAAGAACAAGCGACGTCTGCGTTGACGAAAAGGGCAGCACTGTCGAAATCATCGGCAAAGGCGATAAAGCAGTCAACGTGAAAATAATCAAGCTTTCCGAGTGCGCCTTTTCCTGCTGCGCTATCACAGGTGCCGACACGCACGGCGGAACTATCACCAAAGCAGCCGACAAACCGCGCAGGGTAGAGTTTATCGGCGACTCCATAACCTGCGGCTACGGTGTCGACGATCAAGATATGTCCCACGGCTTTTCAACCGCCACCGAGGACTGCACAAAGTCCTATGCCTATAAGACCGCGCAGGCGCTTGGCGCCGACTACAGCCTTGTATCCTTCAGTGGCTACGGCGTAGTTTCGGGCTATACCGATACGGGCGCGAAACAAGACACAGCAACCGTCCCGCGCTACTATGAAAGCTGCGGATTTACCGAGAATTACGGCTTTGACGGTGTTAAGCCGTCCGAATGTCCGTGGGATTTTTCAAGCTTCACCCCCGACGCTGTCGTTGTCAACCTCGGTACTAACGACCAAAGCTATACAGGCAGCGACAGCGCAAGGCAAAGCGAGTTTACGCAGCAATATGTCAGCTTTTTAAAGCAGATACGCGCCAAAAACCCAAAGGCGAAGATCATCTGTACCCTCGGTACTATGGGCGATCTGCTCAACGGCGCAATGAAAACCGCCGCCGCGCAGTACAGCGCCGAAACGGGAGATAACAATGTCGCAGCGCTTGACCTGCCGCTCCAGCAGCCCGAAACGGACGGCGTTACTATCAACGGTCACCCGTCTGAAATCACCCACGAAAAAACAGCGAATCTGCTTGCAGAGAAAATTAAATCCGAAATGAACTGGTAAATCAGAATTTATCGGCGCTTTGCGCCGATTTTTCTTTTGTTGTTCTTCTATTGCTTTGTGCGATTTTTGAAGGTCAGCAACCTCGAAGTCGTTTAAGGGGGAAACCTATAGGGAAGACAAGGAGGTTTGCCTTACGGCGTAGGCGGCGGACTTTTCTTCCCTACGGTTTCCCCCTTAATATCCTCCTTCC
>OMXI01000046.1 GCA_900314975.1 uncultured Eubacteriales bacterium | reverse complement strand
TCTCTTTTTCTTCTTGCCATAAAAATCAGCCTCCTGTGATATTAATTCTATTTTATCACAGTTAGCTGATTTTTTACAGACTTTTTTTCAGAGGCTCGTAAGAAATAAGAGGTAAGAACATTGGTCTTACCTCTTACTTTTTTCTTCTTACCTCTTGCTTTTTACATCTTGCTCTTATCTCTTACTTCTTACCTCTTATCTCTTACTTCTTACCTCTTACCTCTTGCTCTTATCTCTTACTTCTTACTTCTTACCTCTAAAAGCAGAAAAAGAGCGGCTAATGCCGCCCTTCTCCCTTGTCTGTCTCCCATCTTGGGGTTTTGTGTGGTGTATCATGGAGTTTTATTTGTCTCTTTTTTTCTATTTCTATCTACTTTCTTCTCCCCTATGCTTATATAATAACACCCATTTCTGAAAAAACTCTTAAATCAAATCTTAAAAAAGTCTTATTTTTTCGATTTGTTGTTATTTTTTTGGGGAAAAGCTCTGTCCCACCTGGGGGATCACAATGCTTTCTTTTGCCTCTTAACGATAAGCGATACCGCGAAGATAGCCGCAGCAAACAGCAGCTGTATGCCTATGCAGGTCAGTACGGTCGAGAGCTTAAAGGTCTCTGTGCTCATGCCGCAGACCATGTCATTTGCCCTTACGTACCAGTACGCAGGCAGGAACCTTGCCGCCGCGAGAACGCCGCTTGAAAGCATCTCCTGCGGAACGAACATACCGCACAGGAAAGCCATACCCAAGCCAAGCACCTGCGTTGCGAAAGCCTGAGCGTTGTCGTCAATGCCAAGTTCCGAGAAAAGCAGTGCGACAGCAACGCACACAAGCGTGAAAGCAACGCTGTTGAGAACTGCATACCACATATTGCCCGTGAACA
Source organism: uncultured Eubacteriales bacterium (assembly GCA_900314975.1). Classification (GTDB taxonomy): domain Bacteria; phylum Bacillota; class Clostridia; order Oscillospirales; family Ruminococcaceae; genus Hominimerdicola. Next base: position 13,197 of record OMXI01000046.1, on the reverse strand, counting down.
TTCCGCCGTTCTTGCCAACGCCGAGTATCATAAGAAATACCCAGATGATCGCCACAAATATGCCGCTTGCCGCAACTGTCTGTGCCGAAACGGACGACAGCTTTATGCTTGAGCATTTTGTCCTGAAACCGACCTCTTTCTTGTTCATTGCGATCAGTACGGGGCAAAGCACGCTGACGATTATGCTCAGAAGTGCGTACGGCATATAGTTGAAGAACGATGCTGACTTGGCTGCAGGGCTGTCATCAGAGAATGTCTCCATTGTAACATCGGTCTTGATGTCCAGCGCTTCCTCTGCTGCGTCAAGAGCCTTGTCAAGCTCCATACCGCCCGCAAGGTAAGCCTTTACCGTGCCTACATAGTTATCAAGAGTTGAATCTGCCAGCTTGTTTGTGTAGCTGTCGTGCAGATAGCGTGTCGTGAAAAGTCCGTCTGTCTCGCCCTTTGCGAGCCTTTCAGCATAGCCCTCTTTGATGTCGATGACGTAATTTGTCGAGGTGATGTACAAAGCGTCGATTATCTTATCCTTGTCGTCCTCTATCTCAACTATCTCGTTGTTCTTTTTGAGATGCTCATAAAGCCTTTTGCTTGCGTCCGTGTTGTCGTGGTCGTAGACCGTCAGCGACATTTTTGAGGTCGAGAACGACTGTGCTCCGCCGCCGACATCTGTAAAGTTGAGTATCAGAAGGAATATGCCAAGGAATATAAGTGTTGCCAGCCACTTTGTCTTTGCAATTTTGAAAAACAGCTTAAAGACTTGCATACTTACGCCTCCTTGTCAGCAAAAGTCCGATAGTTACAAATACAACCGATGTGATCATCATAGTAACGATACACTGGATATATCTTGTGTAGTCCTTGTAGATGTTAAGGCTGAAAAAGCTTTCGACGATAACAGCCGCAGGGTTTACCTTGTTGAACCATGCAAATGAAGATTCAGCTATCTTCTGCTTTATGCTTGCGTCCATAAGTCCGCTTGCAAAGCAAAGCAGGAGCGAAACAGCCGTGCAGATAGAGTTCTTCGTTCCGTAGGACATTCTTCCCGCAGAGCCTATCGCAAAGCCCATTGAGCTTCCCACAATACCCGCAAGTATCGAGGTGAGGTAAACAAGCGGTATCCGCTCGCCCATATCCACACGCAGCACCGCGATAACGAACGTCACCGAGATGACCATACAGATAGACTGTATAATGTACGTTCCGCACAGCGATGCAAGCAGCGACTTGCTCTTTGGTGTCGCCGAAACGCACTTTCTTGCGCCAAGAGGTGAGAGATTTCCCTGATTCTGAACTGCAATGTGCAGACCTGTAATAGTACCGAAAAGTGCTACCATTGCCAGCAGATTGTAAAAATACTGGTCGTACATATTTGTGTTGCCGTCCGAAAGAGATTCAGCCTTTACTGTGCTTATCTCCTCTGAAAGCGCCTTGATGACCGCCTCTGTCTTTGTCGGGTCGTTTTTAGCGGTGTCAGTGATTATCTTTGCATTGAGATTGTACTTTTCGACCAGCTTTTCAAGCATCGTACTTTTCAAACTGTTTGAGGAAACTGTCAGTGAAAGCTGCTCGTCAACCGTGATTATACCGCGAACGTCCTCGTCCTTGAGCTGCTTGAGCGCATCCTCCTTGTCGGTGTAGATGAAAGAGAACGCCGCATCATCAGCGTTTTCAAGACCTTGCGCAACCTGCTTGAACGCCTCGCCGTTTTGCTCGTTGTTTATAACCACTGCCGTCTTGACAGCCTCGAACTTCATCTTATCATAAAGGCTTCCGAAAGCCACCTTGAAGAATGTACCCAGCGCTATCGGATATATTATCAGCCAGATTATGACCTCTTTAACACGCAGATGTGTTATTATTTCGTATTTGAAATTATGCCGGAACATATCGTTTCTCCTTTATGTCTTTCGTCATTCGCTGTCACGCAGCTGCTTGCCTGTTATTTCGAGGAACACATCGTTGAGTGTCGGAAGCTCGGAATAAACTCTGCCGAAATGAACGTCCTTGTCCTGAAGCACTCCCAGTATCCTGATAAGATTGTGCTTGCCGCCCGAGCAGTAAACGAACAGCTTGCCGTCCTTGTATTCCACATTGTATACGTGCGGAAGATTACTCATCTTTTCTGTTATCTCGTCATCAGGCTGTGCAGTCTCTATCGAAACAGTCTCCGTGTTCTTTATCATCTTTTTAAGCTCTGCCTTTGTGCCAAGAGCAATGTTCTTGCCCTTGTCCATTATCGCTATGCGCGAGCATATCTGCTCGACCTCCTCCATGTAGTGAGAGGTATATATAATAGTAGCACCCTGCGCGTTGAGTTCAAGTATGCCCTCAAGTATCTTGTTTCTGCTCTGCGGGTCAACTGCAACTGTCGGCTCGTCAAGGATTATAAGCTCCGGCTTGTGAGCGATACCGCAGGCAATGTTGAGTCTTCTCAAAAGACCGCCCGACAGCTTTTTTGGTCTGAACTTTGTGAACTCCTCCAGCCCTACGAACTTTATCGCCTCCTCAACGTACTTTTTTCTCGTAGCCTTGTCTGTGATGTAAAGCCCGCAGAAGTAGTCGATGTTCTCAATGACCGTAAGCTCGTCGTAGACCGCAACGTTTTGCGAGATAACACCTATGCGCTTTTTCAGCGCGTAGTTTGTCGGTGTCATTTTCTCACCGAAGATCTCTATCTCACCCTTGTCAAATTCGAGCAGTGACAAAAGGCAGTTTATTGTTGTTGTCTTTCCCGAGCCGTTAGGACCGAGCAGTCCGAACACCTCACCCTGCTTGATGTCAAGGTTAAAGTGGTCTACCGCAATAAGCTCCTTGTATCTCTTGACCAGATTTTCTATTTTAACAACCGTCTGTGCCATATTCTTTTCCTCCCAAAGTTTTCGTTTTGTTTTTCTTACTGTAACTACATTATATCACGCCGCTTGTCATATTGTAAGTGAACATCGTAACAAACCGATGTGACAAATGTAATTTTCAGAGGTAAGAAGAACAGTTCAGTTGACAACAACTATAAAAATGTGCTATCATATCTTTGTTGAAAAATCAAAAGCAAAGAAGGTGAGCGCCATTAGCGAGATTTTTGAAAAACTGATACTGACCCTGCTTTGCGCCACCTGTCTTACCGACTACACCAACAGTCCCGAAATGACTGTTGTGGCACTGCTCACCTGCGTAACTATCAGCTTTCTTGTCCCCGCGTTTAAAAGCAAGTACGCACAGTATGCACTTTGCGCAGGATATATCATATGCTGTTTTGCTCACCCCTGCTTTGTGGTGTTTATGCCGCTTACCGCGTACGATATCTCACGCCGAAAGCTGTATCCACTTGCCGTACCTGCGCTTGCGGCACTTGGCTATCACACATTCGAGGGCGATATAAAGCTTCTTATGCACACAACAGTTTTCTGCGCAGTCGCCGTAACGCTTGAACTGTTCAGCACCCGCGCGCAGACCTTAAAGCGCGAGCTTATCCGAACCCGCGACACCGCCGTTGAAAACTCCAACCGCCTTATAAAAAAGAACGAACAGCTTATCGAGGCGCAGGACAACGAGGTACACCTTGCAACCCTCACCGAGCGTAACCGTATCGCCCGCGAGATACACGACAACGTCGGTCATATGCTCACCCGAACGATACTGCAAATGGGCGCGATACAGATAATCAACAAGGACGAGAACCTCGCCGAGCCGCTTGACAGCGTAAAGACCACGCTTGACGAAGCAATGAACTCAATACGCAAAAGCGTTCACGACCTGCACGACGACTCTATCGACCTTGAAAGCTCCCTGCGCGATGCAATATCTCCGCTCAAGGATAATTTCCGCGTCACCTTTGACTATGACATCTCCGGACACATCAGCGGCAAGGTCAAATACTGCTTTATCGCTATCGTCAAAGAGGCTGTAAACAATATCATCAAGCACTCAAGCGGCGATGCAGTCAGTATAATCGTGCGCGAGCATCCCGCAATGTGTACCCTTTGCGTCGAGGACAACGGCGAATGCTCGGAGATGATCTCCACAGGCGGTATCGGTCTTGAAAATATGCGCGACAGAGTCAACGCACTCGGCGGCGTGCTCAACATCACCGCAGGCAAAAACGGCTTTAAGATATTCGCAAGTATAATGAAAAAGAGGAACACCTGATATGAAGATAATTGTTATAGACGACGACAAGCTCGTTGCGCTGTCGCTCAAAACCATACTTGAAAACACGGGCAGTATCGAGATAGCCGCTATGGGTCACAGCGGCGAGGAGGCTATCTCACTTTACAAACAGCACAAGCCCGACGTTATGCTTATGGATATTCGTATGCAGGGTATGACAGGGCTTGAAGCAGGCGAGAAAATTCTCGCCGAGGATAAAAGCGCGCGCATACTCTACCTTACCACCTTTTCTGATGACGAGTATATCGTCAAAGCGCTCAATATCGGCGCAAAGGGCTATATCTTAAAGCAGGATTTCAACGGCATCGAGCCTGCCCTGCAAGCCGTAATGAACGGTCAGCGCGTGTTCGGCGAGCAGGTCATCAACAGACTTCCCGAGCTTATGAACGGCAAGGAAAGCTTTGATTACCAAAGCGCAGGGCTTACCGATAAGGAGTGGGAGCTTACCACCCTCGTCGCGCAAGGCAAAAGCAATAAGGAGATCGCAAGCGAGATGTTTTTAAGCGAGGGTACCGTGCGAAATTATTTGAGCCAGATACTCGAAAAGCTTGACCTGCGCGACCGCACCCAGCTCGCTATCTTCTATTTCAACCACAAGTGATGTACTGCTGGGGGAAATCCTTTTGGATGAAGGCAAAAATGCGAAGCATTTTTATCCCCACAGACCTCTTTCCTAAACCTTTTAATGCTTTTTCGCCATTTGGGTCTGCGACCCAAATAACGAAAAAGTAATAGAGAGTTCAGAAAAGAGAGTTGGAGAAAAACACTCCCAAGAGAATATCCACAACGGCACAACATTTATAATCAAAACAAAAAGATACCCAAAGACTGATTGATTTTGGGTATCTTTTTGCATTTATGTGATTTATTCTTCCTCTGCCTGTTCGTCAAAAATCCTTTCATCACCGAGCTTTATAACTTTCTCGGGGTCGATGATACGGCACTCCCTACCCTGCTCATCGGTAAACTCACCGATAAGGAACCTTGCACACGCCTGCTCGTTAAGCTCTACCGCAGGCTGTATCTGCTCTGGCATCACCTCGGAAAAGCCGTATATATCGTTCACCAGCAGCGCGACCTGTTTTTCAAGGTTGTTGGTCACAATAAAGCAGTCTCTGTTTCTCACGCCGCCGAGGTCATACTGAAAGCGCCTTGTCAGGTCGATAACGGGGATATACCTGTTTTCAAACTTGACCGTACCCAGAACATACTCGGGGAAATCGGGTATTCTCTCGGGCTCCGTTGCAGGTACTATCTGCTTGACGAAAGTAAAGTTCACGGAAAAAATGTGTCCGTCAACAGAAAACACCAGATATTTCTCTGCCTCCATATCATTTTTCCTCCTTGTTTATAAGTTTCAGATCGAGCATTATCTCGCCCGCAATATTATCAAGGCTCATCTGCCGCCTTACGCTGCCGTTTTCAAACGCAGCTCTCGGCATACCGTAAACAACGCAGCTCGCCTCGTCCTGTCCGATAGTGTAGCAGCCCATTTTTTTCATATTCAGCATACCTGCCGCGCCATCAGAGCCCATACCCGTGAGTATCACGCCGACCGCTTTTGACTTTGCGCAGTATGCCACCGAATCAAACAGCACATTTACCGACGGGCAGTGTCCCGACACTCTCACGCCCGCCTCCGACGTTACAAAGTAACCGTCTTTGTCGTGGAAAACGCGCAGATGCTCGCCGCCCTTTGCGATAACGACCATATTGTTTTTAAGGTAAAGCCCGCTTTTCGCCTCCACCACATTGAAGCGTGTGGACTTGTCAAGCTGCTCGGCATAGATTTTAGTGTAAGTCTCGGGCATATGCAGCACCGCAACGATAGGCGGTGTGTCGCCTGTGAGCTTTTCAAGCACCACCGGCAAAGCCTGCGTGCTTCCCGTTGAACCGCCGATAGCAATAATACAGCCCTGCCGCCCTGTCTGCACCTTCAGCTGCGTGTGCATATCCTCGGCAGACTTTGCAAACAGCCTGTTCAGACTCTGACAAAGCCGATTGCCGAATATCTCGCCGTCACCCTCTGGCTTGCTGATAACGTCCATAGCACCCGCGTTCATAAACCCGTAGTTTGCGTTGCGGTGCGCCGTGCATACCAGCAAGGGACGCGAATACCTCGGCATCAGCTTTTTGATGTACACAGCCGTCTTTTCCTTGTCCCACCTGTCGCCGTCAACTATTATAACGTTGGGCATACTTGTGCCTATCGTCTTTGCACCAAGCTCAAACGAGCAGCTTTCCAGCGCAACCTTTACACCCTGCTCGGTCTGACCCTCTACCGTCTTTTTCACAAGTGCCACAAACGCCCTGTCGTCAGCAATGATCAATATCTTTCCGCTTTGTCTTATCATCTGCGCTCACCGTCCTTTTTGTAAACGGCAGTCGCTATCCTGCGGTAAGGCATATCCTGCGGGGCGCTCTCGGCGTGTCCTATGTACAGATAGCCGCCAAGCTCGGTAGCGTTGTAGAACTTCCTGCAAAGCTTGGACTTTGTCTCCTCGTTGAAATATATCATAACATTTCGGCAGAAGATAAGGTGGAAATTGCGCTTGAACGAAATGTCCTCCATAAGATTGTGATACTTGAAAACCACGTTGTTGCGTATGTCATCAACTACCCTGTAATCGCCGAAATCCGCACGGCAGAAATATTTCTCGCGCCACTTGTCAGGGATATTCTCAAGCGCCGACGACGGATAGATACCGTTTGACGCGCTCTTTAAAGCGTTGAACGAAATATCCGTTGCAAGTATCTTCAAGTCCCACTGATGCCTGCGCAGACCGAAATATTCATCAAGGCACATGGCAATGTTGTACGGCTCGTTGCCGAACGAACAGCCCGCACTCCATATACACAGCGTCTTGTCCTTGATATTTTTCTCCGCATACGGCAGGAATATCTCCATCATATGCTGAAAATGCGCAGTTTCGCGCATAAAGTATGTGTGGTTGGTGGTGAGGCGGTTTATCATATTTGCGACCTCGCGCTGTGTCGAGTCGTTGTAGACAAGATTAAGATAATCCGCAAAATTGTCAAAACCGTAGTCAAGAACATGGTTTGAAAGCCTGCTCTCAACAAGCACCTTTCTCTCGGCAAGATTTATGCCGTAGCGGTCTTTTATAAATTTAACAAGCTTTATAAAATCATCGTTGTCTATCGTTAACATTTTATCACCCTTTTCCGTGGTGTAATGTATGGTTTCTCTTTCGTACTAACAAATACTGATTTGCAGCTGAACTTTTGCCGCATCCCCACATAGCCGTAATAGATGTTTTGATACAGAGAGTTGTCATTGTGGTTATTCTCTTGGGAGCGTTTTTCGCTCAAACTCTTTTTCTGAACTCTCTAACACTTTTCAGTGACGGGAGCTTTGCCTCCCGTTGCTGAAAAGTCATTAAAAGGTTTAGGAAAGGGGTCTGGGGGACAACCCTTCTCCAAAAGGGTTTCCCCCAGCGGTCAACCCTTTGCATCATACCAGCTGTGACCGCTGTGCACATCAGCTGTAAACGGAACAGCGAGCCTTACCGCGCCCTCCATTTCCTCTTTGAGCAGCGTTTCAGCTTTTTCCCTGTCCTTTTCGGCGACCTCCAGAATAAGCTCGTCGTGTACCTGCAAAATCAATTTTGCGTCAAGCTTTTCTTCCTCTATGCGCTTGTACACCTTTACCATAGCAAGCTTTATGATATCTGCCGCCGCGCCCTGAATGGGAGCATTCATAGCAGCACGCTTGCCGAAAGCCTGCACCATCTTGTTTGACGCGTTAAGCTCGGGAATATATCTGCGCCTGCCGAAAATGGTCGTGACATAGCCGTTTCTTATGCCGTCCTCAACTGTTTTGTCCATAAACTGCGAGACCTTCGGATAGTTCGCAAGATAGTTTGCGATATACTGCTTTGCCTCTGCGACCGATACCCCGATGTCCTTTGACAGCGAGAACGCACCAATGCCGTAGATAATGCCGAAGTTTACCGCCTTTGCCGCACGGCGCATCTCGTCGCTGACGAAATCTTCGGGCAGGTCAAACACCTGCGCCGCAGTCGAGCGGTGAATGTCCTTGCCGCTCAAAAAAGCCTCCTGCATATTTTCGTCACCGCAAACGCACGAAAGCACGCGCAGCTCTATCTGCGAGTAGTCCGCATCCACCAGCACATAACCGTCCTTTGCCACAAAGAACTTGCGCATATTGCGCCCTATCTCCTTGCGCACTGGAATGTTCTGCATATTCGGCTCTGTCGAGGAAATTCTGCCCGTCCTCGTCTCTGTCTGCTTGAATACCGAGTGTACGCGCCCGTCGGTGCCTATCTGTTTGAGCAAGCCCTCAACATAGGTCGAGTCCAGCTTTGTCAGCGTGCGGTATTCAAGTATCAGCGGGATTATCGGGTGCCTGTTTTCAAGCTCCTCCAGCACCTCCGCGCCTGTCGAGTATCCGCTCTTGGTCTTTTTCTTTGCGGGAAGTTTCAGCTTTTCAAACAGTATCGCACCCAGCTGCTTTGTCGAAGCGATGTTGAACTCCTCACCTGCGTACTCGTATATCTGCTGCGTAAGCTCGGCTATCTTGCCTTTAAGACTTTCGCCGAACGACTTGATACCGTCAACATCAGCCTTTACGCCGTAAAACTCCATCGACGCAAGCACCTCGCACAGCGGCAGCTCAATGTCGCGGTAAAGCTTGGTCATTTCGGTCTGTTCAAGCTGCTTTTCAAGATTCTCGCACAGCGGCAAAAGACTCGCAATATCAGCATTTTCGCCGCAGTCGCTGCGGTAAGCTACCTTGTACGCAAGGCACAGATTTTCCGCCGTGTAGTCGCTTGACTGCGAGTTGAGCAGATACCCCGCAAGGTCACAGCAGAACACAAGGTTTTGCACACGCGCACCGCCGCCAAACGCAAGCAGGTGCAGGCTCTTGCCCTCAAATGCGTACTTTTCACAGCCGCAGCGCAAAAATTCCAGCATAAGCGCCTTGTCCGAGGTAACGTAAACAACATCACCGCAAATGACTTTAAGTGTACCGCCTTTAAGCTCGCAACCGACCTTGCCCGATTGCTCAAATGCCTTTATATCCGCACTCTCCAGCGCCTTTTCAGTCACTTTCGGTAGGTCAGCGAGCCTGACCTTCTTTTCAGCCTCGACCTCTCCTGCACCCGAAACCGAGCCTTGAACATCAAGCCTCTCCATCAGCTTGAACATCTCCAGCCCCGCAAGCAGCTCGCGTGTCTTTTCCCTGTCGCCGCCCGTCACAGCGTAGCTTTCAATGTCGGTATCTATCGGCACTTCAAGGAATATCTCTGCAAGGAATCTGCTGTCAAGCGCGTCCTGATGACCGCCCTCAAGCTTTGCCCGAACAGACGGCGTCAGCTTTAAATCGGCAAGCTGCCCGTAAAGCCCGTCAACACTGCCCGTGCGCTGTATAAGGTCAAGCGCCGTCTTTTCGCCGATACCCTTAACGCCCTTGATGTTGTCAGACGTATCTCCCATAAGCGCCTTGACCTCTATCATCTGCCGCGGCTGAACACCGTACTCGTCCATTATCCTCTGCGGAGTGTATATCTTTGTCTCCTTGGTGCCTGCAAGGCGCACAGTCACGCTGTCCGATACCAGCTGAAAGCTGTCGCGGTCACCCGTGAGGATAAAGCACTCGTTTCCGCTGTCAGTACAAGCCTTTGAAAGCGTTCCGAGAATGTCGTCAGCCTCGTACCCCTCGCACTGCACTATCTTCACACCGATGTCAGTCAGAAGCTCCTTTATAACGGGCATCTGCTGGGCAAGCTCTGTCGGCATGCCCTTGCGGTTGGCTTTGTAGTCGGCATTTGCCTTGTGGCGAAATGTCGGCGCCTTGAGGTCAAAAGCCACCGCCACGCAGTCGGGCTTAACGACCGAAAGCTCTTTGAGGTAAATGTTCATAAAGCCCGTGATAGCGTTTGTGAACTGTCCCTTTGAGTTTGCCAGCGCCTTAATGCCGTAAAACGCCCTGTTCATTATGCTGTTTCCGTCTATTGCAAGTAATTTCATACAAAAGTAACTCCCGATTATTATAGATTTTCAATACTCAGCGTAGCGACCGCATTGAGTGACATATCCGCGCGCCTGCCCGCAGCAAAGTCATAAAACCCCTGGCAAGCTATCATCGCACCGTTGTCGCCGCAGTATTTCAGCTCGGGCAAAAACAGCTTGTAGCCGCGCTTTTCGCACTGTGCCGTAATGCGCTCGCGCACGCCCGAGTTCGCCGAAACACCGCCCGCGACCGCTATCGTAGTGTACCCAAGATCCTCCGCCGCAAGCATAGCCTTTGTGCAGAGTATCTCCGAGATAGTCCGCTGAAATGATGCCGCCATGTCCTCGCGGTTTATCTCTATCCCCTTTTGCTGCGCGTTGTGTACAAGGTTAATCACCGCCGTTTTAAGCCCCGAGAACGAAAAATCATACTCGCTGCCCTGCACCTTTGGGTGCGGCAGGTCAAACGCCGCAGCATTTCCCTTTTTCGCCGCCGCATCAATAAACTTTCCACCGGGGTACTCGTAGCCAAGCGTGCGCGCCACCTTGTCAAAGCACTCGCCCGCAGCATCGTCACGGGTTCGCCCTACCACACGGTATTTGCAGTAGTCAAGCACCTCAACAATGTGCGAATGTCCGCCCGAAACCACCAAGCACAAGTACGGCGGCTTCAGATCCGGGTGCGAAATGTAGTTCGCCGCAATGTGTCCCGCAATGTGATGTACAGGCACAAGCGGCTTTTTCGCCGCCATAGCAAGTCCCTTTGCGTAGCTCACTCCCACGAGCAAAGCACCTATAAGCCCCGGGGCGTAGGTCACCGCAACAGCGTCAATGTCATCAAGCGAGCAGTCCGCCCTTTCAAGTGCCTCACTCGTCACCCAGCCGATGTTTTCAGCGTGGCGGCGCGAGGCTATCTCGGGCACAACTCCACCGTACAGCCTGTGCTCGTCTATCTGGCTCGCAACTATGTTTGAAAGCACCGTCTTGCCGTCCTCAACCACCGCACAGGCGGTCTCGTCGCACGAGCTTTCTATTCCAAGTATCTTCATTGTTATCATTCCTTGTGTTTATTACTTTATTTCGGCAGTATATATCTTCTCCATTTCGGCAGAGATACCACCGTCACTCGACCTCACATACAGCGGCTTTTCTATCTGAATGAAATTATTTCCGCCAAGCCTGCCCTCTACAAGCACCAGCCACGGCGCACATTCGGGGTTCTTGTGAACCGTGCGCAAACGCTTTGGCTCAATGCCGTGCGCGCGCATCGCCGTGATGATGTCACTAAGTCTTTCGGGACGGTTGCAAAGGCAAAGCCTGCCGCCGAAACGCAGATTTTTCGCCGCCGCTTTGCAAACATCGTCAAGCGTACACATCATCTCGTGCCGCGCGATAGACACCGCCTCGCTGTCATTTTTCGCACCCGTACCGCTTATCTTGTACGGCGGATTGCAGGTGATAACGTCAAGCGGCTCCGGACTTTTCCAATCCTTCAGGTCACCAAGCACCGCAAACGTGTCCCCGCCCGCGCCCGATTTCTCTATCGAAAGCCTCAGCTGTTCAAAGGCTTTTTGCTGAACCTCCAGCGCGTACAGCTTTTTCGGCTGAAAATTCCGCCGCATTATCAGCGCAATTATACCGCACCCCGTGCAGAAATCGCACACCTTGTCCTTGTGGCGCGGACGGGTAAAATCCGCAAGCAGAAAAGCGTCCGTGCCAAATCGGTGTTCTGTCGAAATGCATATCTTGTAGCCTTTTCCGAGGTCCTCAAAGGTAAGATCTTCGTAACCCATCAGTTTTCTCCGTTCAGAATTTTTGTGTACAGCAAAGCGTCCTCTTTCGGCTGCGAATAAAAATCCTTTCGCTCGCCCACGCGCTCAAATCCGAAAGTCTCGTACAGCGCGATAGCCGCCGTGTTTGACTTGCGCACCTCCAGCGTCACGCTCTGCGAGTGCGAAAGATCACCCAGCATATGCTCCAAAAGCGCCCTCGCTATGCCCTTTCGGCGAAACCCTTCAAGCACCGCAATGTTGTTCACGCTCACCTCGCCGCAAACCTCCCACACGCTCAAAAAGCCCGCAGGTTCGCCGCCGTCAAGCGCAAGATACGTGTGTGCGTTTGGGTTTGAAAGCTCTTCAAAAAACGTCTTTTCACTCCACGGCTGCGTAAAGCACGCCGCCTCTATCGCGGCAACTGCCTTGTAGTTTTGCTCATTCATCTGCACTATCTGTATCATCGTTCCCTCTTTTTTCGCCGATAAGACAGTACATAAACTTCTTTTCGTCCACGACCTTGACCTTGACATTTTCAAGCCCGTGCGCCGCCGCAAACTCTTTCAGCTCCCTTGGAGTGTAGTAGGTCTCGTCCTCGAACTGATAACCCTTGCTTCGCTCAAAGTACGCCTTGCTGTAAAACGCGCAGATAAACCGCCCGCCGTCTTTCAGAACGCGCACCACCTCGTCCATCGCCTTGTCCGCGTCCTGCCAGAAATATACTGTGTTTATCGTGTAAACGCAGTCGAAAAAGCGGTCCTCGTAAGGCATATCCTCAACGCCGCCAACGCACAGAAACATCTTGTCCTGCGCCACCGCGCGCGCGTTTGTCTTTGTCGCAAGCACCTTCATATCCTGCGAAATGTCAATGCCGTAAAACTGCGCGTCAAGCTTTTCGTCAAGGCGTTTGAGCATATCGCCGTTGCCGTAGCCTATATCGAGAATGCGCGCACCCGCCTGTTTCGGCACAAAATTGTAGACCGCGTTGTACAGCTTAAAGTTGATAACGTTCTGCGCCAGCGTAAACAGCTCGCCGATTTTTCCCTCGGGCTTTGCAAGCTGCGTTTTCATAAGGTTTTTAACGTTTTTCGGTGTCGTCACAACCAGCGCCTTTACTTTCTTCAGTTCCATTTTTCTTACTCCTTTTCCACCGATAAATCAGAACTTGCCGCCGCGGCGGCGCGCTTGTCCGTCGCGCATTAGTTAGAGATGGCAGCCACCTTTGTGACGCTCCGGGCTTTCGTTTTGTGAGGGCGGTAAATCC
>OMXI01000009.1 GCA_900314975.1 uncultured Eubacteriales bacterium | reverse complement strand
TTTTTTGCAATTATATTATACCACAAAAAGAAGAGCTTTGCACTACCTTTTTGGAGTGCGAAGCTCTCTTTTTTGCTCTAGGGCTGCAACAGCCCCTTTGTAATGTGTAAACTAAACGCTTGCTGCTGCAACAGTCTGAATGTGGCTGTCGGGGACAACTCCTGTGCCGCCGAAAACATAAAGCTTCTTCGGGGCTTTGGTCGTGAGGTAAGACTGTTGTGTATCACTCAAAGTGAGTGTTGCCGCCTTGCCGTTGATAAGCAGCAGAGGTGCTTTATTCTTTGCTGCGAAAACTCCTCCTGCAAGTGCGTCAGGGAAATCAAGTCCCGTTGCAATGCAGATAGTATCGCCGTTCAGCACGCTCTTGAAATTGTTGTTTACCGCAACACAGGTCTCAAATCTGTTCTTGCCAAAAACTCTCGTCGGTTTAACGCCGAGTGCGTCTCCCGCCTTTTTCATCATAGCATCGCTGATAACACCTGTACCGCCGATGACGTACGCATTCTTTACCTTGCCCTTGACGGAAGCAAGATAAGCTGATGTTGCACTGTCAAGCTCGCCGTCGGTCATAAGGTAGATTACCGGAGCGTCTTTTATTGCGGCAACAGTGCTGACTGAAAGTGCGTCGGCAAAGTCGTTATAGTATACGAAAAATACATCTTCGGGGGCTTTGTTTCCGCCAAGGGTCTGCATTTTCTGTGCAATCTTGGTAGCGGTTTCAAACCGTGACTTACCCGCAATACGTTCAATATTCAGTTTGTTATCGGTCAGTGCCTTTTCTACCTCTGTGCCGACTGCGCCCGTGCCGCCGAGAATGATAACATCAGTCGCTTTGAGCCTCTTTATCTCTGCAAGTGTCTCGCTTGGGAGATATGACTGTGCGGTAAGCAGTATAGGTGCGTTCTTTGCCTTTGCAAGTGATACGCCAGCCAGCGCGTCGGCGTAGTTCAAGCCGTAGGCAAGCACCACGGTCTTTGAGCCGCTTGGGAAGCCAGCCTTTGATATCTCGACTGCTGTTTCAAATCTGCCCTTGCCTGCGAGGCGGGTGGTTTTGGGAATAGATTCAAACTTTAAATAGTAGTCCTTGGCGTATTTTTCAGCGGCAGTTCCTTTAACACCGTATATCGTGAAACCTCCTCCGGTCTGCATTCCCTCTGAATCAAAGCCAATTGCATATTCGCCAATGCTTGTAACGCTTTTGGGTATAGTTACGCTTGAAAGCATCAGGCAATCACCAAATGCCAAATCGCCAATGCTTGTAACGCTGTTTGGGATAGTTACACTTGTAAGGCTTGTGCAGTTTTTAAATGCTTCGTAGCCAATGCTTGTAACACCTTTTTGGATAGTTACACTTGTAAGGCTCGTACATTGTTCAAATGTCCAATCGCCAATGCTTTTAATACTGCTTGGAATAGTTATGCTTTTAAGACTTGAGCAGTAAACAAACGCTTCAGTTCCAATGCTTGTAACGCTGCTTGGAATTTTTACGCTTGTAAGGATTGTACAGCCTCCAAAAGCATCATTGCCAATGCTTGTAACGCTGCTTGGAATCGTTATTTTTGTAAGACCTCTACAGTCAGTAAACGCCCAATTGCCAATACTTGTAACACCTGACTTTATTTCAACAGACTTAATGTCTTCTCTATTATAGAAAGGACTGTCATCATAATGATAGTCAGTCATTTTCCCGCTTCCGCTGATAGTCAGAACACCGTCTTTCAGCGACCAGCTTACGTTCTCACCACATTTGCCAGATGTCGCTGTGTTGGCTGCACTTGCTGTGATATTTGTGCTGTCTACAAACGCATTTTTCGGCAGCGCCGCCGCCGAGCCAAGCACAAGGCACAGCGCCATAGCCATACTTAACAATCGTTTCTTTTTCATATCCTCGACCTCCGTTGAGAGTTTATTTACAGTACAATTATACCAAATTCTTATTGCGCGGTCAACAAAACGAATTCTCTATATGTACAATCTCTCTTTTATACAAAAACGGCGCGGTTTATTTGTGAAATAGTAAATATTTGTTACATGTTTTTACTTTCACAAAACAAATGATCAGCAAGTACAAGCACCTTTTTTTACAATAATGCATAAAAACAAGACCCGAAGCAGTCTTCGGGTCTTTGCATATCAAGTAATTATTCGCTCATTGCATTCTTTGCAATAACGTCTGCAACGAGGTTTGCAGGAAGCTGCTCGTAGCGCACCTTCTCGAATGTGTAAGAGCCTCTGCCTTGTGTAGTCTGGCGCAGATACATCGTAAAGTCAGCCATTTCAGCCATTGGAACTTCAGCAACTACCTCTGTAAGTCCAGCCTTGTCTGACGGATTCATTCCAAGCACTCTGCCGCGTCTCTTGTTCAGCTCGCCCATAATGTCGCCCGTGTTGTCGTCGGGAACGAGCACGTTGAGCGCACCGATAGGTTCAAGCAGTATCGGGTCAGCAAGTCTCATACCTTCCTTGTAAGCTATGCTTGCAGCCATCTTGAATGCCATTTCCGAGCTGTCAACAGGGTGATACGAACCGTCAACGAGTATAGCCTTGAGTCCCACAACAGGGAAGCCCGCGAGAACGCCCTTCTTGATGCTCTCCTGCAATCCCTTTTCAACAGCAGGGAAGAAGTTCTTCGGAACAGCGCCGCCGAATACCTTTTCTTCAAAGATAAGCTCGTCAGATACGCAAGGCTCAAACTCGATCCAAACATCACCGTACTGACCGTGACCGCCCGACTGCTTCTTGTGACGACCCTGTACCTTGACTTTCTTTCTGATAGTCTCTCTGTATGCGATCTTTGGAACAGATACATCTACCTCAACGCCAAAGCTGTTGCGCAGCTTGCAGATCACCGAGTCAAGATGTACACCGCCGAGTGTTGAGATTATCTGCTCGAGAGTATCGGGGTCCTGCTCGTAGGAAACGGTCTTGTCCTCTTCGAGTATTCTTGCTATCGCCGCGGAAATCTTGCTCTCGTCACCCTGTGCCTTTGCCTTTACAGCCATCTTGTAGCTGCCTTTTGGGAACTCGATAGCAGGGAACTTAACAACTCTTGCAGCATCGCATATAGTATCATTGGTGTTTACATTCATTTTCAGCGCAACAACAATGTCGCCGCAGTTAGCCTCTGTAATATCTGTCTGCTTTTTGCCCAGCAGCGTAACCAGCTTGCCTATCTTGTCAGCAGCGCCCGTTGTAGCGTTAACAACAGCCTTGTTCGGTGCGATCTTGCCTGAGAAAACCTTAATAAACGACATCTTTCCAACGAACGGGTCTGCAACTGTCTTAAACACGAATGCAGACAGCGGGTCATTTTCGTTGCTTTCAACCTCAACAAGCTCGCCGTTTGCGTCCTCGCCGACCATAGCGTCCTTTTCAGACGGAGGAGGCAGCAGCAGGTCAATTTCTTTAAGCAGCATATCAATGCCTGCAAGCTCTGTGCTTGAAACGCACACAACAGGTGTGATAGCGCCGCTGTTCATTCCCTTGTGGATACCGTCAGTAAGCTCTTTCTGCGTGAAAGCCTCGCCCGAGAAAAACTTTTCAAACAGTGCCTCATCAGTCTCCGCAACAGCCTCTGAAACAGCCTCAACAAGACCGTCAATTCGGTATTCCATATTAGCAGCGACTTCTGATGTAGGCATATCTGTAGGCTCTGCCTTGCCGTTTACATACTTGTAAGCCTGCATCTCGATAAGGTTCACATAAGAAACGATTTTTCTGTCTGCAATAACAGGTACAACAACAGGGCAGACAGTAGGACCGAATTCAGCCTTGAGCTGTGTCAAAACGTTATTGAAGTTTGCATTGTCATCATCAAGCTTTGTAACAACGAACATTGTAGGCTTGTTGTACTTTTTGGCACAGTCATAAGCCTTGTGTGTGCCTACCTTTACGCCTGATTTGGCCGATACCGTGATAAGCACGCAGCCGCTGGCGTAAATACCTTCTATCATTTCGCCTTCATAGTCAAACAAACCCGGAGTATCAAGCATATTTACCTTGAACTCGCCCGTCTCCATTGTAGAAAGTGAGGTGTAAACAGAAGTTTTTCTCGCTATTTCATCAGGGCTGAAGTCTGAAACGGTGTTGCCGTCTGCAACCTTACCCAGTCTGTCAGTCGTTCCGCTCTTATATAACAATGCCTCTGTAAGCGATGTCTTACCTGAACCTGCATGACCTGCAATGGCAATATTTTTAATCTTGGTGTTGTCGTAGTTTTTCAATTTGAATCTCTCCAATCATTGCTTTTTTGAGCTTGAAATTTGCGGTCTGTACTAAATGTACAAAAATACTTGACCACATATGATAATTATATACTATTTTGAACATCTTTACAATAGGTTTTTATAAAAAACTTTTCGTTATTATGAACAAATTTTATACTGAATTTTCTACATACTAAATATTTTTATAAAGCTTTCTGCCTGTCATCACCAATATTGAGATATCAGCATATACTTTCAGTAAGACAGCTTTTAAAGCGGCTGTTGATATTTATCTTATCAGTTTGAACGAAACGGAGCGCTTGAAATGAACAGACCTGTTATACTTTGCGCAGGCGGCGATACAAGATATATTTACACTGGACAGGAGCTTTGCAGTCTTGGAAAAGTGTACACCTACGGACTCGGTGAATACTCGGATGAAACCGTCTCACTCAAAAACCTTGACGATATGCCGCAAAAGGCGGATTTGCTCGTCCTGCCTATAATGTCAAGTGAAACACTTGACATTAAAACGGCTTTTGGAAACAGTGTATCGAGCAAGGCCTTTTCGCCTTATCTTAACAAGAATTCTCTTGTCGTGGGCGGCAGACTCAGTGTTTGTGTGGTGGAATACTTTTCTTCTCTCGGTCACGACGTAAAGGATTATTTCACGCGCGAGGAACTTGTTATAAGAAACTGCGTACCCACAGCAGAGGGCGCACTGCAGATAGCATTGCAGGAGCTTGCGATCACAGTAAGCGGCTCAAAAACCGTCATTATAGGTTACGGCAGGGTAGCAAAAGCCTGCGCAAAGCTGTTTAGCGCAGTCGGTTCACAGGTTTATGCTGCCGCAAGAAATACCGCACAGCTTGCACAGGCACGCAATGACGGATGCTCGACATTTGGAATCAGCGAACTGCAAACCCGTATTGCAGATTTTGATATAATCATCAATACCGTTCCTTCACTTGTTTTAACACGTCAAATACTTCACAATGTATCAAAGGACAGTATAGTTATTGACCTTGCCTCAAAACCTGGCGGAACAGATTTTGAAGCCGCAAAGGAGCTGAACGTCAAAGCCGTTCACGCGCTTGCACTGCCGGGGAAAACAGCTCCGATAACAAGCGGAAAACTGATAGCGGAGGCGATAAAGAACATATATACTGAAAGGAGAGAAACAGATGTCTTTACAAGGCATTAGGATAGGCTACTGCCTTTGCGGTTCTTTCTGCACTTTTGATAAAAGCTTCAAAGCGGCAAGAAGGCTTACCGAACTGGGCGCACAGCTTTTCCCTGTTATGTCATATAATTCTGCCGGACTGTCCACGCGTTTCGGTTCCTCACAGCAAAACATTGAAACGCTTGAAACAATAGCAGGCAGACCCGTCATAAAAACAATTGTTGATGCAGAGCCGATAGGACCTGAAAAGATGTGCGATGTTATGGTCGTAGCGCCCTGCACTGCAAATACACTTGCCAAACTTGCACTCGGCATAACCGATACACCCGTTACAATGGCGGTCAAAAGCCACCTGCGAAACGGTCTGCCCGTTGTGGTAGCGATCTCCACCAACGATGCACTTGCAGGATGCGCCAAAAATATCGGCATACTGCAAAACTACCGCAATTACTACTTCGTGCCGTATAAGCAGGATAACTTCGAGAAAAAGCCTAATTCGATAGTTGCTGACTTTGAACTTATACCGCAGACTGTTGAGCAGGCGCTCGTGGGCAAGCAGATCCAACCGCTGATATTATGATAACAGAGCTGTAAAGCAGAAAGCTTTACAGCTTTTTTGCATATTTCACATAAATTTTGAGAAAAATGTGTTGACGTTTTTGTATTAAAGTGATATAATATATAAATCATAAGAGAGTAATATATTGTAATAAAATATATTTGAAAGGACATAAACTATGAAGAACCTATTGTTTGTTTCATCCGAGTGTGTACCCTTTATCAAAACAGGCGGTCTTGCCGACGTTGTAGGCTCACTGCCTAAATGCTTTGACAAGCAGTATTACGATTGCAGAGTCTTCCTGCCAAAGTATATGTGCATGGACGGAAAGTGGAAAGATCAGCTTGAATACGTTACCCATTTTTATATGGACTATGACGGACAGAGCAGATATGTCGGCGTTCTTAAAATGGAATATGACGGCGTACTGTTCTATTTCCTTGACAACGAGTATTATTTCAGCGGTGACAAGCCGTATCTTGAGCATCATTGGGATATTGAGAAGTTTATCTTCTTTGATAAGGCGGTGCTGTCTGCGCTTCCGCTTCTTGATTTCAGACCCGATGTTATACACTGCCATGACTGGCAGACGGGACTTATCCCTGTGTTCCTGCATGACAGTTTCCAGGGCGGTGAGTTTTTCCGCGGCATCAAGTCGGTTATGACTATCCACAACCTCAAATTCCAGGGCAACGACAATGTTGACAGGATCAAGTGGCTTTCGGGACTTTCCGATTATTATTTCTCTATCGACAAATTGAGAACAGGCGTTGACGGCAATATGCTCAAAGGCGGTCTTGTGTATGCAGATGCAGTTACGACCGTCAGCAACACATATGCCGAGGAAATAAAGACAGCGTTCTACGGCGAGGGACTTGACGGGCTGATGAGAGCAAGGCAGCACGACCTTCGCGGTATCGTCAACGGTATCGACTACAACGAATATGACCCAAGCAAAGACGGCTTCATAAACGTCAAATACAGTGTTAAGAACGTTGCCGAAAAGAAGATACACAATAAGCGCGCTTTGCAGGCAGAGCTTGGACTTGAGGTCAATGATGACAGATTCCTGCTCGGTATCGTCAGCCGTCTGACCGACCAGAAGGGCTTTGACCTTATCGCATATATGATGGAAAGAATGTGCCAGCAGGGAATCCAGTTTGCTGTTCTTGGTACAGGCGACGGCAAGTACGAGGATATGTTCCGCTGGTTTGCGGGCAGATATCCCGGTCAGGTGTCTGCAAACATCTATTACAGCAACGCATTGAGTCATAGGATATATGCATCAGTCGATGCGTTCCTTATGCCATCGCTGTTTGAGCCGTGCGGACTTTCACAGCTGATGTCACTGCGGTACGGTACAGTTCCTATCGTTCGTGAAACAGGCGGTCTCAAGGATACCATTGAGCCGTACAACCAGTTTGAGCATACAGGCACAGGCTTCTCGTTTGCAAATTACAATGCTCACGAGATGTATAATACCGTTATGTTTGCCAAGTATATCTTTGACGACAGACGCGATGATTGGAACGGCATAATCAAATCGGGCATGACCAGAGATTTCTCGTGGCAGGCATCTGCCAGAAAGTATCAGGAGATGTATGACTGGCTCATAGGCTACTGATATCCACAATATAAACATAACAGCCTCCGAATGAACATATGATTGTTTAGAAACGGAGGCTGTCCTTATGATTAAACATATTTTAAAACTTACTGTCTGCGCGTGCGCTTGTGTACTTATGCTTGTGCATACCGCGTTATCTGTATTCGCTTCGGGTAAAACCGATGAAAGCTTGCAAGCTGCCGCAGAACCTCTGACCGTTGCACAGCAGCTTGATTCTGTGACCGCACCGAGTTATATTCTTGTAGAGATGCAGACAGATACCGTGCTGTTTGAAAAAGATGCACAAAAACAGTTTTATACATCTCACCTGAATAAACTGATGACTCTGCTGCTGCTTGCGGAGGATATACAGGTGGGGAAGGTCAAAACCGATGACCTGTTTACAGCTACCGATAGAGCTAACGAGCAGGGCGACCCGCAGATATGGCTCGATAAAGGCGAAAAAATCAGCGTCGACGAGCTGATAAAGGCAATAACCGTCGGCAATGCCAACGATGCAGCGGTAACAGTCGCCGAAAACCTTTGTGCAAGCGAGAAAAAGTTCACTGCTAAAATGAATGAAAAGGCAAAAGCACTCGGTATGCAAAATACTGTTTTCAAAGACTGTACTGGTGTGGATAAAGCCAATACAACCAATGTAAAGGATTTATCACGGCTTTGCAAAGCGCTTAGTAAATATGATTTTCTGGTACCGTATTTTAAAACTTGGATGGTGAATGTCCGCAGCGGTAAGGCAGAACTTGTCAATTCCAACAGACTTGTCCGTAACTACAGCGGGCTTTCGGGTGTGAAAGCATGCTCGTCAAAAGAAAGCGGCAGCTGCGGCTGTGTAACTGCCGAAAAAAGCAAGCTTCAGCTTTGTGCTGTTGTTCTTGGCTGTGCAGACAACGATAAGCGCGATGCAGATGTAAAAAAGCTGCTGAAATGCGGCGCTGAAAGCTTCCAGCTGTATCGTCCGCAGGTTCCCGAGGAGCTTCTTGAAAACATCTCCGTAACAGGCGGGGAGGCTCTTGAATGTGAGCTGGAGGTCCAAGGCGAGCCGCTTGTTATTATAAAACGCGGTACTTCTAAACAGCTGAAAGCCTCCTGGGAGAAGGAGAAAAAGCTTACAGCACCAGTAGAAAAGGGAAAAGTGTGCGCGCAGTACACTCTTGAATACGAAAAAAAGCCCGTATGTACGGTGTGTATCGTCGCAAAACAGAAAATAAAGAAAATGAATTGGCTTTGCGGTGTGAAAAAACTGTTGTATAATCTGATTAAATTGTAAAGAGTTTTTCGTTAAAATGCACAAAGATTGTTAAAATTTATAAAGCCCTTGAAATGTAGAAAAAAATAATGTATAATTTGATTAGTTGAAAGTGAAAGGATCTGACTGCATTGTCTATAAAACTGCAAACAAAATATCTTAAGAATTTTATCGGAGAGGACGAGTACAAGGGCATCGCTCCGCTGGTCACAGCTGCTCACAAGAACCTTGAATCAAGAAACGGTCTTGGCAGCGATTTTTTGGGCTGGGTAACTCTTCCTACCGATTACGATAAGGAGGAATTTGCACGAATAAAGGCAGCTGCCGAGAAAATCAAGAAAACCTGCGATGTACTGATAGTTATCGGTATCGGCGGTTCTTATCTCGGTGCAAGAGCGGCTATCGAGTTCCTAAAGTCGCCTCTGTACAATAATCTTGCAAAGGATACCCCTGATATCTATTTTGTAGGTAACAGCATAAATCCTACATACCTCAATGATGTTATAAAGATCTGCGAGGGTAAGGATATCTGCGTTAATGTTATTTCAAAGTCCGGTACAACTACCGAGCCTGCACTTGCTTTCAGAATTTTCAAGCAGATGCTCGAAAAGAAATACGGCAAGGACGGAGCAAAGGAGAGAATATTTGCTACCACCGATAAGGCAAAGGGTACTCTTAAAGAACTTTCCGACACCGAGGGCTACGAAACATTTGTTGTTCCCGATGATGTCGGCGGAAGATTCTCGGTACTCACAGCTGTGGGACTTCTCCCGATCGCTGCTGCAGGCTGCGATATAGATAAGCTTATGGAGGGCGCAAGAAAAGCCCAGAACGCTTATGCCAACGACGACAACAACGATTGCTACAAGTATGCTGCGATCAGAAATATTCTTGCAAGAAAAGGCAAGTCCGTTGAAATGCTCGTTTCTTATGACCCGTCGTTCACAATGATGGGCGAGTGGTTCAAGCAGCTGTTCGGTGAGAGCGAGGGCAAGGACAATAAGGGTATTTTCCCTGCATCCGCTACTTTCTCTACAGATTTGCATTCTCTTGGTCAGTATATCCAGGACGGCTCAAAGATAATGTTTGAAACTGTTGTGGATATTGTTAAGCCAAAGTCGGATCTGTGGCTTGAAGATGACGAAGCTAACCTTGACGGTCTTAACTTCCTCACAAATCAGAATATGTCTGTTGTCAACAAAAAGGCATTCCAGGGAACGATTCTTGCACATACAGAGGGCGGCGTTCCTAATATGATAATTGAAATGGACACAGCTGATGAAGAAAACCTCGGTGAGCTTATCTATTTCTTTGAGAAGGCAGTTGCTGTTTCGGGTTATATGCTCGGCGTAAACCCATTCAATCAGCCCGGTGTTGAGAGCTATAAGAAGAATATGTTCGCTCTTCTCGGAAAACCGGGATATGAAGACGCAAAGGCTGCTCTTGAAGCAAAGCTGTGCGCCGAATAATTTGGGATAATGAGTGGAAACACTCTTAAAATAAAGCTTTTTAGCAGAACGGAGAGTTTATTATGATTAATTTGATTCCAGGAAAAAAGGGAACAGGCAAGACCAAAATCCTCGTTGAAGCTATCAAGAAGGCAGCAGAAAGCGCTACAGGTAATGTTGTCTGCATCGAAAGAGGCATGCAGCTCACCTATGACCTTCCTCACAATGTGAGACTTGCTGATGCAGAGGAATACGGCGTAAACAGCTATGACGCTTTTTATGGCTTTGTTGCAGGACTTCTTGCCGGAAACTATGATATACAGGAAGTTTTCGTTGACGGTATCCTCAAGATAGGCGGAAGAGATTATGAAGCTCTTGGCGCAATGCTTGAAAAGGTTGCAATTCTGTGCAAGGATGTAAATATCGTATTTACAGTATCTGCTGATGTTGACGACCTGCCTGCAAAGGTTAGAGCATACATCAAGTAATATAAATCAGGTGCCTTCGGCAGAAAATTAAAAAAAAGTATTGACAAATCACAAAATTCGGTATATAATACTCTTTGTGATGTTTGAGGTGTGGTATGAATATACAGTTGAGACAGCTGTTCGATATCGTGGGAGAATGCGTTGATATCGACTATTCCATCGGCCTGGACGAGCTGGAAAGTGTTCGTGCATATTCGTTCGCATCGCCTGTTACAGTAAAGGGTAAGATTTGCAACCGTGCCGGAGTTGTCAAGCTGACATACGAAAGCAGGGCAGAGCTTGACCTTGAGTGTGACAGATGCCTGACACAGTTTGTCAGAGAGTATTGTTTCAAGTTTGAACACATAGTTGTTGCCAGCGCTAACAGCGATGATGACGAGTATGTGGTATGTGAGAACAATATACTCGATATGAACGAGCTTGCTGTATCTGATTTATTGCTGCAGCTACCAACTAAAATATTATGTAAAGATGATTGTAAGGGACTTTGTTACACTTGCGGACATAACCTTAATGAAGGCGAGTGTGGCTGTAACAAATAAGTCCTTTGCGTGATGCCGAAGAGGAGGTGCCAAAATGGCAGTACCAAAGAGAAAAGTATCCAAAGCAAGACGTGATAAGAGACGTTCAGCTGTTTGGAAGCTTGAAGCACCAGCGCTTTGCAAGTGCTCTAACTGCGGTGAGCTTACTTCACCACACAGAGTCTGCAAGAACTGCGGATATTATAAGGGTGTTGAAGTTATCAAGAAGGAAGCTTAAGCTGCTTTTTGGTGACCGAAAAAAAGAAAATGTATTAAAGGCAGAGGTTGATTTTTTCTTCCTCTGCTTTTTATTTTTTTATAGCTTTGTTGTTGATTTTTCATATAATCTATGCTATACTATACATTGGGTATGTGTGGAAATAAGAAATAATGGAGTTGATAAAATGGCATTGCCTGTTGTGGCTATCGTGGGCAGACCAAATGTTGGTAAATCCACTCTTTTTAATAAGCTGATAGGACAAAGGCTTTCTATAGTTGAAGACACTCCCGGTGTGACAAGAGACAGAATTTACGGCAAATGCGAATGGCTTTCGCATGAGTTTATGCTTGTCGATACAGGAGGTATAGAGCCTGACTCAAATGATGTTATTCTTGAGCAGATGAGAAGACAGGCAGAGGTAGCTATCGCAAGCGCCGATGCAATTATATTCGTAACAGATATGAAGTCAGGCGTGACAGCAAGCGACCAGGAGGTCGCACATATGCTCCTCAAATCAGGAAAACCTGTTGTGCTTTGCGTAAATAAGTGTGATTCGCTTGGCGAACCGCCTGCCGAGTTTTATGAGTTCTATAATCTCGGTCTTGGCGAACCGTTTGCTGTGTCGTCAGTTCACGGTCACGGTACAGGTGATATGCTCGATGAGGTGCTTAAATATCTGCCCGAAGAGAAAACAGACGATGAAGACGACGATGTTATCAAGGTCGCTGTTATCGGTAAGCCAAACGTCGGAAAATCCTCAATCATCAATAGAATCTGCGGTGAGGACAGAGTCATCGTTTCCAATATCGCAGGTACTACCCGTGATGCTACCGATTCTGTCGTTGAGAACGAAAACGGAAAGTTCATTTTTATAGATACAGCTGGTATCAGGCGTAAATCAAAAGTACTTGACAGTATTGAAAAATTCTCGGTTCTGCGCGCATATATGGCTGTTGACAGAGCAGATGTTGCGGTTATTGTAATTGATGCAACTGTCGGCTTTACCGAGCAGGATTCAAAGGTTGCGGGCTATGCTCACGAAAAGGGCAAAGCTTGCGTTGTCGCTGTCAATAAGTGGGACGCTGTCGAAAAAGAGACCAATACGATGAACGAGTTTATAAAAGACCTTGACAATGACTTTTCTTTTATGAGCTATGTTCCGTATGTGTTCATTTCAGCTAAAACAGGTCAGCGTATGGATACGCTGTTTGACAAGATTAAATATGTAGCCGAGCAGAATGCGGTCAGGATACCGACAGGCAGACTTAACGAGGTGCTTTCTTATGCCACTTCAAGAGTTCAGCCGCCGTCTGATAAGGGCAGACGCTTGAAGATTTATTATATGACACAGGCTTCTACAAAGCCGCCTACGTTTGTATATTTCGTAAACAGGGCAGATTTGTTCCATTTTTCGTATCAGAGATATCTGGAAAATCAGATAAGGGAAGTGTTCTCCCTTGACGGAACACCTATTGTTTTCAAGATCCGCGAGCGCGACAGAAACGATGTGAAGTAGAGTATAAAAAGGTCGCGTGTACGCTCTTTAGGAGGAAGTTTAGTGAGTTATCTGGCAATAGCTTTTACTGTTGTTTTTTCATACCTTTTCGGCAGCCTTAATTCAGCTATTCTTGTGTGCAAAATATGGAAACATAAGGATATCCGTGATTATGGCAGCAACAATGCAGGTCTGACGAACGTTTTGAGAGTGTTCGGCAAAGGTCCTGCGCTTGCAACGCTTATCTTTGACCTTATAAAAGGCGTTGTGGCAGTAGTGATATGCCGCCTGGTAGTTACAAATGCTATGGGCGTAACGTTCTTCGGCGACGATAAATTCATAGGCTATCTTGCAGGCTTCATTGTAATGCTGGGACATATTTTCCCGGTGTTTTACGGCTTTCACGGCGGAAAGGGCGTGCTGCTTGCAGCCACAACGCTCCTGACCATCGACCCGTTGACCTGTGCTCTTTCGGTTGGAACATTCATACTGCTTGTTGTAATTACAAAGTATGTTTCCGTTGGCTCTATAGCTGCTGCAATATCCTACCCGATATTCACACTTATTGTGCAGATGTTTATAATCAAATACCCCGAGGGAGCGATTCCCGATACAATAGTTGCCGCTATGATAGGTGCCGTTATCGTCTATATGCACAAGCCAAACATCCAAAGGCTTATGAACGGCACAGAGAATAAATTCTGCAGCAAGAAAAAAGAAAAACAGAGTGATAACTGAAAGGAGAGTTCTTGATTGGCTCGTATCACTGTATTAGGTTCGGGCGCATTCGGACTTGCGCTTGCTATAAACTGCGACAATAACGGTCATAGTGTGACTGTTTGGTCCGCATTTGAAGAAGAGATTGAAGAAATAAGGAAAACAGGGGAGAACGCAGCAAAACTCCCCGGTGTAAAGATAAACGAGAATATAAATCTTACTACCGATATATCGAGTGTGAAAGACGCAGATATAGTGGTACTCGGTATCCCTTCGTCTTTCCTGCGCAGCGTTTGCGAGCAGGCAGCGGAGTATATCAGCAAGGAGAGCGTTATTCTCAACACCTCAAAGGGCTTAGAGGCTGATTCCTTCAAGACGATGAGCCAGGTAGCCAAGGAGTGTTTCCCCGAAAACACCGTAGCGGTGCTGACGGGTCCGTCTCACGCAGAAGAGGTCGGCAGGGGTATACCTACTACCGTAATAACCGCCTGTGAGAATTACGAGGCTGCAAAGTTCATTCAAAAGACATTTACCACTACCTGTTTCAGAGTTTACCTTTGTGATGACGTAATGGGTGCTGAAATAGGCGGTTCGCTTAAAAATGTTATTGCACTTGCCGCAGGTGTCTGCGATGGTTTGGGATTTGGTGATAACACAAAGGCTGCACTTATGACAAGAGGTATAAGCGAAATACGCAGACTTGGTATTGCTATGGGTGCGCAGGAGGAGACCTTTGCGGGCTTGAGCGGTATCGGCGACCTTATCGTTACCTGCTGCAGTATGCACAGCCGTAACAGACGCGCGGGCATACTTATTGGCAAGGGCGTTTCGCCCGAGGAGGCTGTAAAGCAGGTCGGAACTGTTGAGGGGTACGTCTGCACGAAGAATGCTTACGCGCTTGCTAAAAAACTGATGGTGGAAATGCCTATCACACAGGAGCTTTACGGCATACTGTTTGACGGCAGACCTGCAAGCAAGGCGCTTTCGCACCTTATGAACCGCCCTTCGACCACAGAGACGGAGGCTGATTTCCTTAACAGATAAGGAGGAAACACAATGTTAAAGGCGATACACATCAGAACAAAAGAACCGAGTGCATTTTACAATATAACAAGCTATGTCAGACAGGCAGTTATCGAGTCGGGAGTCAATGAGGGAATCGCAGTTGTTTTCTGCCCTCACACCACCGCAGGCATAACAATAAATGAAAATGCCGACCCTGATGTAGTTGATGACCTCACATATGCGCTTGCCAAGACTTTTCCCGACAGACCGCAGTTCAAGCACGCAGAAGGGAACTCCCACGCGCATATGAAATCTACCTGCATAGGCTGTTCTGAAACAGTTATCATAAATGATAACAGATTGCTTTTGGGTACTTGGCAGGGCATATATTTCGTTGAATGCGACGGACCCAGAGAAAGAACGGTCTATGTCAAGATAATAAGAGGATAAGTATATCAAACGGGGTGACCCGAAAAAATAAAAGTTATAAGGAGTTGCTGTTATGGAACCTGTTTACAAAAGGATACTTCTCAAATTAAGCGG
Source organism: uncultured Eubacteriales bacterium (assembly GCA_900314975.1). Lineage (GTDB taxonomy): Bacteria > Bacillota > Clostridia > Oscillospirales > Ruminococcaceae > Hominimerdicola. Next base: position 42,958 of record OMXI01000009.1, on the reverse strand, counting down.
CGAGGCTCTCGCAGGCGACAAAAAAATGGGACTTGACTTTGATGTCATCAACACCTTCGGAAAGAGCATTAAAAAATGCGTTGACGCAGGTGTGCAGGTCGGCATTGTTGTCGGCGGAGGAAACTATTGGAGAGGACGTTCAAGCGGCGCTATGGACAGAACAAGAGCTGACCATATTGGTATGCTTGCAACTATAATGAACGCACTTGCCGTTGCTGACGGACTTGAAAACTGCGGACTTGAGGTAAGAGTGCAGACATCTATCTCCATGCCGCAGGTCGCTGAACCGTATATCAGAAACAGAACAATGAGACACTTTGAAAAAGGCAGAGTGTGCATTTTCGGCGGCGGTACAGGCAACCCGTTCTTCTCGACCGATACAGCTGCAGCTTTGAGAGCAGCAGAAATAGAGGCAGATATCTTCTTTAAGGCTACTATGGTCGACGGCGTTTACGATAAAGACCCGCATAAATATCCCGATGCTGTTAAGTTTGACGAGCTTACATTCAACGATATACTTTCAAAAGGCTTGAAGGTAATGGATTCCACAGCAGCAGCCATGTGTCAGGATAACAATGTTCCTATCCTTGTGTTTGACCTTGGCAGACCCGACAATATCTACGATGCCTGCATGGGCAAGAAAATAGGTACGATAGTAAAATAAACGTAAAGGAGTTAACGTTATGAAAGAACTTAAAGAAAAAGCAAAATCTAAAATGGAAAAATCCATCAATGTTATGCTTTCTGATTTTGCCGCTATCAGAGCCGGCAGAGCTAACCCGAATGTACTTGACAAGGTAAAGGTCGACTATTACGGCGCACCTACACCTGTTAATCAGATGGCTGCTGTTTCAGTTGCCGAGGCAAGAGTACTTGTTATCACTCCTTGGGACAAGTCAACCCTCAAAGCTATTGAAAAGGCAATACAGGCATCAGATATCGGCATCAATCCGCAGAACGACGGACAGGTTATCCGCCTTACCTTCCCGCAGCTTACAGAGGACAGACGTAAGGAGATAGTCAAGGACGTTAAGAAGGGCGGAGAGGAAACTAAAGTTGCTATCCGTTCGATCAGACGTGACGCTATGGAAAAAATCAAGGCTATGAAGAAAAACAGCCAGATAACTGAGGACGAGCAGAAGGACGGCGAAGAGGCTATCCAGAAGATGACAGATAAATTCTGCAAGGAAGTTGATGAACACGTTGCGGAAAAGGAAAAAGAGATTCTTTCTATCTAAATCACTATCAGACGAGGTTTGAGCTATGGCATTATTTAACCGCAGTGCAAAGACCACTCTTGAAAACGCAAAGATACCTATTCACGTCGGAGTTATAATGGACGGCAACGGCAGGTGGGCTAAAAAGCGCGGCTTGCCAAGAAAAGTCGGTCACAGACAGGGAGCGCAGAATTTCCGAGCTATCACAAGACACGCAAAGGAAGTCGGTGTCAAGTATATCACGTTCTACGCTTTTTCTACAGAGAACTGGAAACGCCCCAAAGATGAAGTCGATGCGCTGATGAATTTATTTGAAAAGTACCTTGACGAGCTTGATGAGTTCCTTAAAGAGCATGTGCGCATACGCTTTATCGGCGACCGCACAAAGCTGAGCGAGTCGCTGCAGAAAAAAATGCTTGACTCGGAGCAAAAATCAAAGGACTTTGATATAATGACGCTTTTGCTTGCTATCAATTACGGCGGCAGAGACGAAATATGTCATAGCTGCAGAACTCTTGCACAGCAGGTCAAAGAGGGAAAGCTCGAGCCTGATGACATAACAATGGATATGATAGAGCAAAATCTCTATACGCCGGACGTTCCGCCTGTTGATCTGGTCATAAGACCCAGCGGCGAGCAGAGGCTTTCCAACTTTATGATATGGCAATGCGCGTATGCGGAGTTTTATTATTCGGATATCCTTTGGCCTGATTTCAACAATGACGAGTTTGATAAGGCTATACTTGCTTACAGCGACAGAAACAGACGATTCGGAGGAGTTTAAATAATGGGCACTCGTATTAAATCAGCAGCAGTTGCGATTGTTATTGCAGTTATAATTCTGATACTGCACAATACATTCGTTTTTAACCTTGCTATCGGATTTATAATCTGTATGGCGATTTGGGAAGTGTTCAAGGCAACAGGCTATGCTAAACACCAGAAGGTTGCGATCGCATGTTATTGCTTTGTCGCGATCGATGCGATAATGCCTGCAATACATGCCCATAACAAAATGTGGTTTTTTAATTCAAACCTGTATTACCTGCTTTTCGTTATCGCTGTTTGTGTGCTGTATCTTATTGACCATAAAGAGTTTACTTATAATGATTTCTTCGTAATGGTCGGCGTTACATCGCTGTTCAACTACTGCTTCTCAACACTGACAAATATGGCAAGAGTTGATGGCGGCGTATTCCTGCTTCTTATCACATTGTGCGCGGCATGGCTCGCAGACAGCGGTGCATACTTTGCAGGAACGTTTCTTGGTAAAACACCGCTTTGCCCTGAAATAAGCCCGAAAAAAACAGTCGAGGGACTTATCGGCGGTATTGCGGCTAACGGAATAATAATGCTGATTGTTTCGCTTTTCTACAGATACGTTACTAACGGCAGACCTGTACATTTTGTGTGGATAGTTGTAGCAGGTATGGTGTGCGCAGTCATCGGTCTTATAGGCGACCTTACCGCATCTATCATCAAAAGACAGACAGGTATAAAAGACTACGGAAATATAATGCCCGGACATGGCGGTGTAATGGACAGATTCGACAGCGTTTTGCTTGTTGCACCGTTTATGTATTACCTTTACACACAGGGCTTGATATTCGCTTGATAAATAATCACACTTATTAGGGGCAGGCTTGTAGCTTACCCCTTTGAGTATTTAAAGGACACAGATATGAAAAGAATTACTATACTCGGTTCAACGGGTTCTATCGGAACACAGGCTATCGAGATATGTGACAAGCACGGCATTGAAATAGCCGCACTTGCTGCAAATTCAAACGTTCAGCTTCTTGCACAGCAGGCAAAGCAGCATAATGTCAAAACTGTCTGCATATATTGTGAACAAAAACGCAGTGAGCTTGAAAAGCTCGTTGACAGCGATGTTACAGTGCTTACGGGAATGGACGGACTAAAGCAGATAGCGTCAATGGACGGCGTTGATATAATGCTCAACAGCGTGGTCGGAATGGTAGGACTTGTGCCTACGCTCACAGCTATCGAGCACGGTACGGATATCGCGCTTGCAAACAAGGAAACGCTTGTTGCAGGCGGAAAACTCGTTATTAACAGTGCTAAAGAAAAGGGCGTGAATATCTATCCCGTTGACAGCGAGCATTCTGCGATATTCCAATGCCTGCAGGGCAATAAAAAGCAGCAGCTTAAGGGTATTATCCTCACTGCATCTGGTGGACCGTTCTATAAAAAGACCAAGAAAGAGCTTGAAGATGTCGGTGTAGAACAGGCTCTTGCTCACCCAAACTGGTCAATGGGCAGAAAAATAACAATAGACTCTGCAACACTTATGAACAAAGGACTTGAGTTTATTGAAGCCATTTGGCTCTTTGATCTCAAACCCGAACAAATCGAGATAGTCGTTCAAAGACAGAGTGTTGTTCATTCGGCTGTTGAGTTTATGGATAATTCGGTCATAGCACAGATGGGCGTACCCGATATGAAAATACCGATACAGTATGCTTTGCTTTATCCCGACAGGCTTGACTGTCCGACAAAGCATCTGTCGCTTACAGATTACGGCACACTCTCTTTTGACAAGCCCGATTACGATACCTTTGACTGCCTGACTGCCTGTATCAAGGCAATAACGATAGGCGGAACAAAGCCTGCAATTGTTAACGGTGCCAACGAGGCGGCTGTAGCGGCTTTTCTTGACGGGAAAATTAAGTTTTTGAAAATAGGAGAGCTTGTAACAAAGGCTCTTGAGAATATAAAAGAGACTGATATTACTTGTGTACAGGACGTTCTTGATGCTGATAAAGCAGCAAGAGAGTATGTCCGTGAACAGATAGAAAAAGGGGTTAATTAGTCTATGCGAACTGTTGGTTCAATCATTTTTGCCATATTCATGTTTGAGTTCATTATTGTTGCACATGAATTTGGACATTTTTTCGCTGCAAGGCGCAACAAAGTCAAGGTAAATGAATTCTCTATCGGAATGGGTCCCGCTCTTTTCAAAAGAAAAAAGAAAGATACGCTCTTTGCGCTGAGAATCATACCTTTTGGCGGCTACTGCGCTATGGAGGGCGAGGACGGCGGCAGTGACGAAGAGGGAGCATTCTGCAAAAAGGCTGTCTGGCGCAGAATAATCATAGTTGTTGCAGGCGTTGTGATGAATCTTATCCTTGGATTTATCCTGCTGCTTATCAATACAGCGACAAGCGGTCCATATGCATCAACAACAATTTCATATTTCGAGGAGGACGCATCTTCGCACGAAACAGGTCTTGAGCTCGGAGACAGAATTGTAAAAATAAACGGTATGCGTATTTTTACAACAATGGATATGTCGTTCCAGTTTAAGAATGATAAAGACGGCGTTTTTGATATCGTAGTGGAACGTGACGGCAAGCTGAAGAAACTCAAAGATGTCAAATTCAAAACGCAGGATAAGACAATGCACATTGATTTCAAAGTCAAGCCTGTAGAACTCGGCGTAGGAACGGTGCTTTCACAAACGCTGAAACAAGGTGTTTCAGATGCAAGGCTTATCTTTATCTCACTTAAAGACCTTGTTCTTGGCAAATATTCGCTCAGGGAATTGAGCGGACCTGTAGGTATTGTTGATACTATCGGTGATGTTGTGGATTCGGAAACGGACAAGGAAACAGGCAAAATCGACTGGTCAAGCCTAATCCATACAATGCTGTCGATATGCGCATTTATCACTATAAATATCGGTATCTTCAATCTCCTTCCGCTGCCGGCACTTGACGGAGGACGGCTTGTTTTTCTTATCATAGAGGCGATCAGAGGAAAACCTGTTAAACCTGAACACGAGGGTATGGTGCATTTTATAGGCTTGATCGTTCTTCTGGCGTTGATGGCGATAATAACGGTCAGTGATGTTTTGAAACTATTCTGATAAAAACGGAGTATTAAAATGAGAAAATGCAGACCTGTAAAAGTCGGCGGTCTTACGCTCGACGGAAATAAAATCTATATTCAATCAATGATAAGCGTGCCTTCGACAGATATACAAGGCTCTGTCAATCAGGCACTTGAGCTTGAAAATGCCGGGTGCGAGATAATCAGAGCCGCGATACCCGATATGAACGCAGTAAAGCTTATCCCTGCAATAAAAGAAAAGGTAAATATGCCGCTTGTTGCGGATATACACTTTGATTATAAGCTTGCTATCGCCGCTGCCGAGGCTGGCGTTGATGCAATACGCATCAATCCGGGAAACATAGGCAGTATCGACAGAGTCAAGGCTGTTGTTGATGTTTGTACAAAGCGCGGTCTGCCTATCAGGATAGGTGTCAACGGCGGCTCTCTTGAAAAGGAGATACTTGCAAAGTACGGCTCTCCCTGCAGTGAAGCGCTTGTGGAAAGTGCGCTCGGACACGTTAAGATCCTTGAGGACTGCGGCTTTGAAAACATTGTTATCTCTATCAAGTCATCCGATGTTGAGACAATGATAAAGGGTTACAGGCTGCTTGCACAAAAGTGTGACTATCCGCTTCATCTCGGCGTTACCGAGGCAGGAACGGAGAGAATGGGGCTTATAAAGTCTGCCGTAGGCATTGGCTCACTGCTTGTTGATGGCATAGGCGAAACGATAAGGGTTTCACTTACAGATGATCCCGTAAAAGAAATCTATGCAGCAAAGGATATTCTCAAAGCAGTAGGAAAGGGCAGCGGCGTCAAGATAGTTTCCTGTCCAACCTGCGGCAGAACGAGGATAGACCTTATTGGTCTTGCCAAAAAAGTCGAGGAAATGACTAAAGATATAGATAAGAACATAACCGTTGCAGTTATGGGCTGTGTTGTTAACGGCATTGGCGAGGCAGGAGAGGCTGATGTCGGTATAGCAGGCGGTGACGGATGCGTGGTATTGTTCAAGAACGGAAAAAAGCTTTGCAAGCTTTCTGAACAAGAGGCTTTGCAGGCATTGATGAATGAAATAGACAAGTTTTAAAGGATATAAGATGAACAACACATTTGAAGAACTGTTTTCGCAGTTTGAAGTTGAAATGCCTGCGGCACTTGCAGGCGGAAAAATACTGAAAATCATAACAGGCAGAGATAACTCTGACCTTTGCATTGTTGCTGCTTTTGAAAGATATGTCAAGTACGATGAAATCGAGCAGTTTTGTGCTTTTATGAAAAAAGCACTCGGTGCGCAGATTTTTGAGATCAAGTGCAAATATACGCCCGATATGCTTTCAGCAGAATACTTCACCGAGATATTCCGCTTTTTCAAAGACAGATTTCCGCTCGTAAACGGATTCTTTAACGGTGCGCAGGCGGAGATAGACGAGGATAATGTCAAGATTTTGCTCAAGCACGGCGGATACGATTTGCTTAAAAAGAACGGTGCGGCTAAAAAGCTCTCTGCACTTGTTGAGGAAATGTTCTCACGCAAGGTCAATATAACCTTTGACGGTGTGCTTGAAACTGACAGGGAAGCGTACGAGCGCGAACAAATGGAATTTCTCGCGAATCTTCCCATACCGCAGTCACCGAGCGGCAAGCCTGAAAATGTATTTAAAAAAGAGGATAAGTCAACGGGGGAGAATGTTGAGTTCCGCACCTGCACTGTTGATTTTACAAGACTGCATCTGCTTTGCGATAATGCTCCCGTGCTTAAAGGCTCGCCGATAGACCCGCAGACAAAGGTCACCGAGATGAAGGATATAGCGCCCGATTTTGTCGGTGATGTTACAGTCTGGGGCGACGTCTTTAGTGTTGAAACAAGAGAAACCAAAAACGGTATGCTTATCGCGACCATATTTATTACCGATTACACATCGTCTGTTTCTATCCAGATGAAAGGTGCTGTGAAAGCATACAGGAGCAATCCGCTTACAAAGGCTGTTCTTGAAGCTATCCTTGAACAGATGAAAAAAGGCAAGACCGTAATAGTTTCGGGTAAGATGGAGGAGAATGATTACGACCACACCTTCAATCTTTCGCCTGATTCTATAATGCTTGTTAAAAGGGAACCGTCAAAGGACACCTGCGAGCATAAGCGTGTCGAGCTTCATCTGCATACCAATATGTCACAGCTTGATGCAATGACTCCCGCAGGCAAGCTCGTTCAGCGTGCGTTTGATTGGGGTCATAAGGCTGTCGCCATTACAGACCACGGCGTTGTACAGGCATATACCGATGCAGGTAATGCGTGCAATAAGATACGAAAAGGCGGCGGAGATTTCAAGATTATTTACGGAGTTGAGGACTACGAGGTCAATAACGAAGCATCGGTTTTTGTTGGCTGGGACAAGCGTGAGCTTGATGAAGAGTTTATAGCCGTTCATTTCGATACCGCCGATAATGAAAACGGCAGCAAAACGATATCCCGAATAACTGCTGTCAAAATCAAGGATATGCAGGTCAGCGATAGCTTTGAATGTGATGCTGCGGACGATGCTGTTTCCAGTGCAAATAAATTTGCCCAGTTCTGCACAAGCGGCGCGGTGCTTGTTTTCTACGACGGCACAAACTCAAAAACACTGCTTGACTCGCTGCTGAAAAGCTGTAATATCTCTTTTGATTACTCTTATGTCAAGCTTTCCGAAATGTGCAGACTTATGCTTGACGGTCTGAATAACCTGAAGATTGAAACTGTTCTTTCACATAAGCAGATGTCTGAAATCGCCGCTAAAGGTCTTGAGGGCGCACAGCTTGCAGCGGAAATGTTCATACATTTCTGTACAGTGCTTATCAAACAGTATCCGCTGATAGTTTTAAGCGTTGATATGCTCAACAGTCTGCTTGCAAACGAAAACCCCGAAGATGTAAGAAATCTCAAGCGTTACCACCAGATTATCCTTGTGCGCAATAATACAGGACTTAAAAATCTTTATAAGCTGATTTCATATTCAAACCTTAAATACTATAAAAAGCGTCCTCTTATTCCTAAATCTGAGCTTGTAAAGCTGCGTGAGGGCTTGATCGTCGGCTCTGCCTGCGAGCAGGGCGAGGTGTTCAGAGCAATCGTAAATAAAGACCCGTGGGAGAAAATCAAACAGATAGCTTCGTTTTATGACTACCTTGAGATACAGCCGATAGGCAATAACGAGTTTATGCTTCGCAAGGGTGATGTTGGCTCTTACGAGGATTTAAGAGATTTCAACAGAGCTGTATGCAAACTCGGCGAAGAGTTAGGAATACCTGTATGTGCAACAGGTGACGTTCATTTTATGGACAAGTCCGATGCCCAGTTCAGAGCGATTATAATGGCTGGACAGGGTTTTGCCGATGCTGACCAGCAGGCGCCGCTGTATTTCAAAACTACACAGCAAATGCTTGACGAGTTCTCTTATCTTGGCGAGGATAAGGCTTTTGAGGTCGTTGTAACCAATCCAAACAGGGTAGCCGATATGGTCGACCCCGACCTTAAAGCATTCCCCAACGGCACATATACGCCGTTTATCGAGGGTGCCGTCTACGAGCTTCAGGTCATTTGCTGGAGAAGATGCCTGAGCATTTACGGAGACTGTGACCCCGATGAAATTATCGTCCCACCGGAGAGCGAGCTTGGTGACGGACAGCTTGAACACATCAGCGAGTTCTACAAGGGGCATATCCCGCCAATCGTTTTTGACAGACTTGAAAGAGAGCTTGACTCTATTATAAAACACGGTTTTGCAGTACTTTATATGATCTCGCAAAAGCTTGTTGCTAACTCAAACGAGAACGGCTACCAGGTCGGCTCGCGTGGTTCGGTCGGTTCTTCTTTCGTTGCCTCAATGTCGGGTATTTCAGAGGTCAATCCGCTTGAGCCGCATTACGTGTGTCCCAAATGCAGATACAGTGAGTTTATAACAGACGGCTCGGTCGGCTCTGGCTTTGATCTTCCGCCAAAGAACTGTCCAAACTGCGGTGAAGAGCTTTCAAGAGACGGTCACGATATTCCGTTTGAGACCTTCCTCGGTTTCCACGGCGACAAAGCGCCTGATATTGACCTTAACTTTTCGGGCGATTATCAGGCAAAGGCACATAAGTATACCGAGCAGCTTTTCGGTGAAGATCACGTTTTCAAAGCAGGTACTATCAGCGGCGTTCAGGAGAATACCGCATACGGCTATGTTATGAAGTATCTTGACGAGCGCGGAAAGACTTTGCCAAAGGCAGAGATAGAGCGCTTGAAGATAGGCTGCTGCGGAATCAAGCGCACCACCTCACAGCACCCGGGCGGAATGGTCGTTATTCCGAGCGACTACGAGGTATACGATTTCACACCTGTCCAGCACCCTGCAGAAAAAGTTGATTCCGATATGGTTACCACGCACTTTGACTTCCATTCTCTGCACGATACCATTCTTAAGCTCGACGAGCTTGGACACGATGTTCCGACTATGTATAAATACCTTGAACAGTTCAGCGGTAAGGATATAACCAAGGTTCCTATGTCCGACCCTGACGTATATAAGCTGTTCACGTCACCCGAGGTTCTGGGTGTTACACCAGATGATATCTTCTGCAGAACAGGAACACTCGGTATACCCGAAATGGGTACAAAATTTGTATGTCAGATGCTTCTTGATGCAAAGCCGAAGAATTTTTCCGACCTCTTGCAGATATCAGGACTTTCTCACGGTACAGACGTTTGGCTTGGCAACGCAAAAGACCTTATCGAAGCAGGTATATGCGATATTTCAAATGTTATCGGTACACGTGACAGCATTATGACGTACCTTATCTATCACGGCGTTGACAAGAGCCTTTCGTTCAAGATAATGGAGATAACCCGTAAGGGTAATGCGCCGAAACTGCTGACAGAGGATATGAAAAACGAAATGCGCGCGCATGATGTCCCCGAGTGGTACATAGATAGCTGTCTGAAGATAAAGTATATGTTCCCGAAAGCTCACGCGGCGGCATATGTTATCGCGGCGATAAGACTTTGCTGGTTCAAAGTACACGACCCGCTCTGCTTTTATGCAACTCTGTTTACAGTGCGCGGTGAAGATTTTGATGCCGAGACTGTTATGAAGGGAATGTACCTTGTCCGTTCTAAAATACAGGAAATCGAGGCTAAACCAAAGGCTGAAAAAACCAAGAAGGACGAAGATGTCCGCGATATGCTTCTTATCGCAAACGAAATGCTGTCAAGAGGATATGAATTTCTGCCCGTTGATATTTATAAATCACATGCCTTCATCTATCAGATAGAGGACGGAAAAATCAGACTTCCGTTCTGTTCACTTAACGGCGTAGGTGAAAATGCGGCAAATCTTATCTATGAAAAGGCGCAGGATAAGGGATTTATCTCGGTTGAGGAGTTCCAGATCCAAAGCGGAGTTCCTAAGTCTGTTGTCGAGGCTCTGGACAGAAACGGCGCTTTTGGTGACCTGCCAAAGCAGAACCAGCTAACTCTTTTCTAAAGCGATTAATAAATAGTTTACAAAAATCAGCCTCTGTTTTTGTGCAAAATACTTGACAGAGGCTTGATTGTGTGTTAAAATAATTTAAGTTAATATCATACTACTATGTTACCACTTTACTACGATAAAGCAAAGGAACGTGAAACGAATGAAAAGAAACGACCTTATAACGCCTGAGGGCACAAGGGATCTGCTGTTTGATGAATGCCTTGCAAGGCGTGAGGCAGAACAAAAACTAAATACGCTCTTTACAGGTCTGGGATACAGTGAAGTAGTTACTCCGGGTATTGAATTCTATGACCTGTTCAGTACAAGTACACGACATTTCAGACAGGAGAATATGTACAAGCTTGTTGACTCAAAGGGCAGAATTATCGTTATGCGTCCTGATTCAACAATACCTATCGCAAGACTTGCAGCATCCCGCCTTAAAGATGCAAAGTTTCCTTTGAGACTTTTTTATAATCAGAGCGTTTACGAGAATAATGCACTTTTAAAGGGACGCTCCGACGAGGTCGTACAGGCAGGTATCGAGCTGCTTGGCGGAGAAAACCGAAAGAAAGCTGATTTTGAGGTCTTGAGTACCGCACTTGAAGCTCTTACAGGCTTTGATAAAGATAATTTCAGACTTGAGATCGGACATATCGGCTATTTTAAAGAGCTTATGGAAAAGCTTGATGCTGATGACAGCACCAAAGAAGAGATAAGATCACTTATCTATTCAAAGAATTATCCTGTGCTTAACGATTTGCTCGATGAGGTTGGAAACAATTGCGTTTCAAATGCTCTGCGCCAGCTTCCCAGACTCTTTGGCGGTGTTGATGTTCTTGATAAAGCAGCTGCGATTTACACAAACGATAAGATTAAACAAATCCTTGAAAATCTGCGCGAGGTCTATACAAGGCTTTCCGCACTGGGATATGAAGGGAAAATCTCGCTTGACCTGGGTATCGTGAGCCATATCGATTACTATACGGGAATAGTTTTCAAGGGCTATCTCTCAAATATCGGAGAGGCTGTGCTTAAAGGCGGCAGATACGATAACCTTGTCGGTGAGTTTGGACGTGAGTGCAATGCAGTAGGCTTCGGGGTCAATGTTGACAGCGCTGCCAAGCATATGATGCTGCAAGGCACCAATAGCAGCGGAAAAAAGGCAGAGGTCATTGTATTTGGTGAAAAAGATTACGAGGTAGAGGCTGTTGCTTATGCGCACGACCTTGTAAAACAGGGCTTTAAGGTTGAGAATTCTCTCTTTGATACATACGATGAAACTGCAGCGTATGCAAAAGAGAACGGCATAACAAAAATTGTCGCTATCAACGATGAAATAAAAGAAATAACCTTGTGAGAGTAATTGGAGGTACATATTATGAATAAACCACTGCGAATTGCTCTTACAAAGGGCAGATTGGAAAAAGATACAGTCGGGCTGCTTGAAAGATTCGGTTACGACTGTACATCTATAAGAGAAAAGGGCAGAAAGCTTATCCTCTCCGTTCCCGACGGAAATCTTGAGGTCGTTCTTGCAAAGGCAAACGACGTTATAACCTATGTTGAACACGGTGTTTGCGATATGGGTGTTGTCGGTAAGGATACGATTATGGAAATGCAGGGTAAGTGCTTTGAGCTTGTTGACCTCGGTTTCGGCAGATGCAAATTTGCACTTGCTACAAAAAAAGGCTATGATTTTTATGCAGGCTACAATGTTAAGACGATAGCAACCAAATATCCTAATATTACAAGAAAGTTCTTTGAAAGCAAGGGCATGGACGTTGATATCGTCAAGATTGAGGGTTCTGTCGAACTTGCGCCTTTGCTTGAGCTTGCCGACGGTATAGTTGATATTGTCGAGACTGGTACAACACTTAAGGAAAACGGTCTTGAGGTCATTGAGGATGTATGTCCTATCTCTGCAAGACTTATTGTGAATATGGTCAGTATGAAACTTCGTCAAAAAGAGATTGAGAGCTTTGTAGAGCTTGTAGAGAAAAATCTTGATAAATAAAAGGGGAGAATAAAATGTTTGATGTGATCAGAAATGATTTGTTTGATTCTATTGCTGACAGTGCTTTCAGAGGCTGTATGATAGGCTGTGTAGTCGGTGCAATTGTCGGTGTTATAATGTATTTGAGCAAAAAGCAGAATTCAAATGACGAACAGATAGTCGCTTCGCTCGGTGCAGATGTCAAAAATTATCTGATGAACACTCCTATGCAGGCTGTCAATGGCATACCCAATGCCGCAGCTGTCGCAGGATATGTACATAGTGTCAAGAAACAAAATCAGCAGTTCGTGTGGTTCAAGGTCATGTACTACAATCAGTATTTTCCAACCTTGAGAGACAGGATAATAAGCTGCGATGTCAAAGTGACTATCGCTGAAGCGCAGGCGCGCGGTATCAATGTCAACTGTGCTGTTACCCTTCTTTTTAATCAGGATAATGATCCGCAGTTCATTTAGAATCGGAGGAAAGTAATAATGTCACTTATAAGAAAAATCTATGTAAACGGAAAAGACGAGGTCGAGTTTTTCAAGCAGCTTGAAAAGCGCAACGGTGAGACTAATAAGGAGATAACTGCCGTTGTAAGCGAGATACTTGATAACGTTAAGGCAAACGGTGATAAAGCCGTTAAGGAATACACCCTGAAGTTCGACGGCAAGCTGCCACAGTATTACGAGGTACCCAGAGATGTTATCAACGATGCACTAACCGAAGCAGACCCGCAGCTTGTTGATTCGCTGCTCAACTGCATCGAGAATATAACCGATTTTCACCAGAGACAGAAAGCGCAGAGCTTTGTCAACTGCACTCCCGACGGCTGCGTTCTCGGTCAGAAGGTAAGGGGACTTGAAAAGGTAGGACTGTATGTTCCTGGCGGCACGGCTGCCTATCCTTCAAGCGTGCTTATGAACGCGATTCCTGCTAAAATTGCGGGTGTTAAGGAAATAACAATGGTCACACCGCCGCTTAAAGACGGTACACCGAATAAGGATATACTTGTTGCTGCTGCACTTTGCGGTGTTGACAGAGTGTTCCTGGCAGGCGGTGCGCAGGCTATCGCAGCACTTGCCTACGGAACAGAGGAAATGCCAAAGGTCGATAAGATAGTAGGTCCCGGAAATATCTATGTTGCAACCGCTAAAAAGCTGCTTTACGGTACTGTTGATATCGATATGTTTGCAGGTCCGAGTGAGATACTTGTAATGGCGGATGAAAATGCAAATCCGAGCTACATCGCAGCCGACCTTATGTCACAGGCAGAGCATGATAAGCTTGCATCTGCAATTCTTGTAACAACAAGTGAGAAGATAGCAGAGCAGACCGTTGCTGAGGTCGAAAAGCAGATGCAGACACTCGAAAGAAAGGATATCATAAAGTACTCTCTTGAAAACTATGGCGCAATAATTATCTGCAATACTAAAGATGAAGCCTGCGATATGGCAAACAGATTTTCACCCGAACACCTTGAGGTCCTGTTTGAAAACCCAATGGAGTATGTCGGCAGGCTTGATAATGCCGGTTCGATATTCCTCGGACAGTATGCGCCCGAACCACTCGGCGACTACTACGCAGGTCCTAACCACGTTCTCCCAACGAGCGGTACAGCAAGATTCTTCTCACCGCTTTCCGTTACAAGCTTTGAAAAGCGTTCAAGCTTTATTTACTACACTCGCGAGGCTTTGGAAAAGGGCAAGGACGATATAATCTACGTTGCGGAAAAAGAAGGTCTTACCGCTCACGCAAATTCTATCAAGGTGAGATTCTGAAATAATAAAGACAGAGGTGTTTTTATGCGAACAGCAAATATAGCGAGAAAAACAAAAGAAACCGATATTGAGCTTTCGGTCAACCTTGACGGAAAAGGCGAAGTATCTGTTGATTCGGGCATAGGCTTTTTTGACCATATGCTCACAGCTCTTGCAGTTCACAGCGGAGTAGATATGAATATAAAATGCAAGGGTGACCTTTATGTCGACGGTCACCACAGCGTTGAGGACATAGGCATCTGTCTTGGAAAGGCTTTTGCCGAAGCTCTCGGCGATAAAGCAGGTATTGCACGCTACGGCTCGGCTTACGTTCCTATGGACGAGGCTCTTGCCTTCTGCTCGCTCGATATCAGCGGCAGAGCATTCCTGGTTTTTGATGCAAATTTTTCTGATGACAGAATTGGTGAGTTCGATACCTGTCTTGCAGAGGAGTTTTTCAGAGCGTTCGCGTTCAATGCAGGCATAACCCTGCACATCAGACAGGAGTATGGCAAGAATGACCACCACATTTGCGAAGCGATCTTCAAAGCTGTTGCACACGCATTAAAGCAGGCGCTTGCCTATAACGGCGGTACAGTGCTTTCAACTAAAGGAGTTTTGTAATGATAGCTATAGTTGATTATGGCGCAGGTAATATTTTTTCTGTAAAAAACGCACTTGATTATCTTGGGTGCGACAGCATTTTAACAAGCCGCAAAGAAGATCTGGAAAATGCAGATTCAATCATACTTCCTGGTGTAGGCGCTTTCCCTGCTGCTATGAAAAAGCTCGGTGAAAGCGGACTCGTTGATACAATCAAGCAGCAGGCAAAGCAAAAGCCGTTCCTTGGCATATGCCTTGGTATGCAGCTGCTTTTTGAAAAGAGCTTTGAGTTTGAGGAATGTGCCGGCTTGGCACTTGTAAAAGGCTA
The DNA here is from genome assembly GCA_900314975.1 of uncultured Eubacteriales bacterium. Lineage (GTDB taxonomy): Bacteria > Bacillota > Clostridia > Oscillospirales > Ruminococcaceae > Hominimerdicola. Next base: position 27,704 of record OMXI01000009.1, on the reverse strand, counting down.
TGTCGATAAAATGGTTGAGCCTGAACTGGTTATACCGCATATGGGCTGGAACAAGCTTGAGTATAACCGTGAAAGCAGTCTGCTTGACGGACTTGGCGATAACGAGTACGTTTATTTTGTGCACAGCTATAAGGCTTTCTGTGAGGACGAGAATCTTTTTGCTTATTGCGAATACGGACACAAAGTTCCTGCTCTTGTCGGCGACGGAAAGTATGTATTTGGCTGTCAGTTCCACCCCGAAAAGAGCGGAAAGACTGGCTTGAAGATTCTTGAAAACTTTGCGAAAATGCGTTAGGAGGCACAAAAAATGCTTGCTAAAAGAATAATACCCTGCCTTGATGTGCGCGACGGCAAAGTTGTCAAGGGAGTAAATTTTGAGGGTATAAAAGAGGTCGGCGACCCTGTGCAGTGCGCGTATGAATACAATCTGCAAGGTGCTGACGAAATAGTTTTTTACGATATTACCGCATCTCACGAGGGCAGAGGAGTTATTCTCGATGTCGTCAGAGAAACGGCAAAAAAGGTCTTTGTACCGCTGACAGTCGGCGGCGGTATCGCTACAGCGGACGATATCCGCGATACACTTCGAGCGGGCGCTGACAAAATATCCGTAAACTCACAAGCGGTCAAGAATCCGCAGCTGATAAAAGACGGAGCTGATATCTTCGGCAGCCAATGTATATGTGTCGGCGTAGATGCTAAAGCGATAAGTCCAAATAAATGGACAGTATATATCAATGGCGGAAGAATTGATATGCACATAGACCTTATCGACTGGGTGAAAAAGTGCGAACAGCTCGGTGCAGGCGAGATTTGCCTCAATTCTATCGACACCGACGGTGTCCGCGGCGGCTTTGATATACCAATGCTTAAGGCTGTTGTCGATGCGGTGAAGATACCTGTTATCGCATCGGGCGGTGCAGGAAAGCTCGGCGATTTTGCGGATGCATTTATACAAACGGATTGCTCTGCAGCACTTGCTGCAAGCCTGTTCCATTTCAAAGAGCTAACTGTCGGACAGGTCAAAGATGACTGCCGCAGTAAAGGAATAATTGTAAGATAAAAATATAAAGGGGAGAACAGTATGTATTTTACATCAGAGTATGCCGATGTTCAGCTTTGGAAAGAGAAAAATAAAGTCCTGCTTACTTGGAAAAAAGAAGCGAAATATGATAATTACCGAAAGCCAGCAACTGCTGCTCTTGAGCTATTAAGAGAGCATAACTTCGACTTTGTCATTGATGCACGCAAAGGTTTTGAGGACGAAAAAGAAGATGTCGAGTGGGGATTTTCGTTCCTTCTGCCTGAAATTGCAAAGACAGGCTGCAAAACGGTATGGTTTATCATGACACAGGTAAACGAGGACACTATCGGCGATGAAATGGATATGTGGACTGCCGAGTTTATGAAATATTTTGCGGTGAAGAAAGTCGATAGTCCCGAAAAGGTCGGTGACTGACATGGACAAGATATGGGACAAGATGTACGAGGCTGCAAAGTCGGTCATCGGTGAAAAGAAAATATCGGATTATGTTGTTGCAGGTGGCGTGAGTGCTGCTGTTTTGAGCAATTCGGGAAAGATATACACGGGAGTGTGTATCGATACCTGTTCAACTCTCGGTATATGTGCCGAGAGAAATGCAATATTCAATATGATAACAAACGGCGAGTATGAAATAGACAAGGTGCTTTGCATACCGCCAAACGAGGGCAAGGGCGCACCCTGCGGTGCCTGCCGCGAGCTTATGGTTCAGCTTATGCCCGATAGTTACAAGGATATAGAGATAATGCTCGATTACAAGACCTGTGAGATAGTCACAATGGGCGAGCTTACTCCGCATTGGTGGATAGGGTGATACTATGATAGAATATAAGGATATACACGATTTTACAAGTCAGCAGCTTGAAAGGCTGTTTTTGTCAGTAGAGTGGTCGTCGGGACATTTCCCTGATAAGCTCGTTACTGCGATGAAGAACTTTGAAACAGTCTATTCAGCGTGGGACGGCGATAAGCTGGTGGGTATGATATGCACGCTCGATGACGGCATTATGACCGCATATGTTCATTATCTTCTTGTAGACCCCGAATATCACGGGCAAACTATTGGAAGAACGCTTGTGGATATGACAAAACAAAAGTATAAGGACTATTTGCGAATCGTACTTGTAGCATATAAGAATGAAACACATTTTTACGAGCAGTGTGGGTTCAAGATAGAGGACAAGTCACTGCCGATGTGCATAACAAGTCTTTGGACGTAAAGGAGTAATTATGGGCAAAATCAAAATCGACATCAACGAGCTTGATAAGTACTTCAAAAAGAGCGAGCTTATCCCTGCAATTTGCTTTGAGGCTGATACAAAGACGGTGCTTATGCTAGCTTATATGAATAAGGAAAGCTTGAAAAAGACTCTTGAAACTGGATATACATGGTTCTGGAGCCGTTCAAGACAGGAGCTTTGGAATAAAGGAGCTACAAGCGGTCATCTTCAAAAGGTTGTCAGCATCTATTCTGACTGCGATGACGATACATTGCTTGTAAACATCAAGCAGACAGGGGCAGCCTGCCATACAGGCTCTTACAGCTGCTTTTTCAACGAGATGTATAACGAGGAGGAAAAGTAAAATGAATGTTTATCAGGAGATATTTGAGGTGCTCAAGCAAAGAAAAATAGACAACGATAACGGTAATGCACCCGAAAAATCGTATACCTGCTATCTTTATCAGCAGGGTGTGGATAAGATCTGCAAGAAGGTCGGCGAGGAAGCCGCAGAAACCATTATCGCTGCCAAAAACGGTGATAACGAGGAACTGAAGAATGAAATAAATGACCTTTTGTATCATATTATGGTTCTTTGTGCAAATCAGGGTCTTGACTGGACAGAGATAGAAAAGGTCCTTGAAGAAAGAAACGAAAAAATAGGCAATCTTAAAAAGTTTCATACGACCGATAAGAATACGTAATTACCCGATAAGAGCGGAAAAACAAGCCGCTCTTATTTTTTTTGAGCAAAAATATGCACACGGATACAGCCAAATGAATAAGATGTAGGGAAGTAAAAAAATGCTTCTAAACATATATTCAGTCAGGAGGCTTAACTATGAGTGATTTAGCAAAAAACAACTCGTTCAATGATGCTGTGTGCGTAGAGGCTATGCGCGTGTTTGATTCTTGTTCATCACAGGACTGTCTGGAAGATCTTCTTGTAAATGTTGATGCGCAGACGCAGACACTGCTCAACAGCGCCAGCCATGTGAAAATACCCAGTGCAGAGGTCATCGATGCAGCGTTTACTGTTGATGCCGTGCCTTTCAACAAGGGTTTTTACTCGGTGGACATAACTTACACATTCAGGCTTGAAATGGAGATTACCCCCTGTGACGAGGGCGGAGCAGTAACAGATGCCATCGGCTCTGCAAGATTCAATAAGAAAGTCATACTGTTCGGCAGCGAGGGCAATACAAAAACATTCCGTTCGGATGAAACAAACGCACCTGCTATAAATGGCTGCAGCTGCTGCTCGACTTTGCCTATCGCATCAGTCAGTGTTGTTGATCCTATCGTGCTCGGAACAAAGTTTATCTGCACGCCGTGTCAGCCTGTACCGCCTTGCGGGTTTGACTGCAATGATGCGCAGGGCTGCCAGGAAGAACCGCCGTTTGACCCGGCAAACCGCCAGGTAAGAGTGACACTGGGGCAGTTCTCGGTGATCAAGCTTGAAAGACCTGTACCTGTGCTTGTTCCTATGTATGACTACTGCATTCCTCTCAAGGAGTGTTCGAGCAATACGGATTCTCCGTGCGAGGTATTTGAAAGGATATCTTTCCCGACAGATGAATTCTTCCCAAGAGGACTTGAAACAGAGGATTCCGATAATACAGAATCTGCTGAATAAAATAAGTGCGCAAAAGCGCTGCAGTTGTTGCTGCGGCGCTTTTTTAGTGCTTTTTGTGGTTGACAAAACGTGCGAAAAGATATATAATAAAATGGTATGATTATGTCTGAAAATATACCTGAAGAGAGGAATGCAAATGCCTGACAGCTTACAGGAAAAGGAATATTCAAAAGCAAAGCTTATTGGCTTTTGCGCTCAATATTTTTCACAAAATGGACAAGCACCGCTTGCTTATGTACATTCATTCGGCTGCCAGCAGAATGTCAGTGACGGTGAAAAGCTGAAAGGTCAGCTTGCAGATATTGGCTTTGGCTTCACCAATGAACAGACGCAAGCTCAGCTTATAATATTCAATACCTGCGCCGTCAGAGAAAATGCTGAAGATAAAGTGTTCGGAACGCTGGGCGATTTGAAGCATTTTAAAGAGCAAAATCCCGAAACTATAATCGGTGTGTGCGGCTGTATGGCACAGCAAAAGCATATTGCCGATAAAATAAAATCCACCTACAGACAGGTAGATTTAGTCTTTGGCACATTTGCGTATAACGAGTTTTATCAGATGCTCTGGGATGTCATCGCAAATAAAAAGAGAGTGCTCAATATCTCCGAGAGCTCCTTTGAGATAAGTGAAGATTTCAAGCAGATAAGAGATGATAAGCTGCGCGCATTTGTTCCTATAATGTATGGCTGCAACAACTTCTGTACATACTGTATCGTTCCGTATGTAAGAGGACGTGAAAGAAGCAGAAAGCCGCAGGCAGTCGTTGAAGAGGTCAGACAGCTTATCAGCGAAGGCTATAAAGAGATAACTCTGCTTGGACAGAATGTCAATTCGTACAGCTACGGGTTTGCCGAGCTTTTGAGAGAGATCGACAAAATACAAGGCAAGTTTCGGATACGATTTATGTCCAGCCACCCTAAAGATGCAAGCAGAGAGCTTATCGATACGATACTTGAAAGCGAAAAAATCTGTAAGTGCCTGCATCTGCCTGTGCAATCGGGCTGCGACAGAATACTCAAAGCAATGAACAGGCATTATACTAAAGTGCAGTATCTGGACATAATAAACTACGCAAGAGAGAAATGCCCCGAGTTTTCTTTTTCCACCGACCTTATAGTCGGGTTCCCCGGAGAGACTTACGAGGAGTTTTGCGAAACAAAGGAGCTTGTCAAGCAGGTAAAATACGACAACATCTATTCGTTTGTCTATTCTCGAAGAAGCGGCACAAAGGCGGCAGAGTTTGAGGACAATATAAGCGATAAACAAAAAGGTCTTTGGCTGCGCGAGCTGCTGCTTGAGCAAAGAGAAATAACGTCGCAGTGGTTTTCACGCTATATCGGCAAAACTGTCGAGGTACTTGTCGAGGGCGAGGGAAGAACAGGCGAGGGGTATCTGACGGGCAAAAACGATGCAGGCGTTATCGTTGAGCTTGAAGGAGACAAAAAATACATCGGTGAATTCGTACAGGTGCGCATTACCAAAGCTATGAACTGGGCTTTGGCAGGCGAACTTGTTGAAGATAAATAAAAATTAGTTAGGAGTATTAAAATGACTATTATCGAACAGACAAGAGAACTTGCAAAGGCTCTCCAGCAGGACGAAAGATACACGAGGTTTATGAAGGCTTGTGAGGTAAACGATACTGATTCCGAGATCCAGAAGGCTATCGGTGACTTCAACCTTAAAAGAGCAGAGCTGAGCAAGGAAATGAAAGAGCCTGACAAGAATGCTGATAAGCTCACCGAGCTTGATAAAGAAATCAGAGAGATGTATGATGAAATAATGGCAATGCCAAAGATGGTTGAGTTCAACGAGGCTAAAGCAGACCTTGACAAGCTGCTTGATTCCATCAATTTCATCGTTTCAATGGCAGCAAACGGAGAAGACCCCGCTACCTGCCCCGAGCAGCCGCCTCATTCCTGCGGCGGAAGCTGCAGCACCTGCGGCGGATGCCACTGATAACAAAAAACTATAACTGACTGAAACGGAGTGAGACAAGTTGCTGTTTAAAGATGTTGATGTATCAAAGCTTTCGCCTATGATGCAGCAGTATTTTGAGGTCAAGAAGAAGTATAAGAACCATATCCTGTTTTACAGGCTCGGAGACTTTTACGAAATGTTTTTTGATGACGCTATAACTGCGTCGAGGGAGCTTGAACTCACTCTTACCGGCAGAGACTGTGGGCTTAAAGAGCGCGCGCCAATGTGCGGCGTTCCTCACCATGCCTGCGACCTTTATATCAAAAAGCTGATCGATAAAGGCTTTATGGTTGCAATTTGCGAGCAGACAATGGACCCTGCGCAGTGCAAAGGTATCGTTCCTCGCGAGGTAATAAGGGTTGTTACCCCGGGTACACTTATCGAGAGCAGTATGCTTGATGAAACATCAAATAACTACATCTGCTCGTTCTATTCGCAGGATAAGCAGAATGCCTTGTGCTTTGCCGACATCTCCACAGGCGAGGTGCATTTGTTTGAGTTCTCGGGAAAGCAGATGACCAATGAAGCGATAAACGAGCTGTCCAGGTTTGAACCGTCGGAGATCCTTATCAATGATGCTTTTCTCTCAAACAAAGAGCTTTCAAAGTTTATACGCGAAAAGCTCAAAGCCTCTGTACAGCTGCTTGAAGAAATGGAATTCTCGGTCAAGTATCACACCGAGGACGTGTTAAAACAGTTCAGCGTAAACAGCCTTTCCGAAATAGGTATCGACCCCGAAAAAGTCAGTGCAAAGGCAGTCTGCGGACTGTTTGCCTATATTCACGAAACCCAGAAGGCACTTGTCGGAAGATTTTCAAAGATAACCAGGCACGATGTTGACCCTGTAATGACTATCGGCTTTACAGCAAGGCGCAACCTTGAGCTTACCGAAACTCTTCGCAATAAAGAGAAAAAAGGTTCACTGCTGTGGGTAATCGACTCAACAAAAACCTCAATGGGCAAGCGTATGCTTAAAGCCTGGCTTGAACAGCCTCTTATTAACCCTGCAAAGATACTTAACAGGCTCAATGCGGTCGAGCAGTTTGTTGAAAACCCTGTGATGCTCGGAGAGATAAAAGAAGTCCTCAACGGTGTTTATGATCTTGAAAGGCTTATGACAAGGGTAATGTACAAGACCGCTTCACCGAGAGATCTTAAATCCTTGTCTCTGACCGCACTGAAACTCCCAATTCTAAAGGATATGCTCAAAGAGTTTGATGCAAAGCTGATAAGCGACTGCAACAGCAGGATATCAACACTTGAAGCAATTTCAAATCTTATAGAAAATGCTGTCGTTGATGAACCGCCTATAAATGTCAAGGACGGCGGTGTCATCAAGGACGGCTTTAACGAACAGCTGGACGGTCTGCGCAATATTCGCTCAGGCGGCAAGGATATCATAGACGATATCTGCGAGAGAGAAAAGGAAAAAACGGGCATCAAGAACCTCAAAATAGGATATAACCGAGTTTTCGGATACTATATCGAGGTAACAAAGTCATTCTATGACCTTGTACCGCAGACTTATATCAGAAAGCAGACGCTTGCCAACTGCGAACGCTTTATTACCGAGGAACTCAAAGTCGCCGAGAATACGATACTTGGTGCAAGCGATAAGATAATCACGCTTGAACAGGAGATTTTCAACGAGATAAGGGACTTTGTTGCTACACAGCTTCGTCTTGTTCAGGAAACTGCATCGGCAGTTGCCGAGATAGACGTGCTTTGTTCTTTCGCAAGTGTTGCGATAAACAACAACTATACAAAGCCCGAGATCGCAATCGACGGTGTAATTGACATCAAAAACGGCAGGCACCCTGTTGTTGAGCTTATGCAAAAGGACGAGGTGTTTGTGCCGAATAATACATATCTTGACCTAACAAGCAACCGTATGGCTGTTATCACAGGTCCGAATATGTCGGGTAAATCGACCTATATGCGCCAGGTAGCGCTTATAACCCTTATGGCGCAGATAGGAAGCTTTGTGCCTGCTGACTATGCAAAAATCTCTGTAGTTGATCAGATATTCACCAGAATTGGCGCATCTGATGACCTTACGGCAGGGCAGTCGACCTTTATGGTCGAAATGGCGGAGGTCGCCGATATCGTTAAGCACGCAACCAAAAACAGCCTGGTTATTCTTGACGAGGTCGGACGCGGTACATCTACCTTTGACGGTATTTCTATCGCAAAGGCTGTATCGGAGTATATCTCTACATCACGTTCACTTGGCTGTAAAACCTTGTTTGCTACCCATTATCATGAGCTTATCAGCCTTGAAAACGAGCTTGTGGGAGTGAGAAATTTCTCTGTTGCATGCAAACGACAAGGCGATACAATAAGGTTTTTGCGTAAAATAGTTCCGGGCGGAGTTGATGAAAGCTACGGCATAGAGGTAGCAAAGCTTGCAGGTATACCAGATAAAATAATAAACCGTGCAAAATCGCTCCTTGCGGAGCTTGAAGAAGAAAATAAAAAGGCAAAGCTTGCTGTGCAGAAGGCAGATGCCGAGCAGGTGTCTTTTGAAAAAATAAACGATACAATTGTTATCGACAGATTGAGAAAAACCAATATTGATGAGCTGTCTGATGATGAGCTTAGGAGCTTTATCAAAGAGCTTACTACTTATCTGTAAGACTTAGAAAGGAAAGAAAATGTCTGAGATCAAAGTTCTGAGCAAGGAGGTCTCCGAGCTTATCGCCGCAGGAGAGGTCATAGACAGACCCTCGGCGGTAGTCAAGGAATTGCTTGAAAATGCTGTTGACGCAGGCGCAAATGTTATTACTGTCGAGATAAAAAACGGAGGCAGAACATATCTTCGTGTCACAGATAACGGAAAGGGAATATCCGCTGAAGATTTGCCGACCGCTTTTTTACGTCACGCAACAAGCAAAATTTCCGATAAGAACGATCTTGAAAATATATTGACTTTGGGATTCCGTGGTGAAGCGCTTGCTTCCGTTTGCGCAGTTGCAAAGGTCAACGTGCTGACCAAGAGGGTCAATGACGATTACGGTACAAATTATATAATCGAGGGCGGAGTTGAAAAGCTGAACGAGCAAAGCGGCTGCCCCGACGGAACGACTTTTGTTGTAAGGGATCTGTTTTACAATGTCCCCGCGAGACTTAAATTTCTCAAGAAGGATACCACCGAGGGTAACTATGTTGCGGAAATCGTAACCAAGCTCACTCTTTCGCATCCGGAGATTTCGTTTAAGTTTATCAGGGATAATAAGGTCGAACTGCTTTCAGCAGGCGACGGCAAAACCTATACTGCGATTTATTCGGTTTTCGGCAGGGAGTTTGCACAGTCGCTCGTTCCCGTTGATTATACCTGGAAAGGCATTCATATCAGCGGATATACCGTCAGACCTCTTGAATCAAAGCCTAACCGTAAATTCCAGAATTTCTTTGTCAACAGCAGATATATTAAATCGCTCGCGTGCTCGTGCGCGCTTGAAGATGCCTACCGCAATCAGATAATGGTGGGTAAGTTCCCCGCGTGCGTGCTTTATATTGACATTGCACCTAATACAGTAGATGTCAATGTTCACCCGACAAAGATACAGGTTCGTTTTTCAAACGAGAGCCTTATGCACGAGGCAGTGTATTTTGCTGTTAAGGATGCACTTTTGAAAAACGATAAACCAAACGAGATAAAATTTGAAAACAAGCGTAATTTTACCGATAAAGAGCTGTATAACGTTCCCGTAGATAACGGTGTCCAGCTTCGTTTTGCAACGCAGGATAACGCACAACATACACAGGTACAGCCGCACAATACTGTGCAGCAGCCTGTTTATTCACCGCAGCAGCCCACTTATTCATCACAGTCTGCCGTTCACAGCTATCCTTCAGTACCTGTAAATGAACCTGTACATCAGCAGGCAGCTTCGCAGCCTGAATATGCGCCTGCTGCCGATGTTCATTCAGTAAGGCAGGAACCTGTCAGACAGCCCGAAAAGCTCACTGTTGAGGATATCAACAAGTATGTAAGCGAAATACCTTTGCCTGATGAAGATGATGGTGAAAAGACGTTTAAATACATCGCCGATAACAGCTTTGAGAAAAAGCAGGAAACCTCTGTTATTGTTGATGACACTGCTGAAAAGCCAAAGCCTGTTGTGGTGGGAGAGCTTTTCAGAACCTTTGTTGTTGCGCAGTGCGGCGACGAGATGATACTTATGGATAAACACGCAGCGCATGAAAGATATATCTTTGAAAGAATAAAGGATGATAAAAACCAGCTTGAGCCACAGATGCTGCTTGAGCCTGTTATGGTGGTGCTTTCGTATGACGAGTACGATGCGCTGTCACAGAATGTTGAAAGAATAAGAGAGCTTGGTTTTGAAATAGAACCCGATGTTGCACCGACTGTAGCGGTAAAAGGCGTTCCTATAATACTTGGTGACGAAAATCCGAGTGAAGTTATCAGCGACCTTGCTAAAAACTTTATTGCCAACAAGCTTGACCCGCAGATAGAACTTTTTGATGATTTGTATCATTCGCTTGCCTGCAAGGCTGCAATAAAGGCGCACGATAAAACAAGCATAGTTGAGCTTCAGGCTCTTCTTGATAAGGTCTATGATAATGACGATATAAGGTATTGCCCTCATGGCAGACCGGTTTTGATTAAGCTTTCAAAGCGCGATATTGAAAAACAGTTCAGACGTATAGTATAATTTGAAAGGGTGGCTGTGGCAGTGAACAAGATTCCTCTTATAGTTGTTTGCGGTCCGACTGCCTCGGGTAAAACGGCTGTTGCCGTAGAGCTTGCAAAAAAATACAACGGTGAGGTAGTTTCTGCGGATTCTATGCAGATATATAAAGGCTTGAGTATTGCAACAGCGAAGCCCGATAAGACCGAAATGCAGGGGATACCGCATCATCTTATCGATTTTCTTGAGCCTGAAATGCCTTTCAGCGTGGCTGATTATGTTTTAAAGGCGGCAGAGGCGATTGAAGATATCCGCGCGAGGAATAAAATCCCCATTGTCTGCGGCGGTACAGGGCTTTATATTTCCTCTCTTGTTGAAAATGTAAAGTTTGATGATACGGGCAGCGATGAAGCCATTCGCAGCAGACTCGCTTGCGAGGCTAAAGAACTCGGCAATCACGCTCTGTGGGAAAGACTTGTACAAATCGACCCCGAAACCGCTGAAACTGTGCATGAGAACAATCTTCCCAGAGTCATAAGAGCTCTTGAGGTCTTTGAGCTTACAGGCGTTAAGCTCTCACAGCACAAAATAAACAGCCGCAGGGAAGAATCGCCCTATAATGCCTGCATTATAGGTCTGACCTGCGCAAACAGGGAAATACTTTACGACAGAATAAATAAACGCGTTGATATTATGCTGAAAAACGGTCTGGTGGAGGAGTGCAGGGAAGTATATAACAGCGGCGGACTTAAAACAGCATTTCAGGCAATAGGCTTTAAAGAGCTTGTCCCGTTCTTCGAGGGAAAATGTTCAATTGATGATTGCGTTGATAAAATCAAGCTGGAAACGCGTCATTACGCGAAAAGACAGCTGACTTGGTTCAGAAAACTGAACAGCGTGAACTGGGTAAATATCGACGAATTCGACAGTTTTGAAAAAATTCTAAAAAATATCGAAAAAATTGTAGCCAAAACGGAAATTATGTGCTATAATATATTTTGAGCAGTTATATTTGGACTGCCAATAAGTGACAGATATAATAAAGGGGTGCATTAAAATGACCAAAAACATCAATCTGCAGGACGTATTCTTGAATCAGGCAAGAAAGGAAAAGGTTTGTGTAACTATATTCCTTATGAACGGTTATCAGTTCAAGGGCATCGTTAAGGGCTTTGACAGCTTTATCGTTATCCTTGACTGTGAGGGAAAGCAGAATATCGTGTATAAGCACGCTATTTCTACCATTTCTCCTTCAAGACCTATCAGCATTCAGGAACAGGATAATAACGCAGAGTAATAAAGGACAGGTAAAATGAATTCTTTGACCGTAAAGATAATTGCGGCGCTTCTTGGCGTTCTTATGGTCACAATGCTTGGCAGTCAGCTGTACTATTTCATCAATGAAAAGCACGACACCGAGGAAGCTGTTTTGTCAACGATAAACGAGAACATCTCGTTCGACGGCGTTGTTGTGCGCAACGAAACTGTTATCAATTACAGCAGCAGCGGCGTTATAGACTATCTGTATGAGGACGGCAGCAAGGTAAAGGCTGACGATGCAGTTGCAGAGGTCTATGACAGCGAGGAGCAGATCCTTGCTAAGCGTAAAGCACAGCAGCTTGACGCGGAACTCGCAAAGCTTGATAAAGCGCAGAATCCGGGTACAACTAATTTTGTTCAGCCCGAAGTGCTTAAAAACAGAATTGACGGCGAATACAAGCAGATGCTCAGCCGCATAGCCAAAGGTGATTATACTCAGCTTGGCGAGGATAAGAGCGACCTTCTGATGTCAATGAATATCTATGATGTCGTTACCAAATCAGAGAGCGATTATAACAGCAGAGTTGCCGCTCTGACAAGTGAACGCAACAAGCAAAGTGCGTCATCAGCCGGTGTAAAGGATACCATTAAGGCTACAAAAACAGGTTATTTTGTTTCATCTGCCGACGGATATGAAAACCAGCTTTCTATCGATAAGATAGACTCGATAACCGTTCAGCAAATAAACGATATTGTAAAATCCACACCGCAGAAGCCTGCAAACGCAGTCGGTAAAATATATGACGGCTACTCGTGCAAGATAGTCGGCGTTATGGATGCGGACAAGCGTGTTATCGAAGGCGTTTATCTAAAGCTTGCGATGAGCGCATCAAAAAACACTTACGATGTGTATGTTGACTCGGTAAAGAACTGCGATGACGGCAAAATACTTGTCGTTATGAGCTGCGATAAGCTTGATGAGGAGCTTGCTTCTACGCGTATAGCGTCGAGCATGATCGTTTTTGACGAGTTTACAGGTATCAGAGTTCCCAGAAAGGCAATACGCTTTAACGGCGAACAAAAAGGCGTTTACGTCATTCTTGGAAAGGACATCACTTTCAAGAAGATAGATGTTATCTATGAGGGCGATGATTTTGTACTTTCAAAGAATACCGACGACCAGCGTTATCTGCTTTTGTATGACCAGATATTGCTTGAAAATGTAAGAGCAGAGGACGTTTCAAGCGTTCCTGACGATAAAGAAAGTTCCAACAGCAAAGGGGAAGAGAAGAAAGATGAGTCCTCTTGAAAATAGTTCGGGTAATTTTCAATATATCCTTGAAAATTATAAAGAAATATGCTATAATGTAGAGAATGCAAAGGCTAAATATGCAAGACCCGATGATAATATACAGATTATGGCTGTTACAAAGACAGTCGAGCCTGAAAAGATAAACTTTGCAATAAAGCAGGGCATAAATCTTTTGGGTGAAAACAGAGTGCAGGAGTTCATTTCGAAAAAAAATTTGTATGATAAATCTGCACAGGTGCATTTCATAGGTCATCTGCAAACCAATAAAGTTAAGTACATCATCAATGATGTTTCGCTTATCCAGTCTGTTGACAGCTTTAAGCTCGCAAGCGAGATAAACAGACTTGCTGTCAAAAACAATAAGACTATGGACGTTCTTGTCGAGGTTAATGTCGGCGACGAAGCTACCAAAAGCGGCGTAGCTTTCAACGAGTGCGTTGAGCTTGTAAAAAGTATTTCACAACTTGAAAACGTGAGCGTTAAAGGTCTTATGGCTATCCCGCCGATAGGCTGCGGTGAAGATGTGTTTGAAAAAATGCACGAGCTTTATCAGAGCATTGGCGAAATGAACATCAAAGGTGTGAATATGGACATTCTTTCAATGGGAATGTCGGGTGATTATGAGCTTGCGATAAAGCACGGCTCAAATCTTGTCAGAATAGGAACAAAGCTCTTTGGAGCAAGAAAATATTTTGGAGGTTAAAACCATGGGAATAGTTTCAGGTTTTAAAAACTTCTTCATCGGTGAAGATGAAGAACCGGAAATCTATCAGGCACATCCGGAAAATAATGAAGATCAGGAGGACAGAGAAATGTTCAGAGATAATAGTGTTGAGTATAATCAGGCACCGGTACAGACACCGACATATGACAGAAAGCCTGCGGCAGTTATGCAGCTTGTTCTTGCAAGACCAAAGACTTTCCAGGAAGTCAAGTCTATCGGTGACGAAATAAATGCACAGAAAACCGTTATCCTTAACCTTGAAACTGTCAGCAACGATGTAGGTACAAGAATCGTTGATTTTCTTTCAGGCGTTTCTTACGCTAACAGAGGTACAATGAAGCTTATCGCTGCAAAGACCTTTGCAATTCTTCCCGAGGTCGTAGCTTACGGCGGTGCAGATATTGCTCAGGAGCTTGAGAAGAACGGCTATAACTTCTGATAATGACTGAAAAGAAGTTTTCTTTTCTTAATAATATTACAGATGATGACAGATTGCTTTTGTGCCACGTCGTAGAAATGGCACAAAATGCGCAGGAAAAGTACGTTAACAGGTTTACGTTTTTCCTTGACGACAGACAGCAGGAGCTTTGTAAACAAGCGCTTGCATCAGAAAAGCTTGATAACTATGTTCTTTGGGGCGGATATGAAAGCGCAGAAAGAAAAATGATAGGTTTCTTTCCGCAAAACGAAACAGCCGATAACAATGAGTTTCCTGTCAGGTCTGTATGCTTTACTTATCGCAAGACCGATAAGCTGTCGCACAGAGATTTCCTCGGCGCGCTTATGAGCCTGCAAATTGAAAGATATTGCGTTGGCGATATAATCGTCGGCGAGGGCAGTACAAATGTGCTTGTCACAGATAAGGTCTCTGACAGGGTCGTCTATGAGATAAATAAAATCGGCAGGGTAGGCGTTAAGGCGCAGTATGGTTTTGACAGCAGCGTTGTTCCAAGCGTTCAGATGTCTGAAATGATCGGTACTGTCGCTTCTTTAAGAGCTGATTGCGTTATCAGCTTTGCACTGCGTATTTCAAGAGAAAAAGCGGCTGCGCTTATCAGACAGCTTGGTATAAGCGTAAATCATATGATAAGCTATAAAGCCGATATGCTTTTGAAAGAAGCGGATGTGTTCTCTGTCAAGGGCTGCGGTAAGTTTATGCTCAAATCAATAAACGGCGTATCAAAAAAAGAGAGGATACGCATTACATTGTGTAAATTCATTTAGGAGGGTACTTGTTATGTTTAATCCAAACAATATCAGAAACAAAGGCTTCAGTGTTCAGAAAAGCGGCTACAGCACTGACGAGGTTTCTGATTATCTGCATGATGTGGCTGATGATTATGCTGCACTTGTAAAGGAAAACCAGGAAAAAGATGCAAAAATCGAAAAGCTGGTCGAAAAAGTAAATGAATTGCTTGCTGATAAGGACGCTATTACTGATGCACTTGTAAATGCACAGAAGGAAGCACGTAAGATAATCAACGATGCAAAGCAGCAGTCAAAGGAAATGGTAGACGGTGCAAAGAGCGAGCAGATGCGCCTTGCAGAGCAGAGTGCTGCCGAGTGTGAGAGAATCGTAACCGAGCATAAGGAAAAGTGCGCACAGCTTATCAGAGATAATACCGCTATCACCGAAAAGAAGATAAATACCATCAGAGCTGCTTACGAGGATGAACTTGCAAGATACAAGCAGCTTCAGGCTGATGTTACATATTTTAAAGCAAATCTTATCGAGCTTTATAAGGAGCAGATCCAGCTCGTTATGGATCTTCCTACAATGACAGAGGAAGAGCTTGACGAGTATGAGGCATCTTTTGACGAGAACGGCAACTACGTTCCAAAGGAAGAGGCTGAACCCGCTGCTTCACAGCCTGCCCAAGAGCAGCCTGCACCTGCAGCTCCTGTAGCTGATACAGCCGCAGAAGCCGCTGAATCAGAAGCTGCAAGAGTAGATAAGATACTCAATACTGGGTCGTTTGAGCCGGTTATTCCAAAGAGCACGCTCAACGATCTGCAGTTTGGAAAGAATAATTGATCAAAAAGGCTCTGTAACCAAACATATAGGTTTGAATACAGAGCTTTTTCTTGGTAAAATTTGAGCAAGTTGCTAAAGCATCGGCAAAGGACGAGTGTAATGTTTGTTTTTTCTCTTGTGTTGATTGCTGTTTTGATATTCGCAGACCAGTTAATCAAAATAATAGTTGATTCCTGCATAGATATAGGCGGAGTTGTTGAGGTTATCAAGTTCGGTAATTTCAAGCTTTTCAGCCTTGAACACGTCAGAAACAGCGGCGCAGCATGGAGTATCATGCAGGGCAAGACCTGGTTTCTTGTCGGTGTTCCGCTTATCGTTTGCGGTTTTGGTGTGTACTATATGTACAGACAAAAAGATAAGAGCAGGTTTCAGTTGGTATCCCTTGCAATGCTTGTAGCAGGCGGCATAGGTAATCTGATTGACCGAATAAGGCTGCACGAGGTAATTGACTATATAAAGTTTGAACCCGTAAAATTCCCCGTGTTCAATTTTGCTGATATATGTGTTGTTGTCGGCGCTTTGATGTTTGCAGTTTATATTATTTTTCTGGATAAGCCCGATAAAAAATCGGTTGCCGAAGAAGAAAAATCAGAGCCTGTAAGCGAAGAAACAACGGAGAACAGCGATGAGTGAGCTGTTTTTCAAAGCAACAGCCGAGGATGTCGGAACAAGGGTAGATAAGTTCCTTGCCGAAAGCGACAGTACACTTTCAAGAAGTGCCGTTCAAAAGCTGATTGACAATGAAATGGTGCTTTGCAACAGTAAAACGGTCAGCAAGAATTATAAACTCAAGGAAAATGACGAGCTTACTGTTATTGTTCCCAAGCCTGTAGAGCTTGATGTTGAGCCTGAGGATATTTCCCTGGAAATCGTCTACGAAGATGACGATTTGCTTGTTGTGAACAAACCCAAAGGAATGGTTGTTCACCCGGCGGCAGGCAATTACACTGGTACGCTTGTCAATGCCTTGCTTTTTCACTGCAAGGGCAGGCTGTCGTCTATAAACGGCGTTATCCGCCCGGGCATCGTGCATAGGATAGATAAGAACACAAGCGGTTTGCTTATCGTGGCAAAAAACGATAATTCGCACAATAAGCTCGCCGAGCAGATAAAGGCTCACAGCTTTACAAGAGAATATATGGCTGTCGTTACGGGCAGATTTAAAGAGAAAAGCGGCACTATTGACGCACCGATAGGAAGAAGCAAATATGACCGAAAAAAAATGTGCGTCACTGAACTTAACTCTAAAAATGCGGTTACGCATTATGAAGTGATAAATGAATATTCAAATTGCTCTCTTGTGAAGTTCAGACTTGAAACGGGCAGAACCCACCAGATAAGAGTCCATTGTGCATACATCGGACATGCGGTCTATGGTGATGATGTCTACGGCAAAGCAGTCAAAGGCTTGGACGGACAGTGCCTGCACGCAAAGAAAATTGGCTTTGTTCACCCAACAACAGATGAGTATATGGAATTTGACAGCGAACTGCCCTATTATTTTAAAAGCGTGATCAATAAACTCGAAAAAATGTGTTGAGGAAAAAATGTTTGAAAATATAAAAAAAGTCTTGCTTATAACAGATATGGACGGAACATTCCTGCCTTCAAGCAAGATACCGGGCAAGAAAACGCTTGATGCAGTCGATAGATTTATGCAGGCAGGCGGAAGGTTTTCAATAGCAACAGGCAGGTCTTTGCAGGCATCGCAGCAGTATTTTGATACTGTCAGTGTTAACTGTCCTATCATTATGTGCAACGGCGGTATGATATACGATATCAACAGCAAGCAGCAGATATATGATGTGTATGTTCCACGTGGAACAAAGCAGATAGTTAAACAGATACTTGCAGATAATGACTATGTTGGCTGTGAGGTGTTAAGACTTGATAATGTCTATGTACCGCAGCTTACGCCGCTTGAAGAAAAGCATATTAAGATTTGCAAGGTTGAAAACCCCGTTTTGTGCGGTGTAGACGATATCCCTGACGATTGGTATAAGGTGCTTTTTGCAGTTGAGCCACAGGATATGGACAAGCTTATCGAATATGTCAGGTCAAACGGTTTTGACGGTGTCGATTTTGTAAGGTCTGCACCCGAGTATTATGAAATCCTCCCGCAGAACATCTCGAAAGGCTATGCGCTTAATATGATGCGTGAGGTCTGCAATATGCAAGATTTCACATTCGTTTCTGTCGGTGATTATAACAACGATATAGAAATGATACAGCAGGCGGATATCGGCTTTTGTCCGTCCAATGCTGCACCTGATGTTAAAGCCGCAGCAGATATCATTCTTGAACAGTCATGTGAACAGGACGCAGTTGCGGCAGTAATTGAGTATATCTTTAATAAAACTTTATATAAATAATTGGAGGTTTCAGTATGGACGCAGTACTTAAAAAACAGCTTGAAATCACCGCCTGCAAGATACGTCTGGGTATCATTGAGGGCGTTTTCAATGCTAAATCGGGACATCCGGGCGGCTCGCTTTCAATTGCAGATGTTATGACATATCTGTATTTTGCAAGAATGAACGTTTATCCCGACAAGCCAGATGAACCGCAGAGAGACAGACTTGTTCTTTCCAAGGGTCATACAGCACCTGCACTTTATTCCACACTTGCAGAGAAAGGATTCTTCTCAAAGGACGAGCTTAAGAGCCTTCGTCACATCGGCGCAATGCTTCAGGGTCATCCCTGTATCACTATCCCCGGTGTAGATATGTCCTCGGGTTCGCTCGGTCAGGGAATTTCCGTTGCCTGCGGTATGGCGCTTTCGGGCAAGATAACAAACGATACCTATAAGGTCTATACAATTCTCGGCGACGGCGAAATCGAAGAGGGTCAGGTTTGGGAGGCTGCAATGTTTGCTGCTCACTATAAGCTTGATAATCTCGTTGCTATTGTCGACAACAACGGCTTGCAGATCGACGGCAAGGTTGAGGACGTTATGAGCGTTTATCCTATCGCTGATAAGTTTGAGGCATTCGGCTGGCACGCTATCAGCGCGGATGCTCACGATTTCGATTCACTTGAAAAGGCATTCAACGAGGCTGAAAACATTGCAAATCAGCCTGTAGTTATAATCCTCAAGAGCGTTAAGGGCAAGGGCGTTTCGTTTATGGAGAATAACGTTGCTTGGCACGGCTCTGCACCTAATAAGGAACAGTACGATCAGGCAGTAGCGGAGCTGACTGCACAACTTAAGGAACTGGAGGGTTAAGCTATGGCAGATATAAAGAAGATTGCTACAAGAGAAAGCTACGGCAATGCTCTTGCAGAGCTTGGCGATAAATATGAAAACCTTTATGTTTTTGATGCTGACCTTGCAGCTGCAACAAAAACAGGTATATTCAAGAAGAAATTCCCCGACAGATTTTTTGACTGCGGTATTGCAGAGTCAAATATGATGGGCGTTGCCGCAGGTATGGCAGCAACAGGCAAGATACCTTTTGTTTCGACATTTGCTATGTTCGCCGCAGGCAGAGCATTTGAGCAGGTAAGAAACTCTATTGGTTATCCGCACCTCAATGTTAAGATCGGTGCGACTCACGCAGGTATCTCTGTAGGCGAGGACGGTGCTACACACCAGTGTAACGAGGATATCGCCCTTATGAGAACTATCCCGGGTATGACTGTTATTATCCCAGCTGACGACGTTGAGGCAAAGGCTGCTGTTGAGGCTGCTATCAACTATGAAGGTCCTGTTTATATGCGTTTTGGCAGACTGGCAGTTCCTGTATTCAATGACCCCGCTACCTACAAGTTCGAGATAGGCAAGGGCATCAAGCTGCGTGACGGTAATGATATTACTATCGTTGCAACAGGTCTTATGGTTTACGAGGCTATCGAGGCTGCAAAGACGCTTGCACAGCAGGGTATTGAGGCTACTGTTATCAACATCCACACTATTAAGCCGATCGATAAGGATATCATTATCGAGGCAGCAAAGAAAACAAACCTTGTTCTTACTGTTGAGGAGCATAGTGTTATCGGCGGTCTCGGTGAGGCTGTATGTGATGTTCTTTGCGAAAACTATCCTACAAAGGTTGTCAAGATAGGTGTAAACGATGAATTCGGTCATTCGGGACCTGCTGCCGAGCTTCTCAAGCAGTATGGTCTGTGCGCTGAAAATATTGTTAACAAGGCAGCAGAGGCTGTTAAATCAAAGTAATATTATTTAAAAGCAAAGGCTGATGCTTGTGTAGTGCAGGCATCAGTCTTTTTTTGTATTCTAAAGCTATCTGTAAGTGAGCAAGGCGATAAGTTGTTGGTTTAGTTTAAAGAAACAGGCTTATTAGATAGATAAAAAATACCCCACTCGATTTTTGTTCGGGTGGGGCAGTGCTTTGAATTTTTAGCTCAACATTTTCTCGCATTATGCATTTGAAGACTCATCAGCATATTTCTTGCTGCTGTCAGTCGTGCTGTTGGCAGCTGTCTTTTCTTCAGCTGATTTGTTCTTCTTGTGCTTTGATGAGACCTTTACCTCAACGAGCTTATTGTTCTCATCGTATTTGAGCTTGATGATATCGTCGGTGCTTACGTCGGAAACGGAAATGGTTTCGCCCTTTTTCTTGACAACTATATCACTTGTGATGGTTATAGTTTCAGTAGTTCCGTTTTCCGCGAACTCACCACGGCGACCGCCTCTTTTGCCGCCTTTTCTTCCGTGCTTGCGTCCGGTCTTTTCACCAAAAGCCTGCACATCGCTGCTGTCGGTTGCTTCGCTCTTGGGCTGAGCTTCACTGCTAGGCTTTGATTCAGTCTGAGTATCTGTGCTTTGGGACTTGCTTTTCCTTGAACGCCTTGTTTTTTTAGCAGTTTCGGTGTCTTCGTCTCCAGAGGACTTTTCTGCATTGCTTTGCTTTGCTGAAAAATCACCCATAGCAACTGTCAGCTGACTGCCGTTTACTGCTGTGACTTTGCCAACCTTTACAGTCTTTACCTTGGATTCGGCTGTGTCTGCCTGTGACGAAACAGTAGTTTGCTCGCTTTCATCAGCAGCACTAACACTGTAAGCTGCGAGTGAGGTTGTTGCCATTATCAGCGCACAAATGCAAGCAAGTGCCTTTTTTGATGATTTCAATGCTATCACTATCCTTTCTTTTAAAGTTGTTCGGACTTTGCTTTTGCGAAGATGCTGCGCATCACATCCTCTTTCAGCATATATGTCCTTGTTCAAGCTCTGTTATTTGAGCTTATGCTCATTATATTATTCGTTATTTAAAATTAGTTTAAATCTTAACACTTTTGTTTTGCATTGAGTATAATGAGCAGGGAGGTGGAGCAAGTGAGTGTCTATAAGAGTTCTAAAAAGTGTAAGTTATCGTATGCTTTGATTGCGGTTTTGATTATTGTATTTATTGCAGCTGCGGTGTTTTGCTATCAGCTTTCTATACATATCGACGAGATAAGCAGATACGAAAGCAAACTGTTGGCAACACGGATAATCAACACGGCGGTTGAAAATTCACTTGACAGCATTGATGTAAATGAGCTTATATCGGAAAAATTCGACAGCAGCGGTAAGCTGCAGGCTTTGTCGCTTGACCATATCAAAACCAACAGGATAAATAGCACTATCTCTGCTGCTGTTACTGATATGCTGAAAAAGTATGAGGACGAGGGCTTTAAAGTCCCTATTGGAACGCTGTCAGGTATAACGTTTCTCAATGGCAGGGGATTTGACCTTGATTTAAGACTTCATCAGCTTGGTGCTGTTTCGACTCAAATGCATTCAGAGTTTGTTTCGTGTGGTGTAAACCAGTCAAAATACCGAGTCTATATTGAGATAAAAGTCGAGCTGAGTGCAGTTTTACCAATAAAAACAACAGATGTCAGCGTTGACTATGAGTATCTTATCGGTGAAAAAGTCATCGTCGGGGAAGTGCCAAACTCGTATTTTTCGCTATGAAATGCTTGTATTTTTGTGAATCCTGTGGTATAATATTTATCGGTTTAATGTTTTAATAAAGACTGTTAAAAATGGAGATAGCTATGGATAAGAATGAAGCAAAGAAAAGGATAAATGAACTTGTTGAAAAACTGAATTATCATGCGCACCTTTATTATGTAGAGGACCGCAATGAAATATCCGATTATGAGTATGATATGCTCCAAAGAGAGCTTAAACAGCTTGAAGAGCAGTATCCTGATCTGATCAGAAAGGATTCGCCGACACAGCGCGTGGGCGGAGCGCCTGTTTCTATATTTGAAAAGGTTACGCACAAGGTTCAGATGGGTTCGCTTCAGGATGTTTTCTCTTTTGACGAGGTGCGCAGCTTTGTGGATACTGTGCGCAAAACCGTTGATGACCCGCATTTTGTGGTAGAACCCAAAATCGACGGTCTTTCTGTTTCACTTGAATATCACGGCGGTGAGTTTGTGATTGGTTCAACCCGCGGTGACGGCTTTGTGGGCGAGGATGTTACAAAGAATCTTATGACTGTAAAGAGTATTCCTGTTACTCTTTCTGAAAAGCTGCCTCTTATCGAGGTAAGAGGCGAAACATATATGCCACGGGATGTATTCTTGAAGCTTGTTAAAGAGCAGGAAGAAAACGATGAGCAGCCTTTCAAGAATCCAAGAAACGCTGCTGCCGGTTCGCTTCGGCAAAAGGACCCTAAAATTGCTGCAAAGCGTAAGCTCGATATTTTTGTTTTCAACGTACAGCAGATCGAAGGAAAAACGCTTACATCACACAAGCAGTCTCTTGATTATATAAAGCAGCTTGGCTTTAAGACTATTCCCGATTATGTGAGAGTCTCGACTGCTGACGAGATAATAGAGCAGATAAATAAAATCGGTGAAAAGCGCTTTGACCTTCCGTTTGATATTGACGGAGTTGTTGTCAAGGTAGATGATTTTGCGCAGCGTGAGCTTCTTGGTTCGACTGCAAAGGTTCCGAAGTGGGCTGTTGCTTATAAATTCCCACCCGAAGAGAAAAATTCAAAGCTGCTTGACATTGAGCTCAATGTGGGCAGAACAGGTGCGGTTACGCCTGTTGCGGTGTTTGAGCCTGTTTTCCTCGCAGGTACGAGCGTTTCAAGGGCAACGCTGCACAATCAGGATTTCATAAGAGAAAAGAATATCGGTATCGGAGATATTATCCGTGTTAGAAAAGCGGGCGATATTATCCCCGAGGTTCTGGGAAGCGTTGAAAAGCACTCCGACAGTGTTTTCACGCTGCCTGATACCTGTCCTGTTTGCAGCTCGCAGCTTGTCAAGAGCGATGAAGAGGCTGCAATTCGCTGCCCTAATGTAGATTGCCCCGCGCAGATTTTCAGAAGCATCGTTCATTTTGCCTCAAAAGGCGCTATGAATATTGACGGACTTGGACCGCAGATAGTCAAGGTACTGCTTGACAACAAGCTGATAAGCTCTGTTGCCGACCTCTATACGCTTCGTATGGCAGATATCACAGAACTTGATAACTTCAAAGAGAAATCAGCAAATAACCTTTTAACAGCAATTGAGAATTCAAAATCAAATTCGCTTGACAGACTTGTGTTTGCCCTTGGAATCAGAAACATAGGTCAGGCTTCCGCAAAGCTTTTGTGTGATAAATTCGGCGACCTTGATAATATAATGAACGCATCAGCCGAGCAGATAGCCGAGATTGACGGCTTCGGCGAGGTAATGGCTGCAAGTGTGTACAAGGCTTTCCACGAAGAGCATATGATAAAAATCATTCAAAGGCTTAAGGATTACGGCTTGAATACAAGCTATGTTAAAGCGCAGGTCGATGACCGCTTTGCTGGCAAAACCTTCGTGCTGACGGGTACTCTGCCTACACTTAAGCGTGATGAAGCAAAAGCGCTTATTGAAAAATACGGCGGAAAAGCATCGGGGTCTGTTTCAAAAAAGACGGATTATGTTCTTGCCGGTGAGGAAGCAGGAAGTAAGCTTACCAAAGCACAACAGCTTGGTATAGAGATCATTACCGAGGAACAGTTCAGAAAAATGATTGAGTGATGTAATATGACTATAGACGTTGACAGAGCAGCGCAGCTTTCAAAGCTGACTATCCCTGACGGGAAAAAGTGTGAATTTGAAATTCAGATGAACGACATCGTAAAAATGGCTGACATTCTGCGTGAGGTGGGCGAGCAGCCAATAAATGAAACTGATGATTTTGCCCGCTTAAGACAGGATACTGTTGAGCAAAGCGGTATGACCGAAAAGGGTATATCTCAAAACGCACCAAGCTTTAAAAACGGATGCTTTTGTGTGCCTAAAACTGTGGAGCAGCAGTAATGGAACTATATGAATTTAAAGCTTTTGAGCTTTCGCAGATGCTGAACAAAAAGCAAATCAGTTCTGTAGATTTGGTTTCGTCGTTCGTTAACAGAATAAAGACTGTTGATGATAAGCTAAATTCGTTTATCACTCTTTGTGCAGAAAGTGCTTTAAAGCAAGCTGAAACGGTAGACCGCAAGCGCTTGAAAGGCGAGACACTTTCGCTTCTTGCAGGTATCCCGATTGGCATAAAGGATAACATCTCGGTTAAGGATGTAAGGATGACCTGCGGCTCAAAGATGCTTGAAAACTACATTGCGCCGTATGATGCGACTGTTGTTGAAAGACTAAAAAACGCGGATAGTGTTATAATCGGCAAAATGAATATGGATGAGTTCGCAATGGGTTCTTCAACGCAGACCTCGTATTTCGGTGCCTGCCGCAATCCCTATGATATATCAAGAGTTGCAGGCGGCTCATCAGGTGGGTGCGCAGCTGCGGTCAGCGCTGATATGATTCCGTTCGCGCTTGGTTCCGATACAGGCGGCTCTATAAGGCAGCCTTCGTCATTTTGCGGTACAGTCGGTTTTAAGTCTACTTATGGTGCTGTTTCGCGTTACGGTCTTACGGCTTTTGCATCTTCATTTGACCAGGTGGGACCTATATGCAAATGCGTAAAAGATACTGCAATGCTTTTTGACGTTATTGCAGGCTGTGATAATCGTGACTCAACATCAGCCGATAAGCATTACGGCATCTGCTTTGCAAATCTGTGTGATGATGTGAGGGGCTTAAAAATAGGCGTCCCGTGGGAATTGTTTGAAAGTATCTCACAGCCTGATGTGTTTACAGGCTTTAAAAAGTCTTTAAAGGTTTTTCAAGACCTCGGTGCGCAGATTTTGGATATAACAATTGAAAATACGAAGTTTGCGCTGCCTGCATATTATGTGATATCTTCAGCCGAAGCATCATCAAACCTTGCGCGCTTTGACGGTGTACGCTACGGTTACCGTGCAGATAACTGTACCGATCTCAATGATATGTACATCAAATCGCGTTCACAGGGATTTGGCGATGAATGTAAAAGGCGGATAATGCTCGGCACTTTTGTGCTGAGCGCAGGCTATTACGATGCATACTATAAAAAGGCTGTCAGTGCCGCAAAACTGATTGCTGACAGTTTAAACAGTTTGTTTGAAAAGGTCGATATTATAGCTATGCCGACCTCGCCCGAAACTGCCTTTTCAGTTGGAGACAAGCTTGATAACCCTGTAAAAATGTATCAAAGTGATATGTTTACCATTTTTGCAAATCTTGCAGGTGTACCTGCGATAAGTGTTCCTTGCGGAGCTGACAAAATCGGTTTGCCTATTGGTTTGCAGCTTATGGCAAACAGCTTTTGCGAGCAAACTTTGCTGAACGCAGCATTTTCGTTTGAGAATGCTTTTGATGGCATACAAAAACCAAGGCTATGAACGGAGGATAGGTAAATGTCACAGTATCATACGGTCATAGGACTTGAAACTCACGCGGAGCTGAACACAAAAACCAAGATATACTGTGGCTGCAAAAACGAATTCGGCAGCAGTACAAACAGTAACGTTTGCCCTGTTTGTCTCGGCCTTCCCGGTGCACTGCCAGTTCTTAACAAATCGGTTGTTGAATACGCCGTCAGGATGGGACTTGCACTTAACTGTACTATTAACAGTGTTTCACGGCTTGACAGAAAGAACTATTTCTATCCCGACCTACCCAAAGCATATCAGATTTCACAGTCCTATGTTCCGCTTTGTGAAAATGGGTATGTTGAGTTCTGGTATGACGGACAGGTGAGAACGGTTCACATTGAAAGGATACATATAGAGGAGGACGCTGGCAAGCTCGTTCACAGTGATGAGAGTGCAGACGAAACATACATTGATTTCAACCGATGCGGCGTTCCTCTTATTGAAATCGTTTCAAAACCCGATATTGAATCTTCGGGCGAAGCGTATGCTTATCTGAAAGCGCTCAAAGCTATTTTGAGTTATCTCGGTATATGCGACTGCAAAATGCAGGAGGGCTCTATAAGAAGCGACGTTAATGTATCTCTTAATAAACATGGGGAACCGCTTGGTACGCGCTGCGAGATGAAAAACATCAACAGCTTTTCGGCAGTTGTCCGTGCAATAGAATACGAAACCAAAAGACAGACGCAACTGCTTTCAGACGGTGAGATTATCAAGCAGCAGACACTGCGCTGGGACGATATCAAAGGCGAGAGCTTTTTAATGCGTACAAAAGAGAATGCTGATGATTACAGATACTTTCCTGAACCCGATATACCAAGTGCTTACATAAGTGAGCAGGATATTGGCAAGTTTTCGCAAACCATTCCCGAACTGCCAAATGTTAAAATGATAAGGTATATCAGCGAGTATGGAATTGATTCTAAAGAGGCGGAATATATTGCCTTTAACCAAAGCATTGCGCAGTTCTTTGACGAGTGTATAAAAACTCAAAAGCATACGCCTAAAAAGTATTGCAGCTGGATAATGGGGGAGCTTGCAAAGTATCTTAATGCCTCTCAAAAAGAGCTTTCACAGACAAAGCTTACTGTCGATGTACTGAACGATCTGATTGATTCTGTCGATGAAAATGTGATATCAAATTCTGCGGCAAAGACAGTATTTGCAGTTCTGCTTGAAAAAAAGATATCTGTAAAAGAAATAATAAGCGAACTCGGTCTTTCACAGATTTCCGATACAAACGCCCTTGAAGCTATTGCAAAACAAGTTTTAAGCGAGAATGAAAAGTCCGTGTCGGATTACAAAAACGGAAAGACAAATGCGCTGGGCTTCCTTGTGGGGCAGTGCATGAAACTTTCAAATAACAAAGCTAATCCTGTTAAAATGAAAGAGATTATTCTTTCATTGATGGAATAGTATAGATATTATTTTAAGGAGGTGTTAGAAATGGCATTTTGTCCTGTATGCGGTGAGCAGGTACCTGATAATGCACCGAATTGTCCAAAGTGTGGTGCGTCGCTTGGCGACAAAAACAACACACAGAGCAACACACAACAGGCTATCAATGACTTTGTCAACAACTTGAATAACACAGCTGATTATTCAAGTCAGATGGACGCAAGCGACGTCGAGCAAAACAAGGTCATGGCTATTCTTGCTTACATATGGATATTGGTTTTTGTCACGATATTTGCTGCTCCGCAGTCGAAGTTTGCAAGATTCCACGCTAATCAGGGTCTTACGCTTTTCATCTTTGAGGTTATTTACGGCGTTATAATGACAGCTCTCGGTGTAACGGTCGGAAAGATACCTGTTGTTGGACCGATAACTTTATCAATTTGCGGTCTGGTCGGACTTGTTTGGCTTATCCTTTCGATATGCGGAATAGTCAATGCTGTTAACGGCAAAGCAAAAGAACTGCCTGTTCTGGGCAATATTCATCTGATGAAATAATAAAAGAACACGCTGACGTAAAAATCAGCGTGTTTTTTGTTGTGCAACGAAAACCCCCAGCTATGCTGGGGGTTCAAAAAAGCTTTAGCTATGAGTAGAAAAACAAAACCTCCTATGATAGAATAAGAGTA
>OMXI01000086.1 GCA_900314975.1 uncultured Eubacteriales bacterium | reverse complement strand
TGTTGCTTTTTGTGTCGCAACTTAACTGTAACACAGGTTCATGCTGGTTCGCTATCTTTTTTTCTTAATTTTGTCTCACATCTATTGTAAACCTACACTCGCAGGGACGAAAAATAAGAAAAAGGGCTTGACAAGCGGGGAAATGTGTGCTATACTTATAGGGCTGTCGAAATGGGCAGCAATAAATGATCACTACATAGAACTACTGTCTAAACTGAAATGATGGGCTTCTATGAGTCATAATTTTAGTTTAAAAGGAGGTTTTTGCAATGAGAGAGGGCATCCACCCGAACTACGAGGAGACAACTATCACCTGCGCTTGCGGTAACGTTATCAAGACTCGTTCCACAAAGAAGGACATCAAGGTAGAAATCTGCTCAAAGTGTCATCCTTTCTACACAGGAAAGCAGAAGCTTGTTGATACAGGCGGACGTGTTGACAGATTCAAGAAGAAGTTCAACCTTGACTAATTATTGCACACGAGAGCGGGTAAAAATTATCCGCTCTTTTTGTTTATCACGAAAGGAAGCCGTATGAGCTACAAGACAATTTATGAACAAGCGCAGGACAGCTTTATTGAAAAGAAAAGCGAGTTTATCGGGCACATTGCGCCCGTAAAGACGGCGGAAGAGGCTATTGCGTTTATCGAGCACATACGCTCGGAGAACCGCAAGGCACGGCACAATGTCTACGCATACATTCTGCGCGACAAAAACACGACGCGTTACTCCGACGACGGCGAGCCGCAGGGTACGGGTGGTGTTCCTGTGCTTGACGTGCTGCAAAAGGCGGGGCTTACCGATGTGTGCGTTGTGGTGACGAGATATTTCGGCGGCGTGCTGCTTGGTGCAAACGGGCTTGTGAGAGCTTACTCGCAGGGGTGCAAAATTGCGGTCAATGCTGCAAAAATAATGGAGATGCACGAATGCTCACGGTTTGAGTTCTCCTGCGATTATACTATGTACGGCAAGGTAAGCTATGTACTCCCCGACTTTGAGGTCATCAAGGAAAAAGAGGACTTTGCCGACGTTGTAAACATAAGTGTGCTGGTAAAGCGTGAGCTTTGCGCGCAGTTCAGAGATAAGATAACAGACATTTCAAACGGTCAGATAAAGCTGTCGGAAGAACCAAATCTTGAGGCTGATTTTGCTTGATGATTGTGCAAATATACAAAAGTGTGAAAACCTTTATGAAAAATAAAGGTTTTTATTATTTTTTAAGGTATATTGTTATAGAACGAGAAAAATATGCAGACATCAAGGAGAAACAATGCACACATGGTCAAAAATGCGCAGCAAGCTTGAAGAGGAGTACCTTGCGGATTCTCTTAAAGGGCACATAACCTACTTTGCGACATCATTCAATAAGGCACCTGACCACTGGGGACGGGCTGCTATCCTGCTTGACGGCAAAGAGGTCATAGAGGGCAGCTATTGCGAGCTGTGGAGCAAGGCAGATAAGCTCCCCAAAGACGAAACGCTCAATGCAAGGCTGACAAGAGTGTTCCCGTTTATCGACGAAACCGCGCTGAAGTACGGACAGTTTGACCAGATGTGCTTTTATAATGCTTTCAGCGAATTTGACAACCAGAGCATTGAAAAAAGCCTTGAAAGCGATGACCTTATCGTGCGCATTTTTGCGCTGCTCGATAAGAGAGTCGGCAAGAGGCGGCTTTTGAAGCTGAAAGAAAGCACAAACGATAAAGAGGAGATATTCCGCACATTTCTGAATATCAGATTGACTGCGGAGGGATTGGACGTAAAGGAGTGAGGGTATGCTCCCAAGAGAATACACCGAGGCGCTTGAAAAGCAAAATCTTTGCGAGTTTGCCTGCCTGAGCAGTCAGACAAAGGGGCGCGAAAGATATGTACAGCCGTGCGATCTGCGCACAGAGTTCCAGCGCGACAGAGACAGGATACTGCACTGTAATTCTTTCAGGCGGTTAAAGCATAAAACACAGGTGTTTCTCTCCCCTATGGGCGACCATTACAGGACGAGACTCACGCACACCCTTGAGGTCGCGCAGATAGCGAGGACTATGGCAAGGGCGCTGCGGCTCAACGAGGACTTGACAGAGGCTATCGCGCTGGGTCACGACCTGGGTCACACACCGTTCGGGCACGCGGGTGAGCGTATGCTCAACGAGCTTAACCCGCACGGATTTCACCACTACGAGCAGAGCCTTCGCGTTGTTGACTGCCTTGAAAATGACGGCGAGGGACTGAACCTCACCTATGAGGTGCGCGACGGTATCTTAAAGCACACCAATCAGAAGGCTGAAACCAAGGAAGGTCAGATAGTTCGCTTTGCAGATGTTATCGCGTATATAAATCACGATATCGACGACTCGGTCAGAGCGGAGATACTCACCGAGGACGACGTGCCAAGCAGCATCACCGATGTTCTGGGACACTCAAAATCAGAGCGCATAACCACGCTTATTACATCAATAATAAACGGCGGCGCGCAGGAGATACATATGGACGAGCGCACTGCACAGGCTTATGACGCGCTGCACAAGTTCATGGGCGTGTCCGTTTACACAAACCCAAAGTGCAAATCCGAGGAGACGCGCGCGCAGGATATGATAGCGTACCTTTATCAGTACTACATACTGCATATCGAAGCGCTGCCCGCGCAGTACCTGAACAATGCCTACAAGTACGGCGCAGACACCGCCGTGTGCGACTATATCGCGGGTATGACCGACGGCTTTGCGGTGCAGGCGTTCAAGGATCTGTTTATACCGAAAAGCTGGACGCTGTATTAAAACAAATCGGAATTTAGCGTCTTTGACGCTAACAGTGAATAGTGAATAACGAATAGTGAAAAGTTTATAGTTAAGGTATCGCCTTCGGCGCTGACCGACCTT
>OMXI01000043.1 GCA_900314975.1 uncultured Eubacteriales bacterium | reverse complement strand
TCACAAAATGAAAGCCCGGAGCCGCACGAAAGTCGTTGCCAATTCAAACTGATATGCGACGGAATTGCGTGGTGCACGCTGTGCACAAATTCTGATTTATATCAGGAACGCTTTTGTAAAAAGGGAGATTATTAAAGGAGAATGATACTGTGATATATCTTGATAACGCGGCGACGACAAAGCCGTGCAAGGCGGCTGCCGATGCGGTGATGAAGGGTTTGGAGTGCTTTGGCAACCCGTCAAGTCTGCACTCGCTGGGGCTTGAGGCAGAGACTCTTATGAACGGGCAGCGCGAGATAATTGCGGCTGCTGTCGGTGCGCAGGCAAAGGAGATTTTCTTTACCTCGGGGGCGACGGAGAGCAGCAACACGGCTATCTTCGGGGCATACGCGGCTCAGGGCAAGAGAAAGCACCGCATTGTGACGACAAGCGTTGAACACCCAAGCGTTGCAAATCCTATAAATAAGCTTGAACAGCTTGGGTGCGAGGTGGTGAGGCTCTCCCCTGACGAGAACGGGCAGATAAGTCCCAAGGCTGTGCTTAACGCGGTGAACGGCGACACTTTGCTTGTGAGCATGATGCTGGTCAACAACGAGGTGGGCGCAGTATTTGACGTGGGCGGTGCGTTTGCGCTTATCAAGAAAAAGTATCCGCAGGTTGTGACGCACTGTGACTGCGTACAGGGCTTTATGAAGATTCCGTTTACGGTGAAAAAGCTGGGCGCAGACCTTATCTCGCTGAGCGGACACAAGATATACGCGCCAAAGGGCGTGGGTGCGCTGTACGTCAGAAGCGGCGTGCATATTCCGCCGTTTATGCTTGGCGGTGGGCAGGAAAAGGGGTTTCGCTCGGGAACGGAGAGCGTGCCGCTTATCTGCGGTTTCGGCGCGGCGGTGGCGGCGCTTTCGGGCAAGGTGGATGAGAATTTCAAGCGTGCAAAATCGGTGCAGGGATATCTTATACAAAGGTGCGGTGAAAACGGCGGTATTACGGTGAATTTCGTGGGCGGCTCGCCGTACGTTACGAGCATTTCGGTGCAAGGGCTGAAGTCGGAGGTGCTTTTGCATTTCCTTGAGAAAAAGGGCATTTTCGTATCAAGCGGCTCGGCTTGCTCAAAGGGCAGGAAAAGCTCGGTGATAAAGGAATTCCGCGTGCCTGAAAAGCTATCGGACAGCGTGCTGCGCATTAGCTTTTCGGTGGACACAACGAATGAGGACATTGACGGGCTGATGGGCGCGATAAGCGAGGCGCAAGGCAGCCTTGCGAGGATAAAGAAATGACGGAAAAATATGCTTTGAAGATAGTCCGTGATAACTATCATCTCACAAATGACAGCTTTTTATTCTATCTGCACGAACGGGATCTGTTCCGTGCGGACAGGTTCAATACTCTGTGCAGGGCAGTGGAAACGCTTGCAGGCAGCAGGTGCGATATGCTTACAGAGAAGATCACGCACTGCTATCAGAACATTCTTAAAGAGTTCATATACCATTTTAATCCGAACGACAGCTCACAGATAACGGATTTCCCAAAAAAATACACGCACTATCTGGAAAAGTTCGACTGTGCACTGGCAAGGTACTACACATGCGGTAACAAACATAATGAAAAGGAAAGATGAAAATGAAAGAGATTATACTTTGCAAATACGGTGAGATAGCGCTGAAGGGCTTGAACAAGAGCACGTTTGAGTCGATGATGATGAAAAGCATTCGCCGCCGCTTGAAAAAGTTCGGCGAGATAAAGATAACAAAGGCGCAGTCGACGGTTTACGTTGAGCCGATGAGCGAGGACATTGACACCGACGAGGTAGTGGACAGGCTTTCAAAGATTTTCGGAATAATAAAGCTTTGCCGCTGCTGTGTGCTTGAAAAGAGTCTTGATTCTATTATAAACGACAGCATTGAATACATTCGCCCTGACCTTGAATGTGCGCGCACTTTCAAGGTTGAGGCAAAGCGCAGCGACAAGAAGTTCCCGCACAAGAGTCCGGAGATATGCATAGAGCTTGGCGGAAAGATTTTGCAGGAGTTCCCGCATCTGACGGTTGACGTTCACAAGCCTGATGTTGTGGTGATGGTTGAGGTGCGCGAGCAGAACGCTTTTGTTCACGCGGGAAACCTTGACGGTGCGGGCGGAATACCCGTTGGCTCGAGCGGAAAGGCTATGCTTTTGCTTTCGGGCGGAATTGATTCGCCCGTGGCGGGTTACATGATGGCAAAGCGCGGTGCGGTCATTGACGCGGTACACTTTGAGGCTCCGCCGTACACGTCCGACAGGGCGAGGATGAAGGTCGAGCAGCTGGCAAAGAAGATAACGGACTACTGCGGTGATGTTGCGTTTTACTGCGTGCCGTTCACAAAGATACAGGAGACGCTGCGCGACAAGTGTCCCGAGGAATACTTCACGATACTTATGCGCCGTCTGATGATGGAGATCGCGCAGAGGCTTGCCGAGAAAAACGGTGCGCAGGCGCTTGTTACGGGCGAAAGTCTGGGGCAGGTGGCGAGCCAGACGATGTACGCGATGGTCTGCACTGACGCGGCGTGCAGGCTGCCTGTGTTCCGTCCGTGCATTGGACTTGACAAGACGGAGATAATAGATGTGGCGCGCAAAATCGACACGTTTGAGACGTCCATTCTGCCTTACGAGGACTGCTGCACGGTGTTTACCCCGCGCCACCCCAAGACGCGCCCCACGCTTGAGGCGGTCGAGAAGGCGCAGGCGCTGTATGACTGGGAAGATATGATCGCCGAGGCTGTCGAGCAGACAACAGTTAAAATGATAAAGCTGGAGTGACAGATCAGTATTTGTACTATTATCAAATTAGTAGAGGTATGCCCGAAGGGGTTTTAGGGGGCGACCGGAAAGCCCCCTAAACAAGAGCCATTCAATCCGCCTTTTTGCAGGCGGATTGCGGAAAAATAGTGAGTGTATTCTCCGTAGTGGCACGCCCTCTCTTGCAGGGCGTCCCCTCTTTCAAACAGTCCACAGGACTGTTTGAAATTCACCCCTTGCCGAGCGCGCGAAGCGTCAGGGTATTCGTCTGCGGACGGCGGCAAGGGCTCTGCCCTTGACCCGCCAGCCTTTTTTACGAGAAAAGGCTGGACCGAAAAACCTGTCTTGTCTTTGGCAAGTCCTTAAAGGTAGTGCAGACCCATAAATACTGTTTTTTGGGGATATGGGTTGAATAAGGAGGTGCGGTTGGTTTATGACCGCATTTTTCTTTAGGGTATGGTTTTTCAGTTTTTTGAATTAACAAACAGGTAACAAATGTGGGCGGTTTTATGTGCAAAACGAAACAAAAGGGAGCGGATTTTATATGCAAATCCATAAAAATGACAAATCGGTAACAAAAACTATTGACACTATTGCAAGTGATGTAGTAAAATATATGGTACAGTCGGGACTGACTTTATGCACGGCGGAAAGCTGCACGGGCGGTATGGTGAGCGAAACGGTCACCTCGGTTTCGGGCGCGTCGGCGATGTTCCTCGGCGGTGTATGCAGTTACACGGAGGAGATAAAGCAGAAAATTCTCGGCGTTAAAAAAGAAACTCTTGACAGGTACACGGTGTACTCTGCGCAGGTCGCAAGCGAGATGAGTGCGGGTGCGCAGGCGCTTTTCGGTGCTGACTGCGCGATAGGGATAACGGGCATTGCAGGTCCGGGCGGAGTCGGTGAAAAGCCCGCGGGGACGGTATTTGTAAGTGTAAGGGTTCGCGGCGTGGAAAAGGTTTGCGACCTGAAGATCTACGAGCAGCACCCTGACCCTGACAGGCAAACGGTACGCACGGTTTCGGCGCGCAGGGCGCTTGAAATGCTGCTTGAGCTTTGCTCGCAGGAAGCAAGGGAATAGAAGCAAGAGGCAAGAGTCTTTTAACAGACAGGTAACATAAGAGTTAGGATAAATAAATGGCACAATACAGCGAATTCAGCTTAAAGGAATATTTGCTGCCTGCAAAGAGCGACAGCAGGAGTGAAAAGCTGCGCAAGATCGTTTTTCTTTGCTCGGTGGCGGTTTTTATACTGTCGCTGGTGCAGCTGGCGATGTTCTTGCGAAGCCAGGGCGTTGAAAAGGGCTATCAGCAGGAGTTATTAAGCTACGCGCCTCACCTTGAGGACAAGCCCGCGCAGGTAACACAGCCCGTACAGACGCAGCAGGGCGAGCCTGCACCTGCGGCGGTCAGGGAGATACAGCCGTGGGCGCAGAAGCTGCTTGACAAAAACAAGGACGTTGTGGGCTGGATAAGCATTCCCACGCACAAGGACAGCAAGGGCAACGCGTACATTGACACGGCTGTGGTCAAGGGCAAGACGAATGACGAATATCTGTATCTGAACATAGACAAGAAATACTCGATGTCGGGGTCGCTTTTTGCGGACTCGCGGTGCGAGCTGACAAAGGATAAGCAGTCGGACAACATTACGGTTTACGGACATCACATGGGGTACATCGGGACGGGTCTGACGCACATTCACGAATACAAGTCGGGGGTCGACTTTTTAAAGAAAAACCCCGTGATAAATTTTAACACTATCTACGACGGCACAAATCAGCGCTACGCGATAATCGGGTGCTTTGTGACAAACGCGTTTGAAAGCGCGGACAACGGCAAGCTGTTCAAGTACTGGGAGGCGCGCGATTTCAAGGGCGACAAAAAGGGCTTTAACGAGTGGTATGAAAATGTGCGCAAATACTCGTGGTACTCATCAAGTGTGAAATGCACCGAGAATGACGATTATCTGACCCTTTCGACCTGCTCGGACGAATGCTGGGGCATACGCTGGGTGGTCGTTGCGAAAAAACTGACGGCAAGCGATGACATCGGCAAGATAACAGAATCGTACGCGGCGAAGAGCGACAAGGATATTTACTTCCCTGCGGTATGGGTGAACAAGATCGGCAATAAAAAAGTCTACTACGGTTGGGACTATTAAGATAATAAGGTAATGAAAAAGCGGCGGAGCGCTATACCGCTGCAAAGAAAGGTAATGTGAACGATAATGAAAAAGGACAGTAAGAAGGTCGAAAAGGCACGAGTGAACAGGGGCAAGGGAAGGCTTGTTGCTGCGGCTTGTGCGATGATGCTGACGCTGGGTGCTGCGGGCGTATTCATTTTCACGGGTGAGTCTATAGAGACTACCGATAACAGTGAGGTAACGCAGCAGACAACGGTGCAGACGACCGAAACAACGACATCTGCGCAGACAACTACCGCGCCCGAGACGGTCACGAAGATACAGCAGATACAGTGGCACAAGGCGGGCATTGCTGAATACGAGGTGGCAAGCGCAAGGCAGACTACCACGACTACCCCGAAGGTGACAACGGCTGCTGCCACAAGTGCGGCTAAACCTGCGGCGACCACGACGACAAAGTCTGCGGCGGCGGTAACGACAAAGGCAGCGACTACGACCACGAAAGCCACTACGAAGGCTACGACTAAAGCTACCACAAAGGCGACCACGAAGGCTGCTGTGACAACGGCTGCGGCGGCAAAGACGGTACAGCACGCTGCAAGCGAGAACATCAAGTACACCGCCGAGGAATTTGAGATGATGTGCTATGTGGTACAGGCAGAGGTCGGAAACTGCACAGAACCCTACAAGATAGCTGTGGCAAATGTTATAATCAACAGGGTGAAGTCTTCAAGGTTTGCGTATGCAAAGAACATAAAGGCTGTACTTACGGCGGGCGGACAGTTTACATCGATAAGCAATTACTACAGCAAGACCAACAAGCCAAACCAGAGCACGATAAACTGCTGCAAGAGGGCGCTTGCGGGCGAGGATAACTCAAACGGTGCGGTTTATTACTACTCACCCAAGATCTGCGGCTCTATTGCGTGGTTTGAGTCGATGCAGTGCTGTTTGTATCTTGATTCGGGTCTTTACTCGGCTAAATTCTTTAAGCCGTGGTAATTGTACAGGACGATTTTACAGGCACTAAATGTTGTGCTTGGGATATGTGCAATATGCCCGTATATTGATTTAAAAGTTGTTAAAAGTGACGAAAAGTCAAGACCTTTTTTGTATAGGTCTTGACTTTTTTTGCTGCGGTGTTTACAATTAAATGTGTATGTAAAAATTTTGAGCAAGACGGCAAAAAAACAGATGAAATGAGGTTTTTTATGCAAGGCTTGACAAAAATCAAGGAGCTGGCGGGCAGGTTCGGCGTGAAAAAGCTGTGCGCTGCGGGTGCGGTATGCGCGGCAGGTGCGGCGGTGGCTCTGGCTGTGGTGTTTACAGGCTCGCAGCATGGCGCTGACACGGCGGCGGCTGACAGCGTGAGCGAAAGCTCGCAGGTACAGACGGCTGCGTCACAAAAGCTGCCTGTTACCAAGTTCAAGAAGGCTCCGCTGAGCGAATATGATATGGCGCAGACGTATGTGGCGCAGGTCGTTGGCGAGGAAATAAACGGCACGAAGGCTCCCGAAACGGCGGATTTCACGGTCACGGCGAAAAGCGGTGATTTTGCGTTCAAGGACGTGATGAACTCCCCTGCGTATTTCCGTGCGACGAGAGACATAAGCCGGGAGTTTTACACGGTGCGCGACATAACGACGGGCAAGCTGGTCACGATGAACGCTTTTGAGCTGGTATGCGGCATTGTTTACAACGAGGTCGGTGACGGCTGGGGCGCGGAGGCTATCAAGGCGCAGGCGGTCGCGGCGTACTCTTGTCTGCGGTACAGCGAGAGCATTGGCATGGTGGAGACGGTCGGGATAAAGAAAAACTATACGCCGACTATACAAAGCTGTGTGAGGGCTGTACAGGGACAGGTGATGTTCTACGGCGGCGGTATCGCAAACACGCTGTATTCGGCTTCAACTGCGGGATACTCAATTCCGTCGGGCGACGTTATTGTTTCAAAGTACCCTTACCTTACCTGCGTTAAGAGCGCGTATGACGAGCAAGACCCAAACTGGGGACGCAAGGTGACGGTATCCAAGGCTGATGTAAAGCAAAAGCTG
Source organism: uncultured Eubacteriales bacterium (assembly GCA_900314975.1). Classification (GTDB taxonomy): domain Bacteria; phylum Bacillota; class Clostridia; order Oscillospirales; family Ruminococcaceae; genus Hominimerdicola. Next base: position 29,196 of record OMXI01000043.1, on the reverse strand, counting down.
GAGAGCAAGTTCGGTATCAAGCTATCGGACGATGTGAAAAACTGGTTCAAGATAACCGACTGCCGATACGGAAAGTACATTTTCGGTATATCGATAGATTCAAAGGCGAACGCTACGGGCAAGGCTATCGCGGCGCTGTTCGGGCTGCGGTCAAACGCTTTTGACATCAGTTTAAAAGACGATGTGTTTACCTTTACCAGCTACGGCTGGGGACACGGCGTGGGAATGTCGCAGTGGGGTGCGTGCATGTACGCAAGGCACGGATACACCTACGACCAGATACTTACGCACTACTATGTAGGCACGAAGCTGGGGCTTTCGGGCGTGAGCCAGAAGGCTGTCGAGCGCGGCAAAAAGAGCGCCGAGGAGCTTGAAAAGGAAGCGGCTTCGGCTACGCAGACGACTGCTGACGGCGAAAGCTCACCGCCGCAGGAGACTACATCTGACGATGCGCAGGGCGAGCAGACTACTGCGGTACCAGCAAGCGAGGCAGATGAAAAGCAGAGCGAAAGCACCGAGGAAGAGGGTGCGCAAAAGGTGACCAAATCGGCAGAGGATGCCGAATAAATATAAATTATGAGGTGATTTTTATGGGATTTCTTAGCAACACTGACCCAAGAGAAAAGGCTATCAATCAGCAGATACAGCAGACTCACAATCAGATAAACGAGCTTTATCTTGACCTGGGAAGATACGTAAAGCTGAATCTGAAGGACCAGATAAACGACCAGTATGTTCAGAACGCTGCACGCAACATTGACGACTGTCTTGCAAGGCTGCAGCAGCTCAACAACGACCTCAACAGCGTAAGAGGGATCAAGCTGTGCGTAAACTGCTCGGCGCAGATACCTGTAGCTGTTACGTTCTGCCCGCAGTGCGGCACAAAGCAGCCCGACAATGCGATGGGTATGAACGGCATGATGGGCGGTATGCAGGGCAACACTATGAACATGGGCATGAACAATATGCAGGGTAACACTATGAACATGGGCATGAACAATATGCAGGGCAATACTATGAACATGGGTATGCAAAACACCATGCAGGGTAATACTATGCAGGGCGGATTCGGCGCACCTGTGCCGACACCTGTACCCGCGCCCGCACCTGCGCAGCCGCAGACACCTCCGCGCTCGCAGACAGGCTTTAATCCTGCGTCCTCGGGCAACTCCCCTGCCAATGCGAACAAGAACAAGATAGGCGCTGAAAACATTCAGCCGATGCCAAGCGCACCGATACCGCCGATGAATGACGTACCGCCTGTTCCCGCTGCACCGCAGGCTGATAATATGCTCAAGGACATTCCGCCTGTTCCGCCGATGCCCGACGCAAAGCCCGAATCTGCTGTGAACGAGATCCCTCCCGTTCCTCCGATGCCCGAAAAGACAGAGCCTTTGACCGAGACCACGGTTAGCAGCGATGCGCCGACGGCTGCACCTGCTGAAGCGGAGGCTCCAAAGGCGGCAGAGAGCTTTGTATTCTGCTCGCAGTGCGGTCACAAGGAAGCTGCTGGTGTGGCATTCTGCTCGCAGTGTGGCAGCAAGCTTTAATTTTTAGAAGTAAGAGGTAAGAGAATATACCGCTTATCAATACTTCAAAGACAAAAGCAGGCGGATATCCACCGCCTGTTTTTATTGAGAAACAAAGATAAAAGAAAAAAGAAGGGATTGACTTTATGTCACTGACTATACGAGATACTCTGCGTGAGTATGATGTTATTCTTGCGTCGTCTTCGCCGCGCCGCAAGGAGCTTTTACAGCTTATTTGCTCAAACTTCCGTGTGATACCCCCCGAGTGCGACGAAAAGCTGCCTGCGGACATTCCCACTGACGAGGCGGCGGAATATCTTTCTGACCTCAAGTGCCGCTATATTGCGGATATTTACGACAACAGCATTGTTATCGGGTGCGATACTATGGTCATCTGCGACGGTGTTATTTACGGCAAGCCCTCGGACGAGCAGGACGCTCGGCGTATGCTGCGGGCGCTGTCGGGCAAAGAGCACACGGTGGTAAGCGGGGTGACGGTGGGATACCAGAAAAAATTCCTGTCATTCTCGGTGCAGACAAAGGTAACTTTCAGGGAGCTTTCAGACGACGACATCGAGATCTACTGCCGCTCGGGCGAGCCGCTCGACAAGGCTGGAGCGTACGGTATTCAAGGTATCGGATCGATGCTGATCAAAAAAATCGACGGCGATTTTTACAATGTTGTCGGTCTGCCCGTTTCGGAAATTGCCGCTAACCTTGAAGGGTTTTTAAAGACAATGTAAGGCTTTGGGAAAACGTCTGCACAGCAGGCGTTTTCGTTTTTTGGCAACGCCGACAGGCTCGGAAAAAGCGGCAGAGGCGAAAATTGTTCCACTTGTTTAGTGCAAAATGCGCCCTGTTTTGTGCAAAGTGTCTATTATGCTTGCAAAATTTGCAAATACTCTTGAAAATGCGCGGCAAATGTGGTATCATAGTCGTATATGTGAATATATGAACCCAAGAGGGACTGAAATAATGAAACAGAAAAAAGACAACAGCGCAAAGCAGCGTTCAAGGGTACGCTTACAGCAAAATATCGTTTCGCTGTGCTGCCTTGTTTGTGTGGTTTTTGCGGTCGGTTGGATGATTCATTCGGCAGGCAGCAAGAGAGAGTTTTTCACACACGCGGACAGCAGTTCAAGGGTGAGCGGTGACAACAGCTCGGTTTCGCAGGGCGATTCCTCGTCGCAGGGTGCAAACGACAGCTCGCAGTCTGTACCTGACAGCAGTTCGGTTCCCGATGTGACGAGCAGCTCGCAAAAAGAGCTTCCGCCGTTTCCCGAGGGGGTAAGACCGTACTCGGTAGTGCGCGACACGGAGGACGAGCTTGCAGACGCGCTTTTCATAGGCGATTCGAGGACTGTGGGACTTTTCAACAACTGCGACAAGCCAAAGGCGACATTCTATTGCAGCATAGGTCTTAACATTCAGACGGCGTTTGAGAGCAAGGCGATAAGGCTTGACAACGGACAGATGGGTACGGTCGTTGAGGCGCTGGCGCAGGGACATCAATTCGGGCGCGTATACATCGGCTTTGGCACGAATGAAATGGGCTGGCCGTACTATGACAGCTTTATTCAGCTTTACGGCAAGCTGGTGGAGACGATAAGGCAATACAGCCCCAATGCGAAAATCTACTGTGAATCAATACTTCCTGTTACGGCTGCAAGAGAGCTGCAGGGAGATGCAATAAACAATGCCAATGTAAAGGCGCTCAATGAATACATTCAGAAGTTTGCGGGCGAGAACGGGTGTGAATACCTTACCTGCGACAAGGCTGTAATGGGCGACGACGGAAAGCTGCCCGAGGAGGCAAGCACTGACGGAATACACCTGAGCATTGAATACTGCAAGTATTGGTTGAATTATATTATTGACGAAACTTAATTGAAGAAAGGAAAGATATTAAATGAAATCAAAGAAAGTAATCTGCGCAGTTCTTGCTGCGGCTATGATGACAACTATGGCTTTTGCTTCGTGCGGAGAGTCAAGCAGCACTGACGCTTCAAGCAGTGCATCAAGCGAAAACAGCACTACTGCTGCTACAACAGAGCAGAAGGCTGCAAAGGACCTTCAGGCTCTTGCAGACAAGCTCAAGGATTCGCTTGACGATGCGGTAAAGGCTACTATGACTGCTTTTGACGAGTCAAGGATCGAAAAGATGATAGGCGTTAAGCCTGACCTTTACAAGAAGGCTGTTTGCTACGTTGACGCATCGGGTGCATCTGCTCACGAGATAGACTGCTTTGAGGCTAACGACGAGAACGCTGCAAAGGAAATTGAGGCAGCTCTCAAGCAGCGTATCGAAAATCAGAAGACGGCTTTCAAGGATTATGTTCCTGCGGAGATGGACAAGCTCAATGACCCTGTACTTGTAGTTGACGGCAGCTATGTTATTATGTGCCTGTCAAACAACAACAGCAAGGCAAAGGAAATAATCGGCTAATATTCAAACGCATTTTCTATCAGTCATGCTCTGCCGCTTTTGCGGCGGGACATGGCTTGATTTCGTGTACTGGCGTAAGTCAAGGAGTTTTTGGTTGCTATGACGGAAAATATGCAAGTTTATGACGTACAAAAGCGTTAGCTGTTGGTTGCGCGGTGTTGCCTTAAAGGTATTTTTTTCAAAGGTATGGTGAGAGTTTAGATGCTTTTTTCAAGCACTGTTTTTCTGTTTGCATTTCTGCCTGCGGTGATGATACTGTATTACATTGCGCCGCGAAAAGTGCGCAATCTGATACTGTTTATTTTCTCGCTGGTGTTTTACGCGTGGGGCGAGCCTGTTTACGTTTTTCTGATGATAGGCTCGACTATCGTGGCGTACATAACGGGACTGCTTGCGGACAAGACAAAGCAGGGTCGGAAGCCGTGGGTGCCGAAAGTCTCGCTTTTGGCGGCGATACTGTGGAACATGGGCTTGCTTTTGTTTTTCAAGTACACGGACTTTTTCATCGGCAACGCAAACGACATATTCGGCTTGCACATAAAGCTGCTGGGACTCAAGCTGCCTATCGGCATTTCGTTTTACAGCTTTCAGACGCTTTCGTACGTCATTGACGTTTACCGCGGTGATGTTAAGGCGCAGAAAAATTATCTCACGCTGGGTACTTACGTTGCACTTTTCCCGCAGCTTATCGCGGGTCCTATCGTAAGGTACAAGGACGTTGCGGAGCAGATGAAAAACCGCCGCGAGACCATGGGCAATTTTGCAGAAGGCGTAAGGCGGTTCAGCATAGGGCTTGGCAAGAAGGTACTGCTTGCAAACAGCATTGGTGCGCTGTTTGACGCGATAAGCAAGACACCGCAGGGCGAGATGAGCGTTGCGGCGGCATGGCTTGGAATTATTGCGTACACGTTCCAGATATACTTTGATTTCTCGGGCTACTCGGACATGGCTATAGGGCTTGGAAAGATGTTCGGGTTTGACTTTCTTGAAAACTTCAACTACCCGTACATTTCGGACTCTATCACGGAGTTCTGGAGGCGGTGGCATATGTCGCTGTCGAGCTGGTTCAGAGACTACGTTTACATACCCCTTGGGGGAAACCGCAAGGGCAAGTTCAGGCAGTGCGTGAACATTATGATTGTATGGTTCCTGACGGGATTCTGGCACGGTGCGAACTGGAACTTTATGATATGGGGCGTTTATTTTGGCGTGATACTGCTTTGCGAAAAGCTGTTCTTGCTGAAAGTCCTCAAAAAGATACCAAAGGTTATCGGTCACATTTACGCGCTGATACTTATTGTCATTGGCTGGGGAATTTTTGCGTTTGACAATTTCAAGGCGCTGACGCGCAATTTCAAAAACATGTTCGGCATATCAGACATTGCGCTGATAAACGACAAGGCGTGGGCTTGGCTGGCGACCTACGCGGTGACTTTCGTGATACTTATTGCGGCATCTACTCCGCTTATCAAAAAGCTGGGCGGTCTTATCAAGGGCGGTGCGCCTGTGCTGTACAGCTGCGTTTTGCAGCCTGTGATGGTGCTGGGACTGCTGGTGCTTTGCACGGCTTACCTTGCGGGCAACTCGTTCAACCCGTTTTTGTATTTCAGATTTTAGGGGGTGCGCGTGATGAACAAGAAGATGGAAAAGATATCGCAGATAATTATGGTCAGCGTATTTATTGTGTTTATTTTCGGTTTTGCGGTGTGGAGCTTTCTGCTAAAAGACAGAAAGTTCTCGGAGATGGAAAACCGCAACCTTGCACAGTTCCCCGAATTCTCGTGGAAAAATCTGAAGGACGGCAGCTTTACGGACGGGCTTGAAAAGTATATGTCGGACCAGCTGCCGCTAAAGGACGAGCTGGTTACGCTGAAAACCGACAGCGACAGGCTGCTGATGCACGATCTGCAAAACGGCGTATACTTTGGCAAGGACGGCTACTATTTACAGGACTACAAGGAAAACACCAAGCAGGTCGAAAAGAACGTCGGGTGCATAAACGACCTTGCAAAGCTGTGTCCCGATACGGACATCAATTTTATGCTTGTGCCGAACAGCATTAGTGTTATGGACGACAAGCTGCCCAAGGTGAACACTACAGGCAGCCAGCAAAAGACTATCGACAAGGTCGAGGGTATGCTTGACGAAAAGATAAAGTTCTACTGCCCGATGAGCGACCTAAAAGCTGCGGTGGAAAGCGGCGTACAGGCGTACTACAAGACCGACCACCACTGGACTTCGGACGGTGCGCGCGTGGGCTTTGACGGGCTGATGAAGTTTATGGGCGAGGGCGAGCTGAAAGCGGATTACGATGTGCGCGAGCTTGACGGGTTCCTCGGGACGCTGTACTCAAAGGCTCCGTCGGCATTTGCAGACAAGGAAAAGATGAAGCTGTACACGGACAAGGGAAACTCGCTGAACGTTGAGTACGTTAGTGAGAAAAAGACGGCGGACAGTCTGTTTGACTCGTCATTTGAGGACAAGAAGGACAAGTACTCGGTTTTCTTCGGCGGCAACTACGCAAACGTGAATATCAAGTCCACAAACGCACAGAAGGACGAGAAGGTGCTGATACTAAAGGACAGCTACGCTAACTGCGCTATGCCGTACTTTACAAGCATGTACTCGGACGTGACGATGATAGACCTGCGGTTCTATCACATTCAGGCGCTGACCGTTTCGGAATACATAAAGCAGAATAATATCGACAAGGTGATCTTGCTTTATAATGTGGATTTTCTTAACTCGGACAACAATTTTGTTTGGATAGAGTGATTTGTTGGGGGAAACCCTTTTGGATGAAGGTCGAGAACGGCAAAGCCGTTCTCTTGGGAGTAACCGTTACCACGGTTACTCCGTTATCCCCCCGAGAATATCCTTTGGATATTCTCGCAAGCGACCGCAGGTCGCTATACCCCCATTCCTAAACCTTTTAATGCTTTTTCGCCATTTGGGTCTTTGACCCAAATAACGAAAAAGTAATAGAGAGTTCAGAAAAGAGAGTTTGAGAAAAAAACACTCCCAAGAGAATACCCACAATAAACTACCCTATCAAGACAAAAGAGGTTCAGTCGAAAAGACCGAACCTCTTTTTTCTTATGCTATGTAATTTTTACTTTGCTACTGCTTTGTGGAATACTTTTTTGCCCTTTTTGATGATGACGGCATTGGAGAGGTCTATCATTGCTTTGGGGTCGGTGGCTTTTTCGTCATTGATAGTTACGCCGCCCTGTGTGACGAGCCTTCTTGCGTCGCCGTTTGATGCGCAAAGTCCGCACTTTACAAGCAGGGTGAGGATACCTATTTTGCCGCTGTCAAGGTCTGCTGCGTCTATCTCGGTGGTAGGCATATCGTCACTCACGCCGCCCTTTGCAAAAATTGCTTTTGCGGCATCGTCAGCTTTTTTAGCCTCTGCCTCGCCGTGAACGAGCTTGGTAAGCTCAAACGCGAGAAGCTCCTTGGCTTTGTTAAGCTCTGCGCCCTGAAGCGTTTTCTCCATTTCCTCTATCTGCTCGATAGGAACAAATGTGAGCAGCTTGAGGCACTTGATAACGTCCGCGTCGCCGACGTTTCTCCAGTACTGGTAGAAATCATACGGAGATGTCTTTTCAGGGTCAAGCCATACTGCTCCTCCGACCGTCTTGCCCATTTTCTGTCCCTCGGAATTGAGGAGCAGGGTGATTGTCATCGCGTGGGCGTCCTTGCCGAGCTTTTTACGGATAAGCTCTGTGCCGCCGAGCATATTTGCCCACTGGTCGTCACCGCCGAACTGCATATTGCAGCCGTACTTTTTAAAGAGCATATAGAAGTCGTAGGACTGCATTATCATATAGTTGAACTCAAGGAATGTGAGTCCTCTTTCCATACGCTGCTTATAGCACTCAAAGGTGAGCATTTTGTTTACCGAGAAGCACGCGCCTACCTCGCGCAGAACGTCGATATAGTTGAGGTCGAGCAGCCAGTCGGCATTGTTGACTACCATTGCTTTGCCGTCTGAAAAGTCGATAAAGCGTGACATCTGCTTTTTAAAGCACTCTACGTTATGCTCGATAGTTTCCTTGGTGAGCATTTTGCGCATATCCGTCTTGCCCGACGGGTCGCCTATCATTCCCGTACCGCCGCCGAGCAGGGCTATGGGCTTATTGCCTGCCATTTGCAGTCTTTTCATAAGGCAAAGCGCCATAAAGTGTCCAACGTGCAGGCTGTCGGCTGTGGGGTCAAAGCCGATATAGAAGGTCGCCTTTCCGTTGTTTATCATATCGCTTATCTCTTTTTCGTCTGTGACCTGCGCGATAAGCCCGCGCCTTACAAGTTCTTCGTAACAAGTCATTTTTTATTCCTCCGTTTTTTTATTTAATATCTTACAAAATCCTTAACAGCCTCGGGGTGAGCGCTGTAATAATCGTTTTTCTCTTTGAGCAGTTTTACTGCAAGAGCGTTCTGTTCCGCGGTGTTCTCATCTGATTTCTCCGAGCAGATAAAGCGCTCGGAGTTGTTCACAGCCGCAAACAACTGCTGCGCTGACTCGTCAAGGGCTTGGGGTTCGGTCAGCGTCTGCTCGTATTCCTCGCGGCTTATTTCGTAATATCGCTCGTAATTGGCGAGCCACCCGACCGTTATCGCAAGGACGTACTTTTCAAGCACGGGCGACCAGCCTACCGTGTACCGTTTATCAGTGCGCACGCGCCTGTCAGTCAGTCTCATTTCAAAGCCTCTTTCTTATACGCCTTTGCATCAATAGCGTTTGTTTTCAAGGCTGCCGAGAAGTATCGTTCCTGCCCAGACAATTGCGCCGATGATGATAAGGGCTATGCCTATTTTTTGCAGGGTGTTATAGAATGCGGTACTGTAGACCTTGATATAATACCCTGTATTGAACGCAAGGGCGGAACCCTCTTTCGCGCGCTGTGACGGTTCTATGCTGCTTTGCGCGTACTTGCTGCTGTCTGCCTTGACTATCTCGCCTGTGAACTCAATCGGGTTTGAGGACGGCTTGACGGAATCGTTGTCGATATCGTAGTCGCCGGGGTGCTGATAACGAAACAGCGACTCGAATTTGTCTTTATAGCTTTGGGGGACTGAAAAGCAGACCTGCTCGCCGCCAAAGGTCACCCAATAGGTCGAATCGGTGGCGGAATCAAGACCTATGCTGTCAACGTCAAAGATCTGAGTGACCTTGCCTTTGACAGTTCCCTCTTTTCTGTCCTTTATAGAATCGACCCTGACCGCGTTTTTGGCACTTCCTATCGCGGCTGACGCGAAAACTGCGGCAACAACTCCCGCAAGGACGGCTATCATCGACACAAGCTGCAGCTTTTTGAAAAGCGGCGGCACGTAGTGGCTTGACCTTTCAAACTTCATTACTCTGTCGTCGAAGGCATCTTCGTAGGAAGCGATTATGCTGTCGGTCAAGCTATCGTCGCCAAGCACCTGATTGCAGATGTCAAAGCTGTTGAAGCGCGAATAGCCGTAGAGGTTTTTGATCTTACTGTGGCAATAGAGCTTTTCAGCGCGCATTGCGTGAATGATGAAAGATGCGAGCATAAACAGAACGCTCAAGGCATCAAACGCTCTGAAATACAGCAGCACCGCAATTGATACGACATCTATGCCCGCGGCGGCAAGGTTGCCTTTGATATCGCGCTTTATCACGGTGACGGCAAGTGCGGCGAGCGGGAAAAGCATTGCTGCTGTCAGTCTGAAAAGCTCCTTTGAGGTGAAAACACACCAGAAAATGCTGTATGCAAGCAGTAGGTAGTTTATTATCTGCGCATACAGAAAAGTCTTGTTCGCTCTGACGATGCCTTTGAAAATATCACAGCAGGCGGTTATCCTGTTATCGCGCTGCTTTTGTGCAGCAAGCGCATTGACAGGGTCTGCGTGGTTCATATTCTTCATCTTTACTCCCCTTTTAAACAAAAACAGCCCTTTGACAAGCATTTGCTCATCAAAGGGCGAATTATCGCGGTACCACCTTTGTTCGCAGAGGTATCCCCCTGCCTTTTGCGTTATAACGGCACGCCGCCGTGCTGCCTTTGCGGTACAATCCCGCTTTCTGAGCAGCCTGCTCAAAGATGTATTCGGTCTGCGTTTGCGTACTGTCTTTCACCAAGGCGACAGCTCTCTGAACGCTGCTGCGCTGACTTACTTGTTCTTATCAATGCATTTCAAATATTAAGGTTACTATAACACAAGCACCCGATTTTGTCAAGTTGTGTCATTGATTGTTTACAATCAGCTTCTTGTACCTTATCTCTTATCTCCTATCTCTTACATCTTACCTCTTACCTCTTACCTCTTACCTCTTACTTCTTACCTCTTACCTCTTACCTCTTACCTCTTACCTCTTACCTCTTACCTCTAAAAGCATATGCCGCGACTATCTCGCCTGTATACTGGGTATGATAGTCGCCGCCTGCATACCACTGCTCTATATTTGACTTATCGGTAAAGCACTCGGGCTTCATTTCCTGCACGTAAAGCTTTTTGCAGACAAACGCCATTGACGCCTGCTCGAACACTACCGAGCCGTCTGTGAAAACGGGAACAAGACCTGTTTCCTTCGCCTTGTCGCAGTCTCTGCCGCTGTGTCCGCCGCAGAAGGCAAGCGCTTTTTTATACTGCTCGTCAAAAAAGCAGACTGTGAAATAATCGCTTTTGTCGATAAACTCCTTGGTATATCTCTGCGGTCTGATGACCACCTGAAAAGCGTTCTTCCCCCAGATAACGCCTGCCCAGCCCCACGATGCAGTCATGGTGTTCCAGCCGCTTTCGTCACCTGCGGAAACGAGCATCCAGTCTAAACCTATCTTTTTGAATGCATTGAGGTCAAGCGAAGTGAGCTGCTCCCCTGTGAGTTTTTCAAAGCCGAGCTGTATCATTTTTTCGGACATAAAAATTACCACCTTTCAAGTCTTGTTATCATTATTAAATTATACACTAAAAAACTTGAATTTGCAAGCGTTTTATGGTTGCATTTTGCGCGCAAAAGTGGTACAATATATTAAAGCAATGCACAAGCGGGCAGGGATAAGCTCACAAATGTATAAAATAATGCATACTTTATTTGATTATACATAAATTTGCGTAAAATTGTGTATAAAAATAAAATTTATATGCATATCCCCTTGACAAAACCGCATAAAAGTGTATAATATACTTGACAGCACATTTGCGGCATATTATTTTTATGCTTTTATGCGTTTGATTATTATTTATTTCGGAGGAATTATTATGGCTGACAAAATCAAAAAGGTAGTCCTTGCTTATTCGGGAGGACTTGACACATCTATCATTATCCCATGGCTGAAGGAGAACTATGACAACTGCGAGGTCATCGCGGTTTCGGGTGACGTTGGACAGGGCACGGAACTTGACGGTCTGGAGGAAAAGGCTATCAAGACGGGTGCTTCAAAGCTGTACATCGAGGATCTGACAGAGGAGTTCATCACTGATTATGTATTCCCTACCGTTCAGGCGGGTGCGGTCTACGAGAACCAGTATCTTCTGGGTACTTCCTTTGCAAGACCTATCATCGCAAAGAGGATCGCAGAGATCGCTCTTAAAGAGGGCGCTGACGCTATCTGCCACGGCTGCACAGGCAAGGGCAATGACCAGGTAAGATTTGAGCTGGCTATCAAGGCTTTTGCGCCTGACATGAAGATAATCGCTCCGTGGAGAATATGGGACATCAAGTCAAGAGATGAGGAGATAGACTACGCGGAGGCTCACAACATTCCTCTGAAGATAAACAGAGAGACCAACTACTCAAAGGACAAGAACCTGTGGCATCTTTCTCACGAGGGACTTGACCTTGAAAACCCTGCTAACGAGCCACAGTACGAAAAGCCGGGCTTCCTGGAGATGGGCGTTTCGCCGATAATGGCTCCCGACAAGCCGACTTACGTTAACATTCACTTTGAAAAGGGTGTACCGACCGAGATAGACGGCGTTAAGATGAACGGCAAGCAGATAGTTGCTAAACTCAACGAGCTTGGCGGTGCTAACGGTATCGGTCTTGCTGACCTGGTTGAAAACAGACTGGTGGGCATGAAGTCAAGAGGCGTTTACGAGACACCGGGCGGAGCTATTCTTTACAAGGCTCACGAGGTTCTTGAGACTATCACGCTTGACAAGGAAACTGCAAGAGTTAAGCAGTATCTGAGCATTAAGTTTGCGGACATCGTTTACAACGGTCAGTGGTTCACTCCTCTGCGCGAGGCTATGAGCGCATTCGTTACAGAGACACAAAAGACTGTTACGGGCGACGTTAAGCTCAAGCTGTACAAGGGCAACATCATCAACGCGGGCGTTACCTCGCCGTACACTCTGTATGATGAGGAAGTTGCTACATTCGATGAGGACAATGTTTACAATCAGGCTGATTCAGCGGGATTCATCAATCTGTTCGGTCTGCCTATCAAGGTAAGGGCAAAGCTGGAGCAGAAGAGAAACAACAAGTAATAACGGCTTTACAATAGACATTCTTTTTATACAAGGAGGTATAGTTATGTCAGAAGTAAAAAAATCCTTTGAGCCTGCTCTGGACAAAAAGGTGGAAATATCCTACGACAGTCTTCCGAACTCGACTTTTGAGGACGTTAACCTGGGCAGCGCTACTTTCGATAATGTAAATCTGAAAGAGGCAAAGTTCAACGATGTCAACATGGACAGCGCTACCTTCAACGACGCAAGTATGCGCGGCGCTGATTTCACGGACATTTATATGGTCAATTCAAGATTCCTCGGTGTTAATCTGAGCAACACAAGATTCGGCTGCTCGATAATGAACAATGTGGAATTCAAGAACCCTGACCTGAAAAACTCGCAGTTTATCCATTGTGACCTTTCAAACGTTGAAATAAACGACTGCAAGATAGAGGGCATGAAGATCAACGGCATAGATATCTCCAAGCTCCTTGAACAGCACGAAAAGGAAAACGGCTAATAGACAGTTAAGGGCAGAACGGTTCCGCAGGGGATCGTTTTGCCCATATGTTTTTTTGTTATCCACAGGCAGACAGACTGTATGCTTACAGCAGCGGGTCTTATAGGTCAAGTGGTCAGAAGCAAGAAATTAGAGGCAAGAAGCAAGAAAAGGTGTCTGCCTTTCGGCAGACTGTATCAAAGCAGCTTGCATTAAATCCAGCAAAGGTGGTTTCAGTATGGCTCAGAAGATGTGGGCAGGAAGATTTACAAAAGAGGTCGATGAGAGGGTCAATGACTTCAACTCGTCGATAAAATTCGACGCGAGAATGTACAGGCAGGACATTACGGGGTCTATCGCGCACGCGACGATGCTGGGCGAATGCGGCATCATTGAAAAAAGCGAGAGCGAGGCTATCGTAAAGGGTCTGAAAGAAATACTTGAGGACATTGAAAGCGGCAAGCTGGAGTTTGACCCGAATGCCGAGGACATACATATGTTTGTTGAGGCGGAGCTGACAAAGAGGCTTGGTGACACGGGCAAGCGGCTACACACGGCGAGGTCGAGGAATGACCAGGTGGCGCTTGACGTGAGAATGACGCTCAAGGACGAAACGAGGGAGATAATTGCGCTGCTCAAAAAGCTTACGCAGACGGTGACGGACATCGCCAAAAAGCACACGACCACGGTAATGCCCGGGTACACGCATTTGCAGAGGGCGCAGCCGATAACCTTTGCACATCATCTTATGGCGTATGCGAATATGTTTGTGAGAGATCTTGGCAGGCTCAAAGACGCTTACGGCAGAATGAATAAAATGCCGCTTGGCAGCGGCGCGCTTGCGGGCACGACATACCCTATCGACAGGCAGAGGGTGTGCGAGCTGCTGGGGTTTGAGGAGATAACGATGAACTCGCTTGACGGAGTTTCGGACAGGGATTTCTGCATTGAGCTTTGCTCGGCGCTTTCGATACTGATGATGCACCTTTCGAGGTTCTCCGAGGAGGTTATACTTTGGTGTTCGTGGGAGTTCAAATTCGTGGAGCTTGATGACGCTTACGCTACGGGCTCGTCGATAATGCCGCAAAAGAAAAATCCCGATGTTACGGAGCTTATCCGCGGCAAGACGGGCAGAGTCTACGGTGACCTTATTACGCTGCTGACGATGATGAAAGGCATTGCGCTTGCGTACAACAAGGATATGCAGGAGGACAAGGAGGCTATTTTTGACGCTATCGACACGGTCAAGCTTTGCCTTGTGACGTTTGACCCGATGCTTGCGACGATGAAGGTACTGCCCGAGAATATGAGGGCGGCGGCTGCCAAGGGCTTTATTAACGCGACTGACTGCGCGGACTACCTCGTTAAGAAGGGTATGCCTTTCAGAGATGCGTACAAGATAACGGGAACGCTGGTACACACCTGCATTGAAAAGGGCTGCACTCTGGAAACGCTGGAAATTTCGGAGTACAAAAAGCTGTGCGACAGATTTGAAGATGATGTGTATGATGCGATAAGTCTTGACACGTGCGTTATGCAAAGAAAGAGTGCGGGCGGTCCTGCACCCGAATCGGTAAAGGAACAGATAGGCTATGTCGAAAAAGCAATCGAGGTTTTCTGAAAATATGATGTCGCACCCTGCGAGATGGGCTTGCATTTTTCTCGCGGTATGGGCGGGCGTGACTATCGGCATGTTTTTGCTGACTAACTACGTTTTGCAGGACGCATTTATGCTGTTTTTATGCTTTATGCTGGTTTACCCTGTGATGACGCTGGTGGGGTGCTTTATATACGCCAAAAGCTGCGGGATACGCTGGTACATGCCGTTTATGATGATACCTATTATTGCGGTGGTGTACATAGCGTCGGTGAATTTTCGGGCGATACAGCCAAACATTTTTGTGACGACGCTGTTCGGTATGCTTTTCGGCAGCGGTATGGGAAATATCTTTGCGGACAAAAAGCTGCTTGAGGCGCACAAAAAGGAGCGCAGAGACAGGCGCTTGCACGAGGACAGGAAATACAGGAAAATACTTGACGATTAGAGGAAATAAAATGAAAACAAGAGTTTTTATTGACGGAAAAGAAGGCACGACAGGTCTGAAGATATTTGAGCGTTTTGAAAAGCGCGATGACCTTGAGATACTGCTGATAGATGAGGAAAAGCGCAAGGACAGCGCGGAGAGGGCGAAGCTGATAAACTCGTCGGACTTTACGTTTTTGTGCTTGCCCGATGCGGCGGCGCGCGAGGCTGTGAGCCTTTGCACAAACCCCGATGTACGCATTATTGACGCGTCTACGGCGCACAGGACAAATCCTGCGTGGGATTACGGTTTCCCCGAACTGAGCGAACAGCACAGGGAAAACATCAGGAACTCCAAAAGAGTTGCTGTACCGGGGTGCTACGCAAGCGGATTTATCTCACTTTGCTATCCGCTGGTACAGGCGGGTGTACTTCCGCAGGACTACCCTGTTGTCTGCCACGCGGTATCGGGCTACAGCGGCGGCGGCAAAAAGATGATAGCGGCTATCGAGGGTGAGGGAAAGACATTTGAGATGTGTTCGCCCAGGCAGTACGCGCTGGGACAGACGCACAAGCACCTGCCCGAGATGCAGGCAGTGTGCGGTCTTAAATATCCGCCGATGTTCAACCCTATCGTTGACGACTACTTTGCGGGAATGGTGGTGACCTTGCCGCTGGTGAGCAGGTGTCTGACGAAAAAGTACACGCCTGCGGACATACACGAAATTATGTCGGCGCACTACGCGGGGCAGCACTTTGTAAAGGTTATGGAGCTTGGCGGAAAGGAAACTTTGCCTGACGGTTTTCTGCCTGCGAACACGCTTGCGGGGACGAACAACATGCAGATATTTGTTTGCGGAAATGACGAGCAGATACTGCTTTGCTCACGGCTTGACAATCTTGGAAAGGGTGCAAGCGGTGCGGCGGTGCAGTGCATGAATATTATGATGGGAATAGACGAGACTACGGGGCTTGAATAATACAGACAGATAAAAATAAAATTATAGGGAGAACAAAACAATGATAAAATACAGAAATATGAAAGCAAGTGACCACGACGCGCTGCACGAGGTATGGCGCAGCACGGGTCAGGAGACTAACGGTGCGGTGAGCATTGACGACAGCTTTGAGGGGCTTGACAAGTATATCAAGCGAAACCCGAACACCAGCTTTGTTGCCGAGGATGACGGAAAGGTCATCGCAGTTATAATGGCAGGACACGACGGACGCAGAGGGTTTTTCCACCACGTTTCGGTGATGAGGGAATATCAGGGGCAGGGCATCGGCAGGACACTTGTTGAGAATGCGATGCAGGCTTTGAAAAACGAGGGCATACGAAAGGTCGCTCTTGTAGCTTTCACCGACAACGAACAGGGCAACGGTTTCTGGGAAAAGCAGGGCTTCACGGTAAGAGAGGACCTGTATTACAGAAACAAGTACACGGACTTGGAGTGATGATATGCGCGACCCAAAGAGAATAGATGAGATGTGCGAGCAACTGAAAAAGCTATGGAAGCTTCAGCCTGACATTCGGCTGGGACAGCTTGTTTGCAACACGCTTCCACAAAAGACCCTTTTCTATGTGGAGGATGACACGGCTCTTGAGATAATAAATAAAAAGATTGAAGAAGCTGAAAAGTGGCGGGCAGAGAACGGAGTGATGATGTGAAGATAGTCAGCGGCGAGGGGTACACAAATCAGATAACCGAGCTGATAGGCGAATACAACAAGGCGCTCGGGCGCGACCTTTCATTTCAGGGATTTGACGAGGAGATAAAAGACCTTGCGGTGAAATACTCCTACCCCGAGGGACGCTTGCTGTGCGCAGTGAACGATGACGGAACGGTCATCGGGTGCGTGGCGTATCACAGGCACGATGACAGGCGCTGCGAGATGAAGCGTTTGT
Organism: uncultured Eubacteriales bacterium; assembly: GCA_900314975.1. GTDB lineage: Bacteria > Bacillota > Clostridia > Oscillospirales > Ruminococcaceae > Hominimerdicola. The sequence continues at coordinate 12,366 of OMXI01000043.1, read as the reverse complement.
TTGTTAAGCCGCAGTTCCGGGAGCTTCACGCAGGGCGGCAGCTTATCGCGGCGATAATCGAGGCGGCTGAAAGGGACGGCTTTGAGGAAATGGTGCTTGACACGATAACTCCCCTGCAAAGCGCGATACATCTGTACAAAAAGTTCGGGTTTGAAGAGTGCGGGGCGTACTATGACAATCCGATGGAAGATGTGGTCTACATGAAAAAAATTCTGAGATAACAAAAAAGGTGACAAAAAATGAAAAGACGACTTATGGCAGCGGTTATGTGCGTATGTATGCTGTTTGCATCGTGCGGTGAGTCTGAAAAGGGCGGCGGCGAGGGTGATGTATCATTCTCGCAGCAAAGTGAGAGCATTACCTCAAGCAGACAGGCAAGCGAGAGTGAGGCGGCTGACAGCGACGGTCGGCAGGTACTGACGCTGGATATAAACAACGATAAAAAGCCCGAGCTTACAAAGGTGGAGCTTTCGGGAAAGTGCAGCGGCGACATAGAGCGCATGGCATCACTTTCGGAAAGCGGGCACGTTCTTCACAACGGCGTGGTGGGGCTTATCGGCTCGCCGATAGAGGTGGAATATGACGGCGTTTACGATGCGCAGATAACTTTTTACTACGACAAAAATGAACTGCGCGGAGTTCCCGAAAAAAATCTGGTGCTGCTTTACTGCACAGCTCCCAACGAGCCGTACAACACGGTGACGAGTGCAAAGCTTGACACGCAAAAGTGTGTGGTCTCGGCAGCGGTGCAGGGCAAGGGTGTTTATCTGCTTGCTGATGCGTACCAGTGGTACGGCGCATGGGGTGAGGACGTTTCAGAGTATGCGTATGAAAGAGATACGACAAGCTACAAGACCGACTGGGAACGCGAGTTTGACACGGGCAGCATTATTAAGCTGGCGGACAAGGACTGGGCTGTGAAAAACGCTCCTGATTTTCACGTTTCCACGGCGCAGCAGCTGGCATCGGCGGTTTACTATGTGAACGGTATAAATCCCACTTACAACAAAGTCAGCATAACGCTGGAAAGCGACATTGACCTGACGGGCTATGACTGGAGACCGATGGGCTGGAGCAAGTCTAACAATCACGCTTTCTGCGGAACGGTCAACGGTCAGGGTCACTACATAAAGGGTATGAAGATAAAGGTCGGCTACGAACCGTGCGGATTTATAGGCTACGGCTGGGATGCGGCCGTTCATGACATTAGCTTTATAAATGCTGATGTTACCGGCACGCACTGCACAGGCATTGTTGGCGGCGAGGTTTACTCGTCCGGCGTTTGGTCAAACATTTACACGCAAGGCAAGGTATCGGGCGGCGGAAAAGACTACGGCGCGATAATTGGCAGAGAAAGCGGTATCAGTTTTAAGGGCTGCTCGGCGGATGTGACTGTCGGCGGCGAGCCGTTCAAGTATTTCTCGTACAAGAAGAAACAAGAGGCTGAAACGCCCGTGAAGGAGACCTTCCACCTGACGCTGAATCCGGATTGCACGATAACGCGCGATGAACACAAGGAATTTAAAGAGATCACCTGGCACGTTGAGCTTGACGGAGTGGAGATACTCGAACGCGGTGCTGAAAATGAGCTGACGCTTGAAACGCAGTATCAGTGGCGAAAAGGAAGCGAGGGAATACACAAGGTTTACCTTATAGCGCCCGGTGAGAACGGCTATGTGCGTGTGAGCAACATTATTGAATACGTGGGAACACAACCATAAATATATTGAGGTGTTTTTAATATGAGCAAGCAAATAACTATGGAGAAGTTTGAGGGCTCGCGGCTTTAAGGCGAACGGTCTTTACTGCGGGATAAAAAGCCCGCACGCTGCGCCTGACGGCAACGAAAGCCCTATCGACAACATGAAAAATGACCTTTGCCTTGTGACATCGGACGTGATGTGCAATGCGGCAGCGGTGTTCACGCAGAACAAGGTAAAGGGTGCGCCTGTGACGGTATCGCGCAAAAATCTTGCGGCAACTCACGGCAGGGCGCAGGCGTTTATCCTCAACTCAAAAAACGCCAACACCTGCAACGCTGACGGCGAGCAGAAGGCTTACAGAATGTGCGGACTTGTCGCAGAGCGTATGAACATCAAGCCCGAGGAGGTGCTTGTGGCGCAGACGGGAGTTATCGGGCAGGTATTCCCTATCGAGCCTGTGGAGAGAAAGATAGACGAGCTTTTTGCGGGGCTTGCATACGACAGGAACATCGAGGCGGCTACTGCGATAATGACGACGGACACGGTCAAAAAAGAGGTTGCTGTTGAGTTCGAGCTTGAAGGCAAGGTTTGCCGTGTGGGCGGCATGGGCAAGGGCAGCGGAATGATCCATCCGAACATGGCGACGACGCTCAACGTGGTGACGACGGACTGTGCGATAAGTGCAGAGATGATACAAAAGGCACTGGACGAGAACGTGAAGATAACATACAACTGTTTAAGCGTTGACGGTGACCAGTCGACAAACGACACGCTGGCGGTAATGGCGAACGGTCTTGCGGGCAACGCGGAGATAACGGCCGAGGGCGAGGACTTTGAGAAGTTCAAGCAGGCGCTTTACATAGTGATGATGAACATAACGCGCATGCTTGCAAAGGACGGCGAGGGTGCGACAAAGCTGCTGGAATGCAAGGTCAGCGGGGCAAAAGACACGGACACGGCTATCGTTATTGCAAAGAGCGTTATATGCTCTCCCCTGTTCAAGTGCGCGATGTTCGGTGCGGACGCTAACTGGGGACGCGTGCTGTGCGCTATCGGCTACGCGGACGCGGAGTTTGACATAAATGCAGTTGACGTAAGGCTGTGCTCAAGGGCGGGCGAGGTACACGTGTGCGAAAACGGCGCGGGTGTGGAGTTCTCGGAGGAGGTCGCTAAAAAGGTACTGCTGGAGGACGAGATACAGATACTTGTGAGCGTGGGCAGCGGAAACGGCGAAGCTACGGCTTACGGGTGCGACCTGACATACGATTACGTCAAGATAAACGGAGATTACAGAAGCTAAAGAGATGGACGGATTTGAGGTACGCCGCGGTGAGCTTACGGCGGAGCAGTTTACAGCGCTGTGGGAGAGTGTATGGGGGAATGCGCCGACAATGGAGCAGGTCTCGCTTGCGCTTGAAAACACGCTGTTTACGGTGAGCATTTGCGACGGAGAAAAGTGCGTGGCTATGGCGCGAATGATAGGTGACATGGGGCTTTGCTGCTACATAAAGGACGTGGTGGTTCACCCCGATTACCAGGGGCGCGGGCTTGGAAGGACGCTTATTGATGAGCTTTTAAGGTTCGTAAATGAACACGGGATAAGCGGGACGAGCGTATTTGTTGAGCTTGCGGCGATGCCCGACAAGGTACCATTCTACGAAAAATTCGGCTTTAGCGCTAACGAAGCGCACAGACTAAAGATGATGTACGAGATAAAATGACAAAAGACAACAAGATGGGGAGAAAGATATGTATTACAAGAATTACGGTATTAACGGAGACCTTGAAAAATACTACAAGATGCCGCTGAACACAAGCATTTCGCTTGAGGAAAATCAGCGCATTATCAAGCTTTACAGGGCGTATCTGCTCGAAGACGAGAAGATAATGTTTGAATGCTCGGGGCAGGTGCCAAAGCAAAAGAAAAAGCACACGAAGATTTTCAAGAGATACTTTGACCTGCGCTCGCTGCTTATCGGCGCGGCGATACTTATTGCGGCGGTGGTGCTGTTCATAATGTGGCTCAATGACACGTCGCGGACGGTGCTTATCGTTATGGCGCTGGCGTTCCCGTTCGTTTACACGACTATCGTGCTTATCTACTGGCACTTTATCGACCTCAGCCCCGATCTTGAGGCTATCGGCAAGATAAAGTATCTTATCACGGACAGGCGGATAATCGCGCGGCACGGCGAGGACGTTGACATTACGGACATCAATGACATTTTATACGTTCTGCCCGAACAGCGCGGTGAGAGTATCGGCAACGTTATTTTTGCGACAAACGAGCCTGACTTCCCTATGATATTCAACGGTGCGTACCAGCACAGCGGCATATACATGACGAGAGATTTCTCTACCGCATTTGAGATAATCAGGACGCTTATCATTGACAGAGACAGGCGCAACGATTTTATTGACCAATACACGCCTGATAACAACACGATAAAAAAGGCTGCCGCACCGATAAGAAAATACCAGAGGACTATTGTTACGGACTACGGTGAGGGCTTGCACAAACAAAAGGTAAACGCGGATATGGACGAGCTTGAGCTTCCCAATCAGGAGACGATGGACGCTTTGCTTGCCACGGACGAGGATTATAAAAACGACGAGGAGTAAGGAAAATGGAACTGAAAAACAACATGCGCTCGCAGGTACTTATTGACGCTTTGCCGTACATTCAGAAATACCACGACAAGATAGTTGTGGTGAAGTACGGCGGAAACGCTATGACTAACGGTGAGCTTAAAGACGCGGTAATGAACGACATTGTGCTTTTAAGCATGGTCGGGATAAAGGTCGTACTGGTTCACGGCGGCGGACCTGAGATAAACGCTATGCTCAAAAGAGTGGGCAAGGAAAGCAAGTTTATCGGCGGTCTGCGATACACTGACGAGGAGACTATCGACATTGTAAAGATGGTGCTTTGCGGCAAGGTGAACAAGGAGCTTGTAAGCTCGCTTCAGATGCACGGCGGCAAGGCGCTGGGTCTTTGCGGCTGTGACGGTCAGATGATAGTTGCGCAGAAGCTGACGGGTGATGTTGACCTTGGGTATGTGGGCGACATCAAAAAGATAACGACAAAGCCTATTATTGACGCGCTGAACAACGGGTATGTGCCGATAATCTCGACAGTCGGCATAGGCGAGGACGGTCAGAGCTACAACATAAACGCTGACACGGCAGCTTCGAGAATTGCGGCGTGTCTGCGCGCTGAAAACCTTATTCTTATGACGGATATTGTGGGTCTGCTTGAGGACAAGGACGATGACTCGACACTGATACCGACGGTCAACGTCAGCGAGGTGCCGTACCTCAAAAAGAAGGGCATTATCAGCGGCGGTATGATTCCAAAGATAGACTGCTGCGTGGAGGCGGTCAGACGAGGCGTCAGAAAGACATCTATCATTGACGGACGGATACCTCACTCGATACTTATCGAGCTGCTTACCAACGAGGGTATCGGCACGCAGTTCATTTAAGGCATCTGATATAATACGCATATGGACGAAAAAAGCAGAAAGACCGCCCTGAAGATAACAAGCATTGTCACCCTATGCTGTCTTATTGCGGCGCTGGGGCTGGGAGTGCTTTCAAGGTTTACGGCGGTAAGCGATATATTTTACTACATACTTGCGTACGCGGCGCTTATCTCGATGCTGGTGGATTCGTGCATACGAAAGAAAAGGCTGGCAAGGCTGTTTATGGTGCTTGTATACGGGGTATGTATAATTGCGATAACGGTGCTTATCTTTTTCAGAAGATAAGTGATTGGAGGAGAGTAAAATGGGAACTATCGAAAAATTCAACGAGCATGTTATGGCGACATACGGTCGTCTGGACATTGTGCTGGACAAGGGCAGCGAGCAGAACGCTGTCGGTGAGGACGGAAAGCAGTACATTGATTTTGGTTCGGGCATAGGCACGAACAGCCTTGGCTACTGCGACAAGGACTGGGCTGACGCGATATGCGCGCAGGCTCGCAGTATACAGCACACATCGAACTACTACTACACAAAGGTACAGGCGGATTTTGCGGCAAAGCTGTGTGAGGCGACGGGCTACAGCAAGGTGTTTTTCGGCAACTCGGGTGCGGAGGCTAACGAGTGCGCGATAAAGCTCGCAAGAAAGTACAGCTTTGACAAGTACGGAAAGGACGCGCAGAGAAACATCATCATCACGCTGGTGAACTCTTTCCACGGAAGAACGCTGGCTACCCTTTCGGCGACGGGACAGGAGGTTTTCCACAACTACTTTTTCCCGTTTGTAGATGGGTTTGTAAACGTTGAGGCGAACGATATTGATGATTTGAAAAACAAGCTCGCCGAGAACAAGGGCAAGGTCTGCGCGGTGATGTTTGAGTTTGTACAGGGCGAGGGCGGCGTTTGCCCGCTGACGAAGGAGTTCGTTGACGCGATTTTTGCCGAGTGTGCAAAAGACGACATTCTCACGATTGCTGACGAGGTACAGACGGGCGTGGGCAGAACGGGCGCGCTGCTGACATCACAGCTTTTCGGTGTAAAGCCCAACATCACGACACTTGCAAAGGGCATCGCGGGCGGTGTGCCGATGGGTGCGTGCCTGGCTGACGAGAAGTGCTGTGATGTACTGACAAAGAGTACGCACGGCTCGACATTCGGCGGAAATCCGCTGGCGTGTGCGGGTGGAAATGTAGTGCTTGACAAGGTCACGAACCCTGATTTCATCAAGGAGATAAACCGCAAGGCAGAGCTTTTCAAAAGCAAGCTGGCGGAAATAGACGAGGTCGAGGGCGTTGACGGAATGGGGCTTATGCTCGGCATAAGGCTAAAGACCAAAAAGGCTGCGGATATACTTGTAAAGTGCGCGCAGAATGGGCTTTTGATACTTACGGCAAAGGATAAGCTGCGCTTTTTGCCGCCTTTGAACATCAGTGATGAAAACATTGAAAAGGGAATGAAAATTCTCAAAGACATACTTGACGATTAAGGAGGACAACAAAAATGAAGCATTTACTGAAATTACTTGACCTTTCAAAAGAGGAGATAATCGACATACTCAACCTTGCAGACCAGCTCAAATACGAGAACAAGAACGGTATCGAACACAAGATACTCAAGGGCAAGACTCTGGGTATGATATTCCAGAAGTCTTCGACAAGAACGAGAGTTTCGTTCGAGACGGGTATGTATCAGCTCGGCGGACAGGCGCTGTTCCTTTCAAACCGCGATTTGCAGATAGGCAGAGGTGAGCCTGTTCAGGACACGGCACGTGTGCTTTCACGCTACATTGACGGCATTATGATACGCACATTTGAGCAAAAAGAGGTCGAGGACCTTGCGCAGTACGGCTCGATCCCTATCATCAACGGTCTGACCGATTTCTGCCACCCCTGCCAGGTGCTTGCCGACCTTATGACTATACGCGAGTTCAAGGGACGCTTTGAGGGCTTGAAGATGTGCTACATCGGTGACGGCAACAATATGGCGAACTCGCTTATAGTGGGCGGCTTGAAGGTCGGTATGCAGGTGAGCGTTGCCTGCCCCAAGGACTACCAGCCTGACGCGCAGGTGCTTGAATTTGCAAAGGGATACGGCGATATGTTCTCAATGACGGACGTTCCGCTTGAGGCTGCAAAGGACGCTGATGTGCTGTTTACTGACGTGTGGACATCAATGGGCGAGGAAGCGGAGACTGAAAAGCGCAAGGTGGCTTTCGCGGGCTATCAGATAAATGACGAGATAATGGCTGCGGCTAAACCCGATGCTATGGTTCAGCACTGCCTGCCCGCACACCGCGAGGAAGAGATAACCGAAAAGGTATTTGAGGCACACGCTGACGAGATTTTTGAAGAAGCTGAAAACCGTCTGCACGCACAGAAGGCGGTCATGGTCAAGGTAATGGGAAAATAGGGATACAAAAAGCATAAAGATAAAGCTCCGCAGGGTTTTGACCCGCGGAGTTTTTGCTTATCGGAAAATTTTTAGCTGCTTTTGTGATATTTTTCTATGCTCACTTGTTTTAATAACAGGGGGTGCGAAAAATGTTATCGATACGGTACTGGTGCAGACACAGGGTAAAGCTGTGTCTGTTGATATTCATTATAGCTGCGGCGGCGGGCGTGCTTTCGCTGATGTTTCTGTTAGTGCGAAGCTATAAAACGCAGAGGCTTGAACAGCTGCTTTCCGTTCAGGGTGACTATGACATTGTGGCATCAAACACTGACCTTGCGACAGCCAAGGCAGCCGAGGAGGTCGAGGGTGCGCTGCCACACGGAATGTTTATGCGCTGTGATGATATAAAGGTCGAGGGCGGCTTTGATGTACCTGCGATAGCGTTTCGTGACGAGCTTTCGCAGAAGGTCTATCATCTTGCGATGATACGCGGGCGATATCCGCGCAGAGCTGACGAGATAGCACTTGACCTTACATACTGCAAGGGCTGCGGGGTCGCACCGTACGCGCAGGGTACGGTCACGGCGGAGGTAGGCGGTGAGAAAAAGCAGTTCAGGCTTGTCGGGATATTTGACGCACAAAACAACTACCGCCGCGATGAGATAGTAACGCGCGAGGGCAGCTACATTCCCAATGCGGTACTTGACAGCTCGTTCTTTATTGAAAACGGCAGCTCGTACACGGGCTTCGGTCAGGTGGACGGGGAAATAAAGGCTCTGCCTGAGGGCGTTCAGGCGTGCCTTTCCCGCAGATATGTTTACGGATATGTTCTCGGGACAGACCGTTTCAAATACGGTGAGGCAGACAGCATTGATAAAATAAGAGAGCTTGTCGGGAAAGGCAAAACATATGCCGACCCCTACTCGCTGCTGATACCGATGTTTTCGGCAATTATCGGGCTTATCGCGGTGATATCGCTTTACCGTATGGCTGTGAACATTTTTGAGGACAGAATGAAAAACAGCGGGATACTGCTTGATATAGGTATGTCAAAGCGCAGACGGCTTGCTATGCTCACTTTTGAGATAGCTGCTGTATCGGCGGCTGCACTGCCGCTTGGTATGCTTGCGGCGGTGGGTGTTTTTAGGCTGACAGCGCGGTTCAGCAAAATGCCCGATGCGTTTGCAGCACCCGGGCTGATAAAGCAGGTGACATATGACCCGTGGCTGACAAGCGCGCTTGTGACAGGTGCGGCGGTAGTGACGGTATGTGTGATGTTTATTATCAAGTACCGATGTGCGAATGTGCTTGAGCTGACAAGCGGCAGAAAAGCTTTGAAGCACGCAAGGCGCAGGGTTGGCAGAAGGCTCAAAAAAGCAGGCTGGCTGCGGTCGGTATTCTGGGGGGTGAGGTTTACCAATTTCTCTATCGGCTTGCTTATCATTATAGGAGTTGTGTGCATGAGCTTCGGGCTTATCTTTTCAAGCGAGGCGGGCAGGCTGCAATCCAACGAGACGCTGTGGACGCTTCAGTCGCAGGGTTTGGACAAGGTGGACTACACTGCTTCGAGACAGTCTGAAAGCACGCTTTCGCCGAACATATATCTTGGTTACGGTGACGGGATACCCTACGAAAAGATAGACAGCTTTAAGCAAGCTCTCGGTTCGGATATTTCGCAGATAAAATGCTGTACGGTCAATAATGCGGCGATGATGATATTTGACACAAAAAGAGACGACCTGCCGCATATCCTTACGGACAACACCTTGAACAAAGATATGCCGCAGATGTGGGCGGCAGCGGGCTACAGCGAAAGCGAGCGTGCGGTAAGTACGCCGATTGCCGCGGTTGATGAAAAGGTGCTTGAGCAGCTTGGCAGCGGTGCTGATATAAAGGCTGTTGCTGACGGAAAAGAGTGCATAATTGCTGTTAGTGAGGCAAGCTATGAAAGTGTAAAAAACTGCTTTGACATTGGTGACGAGATCACACTTTCGGTGATAATGCCAAACGAGGGCGCGCAGAACATAGACGTTTCAGCGGTAACGCTTGAGGACTGCCAGAAGTACGGCACGCCTGTACAGACGCAGAACGGGACGGATTATTGCTTTGGGTACAGAAAGGATATACGGGCAAGGATAGGCGGTATAATACCAGTTAAGCAAGGCAGCGAGGAAGAATATTACTGTCAAATGACAAGGGCGAACATTTTTGTGGCAAAGGATACGCTTTCGGCTTGGGGGCTTTTGGATAAAAACTGCACTGATATTTGCGTGAAGCTTGATGACAGCGCGGATACAGTCTCGGCGGACAAAGCCTGGTATGCGATGCTTAATGGCTGCAAGGGTATGAAGAGCGCTTCTGCCGCGGAGCTTAAAGGACAGTACGAGCGTGAGAAAAACGGTGTGAGAAACATATTTTTAAATCTTCAGATCTTACTGACTGTGCTTTTGATTATAGGGATAACGCTTTGCATATACAGTCTGCTGCGAAGGCAGAGAAAAAACGCGGCGCGGTTAAGGGCGATAGGAATGAGCAAGGCAAGGATAGGCATTGTTTCGGTGATACAAAACGAAGTGTTTGTCATAGCGGCAGGGCTGCTCTCTGTGTTGCCCGTATATGCGTTTGACAGGCTGTCAAGGGCGGCTTTTGCAGTTATAGACAACGGCACGGGAGTAATACTGCTTGATGAAACAAATACACCGCACAGCGTTCTTATGGAGTATTTTTTGTATGACGGTTTTATCAGGTATAAGCTGATGAACAGGGAGTATCTGATGATGATAGTTTACACTGCCCTGCTGTTTGCGCTGCTGACGGCGGCTGCGGCGGTGCTGCCGATAATGCTGCAAAGCAAAACAGGCATTACAAGGGCGCTTAAGGAGGAATAACAATGCTGATAGAGGTAAAAGGGCTTTGCAAGACATACGGCAAGGGTGAGAGCGAGGTCAGGGCACTGGACAATGTGAGCTTTGACATACAGCGCGGTGAGATGACTGCGGTAGTCGGGGCAAGCGGTGCGGGGAAATCAACGCTTCTGCATCTGCTCGGCGGACTTGACACGCCAAGCTGTGGTGTGGTACGCTATGAGGGTGAGAGCATATACGATATGAGCGAGCGAAGGCTTACAGAATTTCGGCTGCAAAGGATAGGGTTTGTGTTTCAGTTCTTTAATCTTATACCCGAGCTGACGGCGTGGAGGAACATTATGCTGCCGCAGTCGCTGAAAGGTAAGCCTGATACGCACTACCTCAAGTCGCTTTGCGAAAGGCTGGGCATTGCGGACAGGCTGTCACATTACCCGAGTGAGCTTTCGGGAGGACAGCAGCAGAGGGTGGCTATTGCCAGGGCGCTTGCGAACAAGCCTGATGTGCTGCTTTGCGACGAGCCGACGGGCAACCTTGACCAAGGGTCAGGCAAAGAGGTGCTTGGTCTGCTAAAGGAGCTTTCGCAGGACGGACAGCAGACGGTCATAATAATAACACACGACAAAACTGCCGCAGGAGTGTGCGGCAGGATACTGACTATTCGGGACGGCAGGCTATTTGAAAATGGATAGGTATTACTTTGAAAAATGCGTTGAGAAATATGAGAACACGGTGTTTCGCATAGCGGTAAACTACTGCAGGGACCGGCACGATGCGCAGGACATCACGCAGGAGGTGTTCCTGCGGTTTTACCGCAGGGGGAAACAGCTTGATGAGCAGCAGACAAAGCTGTATCTGATACGCATTGCGGTGAATATGAGCATAAATCTCACAAAATCGGCGTGGAAAACAAAGGTCGTGACGGGTGATGAGTTTATCGCGCAGCTGCGTGACACGGCAGCTGAATGCGAGCAGAGCCTTACGGTCATATCGGCGGTGAGAGCGCTGCCGATAAAGTACCGCAGCGTTATACATCTGTACTACTACGAACAGCTGTCTGTAAGGCAGATAGCAGGCATACTCAAGCGGCGGGAAACGACTGTGCAGACGCAGCTTATGCGTGCACGGCAGATGCTTAAAGAAAGGATAGGTGAGGCAGAGCTATGAGCGATTACAGGAAGGCGTACGATGGTTTATCCGTCGATGAACAGCTTCATAAAAGGCTTGAAGAAATACCCGATACCCAAAGGAAAGGCTCGCACAAACGGCTTGTGACGGTTGTGGTAACGGCTGCGGCAACGATGATAATGACGCTGATTGCGGATATTATCTGCTATGCGGCTACGGACGAGAGCATTGTAGGGCATATTATCGGCAAAAAGGAAGAAAAGAAACCCAGCGGCATAGTGATAAACGGTGAACCCGCTTCGCCTGATGATGTTGAAAAAACAGACGGTGGGTATATAATACACTACCGCCCGAAAGGAAGCGGCGATAACGAGATAGTGGTGCAGATACCCGATGATGAAAAGGTGCTGAACTATTTTATTGACAGTGATGACAGTGCTGCGGGCAGTACGGATATACAAATATACAGCGGTGAATGAACATCGGCGCAGGCAGTATCAGCTGCTCACATTTGCGGCTTTTACTGTGCCGTCGCTCAACTCGATAATTCGGCTGCACTGCGCGGCGATATCGCTGTCGTGGGTGACGATGATAACTGTCTTGTTCTGCTCTTGATTCAGCTTTTTCAGCAGGTTCATTACTTCCTCACCCGATTTCTTGTCGAGGTTGCCTGTCGGCTCGTCGCAGAGGATAACGTCGGGGTCGTTGATAAGTGCGCGGGCTATTGCTGCCCTTTGCTGCTGACCGCCCGAAAGCTCGGCTGGGTAGTGCTTTACCCTGTCGCCAATATCAAGC
>OMXI01000048.1 GCA_900314975.1 uncultured Eubacteriales bacterium | reverse complement strand
GTTCGCTTCGCTCACATGATTTTTAAGGAGTATCCGAAGGATACTCTCTTGAGCGACCGAAAGGTCGGTCAGCGCCGAAGGCGATACCTTAACTATAAATTTTTCACTATTCATTATTCACTATTCACTGTTAGCGTCAAAGACGCTAAATTCTGATTTATATAAAAAGAAAGAGGTGGTAAAATGGAGCTTTTGATTGGTGCAATAGCAGTTTTCGGGCTGCTTTATCTCCTCGGTGTCGAGGTCATGACCCTTTTGAGCATCGTGCAGATGATACTCACCGCCGCGACCGTGCTGTTTCTGATATTTTTCGTGGTGTGCGACATTTTGCTGCTTATGTCGAAAAAATACCCCGCGCAGCTTGTCGGCGTGCGCAGTACGCAGACCGACGAAAACGGCGAGCAGAAAAAAGGAATGATGTACAAAGCCGCATTTTACCTCGTTGGTGGCGAGGAAATGCGCAACTGGTTCCCCGCCGAGAACGTCCTGAAAAAGCGTATATACGAGCGCACCGATTGCACAGTGCGTATCGTAAGCCTTGGCAAAAAGCGCCTCGTCTTTGACCGCCACAGCGTAGTCATCGTCATCACAGGCACAGTCCTTATGGGTCTTTGCTCGATAGGCTTGTGCGTCTATTGGCTAATCAGCCTCGGGCTCTTGTGATAATAAACCAAAACGGGTATACCGCACCGCGCAGTATACCCGCTTTTTTATCTCAAACCGTATTTTTTGTTGATAAGCTGTATCTCACCCGTTTTCAAGGTCGCAGGCAGGTCTATCAAACGCTGGTTTTCCGAGCCGCGAAACATAAGCGAGATGTTCTTTTTCTCCTCCACGAACTCTCCGTCAACAAGTACATCTATCATCGATAACATCTCGTCCGTGACCTCGCACCGCGCTCGGCTCGGCTTCAAAAGCTCCTCATCAAGCATATAGCCCGTGTAGCACCAGATGTTCTTATCGGGGAAACGCGAGCGTACCTCACGCAGAAGCGGCACCAGCGCACGCTGATTGTCAGGCTCGAACGGCTCACCGCCCAGCAGCGATAAACCGTCAATGTAACTTGGCGAAAGCATTTTAAGCAGTACATTGATAGTGGCTTGCGTAAACGGTCTGCCGTAGGCAAAATCCCACGTCTGCGGGTTAAAGCAGCCTTTGCAGTGGTGCGTGCAGCCCGAAACGAAAAGTGAAACGCGCACCCCCAAGCCGTTGGCAATGTCATAGTTTTTTATCTCACCGTAGTTCATAATTTCTATGTCCTTTGTTTTAGTTTACAAAAAATTGTTGGAAAAGCTGTCACTTGTAATATGCTGATTGTGGGAGTTCTTCTGAAATGATTCTTCCCGAATTTCTTTCAGAACTCTCACTACTTTTTCGTTATTTGGGGACTTGTCCCCAAATGGCGAAAAAGCAATAAAAGGTTTCTGAAGGGGGCTTTGGGGGGAACTCTTCTCCAAAAGAGTTCCCCCCAATCAGTATATCACAAATGCATAACCCTTTCCTGTATCTCCTGCGTGCGCCCCTGGTTCCAGAACTGCGTGCCGATGTAGCCGCAGGTACGCCGTGCAACGTTCATCTTGGACTGGTCACGGTTGTGGCACTTGGGGCATTCCCACACCAGCTTGCCGTCATCATTAACTATCTGTATCTCGCCGTCATAGCCGCACACCTGGCAGTAATCGCTCTTGGTGTTCAGCTCCGCGTACATAATGTTGTCATAGATGAATCTTATGACTTTAAGCACCGCGGGGATGTTCCCCTGCATATTCGGTACCTCAACATAGCTTATCGCGCCGCCGGGGGAGAGGTGCTGGAACTGCGACTCGAATTTGAGCTTGGTGAACGCATCTATCTTCTCCGTAACGTGAACGTGATAGCTGTTAGTGATGTAGTTCTTGTCCGTGATGCCCTCTATTATGCCGAAGCGCTTCTGCAAGCATTTTGCGAACTTGTATGTAGTGCTTTCAAGCGGCGTGCCGTATATGGAGAAATCAATATTCTCCTTTGCCTTCCAGCGCTTGCACGCATCGTTCATGTACTGCATTATCTCCAGCGCGAACGGCGTAGCCTCCTCGTCAGTGTGGCTCTTGCCCGTCATGTACTTGACGCACTCGTACAGCCCCGCGTAGCCCAGCGAAATAGTCGAGTATCCGCCGTACAGCAGCTTGTCGATCGTCTCGCCCTTTTTCAGCCTTGCCAATGCACCGTACTGCCACAGTATCGGCGCAGCGTCCGAAAGTGTGCCCTTGAGCCTGTTGTGGCGCTCCATAAGCGCGCGGTAGCAAAGATCGAGCCTCTCGTCGAATATCTGCCAGAACTTTGACATATCCTTGCCCGACGAAAGTGCGATGTCCACCAGATTGAGCGTAACAACGCCCTGATTGAACCTGCCGTAATACTTGGGCTTGCCGTTTTCGTCAACGTAAGGCGTCAGGAAGCTGCGGCAGCCCATGCAGGTGTAGCAGTGACCCTCACCGTTCTTGTCCACTTTCAGTTTGAGCATCATCTTTTCGCTGATGTAATCAGGCACCATTCTCTTCGCCGTGCATTTTGCAGCCAGCTCTGTCAGATAGTAGTAAGGCGTGCCCGGGTCGATGTTGTCCTCCTCAAGCACATAAATCAGCTTTGGGAACGCAGGCGTTATCCATACGCCGTCCTCGTTCTTTACACCGAGTATGCGCTGCTTGAGCACCTCCTCGATTATCATCGCAAGGTCAGCCTTTTCCTGCTCGCTGCGCGCCTCGTTGAGATACATAAACACCGTCACGAACGGAGCCTGTCCGTTAGTCGTCAGAAGCGTTACCACCTGGTACTGTATCGTCTGAACACCGCGCGTTATCTCCTCGCGCAAGCGCTTTTCCGTAACGTCATCTATCCTGTCATCGTCAGCCTCAACGCCCAGAGCCTTTATCTCTTCAAGCAGCTCCTTGCGTATCTTCTCGCGGCTTATCTGTACAAACGGCGCAAGGTGCGTAAGACTTATGCTCTGTCCGCCGTACTGATTGCTCGCCACCTGCGCGATTATCTGCGTTGCAATGTTGCACGCCGTGGAAAAGCTGTGCGGCTTTTCGATAAGCGTGTCGCTGATGACCGTGCCGTTTTGCAGCATATCCTCAAGATTTACAAGGTCGCAGTTGTGCATATGCTGCGCAAAATAATCACTGTCGTGGAAATGTATTATACCCTTCTTGTGCGCCTCAACAATGTCGGGCGGCAGAAGAATGCGGTTTGTTATGTCACGGCTTACCTCGCCCGCCATGTAGTCACGCTGAACGCTGTTTACAGTCGGGTTCTTGTTTGAGTTCTCCTGCTTAACTTCCTCGTTGTTGCACTCTATAAGCGTGAGTATCTTGTTGTCGGTCGTGTTCGCCTTTCTCACAAGGTACCTCGTGTAGCGGTACTTTACGTAGCGCCGCGCAAGGTCAAATGCACCCTTGGACATTATCTGGTTCTCGACCATATCCTGTATCTCCTCGACCGATACAGCCCTGCCCATCTTGTTGCACTTGTACTCAACGTATTCGGCGATGTCCTTTATCTGCTCGCGCGTCAGTTCGTTCTTGTGGTCGGCTTGGTTCGCCTTTGAAATAGCGTTGACGATCTTTTCAATGTCGAAGATCTCCTCCGAGCCGTTTCTCTTGATTATCTTCATAGGTTTCTTCTCCTCGTTATAATTTTTCTTAAAGAATAGTCAAGTATCTCTTTTTCTGTCAAGGCACAACATCTTGTGGTCATCTGTATGTCAACTGTACATCATAATGTACTTTTACCACTCTCTCTTTATGTGCGCAACATTAAGTTTACACCAGTTTTTATAAAAAGTCTGTTGCATTTGCAACAAAAACGTGGTATAATACAATATGTAGTGAACAACTTTGTTACAATGCACAATTTAGAGGGTGATTTTCTATGAAAACGATACATCCGTTAACTCCGCTTAACAAAACCGCGCTTGACGAGTTCGCCGCCTGCTTCAAGCCCGTCAAGAAGAATTACAGCAGGGGAGAGGTCATAATGCGCCTCGACGACGACAATAAAAGCGTCGGTATTTTGATTTCAGGCACAGCCCACCTCACCACCACAACCTTTGACGGCACAAAGACCATAATCGACTACTTTGAGCAGGGCAATATCTTCGGCAAGCGTTTTTCCCCCTGTACCCGCACCGACCCCTATACCGTCACCGCTAAAACAAAATGTACCGTCTGGCTCGTCGATTACGAAAAGGTCATCACGCCCTGCGAAAAAAGGTGTCAGAAGCATATCCGCCTTATAGATTCAATGATACTCACCATGGCACAGCGCGCACAGCTGCACGTCGAGGTGCTTGGCAAGCGCAGTATCCGCGGCAAGCTGATGTCATATTTCTATCAGGTGTCAAAAGCGAGGAACAGCCGTACGTTTGTGCTGCCGCTGTCGCTTTCCGACCTTGCGGACTATATCTCTGCCGACCGCAGCGCAATGATGCGCGAGATAAAAAAGCTCAACGACGAAAAAATCATCGTCTCCCACGCAAATAAAATTACCATACTAAAAATGATAGAAATATAAAAGCTTATCTGTAAATGAAAAACCGATGCCTACATTGTGTAAGCATCGGTTTAGTTTATCCGATAGAAATATTATTTGTTATTCTGTATCCTTGCAAGCAGGCGCAGTACCTTGAGGTACAGATAAATAACACCTGTCACAAGTCCGAAACCTGCTACCCACTCGTAAGTTTTGGGCAAGCCCTGCTGAACAGTCTGCGCAGCGTTGTCAAAGTCGATAGTGAGTACAGCCGATGCAAGAATAACTCCTACAACAGCGATCAAAATACCGATAGGACCGTTGTTTATCTCAATGATAGAGGTTACAAACGAAGAATTTGGCGCGATAAGGTAGACAATCAGGAAAATAAGACTTGCAAGCACCGAAACGATAAGCGTAGTGTAAGTGACCTTTCTGAATCTGCTTGTAACACGGATAACACCCTTTGAATAAAGCACCGTCAGCACACCGATGATAAGCAGTGTAAGACCGAGAGCCTCAAAAACGATACCCTTGTACTCCTGCGCATAAGCATAGGACGTGACCGTAACGGCGTATCCCATACATACGCAGTAGATCGTTCCGAAAAATGCGGTGGTCTTTGGCGAGACAGCTGTTACGATACCTGCAATAAGTGAAAGAATCAAAGCGCCTATATAGATAGGGAACTCCTGCGGATAGAGCAGACCGCCGTCTGTTATCACTGAATTCTTTGCGAACGCAGCGTGCAGAATAAAGAATGCTGCCAGACCCAGCGCGAAAACAAGTACCAGATAAACTGTCTTTGCCGCAACTCCGCCGAATGTAGAAACACCTGCGTCGCTGTATTCACCCGCATGCTTTGAAAGACTGCGTATCCTCGGATTAGCGAACGAATCCATAAAAGAGCTCGTTCTGTTTGCATTCATACCGTTGTTGTAGCTGTACTGGTTGTACTGCGGCTGCTGATACTGATTGTACTGCGGCTGCTGATACTGATTGTACTGCGGCTGCTGGTACTGGTTGTACTGCTGATTGTAGCCGTTGTTATAACCGCCGTTCATATTCTGATTGCCGAACATACTCTGGTTGAAGTCGGTGTTGCCGTTGTTATAACCGTTGTTATAACCGCCGTTGTTACCGCCCTGCCAGCCGTTGCCTCCGTTGTTGGTAAAATTCATAAGCGTTACCCCTTTCTGATATAGCAAAATCAATTGCCTGTGTCAATTATACCATAAATCAAACAAAAGTCAAGACATAACAAGCATATTATGCCCCGAAATAAAACGCCTAAACAAAAACCCACGGCGGTGGACCGTGGATTCTTGCTAAAGGAAGTTTAGAAAAATATGAAGAAAAAATATGAAGATATCACTTCAATGTCTAAATGATATCTTCATATTGTGATAATTTTATGATAGTTTCAAGAACAACAGAGGAAATTATGCCTGACCGAGAATCTCGTCATTAGCGAGGCAGTCCTCAAGGTTAAGCTCATACAGGTTGTTGTATGTAGGCTGCTGAACAGGCTCGCCTGCAAGATGATAGAAATGCTCCGAACCGTACTTTGTGATAAAGTCTGTCGTGTGGCAGTTCACCTTCAGCTCGTGAATAAGCATCTTTACCTCAGGACTTGCGGCACCGCACGAAAGCTCGTAGAACTGGAACATATTCTCCAGACCGTTCATCGACTGCTCTGTAACGCTCTTTGCAGCGACCAGCAGCTTGTTGAAAGCATTCTGAAGTATCTGTGTGCACTTCTTCTTGTTGTCGTTGCCCTCGTTGGTACACTTGTCAATGTAAGCGTACAGGTTGTGCAGTATCCAGTGCTGTATCTTCTTGTTTGAAGGCGAGATGTTTCTTGCACGGATAGCCTTTTCAAGATTCTTGTCCGTGTTCATGATATGCTCTGTGAGGATCTGTCTTGAAGAAAGACCGCTGTTTATCTTGATGATAACGTCCTCAAGCATCGGGTGCATCTGTCTTATCATCTTCTCCATCTGTATGCAGCTTCTCATAGTGTATGTAACACTGTCTATCATAAGCAGCATAACAGCGAGCTTTTCGTCACCCTCTGCAGCGTTGTAGTTGTTAACATCCTCCTGCGTGTACTGACCCTCAAGTATAGCGTCGATGTCGTACTTCTCGCGGTAGGTGTTGAAGTAATCATAGTAAGCGGAGAATCCTGCGTGAACGTCGTCCTTTTGCAGATACTGCGCAATAAGCGTGTCGTCAACAGCAATACCGATCTCTTCGTACAGCTGCATCATTTCCGAAAGGTCCTCCCACGCACGCGAGGTAACTATCTCTTTCTCATCGGGGTGAACAAGATAGTAGTGCTCTGGGTGCAGCTTCAGATAGGTCATAATGCACGGATGAACACCTGCATAGTAAGCATACTCCATCCATATAGACAGAACAGCTTCGCAGTCAACTCTCTTGAAACGGTCCCATGTAGCCATGTCGAATTCAACAACCGAGCGGTTGTACTCAGGCGGGTTACCTGCCGTAACGATTACCCATCCGGGCGGTATCTGGTGCAGACCGAAGATCTTGTACTGCAAAAATTGCAGCATGATAGGTGCAAGAGATGTCGATACGCAGTTGATTTCATCCAGGAACAAAATACCCTCACGGATACCTGTATCTTCCATAGTGTTGTAGATGTTTGCGATGATCTCACTCATCGTGTACTCCGAAACCTGCTCGTCCTTACCGATGTAGTTTCTCGTAACGATGTTAGGCAGACCCATCGCAGACTCTCTTGTCTGGTGTGCCATAGAGTAGGAGATAAGGTTAAGACCCGTCTCCTGAGCGATCTGCTCCATGATAGCAGTTTTACCGATACCCGGAGCGCCCAGCAGGAAGATAGGACGCTGGTGCTCGATGCTTATCTTGTAATCGCCGAACTCGTCTTTGATAAGGTAAGCAGTTATGGCATTCTTGATCTGTTCTTTTGCTTCTTTTATGTTCATAAACATACCCCTTCGTCCATATGCATGCGCCGCCGCTTCAAAGCCGCCGAGGGCAGCAGAAAGTGTTACGGTTTACTGCATAAGTTTTAACAAAAATATTATACACTAACGACAAAAATATGTCAACCTTCTTTTTTTTCTTTGTATCTATGCACAATCTGCACCTTTGCACCGCGCGCTTTCAAAATCAAAAGCAGGCGTTGAGATTTCGGCGCTTTTTGGGGACTTTTTTTAGTTTTCACAGGCAACAAAAAAACTCTTTTTCCGCCGAAATGTCAAAATGCACAAAAAACGCCCCGAAATTTCGTCATAATAATAACACCAAAAGAGCGCTTTATGGGAGTTGCTGAAACAGAACGTTTAATTTTTGTATATGATTTGGGCTTGAAATAAAGAGCGCACTGTGGTAAAATGTTAGTACTAATCAGTGTGTGTAAGTGTAAATGTTTCCAAGGAGGATATAGATTTGAAAAACAGAGCCAATGACGCGCACGATGCGTTCGTGCAAAGCCTTAATGCAGGCAGAAGAAGGCGCAAGCTCAAATTCCTCGCCCTGTTTATCGTCATAGCCATAGCCGTAGCCGCATTTTTTGTTGTCAGGGCTATCATAAAGCATAAGCAGGAGGTCGACGCCGCAAAAAAATCAATGGTTCAGATAGATATCCATTCAACCTTCAAGCAGGCGGAGTTTCCGCCCGAGGAGGACTGGGACGGCGACGGTCTGAAAAACAAGGACGAGCTTGACGGCTTTGACTTTGAGTTCGAGGCAAAGACCGAAACTCTCAAAACCAACGTGCAGAGTGAAGACTCCGACGGCGACGGCATCTCCGACGGCGACGAGATAAAGCTCGGTCTGAACCCCCTTAATGAAGATACCGACGGCGACGGCGTTATCGACGGCTACGAGATAATCGCAGGGCTCAACCCAAAAAGAAAACGCAGCGACGAAACTACCGACGACGCCGAAAGAATAATGAAGATAGAGAAAAAGTGCGGCGAGCTTACCCTCACAATGAACGGCAACGCCAACTGTGCCGAGGTCACCGTTGAGGAAATAGGACTTGTCGGCATCTCAAAGAATACCAGCGTGCTTTCGCGCGTTTACAACATCTATTCCGATAATAAGTTCTCAAGCGGAACGGTCAAGTTTGATGTGGATATGGAAAAGGTGCAGAGAATGGGTCTTGACCTTACCGACCTTTCGGTGCTTCGCTTTGACGTTGATAAGAAAAAGTACATCAAGATAGATTCGCGCGTTGATAAGCAGAATAAGACCGTTTCTGCCGATATAAGAATGCTCGGCACCTATGTAATGGGCGTTGAAAAGACAGTCAACCTCAAACCAACGACAAGAGTGTTCTTCCTTATCGACAATTCAGGCTCGATGTACCCCGAAAAAATGTGCTACGGCTCCACCGAGAACGATGTCGACTTCAAGCGCCTTTCCTTTGCACAAAGCCTTATCGGCAGATTTGAGGACGACTACCAGGTCGGCATAAGCAAGTTCACAGGCACCTATACCAGAATGACAGGCTTCACTACCGATAAAAAAACACTTGGCGACGTGTTGAGCAGAATAAAAAACGAAAAGGAAACCTTTAACGGCACCCACTCGCAGACCGCGCTCACAAGCTGTATCAACGAGTTCGGCGGCGATTCCGCAAGCACAAAGTATTCAAACATCATCGTAATGCTCACCGACGGCGAGTCTGACGAGCAGGGCGGCGCCAAGGTCGAGGAGCTTATTAAGCTCGCAAACGATAAGAATATCCTTATCCTCACCGTAGGTCTTGGGCGCGATGTCGACAGAGAGTGGCTGCAAAAGCTCGCATCAAGCACCAAGGGCAAGTACTATGCCGCAACCGACGCAAATGCGCTCGACGACGTCTATAAGAGCATCGTTACCTCCCTCAATTACGAGATAGTCACCTATAGCGGCAAGGACGAAATAAAGGGCTATTCGCTTTACAATACAGGCTTTGACCCCAAGAAAAACGGCTTTGCTTTCAAAAATTTCAGAACTGCCACCACCACAAGCGTTGACTTCGGTATGGCAGTTATGGCAAGAGACTGGTATGTCGGTAAGCTCAATACCACCCTCAAAGGTCTCAACCCCGCAGATCAGAGCGAGCAGAAGGTTCTCGCCGAGGGCTACGATATCCAGGATACCAAGTTCGGCGATATCTATAACCAGCGCCGCGTGCTTCACGAGGTTGATTCAGCCCTGTTCAGCGGCAAGTATTCAGATGTTACCAAGTATCTTGATTTCTCAAGCACAGGTGATGTCCTCTCGGTAGAGGAGAGCAGCAGGCATGATGCCTTTGACAAGGGCTGGAAGATAACCAACGCTCCTATCGAAGGCTCAAACCTCAAGTGGAGCAGCGTTGATCTGCTCTCGCTTGATATCGCCAATTCCTACGATAAGATAGAAAAAGGCTACGATAAGAACTCTGCCGAGTTTGCCAAAGCGCTGTACAGACTCAATACTTTGCAGTGGGACGATAGTAAGGACGAGTTCAAGATAACCGACCCCGACGGCTTTGAAAAGATAACCAAGCAGTTAAGCCTCGGTGTCCCGTTGGTTATGACTATCGACGGTTCGCATACCGTCAATGCCATAGGTCTTATCCAGGATTCGCTTTGCCACAGAAAGTATATCCTTCAGGTCTATGACAATAACTATCCCGACGAGAAGAAAGAGCTGTATATCGAAAAGAGAATGATACTCAAGCTCGATATCAAGGACGGTATCCCTTCAATAGCAAGTACCGACTTTACCTATTCCGCAAAGTATGAGGGCAAGTCAGTCGGCATAAGCTTCACAAATGTCGAGGAACACTAAAATCTGATAATCGATAACAAAGGTCCGAAAAGCATGTTCGCTTCTCGGACCTTTTTGCCGCATAAATCAGAATTTATCGGCGCTTTGCGCCGATAATTTTAATATATCGCCGAAGGCGATACCTTAACTATAAACTTTTCACTATTCGTTATTCACTATTCACTGTTAGCGTCAAAGACGCTAAATTCTTATTTACCGCTTACCCCGCAGTATGCCGAAAGGGTGTACGCTGCGGAACTGTCGTTTGGTGCAGGGTGCTTGTCAGTGCTTAAATTCAAAACCAGCCTTATGCCGTCAATATCGCCTTTGGAGATATTACCTGCGTACTGTGCAAGGTCGTACCTGCCGGTCTGCGCAGACGCGGTCATCATCGCAGCAGTCTTTATCGAAGAACCGCCGTCGCTGTATTTGCATAGGTGTATCTCAAGCAAAGCACCCTTGACGACCTCACCCTGCGGCAGAGCAACGCTTGAAACCTCAACAACAGGCATCTCACCGCGGTTGTCTATGCTGAAAGTAAACCCCGCGCTCTTGTCGCCAGCCTCAACAGTTACCTTTTCACCCCCGTCCGCCAAAGCGAATTTCTGCCTGTCCGCATAAATAACGTTAAGCTCCGCGCCCGTGGTGTCCCACCTTTCAAGCTCCGCCGTACCGTTTTTCGCCAAAGGCAGCTCGCCGCCCGTAAAATTGAAGTAGCATTCCTCAGGCGTTCGCCACGAAAGCCCACTCGTCACTATTTTGATATACCCCACGCCGCCGCGCACCGCGAGGCTTATCTCCGAATAATCCTTGTCCCTCGTCGCATAGCGGCTGCAATAGCCTATATACACCACGCCGTCGCTTCTGAAAGTAAAAGCCTCCACCGCAGTGTCGCTCACCGTCTTTTTCTTTTCCTCCAGCAGATTCTGCGACTGATACTGCGACCCAAGATAGTTTATCTCCGCCTTTTGCAGATACTCTCCCAGTACCCGAGCACTCTCGCAAGTACCGCTTTCCGATAAGTTTTCCGCTAATTCATAGCTGTACGAAACACTCTCTCCCTTGACCGTGTCTTCTTTCGTGTCATACTCATTGTGCCTTGCAAAGCTGCGCGCGTAGAACCTCTCTGGGTGCTGCACCATTTCGTCAGCAAGCAGCCTTACGTCTGCAAGCCTGTCCGCCTCTGTCTGCTTTTCGCTTGACAATTCACTGCTTGACGAGCTTGACTGCACCGCAAGATCCGGACGTGACTGCGGCTTGATGTCAGTATCTGCATTTCTGCCGATAAGCAAGTATACCGCGCCCGCCGTGCCGACTGCCAGCGCAAGCACCGCCGCAATGACCGCCCCACGCAAGCGCCCCGTGCGAACCGCGGCAGACTGCCTTGTGCTTTCAGAGCGCCTTATCCGCGCAGACTTTCTACCGCCGAGCAGCCTGTTCATCTCGCTTTCAAATCCCTGCGAGAAAATATGCTCCTCGTGCGCAGGTATCATCTTTTCGTATTCGGGCAAAAGCACCCGCCCGATAGCCTGTTTAAACTCCTTGTCCGTCATCAGCTTCTCCTTTCTCCAAAGCCTCTTTCAAGAGCTTTTTTGCCCGCATAGCCCTGTGGCGCACCGTGTCAGCGTGTATGCCCAGCAGCTGTGCTGTCTCCGCCGCGGTGAACCCATAGTAGCAGTACAGCACCACAACGTCCTTGTACCGCTCATCAAGAGCCGCCACCGCCTCATCAAGCTCGCTGAAAACCTGCCGCCGATAACCCTCGTCTCCAAGCTGTTCCTCGGTGAGATGAACCGTCCTCTCGCCCTCGCGCTTGTTCGCAGCATAAATGTTCAGCGCCTTGTTCTTAACAACAATAACCGCGTAAGCTCGCGTTTCATGGCAGGGAAGCAGCGAAATTTTTTCAAAATTCTGCGCAATGCTGAAAAATGCCTGCGAGACCGCGTCCTCCGCGTCCTGTACATTGTGCAGTATACTCATTGCAAACGCGAACATATCCTGCCTGTGCTCGCGGTAAAACTGCTCAAAGCTCGTGCGCTGTTCATCTGTTTCAAGCATGTTAAGGCATATCATCAGCATTATTCTCACCTCCGTATAGCTATTGTACCACAACAAAAATTTTTTTCAACCTCCAGACCCTTTTGCAAGGCTTTTCCCCGCCCGTTAAACTGCACAACCGCGCCTGCCTGTAATTGTTGCATATCACGAATTTTTTTCGTCCGCTGCCATGTTTTAAGGCGGCGGATTGTTTTTATGCACGCACATTCCCCCAAGTGTCCAGCCTCAACAAAAATCATGCCGCCGATTTGTGCATACGTACGAAATTTCACCCGACCGCCATGTCAGCCGCGCGTGCGCTGTTATTGTTGTTGAACGACACTTTCGGGAGGGAAGACTATGAAAAAACAGCTATGTATATTGCTTACCGCAGCCTTGTTCACCGCCTGCGCAAGCGCACCGAGTGAGGTGCAAAAAGAGAACGATGTGCTTGACAGTGCATCGGTCGCTGAGCTTGACAAAATGAAACGGAGCGAAAAGAGCAATACATCATCGGCAGCCGAAAACAGCAGCGAGCTTGAATATGCGAGCCTTGCAAAGATAAGGCAGACAGCGCCGCAGCAGAACAGTGATAACAATTCCAATGTGCTTGTCAAAAAAGTCCTTGTGCCTGATGCCGATGCTATGCCTGCCTATACCGTCAGGCGCTGTTTTGATAACTATGATAAGATCGAACAGCTCGTGCCGATCGTCTATAACGAGCCTTTTGACAAAAGCAAGCTGATGAATGTAGTACACGAGCTTGATAATTCATCACAGCAGTGCAAAGGCGGAGTATTCTACGAATATCAGAAAGGGAAGATGATGGGCATTGCCACGGCGAACTGCGGAGGTCTGACTTTGTCGACTTTCGATAGGAACGAGGCGGATATCTACACCTTGCTTGAGGTCAGACGTTACAGGTTGTATATGGGCGAAGAGGCAAATAATGATGAATATACCATGCACGACGGAAAACCGCTGAAGGTCGGTGAAGCTATTAAAAAGATAGAACAGAATTATAACGAGCACTATGCAAAAATGTATGATAACACCATTAGATTCAAGGTCAAGGAGCTTGTTGTAAGAAAGTTTGCCGACGGCACACACGCCTATGTCTACGATATGCAGCAGTATGATAAATACGGCTGCCCGATGCTCACCTGCGTTAAAGGCATACCCGACTGCGATGAGTTTGACAGCGGCAGCAAGCCGTGGCTGCTTGAAAACGACTGCCATGGCTATGTCACACGCAGCAGCGTGGATATAAATGATTTTATCCTTGCCGCACGCATTTCCGATAAAGTCACGGACAAAGGCGAAAAGCTGCTCACATTCGGCAGTGCTCTAAATAAGCTGGGCAGTACGCTTGCCACATCGGCTCTTTATGATATGGACATCGCAAGTCTTGAAAACGTGGCAGTGTGTCCTGCACAAAGCGGGATTCTCCCAAAGGACGACAGGGGAGAGTTGTGTCAGCTCGACGAGAGACAGTGTATCCATTCGGGCAGCTGTACCTTTGAGGTCAGACCGTTCTGGGTGTTTCGAGACTTTGAAAAAAGCGGTGATATGCATCGTGAAAAGTTCGGACTGATACTTGTCGATGCTATCACAGGTGATGTGTATGTTTATTAGACAGCTGCGCTTTGACCTTAAAAAGAATGTTTGCAGCGTGAATTTTGCACTTGCGGTGGCGGTCACGCTCGCGCTTGCGATGTCGGGCAATTTCACCGTTGATGCAGGGCAGGACAGACCCGCATATAACTTTGTTCAGCTGCTCATGCACACCGACAAAACCCTGTGGCAGACCTCACATTATTACTGCGACGCATATATGTTCCTGCGCGGCTTTCGCAGCGAGTGGCAGGCGATATTTCTGCCTGCGGTGATGGGACTTGCCTGCGTGCCGCAGCTGTGCGACGAGATAAATTCGGGCAATCACCGATTTATCACCTCCCGCTGCGGCAAACGAACATACATACTGTCAAAGTTCGCCGCGGCAGCGTTAACAGCAGCGCTGATTATTTTCACAGCGTATTTTGTTTTCCTTATCGTGTGCATTACAATTTTCCCCGCGCCGAGTGAATACCTTTGCGTACTGGGCAACGACAAACACAGCGATTATATCCGTGCCGAGCTGTCCTTTGCCGATTTCCCCGCAAATGCGTTTTTTCACTCGGGCAGCAGGCTTCTTCTTGCTTTTTCACGAACACTGACCGCCTCGCTTTTCGCAGTCATTCCCTGTCTGCTGTCAATGACTCTCGCAGCGCTCACGCTCAATAAATTCGTCTCACTCTCGCTGCCCGTAATGCTGTATTTTGCCCTGTCGCATATCGCCGAGGACATTGTCAACAAATCCTTTGCCGCACAAAAGAGCGTACCCCTTATCCTGTTTTTTGAAGCGCCCGTGCGCTTTGCCGACGTGGAAAGGTGGTTTGAGCGCGACCTTGAAATACCGCTCTGGGCGATGTATCTGTACGTTTTGGCGGTGACAGCCCTGCTGTACCTTGCATTTTCAAAAGCGATAAGAAAGAGGGTGCTTTGCTGATGAATTTCCTGCGCAAAAGCTGGTACTGCGCCCGCACCGCCTATACAAGCTGGATATTGAGCTATCGAATGCTCGTGCTGGGGTTTGTGTTTATGTTCATGTTCACCTATTTCATCAAGCCGATGCAAGACCTCTCGCGCATATTTGATACGCCGATGAACGTCCTCGAGCCTTTCTGCGCCGTTGTCAACAGCCGTACCTTCCTGCCGCTCGTTATAATGGGCTATATGGTGCTTATTTCGGATTTTCCGCGCCTAAACGACTCCGCAGCGTTTATGCTCTTTCGCAGCGGAAGACTTCCGTGGCTTTGCGGTCAGATACTCTTTTTGTTTATGTCCGCGCTGACCTATATCCTCACCATACTTTTTTCCTCAATGGTCTGCATAGCCTCGAACAGCTTTGTGCTCAACGCCTGGAGCCTCGTCCAAAGGCGCTACTGGACAGCCGACGATGCCCTCAAACAGACCCACGCCTTTGCAGGTATAGATAACTCCGTGCTGCGCCAGTCAAGACCGTACGAGGCGCTTACCCACGGCATACTGCTCGTGCTGCTTTTCGCCGTCACCGTCGGCTGTGTCCAGCTCGTTTTCGCGCTGCGCCAAAAGAAAGTCATCAGCGTCTTTGTCAACGTCACGTCGATCGCCGCAGGGCTGATAATGCTCATCGTGGATATCAGGCTCAAATGGCTTTTCCCCATTTCAAACGCCGTGTTCGGCTGGCACTATCACGGTATGTTCAACTATGTCCTTTGCCCCGTGTCCTATTCGTATGCCTATTTTGCAGTACTGCTTACGCTGCTTTTCCTGCTGCTTGCGCGTATGGCAAAACACTGCTCACTGTACATCACAGGCGGCACAGAGTAAGGAATAGTGAATGGTGAATAGTGAATAACAGAGGTGTTCGCTTCGCTCACATATTTTAATGTATTGCCTCATGTCGTTACTTTAAAATCGTCCGCCAAAGGCGGACACCTTTTCTTGCTTCTTGCTTCTGGTTGTCTTGCCTCTAAAGGCGAAAAAAAGGCGGCACTCACCCAAAAGGTAAGTACCGTCTTGATTTTTGTTTTATTCGTCGTCCTCGTAGGAGACCTTTTTCTTGCCGAACAATCCGCCCGACTTTTTCTTTCCGCCGCCAAGTGTCAGCGTGAAAATTCTGTCGCTCATAAATATCCTCAAAGCCAGGAACATACACAGGCACAGCAGCACGAACTGGTAACCCAGACCGATAAAGTATGTCGTGTAGTGACCGAACATCACGTTCTGGTTTGCGATAAACGAGTGTGTGAAAGGTATAGCCAGCGTTACATACTTGATAACAGGTGCAGCCGTGTTTACATCAATAAACATAGTTACAAAGTAAGGCACCATAGCCAGCAGCATAATAGGCATCTGCAATGTCTGCGCACTCTTTGCGTCCTTTGCCAGCGCACCGAGTATGATAGAAACCGACAGCACAATAAGGATAGTCATAAACATCTGCAAGCCAACGAGAATGTAGTCGCCCACGCTCATCGAAAGTCCCAGGTTTTTGAGTATCTCTTCAGTGTTCTTATCGTTTGTCATTCCGCCTGTGATGCCTTCCATCATCTTGTTCATACCGAACATATAAACCGCAGCCTGAAGTGCAGCCACAATAGCCGCAGCCAGCATCTTTGCCGATATTACCGACAGCCTTGAAACAGGTGACGAAAGCAGCGTTTCAAGTGTCTTGTCCAGCTTCTCTGTCGAGATAGCATTCATTATCATCTGTGATGTGTACATTATCAGCAGGAACATAACAATAGGTATAAACATCGACTGTGAGCTCATTATGCTTGATATAGTCGAGCTTGCTACCTGGTCCTGCTTGTCGGAAACAACCGTGTACTCCTCAAGCTCGATAGGATCCTCAAGCTGTTTCATTGTATCAGCATCCAGATTGCTCTTTGCATAAATGGTAGATTTTATACCCTTTTGCAGCAGCTGCAAAGCTATCTGCGAGCCTGTGTTGATGTTTGAGAATGTCGCAATAGATGTCATTCTCTGTGCAAACTTGACCGTAGCTATCTCGTGCTTTTCGACCTGCTCTGTAAAGCCTTTTGGGATAATAACAACGTTTTTATAGTCCGAATCCTTAAGCTCCTTGGTGAAGTCGTCCGACTTTATCTCAACTCTGTTGACCTTCATGTCCTCCATCTTGTCCATAACATCGAGCATCATCTTTGTGAACTCTGTCTGGTCCTGGTCGCAGATATTGATAGTCGTAGCTTCCTCCTTAACGTCGTCAACAGCTTTAGACATAGCCTTTCCCGCGAAGATAAGAACGAATACCATCAAAAACATCGTGGCAATGGTCGTTACGCTGAGCATCTCTTTAAGCTCTTTTCTTAACAGTATCGAGAATTTCAATGTACAGTCACCACCTTTTCAAATACTTCTTCAAGGTTCTTAACACCGTACTTTTCAACAAGCTCGGGTGCAGCACCTACCTCAAGCAGATGTCCCTTTGAAATAATGCCTACTCTGTCCGAAACATATTCAATTTCCAGCATGTTGTGCGAGGAAAGCAAAAAGCTCATACCCTCCGCAGCCAGCTTCTTTATCATTCGCCTTATCTCAAGCGCGTTGATTATGTCAAGACCCGAAGTCGGCTCGTCAAGAATAGCCAGCGACGGCTTTGACATAATAGCCCTTGCCAGCAAAAGTCTTCTCTGCATACCTCTTGAGTAGTTCGATATCTTGTCATTGAGACGTTCGCCAAGCTCGCTTATCTCGCTGCCTCTTTTAACAAACTCCTCAACATCACTCTTTTGCTTTGCGTAAATGCCCGCCATAAAGCGCAGGTATTCAACACCCTTCATCGTCTTGTAAGCGCCCGCCTCATCAGGCAGATAAGTAATGCACTCTCTTACCTTGTCAGGCTCTGTGAGAATGCTGTGACCGTCCACTACCGCATCGCCCTCTGTTGCCTTCAGCAGCGTGGAGATCATTCTGATAGTTGTGGTCTTGCCCGCACCGTTAGGACCGATAAGCGCGAAGATCTCGCCCTTGCCGACCTGAAAGGTAACGTTTTCCGAAGCATATACACCTTTTTTGTACTGCTTGGAAAGCCCCTTGACGTCAAGAACAACGTCCATATTATCTTCCCCCTTTATTTTTTTGGTTAAAACACATAACCTTAATTATTTTAACACGATTTCACCGTGATGTCAAGCTAAATCGTCTGAATTATTCCCCCTCGCCCCCTATTGCCAAAACCGCAAAAGTGTGTTATACTATTGAGGTATTAAAAATAATGGAGGATATATTATGGCTGATGAAAAAAATATAAATGACCAGACCGCAGAAAATACCGAAAATACCGAGCGCGAGGGAAAAGGCAACGTCCTTGCAGGCTTTGTGCTGTTCAAGGACGCTAATTTCGACTGGCTGCGCTTCAAAAAGAACCTCCGTGACGACTGGGACATCACCTTTGATGACGAGATAAAGGACGGCGCAGTAGTTTTCAGCGTCGATGATATGAATGTAGCCTGCTCGCTTATGCCCAATCCCGTCCCCAACAACGAGGCGGTCGAAGCCGCAAAGCGCAACTATCTGTGGAAGAATGCCGCCGAGGAAACCGCAAAGCACGGCGCACATATGATAGTAGCCGTCCTCAATAAGTACGATGCCCTCGACCAGCAGGAGCTGCTTGCAAAGGTTGCGTGCAGCCTGCTCAAGCTCGATAACGCTATCGGCATTTATAAAGCGCCCACCGTCTACGAAAAGGACTTTTACATCAACTTTGCAATGTCCATAGATAAAGGCGAGTGTCCCGTGCCTATCTACGTCTATGTCGGTCTGTATGCCGAGGAGGGCAAGGTCTATGCGTTCACATCTGGTATGTCCGTTTTCGGCAAGCTTGAAATGGAGGTTCTTGGCACGCAGCTTCAGCCCAACGAGCTTTTGAGTTTTATGTTTACGATATGCGAGTATGTCATTACAGAGGATGTCGAGCTTAAAGACGGCGAGACCGTCGGCTTTAACGACGAGGATAAGATACCCGTCCACGTCAGCGCAGGCGTGTCAGTCCCAGGCGAGACCATAAAGCTTGGCTGATTGATCGGGGGGAGATACTATGAAAAAGTTTGTCGTGCTTTTGTGCGCACTTGTGATGTGTGTAATGTGTACCGCCTGCGACCTTTTTGACAGCAGCAGTAAAAGTAAGGATAAAAGGGGAGACCTGGGCAAGCTCACCGCCCTCACACCCTACGGCTCTACCGTCATAACAGGCATACAGCTTGAGCATCAGGCTATGTGGCGCGACGACCCCGAGATAGAAGAAATTGTCCAAAAGCACGGTTTTTCCGATACCAGCGAGTATTACGAGTTCGAGCTGAACGAGTGGCTTGAGGTCTATATCAAAGCGTCAACAAGAGATACATTTACCTGCTATGTCGTAAAGTATGACGAGAAAAAGGATTATAAGACCATCACCGAGGACGAGATAAAGCATTCGTGTGTATTCAAAGGGCTTGAAGACCAATACCCCGATGAAAAAAACTACGGCGATATGGGCGGATTGTGCGTTGATAAGCAAAAAGGCGGCGCAACAGGAATATATGCAGTCGTCATCTTCCGTTTCGGCAAACCAGAGGCAATGATAAAAATCAGAATAGTGCCAAGTACCGCGCCGTCAGCGTCAGCTGTTCAGAAAGAATTAGAGAAACAGAAAAAACAATAACATAAACACAGCTGCTTTGGAAAAACTCCAAAGCAGTTTTTGTATTGTGCGCATTACATCAGAAATATGTATTTGAGATAATAAATCACAATGTCTATCCTGCACAAACAACATCTGATTTGTTTGTGCATTACGCAGAAAAACCATAAAAATCACTAATCACCAATGCCTTTTTCAGTCTATATAATCGAATGATATTACTGAAAGGGGTATGCTATGCAAATGGATCTGGACAGCTTTATCGTCTGGCTGCTGACCCAGCTTGACACCGATTCGCACGATGCCGAACGTGAGGCTCGCATTTACCGGCGGGTATTTTCAAAAAACGAGGAGACAAAAAATGATGAACAGCAATGAAATATCCCGGCTTGCAGCAAAAGCCAAGCAGGGCGATAAAACGGCTTTTGAAAAGCTGTATAAGGAGTTCTATCCAAAGGTCTATTACTTTGCAAAGCAAAATACAGGCTCTCTCGATGCCGCCGAGGATATCACCGCCGAAACATTCAGCACAGCACTTGAGAAGCTCTCGTCACTGCGCTCGGAGGAGTCTTTCGTGGGCTGGCTGTACTGCATAGCCTACCATAAAAGCGCAGATCATCTTAAAAAGACTGCGCTTGACAGGAAAAATCTTGACGAGACTGCCGAGCTGGCAGCGCTTTCACAGCCGCTCATGCTGCCCGACGACTACGCCGTCAACGAGCAGACAAAGCAGCAGCTGCAAACAATAATCGATTCTCTGCCGCCCGATATGCGCTCGGTGATAATCCTGTACTACTATGACAATCTGTCGCTGGCAGAGGTCGCACAGGTCATCGGCACAAACAAAAACAATGCAAGCCAGAAGCTCTATGCCGCCAGAAAGAAACTGCGCAGAAGAATAGAAAAGCTTATCGGCAAAGGCTCGTTGTTCTCGGCAGTGCCTGTCGGTGCCGTGCTTGCAAACCTCGAAAGCACAGGACTTTTGTCGGGCGTTAGCGGCGTGGCTGCAATAGGTGCGGCGGCAGCCGCAGTCCCAGTCGGGCTTTCAGCATTAAGCGGCGGCACATCACGCCACCTGCTCGGCTTTACACTAAAGTATTGGCGCAGGCACAAAAAAAGCCTCGCAGCACTTCTGTTCTCGGGCGTGCTGCTGTGTGCCGTGGTCTGCTGTGCATTTCTGATGATAAGGCAGGACCAGCGGCGGTGGCTCGACGATTATTACGACCAGCACGGCTATTATACGGTGGCTGTGCCGACGCCAACAAGCTACGACAAGGTCATTGACCTGCTTTCAACTGATGAAACAGTTCGAGGCACGATGTACGTCACGGGCGAGGCTGGTATCGACGTGGACAAGTTCCAGATAGGCACGATAGATGACCCCGAAAACCTTGCGCATATCCCGCTGGAAAAGGGTCGTATGCCGCAGACCGAAAACGAGATCGCTATCGGCAGGAGCGTACTGAACAAGTTCGGCTTTTTCGGCAAGGTCGGCGATGACATTACGCTTGACACAGGCACTTATACCCTCGTCGGCATAATCGACAAAAGCTATGACGGCGCACGCCCCGGCTCGCTTATCCACGAACAGAATACCAATCAGAGCAATACATATTACACTGACGAAATGAAGCCAAAATACTATATGCCGCTTATGTTCACGGGCGGCGACGGCAGCAAGCACGCGAAGTATTCGTGGGTGATGCTTTTCAATACAAAACAGTTTCCGTACAAGTCAATCAGCAGTCCTCTTTACGAGATAGAAATGTACCTTGAAAAAAGCGGTTTTGATTATTACTCGGCGCAGGCTGAAACAAATATCAGCCTGTGGGATCACTATAACATTATGCCTGCGGTCGTCAAGTTCAATCTTATCGGCTATCAGAATATAAATATTTCGCCCACGACACGCAAGCTTCTCATTTTCACAGGGCTTTCAGCGCTTATCGCCATGCTTTCGGTAATAGCCACGCTTAAAAACATCTTTGCCGAGCGCGAAAACACCATCTCTATGCTGCGTCGCATTGGTATGTCAAAGCGCAGAGTGCGTGTGATGCTTGCGATAGAGTGCATAATTCTTACCCTTGTGCAAACGGCGCTCGGGCTTGGTCTCGGCTCGCTTGCGCACCTGCTGATAACAAAAGCCGAGGTCGCGGCGCTTGACAAAAAAGATCTGCTCGGTTTTACAAGCGACCCGCTTGTCACCGCAAACAGCCTTGACCCGTTTATCGTGGCGGTGCTTTGCTCGGTGTTTGTGCTTGCGATAGGGTACGTTTTCTCTGCGCTTCTCACAGGTCGAAAGAGGCGTTTCGGCAGGCGCAGAAAGGCGCACTCGCTTTACCGCTGCATCTCAAAAGTGTTTGCAAACAAGGGCGTAACTGTCATTCAGACGCTCTCGCTCAGCCTTATCTGCTTCGGCGTGCTGCTGGGGTATATGGTCTATCACAACACCACGGGCAGCTATAATAAAAATGAAAAAGGCGAGGTGCGATTCACAAAGTATGTTGACACAAAGTACGGCGTGCTTGACCTTGAAAAAGATGACCTCAAGGAGTGCTACAATACCAATATTTCGTTCGAGCACGGACTCAACGACCTGCAGCTGATGAAGCAGGCTGACAGATATTACGGCATTGACGACGCCACCGCAGATACGCTGGGCGAGACATTTTCAACAGGCTTACTGCCGCAGACGTTTATCGCAAAGTCGGGCGACACCGACCTGAAATACTTTATCTCGATTGGCACTGACGAGGAAAAGAAATACATCTCCGACCATTCCTGCACCGAGGCAAAGGCGCTTATTGATTCTGACAAGAAAATGTACCGCGCACGGACACGTCTTGCGGACAAAGCCACGATAGAAAAGCTCTCGCAGTATGTGGTCTCTGGCAGCATCGACATTGACAAACTGTCAGCGGGTGAACAGATTCTGCTTGTGGTAACAGACGGTGAGCCTCTTTATACCGCAGGCGACAAAATCACTGTCGGTTCGTCGATGACCAAAGAGGGCTACGGAATCGAAGACCTGACCCTTTGTGATGTGCAGATAGGTGCAGTTGTCGTTCTGCCGAAGAATATGGACAGAGTGCTTAAATACGCAGTCTGCGACAAAGCAGACTATAACCTGCTCACCACAGCGGCGGGAGCGCAGAAGATAGGTCTGCACGGCGCAATGTACACCGAGCTGCTTTCGCGCGGAGAGATTGGCGGCAAGCTGCCGCTGGACACGGGCTTTGAGGTGTTCTCGCTCAAAGAGCAGAGAAAGCAGATATTCAAACAGAACGCGCAGATGTACATCTCGATCGGGCTTGTTATCCTGCTGATGTCGCTGCTGGGCTTTGCGGCGTATTTCAACGGGATAGGAATGAAAATACGAATGAAAGAGTATCAGCTGAGCATTATGCGCGCGGTGGGAACGCCCGTCAAACGCCTGCGCAGGCGGCTCACACTTGACAGCATAAGGATACCCGTCTTTTCCGCCGTCACCGCTTACGGCTTGATGCGGCTTTTGCAGCAGCTGATGCTTCACGCACACGACAAATCAGAACTGCTGACCACACAGGCGACCGACCAGGCGGCGCTGGGCAATCTCGACAAGTATCACGAGCTGTTTGACAAAGCCACAGAGATAGGGCAGCGGTATCTCGTTGGCTCGCAGATGTGGTATGTCAGCGCACTTGTGCCAACGCTTGTGGTGTTCGGCGTGATGTGCATTGTCACGGTACTGCTGACGCGAAAGAGCTTTAAAATGTTCACTCCGAACATCGCATATTCCATCAGCAAAGGGAGGAAACGCAGATGATTAAAACTCAAAACCTCACCAAGACCTACGGCAAGGGCGAGGGCAAGGTCACGGCGCTTGACGGCGTTGACATAACGATAAAAGACGGCGAAATGGTCGCCATAATCGGCAAGTCGGGCAGCGGAAAATCGACGCTTCTCAACCTGCTCGGCGGGCTTGACAAAGCCACCGAGGGCAAGGTCTTTTACAACGACAAAGAGCTTGGCACAATGAACGATAGTAAACTCTCCGAGTTCAGACTTAAAAACATAGGCTTTGTGTTCCAGTTTTTCGACCTTATCCCCGAACTCACCGCCGAGGAAAACGTGATGTTCCCCGCCAAGCTTGCAAAGAAAAAAGAGACCGCCGAAAGCGACCTCTATTCCGCGCTTGATATTGGCGACAGGGTAAAGCACTACCCAGCCGAGCTTTCGGGCGGTCAGCAGCAAAGGGCAGCAATAGCCC
>OMXI01000007.1 GCA_900314975.1 uncultured Eubacteriales bacterium | reverse complement strand
GTTGCTTTTTGTGTCGCAACTTAACTGTAACACAGGTTCATGCTGGTTCGCTATCTTTTTTTCTTAATTTTGTCTCACATCTATTGTAAACCTACAATTTGCGCGGTATATGTAAAGTTTTTGTGACACTTAAAATGTTATGAAAATGTTAAATGTCATTCGCCGTATTTACACAAGAAAAATTATGTGCTATAATTATTGGGTGAGATTGTGCATATTCGTGCATTAACACGTTAAAACGGCTTTTTAAGCTAAGGAGGACATAATAATGGTTAGAGCGATAGTTGGCGCAAACTGGGGCGATGAGGGTAAGGGCAAGCTTACCGATATGATGGCTCAGGAGTCTGATATCGTCATCAGATTTCAGGGCGGTGCAAACGCAGGACATACTATTGTCAATCACTATGGCAAGTTCGCTCTGCACACTCTGCCTTCGGGTGTTTTCTATGACCATACAACAAATATAATCGGCAACGGCGTTGCACTTGACGTTAAAAAGTTCTTTAACGAAGTAAAAGATGTTACCTCAAAGGGCGTTCCGATGCCAAAGATACTTATTTCTGACAGAGCGCAGATGGTAATGCCTTACCACGTTCTTTTTGACCAGTATGAAGAGGAGAGACTGGGCAAGGCAAGCTTTGGTTCTACAAAGTCGGGTATCGCGCCTTTCTATTCGGATAAATATGCAAAGATAGGCTTTCAGGTGCAGGAGCTTTTCCACGAGGACACACTTAAAGTCAAGATAAACAGAGTGCTTGAGCAGAAGAATATCCTGCTTGAACACCTCTACCATAAGCCCGCGATAGACCCCGACGAGCTTTTCAATACCCTTATGGAGTACAGAGAAATGCTCAAGCCTTATGTATGCGACGTTTCAAAGTACCTTTGGAATGCGCTCAAAGAGGGTAAAAATATTCTGCTTGAAGGACAGCTTGGCTCTCTTAAAGACCCCGACCACGGCATCTATCCAATGGTAACATCATCCTCAACACTTGCGGCTTACGGTGCTATCGGCGCAGGTATCCCGCCGTATGAAATAAAGACGATAGTTACCGTTGTAAAGGCATATTCGTCAGCAGTCGGTGCAGGTGCATTCGTTTCGGAAATTTTCGGCGACGAGGCAGAGGAGCTGCGTAAGCGCGGCGGAGACGGCGGCGAGTACGGCGCTACCACTCACAGACCGAGAAGAATGGGCTGGTTTGACTGCGTTGCTACAAAGTACGGCTGTCGTATCCAGGGCACAACAGATGTTGCGTTCACAGTTATCGACGTGCTTGGCTATCTTGATAAGATACCCGTTTGCACAGGCTATGAATACAACGGCGAGGTTATAACAGATTTCCCGACAACACAGATCCTTGAAAAGTGCAAGCCCGTGCTTGAAGTCCTCGACGGCTGGAAAACAGATATCAGAGGCATTAAGAATTACGACGAGCTGCCCGAGAACTGCAAGAAGTACATCGACTTTGTCGAGCAGCAAATCGGTTTCCCGATCACAATGGTATCAAACGGTCCTTCGAGAGACGATATCATCTACAGAGAAAGCAAGCTGAAATAAAGCGAAAAATTTAAAGCCATACGGAAGATGTGAACTTTCGTATGGCTTTTTTTCATTACCTCATATACTTTTCGTTGAACACTGAAAGCGGCAGCGCCTTGTCAAACAGCCAGCCCTGCGCCTTGGTGTAGCCTATCTCGCAAAGTATCTGCGCCTGTTCCTTTGTCTCCACGCCCTCGAAGATAAGGTCCTTGTCCATGGTAGAGATAAGCTGGCAGATGTTCTTTACATAAACTCTTTCCTTTTCGCTGCTGGTTATCTCGTCAATGAACGACTTATCTATCTTGACCATATCGACAGGCGCATTGAGCAGCACGCCCAGCGTTGAGTAGCTTACGCCGAAGTCGTCGATGTCTATCCTGAAACCTGCCTCCTGAAGCTTTGACATATCGCGGAAAAGCTTGTCAAGGTCATCACCGAAACAGGATTCGGTTATCTCAATCTCAACAAATTCAGGCGACACACCCTTTTGCTTTGCCAGCTCGATTATCTTGTCAACATAATCTGCACTCCTTACGTGCTGGCGTGAGAAATTGACGGAAATCGGCATCAGCTTTTTGCCGCGGTTTTTCCAGTCAACAAGTGTGTCAAGCACTTGCTCGTAGATGTAAAAATCAAGCTCGTCAATGTAGCCGACCTTTTCAAGCACTGTGATGAACTCGCCGGGCATTATGTATGTTCCGTCAACGTTGCGCCACCTTGCAAGTGCTTCTGCACCGATGACCTGCATAGTCTCCATAGAGAATTTCGGCTGCAGGAACATCTCGATAAGTCCCGAATTGATAGCCGAATTCAGCTCGTTCGCGATTTTTTGCTCACGCGCACGCTGAATGTGCATCTGCGGGTCATACAAACCGCAGTCGCCGTGAGAAATGCCCTTAACGCTCTTTCTTGCAAGGTTTGCGTTGAACACAGCGCGCTCGATATCAACGCCCTCGTCCCATATGTAAAGTCCCGCGCAGATGTTGAGATTGCTGCCCGGGAGCAGCTTTTGCTGTTGCACATAGAACTCGTGGTTGCGCTGATTGAGACTGCTGACAAGCTCGCTTACCATTCTTGCTCTGTAAAGACCGACAAAGTAGTCTGAATAAATACGGCAGGCTATAACGTTGGTCTGCATATTCGTTATTATCTGTCCGAACGAGCGCAGCATCTTGTTGCCGGTCTCAAATCCGAGGTTGTCGTTTACATACGAAAAGCCGTTGATGTCGGAGTATACAAACCCGTATACATAAGACCTGTCTCTGTTTTTAAGCAGCTCCTCTGCCTTTGAAACAAACGTCTTGTAATTGAGCATACCCGTAACGCTGTCGGTAGTGATAAGGAAATTGATGTACTCATTATCCATTTCAAGACGTTTTGACAGCTTTTTAACGTCTTGTATATTGCTCATAACGCCGTAAACCTTTGTGACCTTCATATCTGCTCCCGCAACGCTCGTCAGCGAGAGCTTGTACCAGGTGTACTCGTCATCGAATGTCTTTGTCCTTATCTCAAATTCGCTGCTGTACGGGCGTTCAAGGAACTTTGCGCTGTTTGTTTTGAATATATTCAGGTCATCAGGGTGTATGTTTTCGTATGCCTTATGCATTTTAAGGTATTGCTCAACTTCAGGGTCGCCGTAGCGGTTTATGCTGCTTGAAATGCTCAGCGTGTCGCTTTGCACATCGTAGTCGATAAAGATGTGGTCAAGCGTCTGTGTGATAAATCTGTACCTTGCTGCCTGCATCTCAAGGTCGGACATCATCTTTTTTTCGTGCGTCATATCGTATAGGATCACATAAATAAGCGTTCTGCCGTCAATGCTGTCAAAAGGTCTGCCCGAGAAATGATACCATCTGTCACGACCGCTTATATTCAGCTTTACCTCTATCTCCGAAGGGATATTATGCTCGACCGCCTCGTTGACGGTGTCTATAACGCGCTGCTTTTCGCTGCTGTCTATATAAGCATCTATCAGCGGGATATCTTCATTTTCGGGTACGTCAAAGAACTTTCTGAATTCATTGTTGCAGCGATATACGCTTAAATCATCAGCATATAAGATTCCAACGCCGCCGACGATATCGCTCGTCAGCACCTCGATCTCCTTGCGGTAGTAAGCGCTCTTTTCGGCAAGCTCTTTCTGGTGAGGATAATCGCTCAGCGATACACGCACATACTTTTGACCGCCACGCTCGAAAAACGTCGCGATAGCATCAACAAGTATCTTTGTACCGTCCTTTTTTATCATATTGTGGCGCAGGTAAAAAAAGTCACTGTCCTCTTTTCCCCACAGCGTATCAACAGCAATCTTATCTTCTTTTGAGATTAACTGTTCAAAATTGACCACTCCGTTTTCGTACTCGTCTCTCGTGTAGCCGAACAGTTCAAGATAAGAATCGTTGACCTCTGTCGGATGAATGGTGTCGTCAAAAGGGATTATACAGTACGGATGTTCAACCTTTTCAATTGACACAGATACTACCTCCTTTTTGGAGTAATTCGTTTAACTTTCAATACATTATAACACATTATACAAAAAAATGCAATAGTTTAACGTGATTTTGTTTGGTTTTATCATTTTTGACAAAACGAAAAACATACTTGCAATTGCAAAGCAAATATGCTAAAATAAGTTTATGGATCCCAAAAGAACAGAAAGGATTGTTTTTATTATGGCACAGAAGAAAAAATCGCATAAAAAACCACAGAATAAAGCGCAGAACAGAGTACAGAACATATCGGACTCCGAGCTGAAAAAGGCTTATGCACAGACACCAAGCTCAACAAGCAGCAAGCCGATGCTGCTGCGCATATTTATTCTTGCGCTTGTTGCGCTTATGCTGCTTGGCATAGTTATTGCCGCTATCGCACAGTAATGGTACATATAGGCAACAGCTGGGACAGCATTCTCGGTGACGAGTTCAAAAAGGATTACTATCTGCAGCTGCGTGAGTTTTTGAAGAGAGAATATGCGCGCTATCATATCTATCCCGATATGTACGATATTTTCAACGCCTTTAAGTACACTCCTTACGAGAATGTCAAGGCAGTTATAATCGGGCAGGATCCCTATCACGAACCGGGACAGGCACACGGCTTGTGCTTTTCCGTGCAAAAGGGTGTAATGCTGCCGCCGTCGCTGCAAAATATCTATAAAGAGCTGCACGATGATCTGGGGATACCCATTCCTAAAAGCGGCGACCTTACCTGCTGGGCAAAGCAGGGCGTGCTGCTTTTGAATACATCGCTCACCGTGCGTGAGGGACAGGCGAACTCGCACCACGGCAAAGGGTGGGAGATTCTCACCGATGAAGTTATCCGCAAGCTGAATAACGCTGACAGACCGATAGCATTTATTCTGTGGGGTGCTAATGCGCGCGCAAAAGCGTCATTTATTACAAATCCACTTCACGCTGTATTTCAGTCGCCGCATCCGTCGCCGCTTTCGGCGCATCGTGGATTTTTCGGCTGCCGCCATTTCTCAAAGGTCAATGCTTTTCTTGAGAAAAACGGCATAGAGCCAATCGACTGGACGGTAAGAGAATAATGACTGTACATTTTTTTGGACATAAAAAACAGCCCCGAAAGGCTGTTTTTTGTTATGTCTGTACTTTTAGACTATTTGCAGAAACCAAAGCTGCAAAGCCACTTCAGAATGTCATAAAAATATGAAAAGTTGCACATTTTGATGTCCGCCGTTATAAGTATTTGTTCTCTTGGAACACCTTTAGTATAACACGTTTTTCAAAGCTTTTCAATGCAGAAATAATGGAATAAAAAGTGCCTGAAAGTACATATCTATGCAGCTTCAGGCATTTTTCATCCGCTGATATTCACGCAGCACATTGCCTCAAAGGCTCCGCCTTCCATTTTCATCTCAAAGCTGCCGCCGTACTTTTCAGCCATATCTTTTAGTATCGACAGCCCGTAGCCGTGGCCCGAAATGTTGCTTATATCAAACTGCTTTTCTTTTTCGGGCACTTGAAAATCCTCGTCGGGATAGTTTTTCGTGCGCACGAACATATACCCCGCGTCACACCACGCTTTAAGTTCAAGACGGTTGTCCTCGCTCTCACACGCGCTGCGCAGACCGTTATCTATCAGATTGGAAAAAATGCTGCAAAGGTCGGTAAGCTCAATATTAAGCTTTTCGGGCAGCTTAACGTCCGTAATGAAATCAATTCCCTCCGTCTGCGCTCTTGAAGCTTTGTCAAAAAGGATAGTGTTTACAACAGGGTTTTTGCAGTAAAAGGGGAGTGCCGTTTCGCTGTTTTTCTCTTTTATCTGTTCAAGCAGCTTAACGCCCTGCTGCTTGGTGCTTTCGTCGTTTGAGTTCACCATATGCAGCGCAGTCGTTATCATATTATTGAAATCATGCTTGTATTTCATCAGCATCTGCGCGCTTTGTGTGATGTTGTCAAAGTAGCTTTCCGAAAGCTTCTGGTTGTATTCAAGCTGCGCAAGCTTCATCTGCGATTGCTTTGCACGGTAGTTTTCCCTCATCGCACGGTAGAGCAAAAACAGTGAGGCAACCATAACAATGACTCCCAGAGTCAGCAGTGTCGACCTCAAAGGAGTCCAGAAATCAGGTGCGTTAAACGCCGACGCCACAGCGAGTATCAGAAACATATTGCTCAAAGGCATCATAAAAAACAGCACAGCCGTTTTATCAACGACCTTTTCGTTTTTTCTGTTGAATCGGGTGTAGATGATAATTGATATCATATATGTAAGCCCGAAGCAAATGCACAGCAAAAATGTATTCCAGTTCGCATCGGAAGGTGTCAGCACCTTACCGTTGAACAAATATACGGGGAACTCAACAACAAGGTCTATCGCAAACGACAGCGCGCCGAGCGATGACGCAACGACTAACGATTTCCACGGCTTTTCCGAAAACGCTGTAACAGCATACAAAAGATAGATTATAAAAAAGCACATGCGCATAACATTGTTCTCGGTAGTAAAAATCAATGCAAAAATAAGATAGCCCAAATTGACAGCTATTATCGGCAAATACTTCAGCAGCTTATTTTTTATCCTCTCAGTGAGGTTCAGGTGCAGACCGATAAACATCGGTACATTTGAAAACACGCACCACGCTGTATAGCATAGATACCGCAGCATTATCCGAACCCCTTTATGCTCAGCAGCCTTTGCTTGAACTCGTTCTTGTGGCTTCTGCTTACGGGCAGCTCTGTGCCGTCCTGCAGCGTTACAGCGGTAGAATTGAAAGCACGGACATAGCTTGAATTGACAATATAGCTTTTGTGCGAGCTTATAAAGCTATCGGGCAAAAGCTGCTGGATGTCCGACAGTTTTGAACGAACGGTAATCACCTTGTCGGCAGTATGTACAAGCACATACCACCTGCTTGATTCCACATATTTTATCTCGTCTGTGCTTAAAATAATATCCTGTCTGCCCGAATGTAGAGTTATATCGGATCCTTTATCCTTGCCTTTGACTTTTAGCTTTTCAAAAACTCTTTGCAGGATCTGCTTTTTAATCGGTTTGCACACAAAAGCAAACGGCTCAAAGTCAAAATGCTCAAGAAAAATGCTCTGGCAGTATTGCTGCGGATACCCTGTAACAAACACCACGGGTATATCGGGCGATATATCCGTCACGCGCTTTGCGGTGTCAATGCCGCTGCTGTTATCAAGACATATGTCCATAAAGATACAGTCGAGCCTTTCGCTGCCAATGCAGTCGATAAGCTCGTCCTCTTTGTCAAAGCCTATCACCTGTGCATCAGGCATCATCTGTGAGGTCAGGGCTGTAAATTCATTTATAAAGGCTTTTTCATCATCAAGCACGGCAAGTCTCATAGCGTAAATTCCTTTCAAAACTGTAAATCAAAGCATATTTTGATTATAGCATATTATTGCCAAAAAAGAAATGATATCGTCTAAAAATTAAAGAAAATGTCATATTTTTAAAAGCGGCAGCGCCGCGAAAAGAGTTCACAGCGCTGCCAAGGGGATAATTTGGATAATTAGCATTTTTACGCATTTAATTATACAACATTTATAGGTTTTTTGTATATATATGCAACAATTTGCACGCTAAACGCAATTATTATCGTGCACAAATGTCAAACATTGTGCCTGTGAACAGATAAATGCATAAAAAAGACGTTCCCGATTTACAGGAACGTCTTTATTATTATGCTTGTCCGCTATTACTTCATAGCCTCTTCAACAGCAACTGCACAAGCAACAGTAGCGCCAACCATCGGGTTGTTGCCCATACCGATAAGTCCCATCATCTCAACGTGAGCAGGAACAGAGGACGAGCCGGCAAACTGTGCATCAGAGTGCATTCTTCCGAGTGTATCGGTCATACCGTAGGAAGCAGGACCTGCAGCCATGTTGTCAGGGTGCAGAGTTCTTCCTGTGCCGCCGCCCGAAGCAACGGAGAAGTACTTCTTGCCAGCGTCTGTTCTTTCCTTCTTGTATGTACCTGCAACAGGGTGCTGGAATCTTGTCGGGTTGGTGGAGTTACCTGTGATGGAAACGTCAACGTTTTCCTTCCACATGATAGCAACGCCTTCTCTTACGTCGTTAGCACCGTAGCAGTTTACCTTTGCACGAAGTCCCTCGGAGTAAGCCTTGCGGAA
This sequence comes from uncultured Eubacteriales bacterium, assembly GCA_900314975.1. Classification (GTDB taxonomy): domain Bacteria; phylum Bacillota; class Clostridia; order Oscillospirales; family Ruminococcaceae; genus Hominimerdicola. Next base: position 57,883 of record OMXI01000007.1, on the reverse strand, counting down.
TACTTCCTTTACCTCGCCTGTAGCGTAATCCATTTCAGTCTCAACATATGTAAAGCCGTTGATTCTTGCGATGATCTGTGCAGCGTCCTTGCCAAGACCGTTAAGGATAACTCTCAAAGGCTTCTGTCTAACCTTGTTAGCCTTTTCAGCGATACCGATAGCGCCCTCTGCAGCAGCGAATGACTCGTGACCTGCGAGGAATGCAAAGCACTCTGTGTCCTCCTCAAGCAGCATCTTGCCCAGGTTACCGTGACCAAGACCAACTTTTCTCTGGTCAGCAACAGAGCCGGGGATACAGAAAGCCTGAAGTCCCTCACCGATAGCAGCAGCAGCCTCTGAAGCCTTCTTGCAGCCCTTCTTTATAGCGATAGCGCAGCCTACTGTGTAAGCCCACTTTGCATTTTCAAAGCAGATAGGCTGGATCTTCTCTACCAGAGCGTAGATGTCAAGACCCTTTTCCTTGCATACATCAGCACATTCTTCGATAGAATTGATGCCGTACTCTTTGATAACAGCGAGAATCTGCTTTTCTCTTCTCTCATATGATTCAAACAATGCCATAACTCGTTACCTCCTTATTCTTTTCTTGGGTCAACAAGCTTAACAGCGTCATCAACTCTGCCGTACTGACCCTGAGCCTTCTCGAATGCTGTGTTAGCATCGTCGCCTGCCTTGATGAAGTCCATCATCTTGCCGAAGTTAACGAACTTATAGCCGATTATCTCGTCATCAGCATTGAGAGCCAGCTTTGTTACATAGCCGTCTGTCATCTCAAGATAACGAGGTCCCTTTGCGAGTGTGCCGTACATTGTGCCGACCTGTGAACGCAGACCTTTACCCAGATCCTCAAGTCCTGCGCCGACAACAAGTCCGCCCTCGGAGAATGCGCTCTGCGAACGACCGTAAACGATCTGCAGGAAAAGCTCTCTCATAGCGGTATTGATAGCATCACAAACGAGGTCTGTGTTAAGCGCCTCAAGGATAGTTCTGCCCGGAAGTATTTCAGCTGCCATAGCTGCGGAATGTGTCATACCAGAGCAGCCGATAGTCTCTACCAGAGCCTCCTGTATAACGCCTTCCTTAACGTTGAGCGTCAGCTTGCAGGTACCCTGCTGAGGTGCGCACCAGCCGATGCCGTGTGTGAATCCAGAGATGTCCTTGATCTCTTTTGCCTTTACCCACTTAGCTTCCTCCGGGATAGGAGCAGCGCCGTGAGCAACGCCCTGTGCGATAGGGCACATTGTTTCAACTTCGTGAGAATAGATCATTATTAAACTCCTCTCAAAAATAGTCAATGTATAACAAATACATGCACTAATATTATAACGCATACCGAGGTATTTTTCAAGTGCTTTTGTCCGATTTGAAGAAATTTTATACTTTTGACAAATTCGGTGTATAAATCAATTGGAAGCTTATGCTGTGCCTGCTGCGCTTATGCTTTGCACAAGCCTTTCATTTACCGCGCCAATGCCGCCAAGCACATATAAACTGTCCGCTTTTTTGGACTTTAAGTAGCTTGCTTGCTCGTTTGACAGCAATTGATCCGCAAGAAACATCGGTGCAGCTTTTGCAGCGGCAAGCACACCGCCCGCAAGTGCGTCGGGGAAGTCAAGACCCTTTGCCACGCATATCTTGCTGCCGCCGAGAATATCCTTGAACCTTTCGTTGACCGCAACGCAGGTCTTGTATCTGTTCGCGCCGAAAATGCGCTCTGCTTGCTTTTTGGCAGTTGCGCCCTTTGCAAGTTCGAGCATTGCACCCGAGATAACTCCCTCACCGCCGATTATGTAGGCTTTTTCGACCTTTGCAAGACACGCTTTGGTCTGCGCGTTAAGCTCGCCGTCCTTTGCGGCGTAAAGTATCGGTGCGCCTTTTATCGCAGCTGCCGTGCTTGCAGACAGCGCGTCTGCAAAGCTGCTGTAGGATACCACAAACGCTTCCTTGGGCTGCGTTCCCGTGAGCTTTTCAAGCTCGTCCGCGATAAGCGCGGCCGTTTCAAATCTTGTTTTGCCCGCTATGCGCTTTATAGATTTTTCACTGATTCCATTCTGTACTAACGCAGTCTGTACGCCTTTTCCGACTGCACCCTCACCGCCGAGAATTACAACAGACTTTGCACCCAGCCGTTTAATTTCTTCAAGGGTCTCATTCGTTAAGCTGTCCTTGCCTGCCAGCAGGATAGGGCAGTCGTATGCCTTTGCAAGCGGCACGCCTGCCAGTGCGTCTGCATAGTCAAGCCCCGATGCAATAACAACAGTTTCCGCCTTTGTATATGTTTCCTTTGAGATTGCCACTGCCGTATCAAAGCGCTGCTTTCCTGCAAGGCGGGTGTAGCTCGGTGCGGTTTTGTAGCTTATGCCCTGCTGCTTGGCGTAGCGCGCACCCTCGCTGCCCGTGCTTTCGCAGTACAGCACAAAGTCCTTGACAGGCAAATCAGCAGAGGTATCCGTGCTGTAAACGCCCAGCGCGCCCGTGCCAATTGTTTTTACCGTTGACGGAACATAAACGCTTTTCAGGCTCGTGCAGTTGGAAAATGCCCTTTCGCCGAGCGTTTCAACACCCTTTGAGAGCGTAACGTCTGTAAGCTCTCTGCAAAAGCTGAAAGCCATGTCTCCGATCCTTTTTACATTTTCGCCAATGGTTATATCCTTGACCGCGCTGTGCGCAAATGCGTAGTCATCTATTTCGGTAACACCTGCGGGCAGCTGAACGGTTTGCAGAGAGGTGTTGCCGTAAAAAGCTCCGCAGCCTATTTTTGTCACCGACAGCGGCAGGCTTGGCAGCACGGTCTTGCCGTTTGGACAGCATAAAAGCTGTGTTTTGTCCTTGTCGTAAAGCAAGCCGTCAAGCGCGCTGTAATTCTTGCTCGCCGAGTTCACGTAGATGTTTTTCAGCTTAACACACCCGCTGAACGCCATTTTGCCGATGATACCCACCGTGCTTGGAATAACGGCAGAGGTCATCTCGCGATTGTCCGCAAAGCAGGCGCTGCTTATCTCAAAAACGCTTGAAGGTATCGAAACATAAGCCTTTAAAGCAGGGCATTTTATGATCCTTGTCCTGTCCTTATTGTAAAGCACCCCGTCAACAGAGCAAAAGCTGCTGCTCTTATCGCTTGCATTTATCGCCGTAAGCGAGGTGCAGCCGTCAAAGGCAAAGTCGTCAACAGTCTTTACGCCTTCGGGCAGGTCGATAACGGTCAGACCCCTGCACTCGCCGAAAGCCTGATAACCTATGCTTGTGACAGTGCTTGGGATCGTAATGCTTTTAAGGCTCTCGCACCCGCGGAAAAGTCCCTGCTCTATCGCAGTTATACCGCTTGGGAGAGTTATCTTTTCAAGGCTTTTGCAGCCCAAAAACACGAACCCGTGTTCTGCTGTGCCGAGCTGCTTAACGCTGCCTGCAAGGCTCACGCTTTTGAGCTTTTCGCACCCTGCAAATGCACTTCCGCCGATAGCTTCAACGCCCTGCGGTATCGTAACGCTTTCAATGCTGCTGCCCGCAAACAGCGCATCTGCAAGCCTTGTAACCTTTTTGCCGTCGAGCGTTTGCGGTATAGTGACAGACACAGCGCTGCTCTTGCAGCCTGTTATCTCCGCTGTTGAGTCGGCAAGCAGCCTGTATTCCCAGTCACCGCTTGTCTGTGCAGCGGCGCTTATAGACGTAAAATCTGTGTTTCGGCTTTGGGGCAGTGCAGACAGTGGGCTGAAGATAAGTCCTGCGGCAGCTGCCAGCGATATAAGTCTTTTCAAATCCTGTTCCTCCGTTTTAAAAGTTTGCATACCATAGTAATTATACAATACACCGCTTGCTGTTGTCAATACGGACAAAAAAAGGCTCCCCGAAAGGAGCCTTAAATATCAGTATCATTTGCCGATTATCTTGTTGACTGTCTTTTCCGAAACAAGTGTTGTACCGCCGAATGTAACAGCCGACTTGATGCCTGCGCTCTTTGCATAATTTACAGCAGCGTCTGGCAGAGAATCAACTGTGAGCAGCAGCGGGCAGCCGTATGCGATAGCAAGAGGTCCGCCGCAAAGTCCGTCAGGGTAGTTCAGACCGTAAGCGATAGCAACTGCCTTTGGATTTGTGAAGAATTTCTTGGCAACAGCAACCGAAGTCTCGTATCTGTTCTTGCCCATTACGCGCTCTACTGTCATAACAGCCTTTGCATCGTTTTCAATGCCTGTGCTTACAGCGCCAGTACCGCCGATAACGTAACCCTTCTTAGATGAAAGAGTTTTGAGGTATGCCTTCTGGTCAGCAGTCATGCCTGAAGCCTTGCCCGAAACGAGAAGTATCGGTTTACCTACTGCCGAAGCAGAAAGTGCGTCTGCATAATCTGTACCCGAAGCGATAAGCAGCTCCTCGTCCTTGACACCTGCTTCTTTGAGAACCTCAATGTTTGTGAGGAATCTGTTCTTGCCTGCAAGGCGCTTAACGCTGTATCCCTTGCCTGTAAGAGTCTTTATAACGGAATCGGGAACAACGCCTGTTCCGCCTACGATAAAGATGTTAGCCTTTTCAACAGCGTTTTCGCTGATAAAGCTGTATATCGGGTCGATAACTGCCTTTGCATCACCTGCTGTGATAAGGATAGGAGCGTTCTTTACCTTTGCAAGATATGTAGCGGAAAGAGCATCTGCAAAGTCGGCACCCGAAGCGATGATGATGTTTTCAAGAGGCTTGTTGCCGTTTGCGTTCTTGAATTTTGCAGCTATTTCAAGAGATGTAGCAAATCTGTTCTTGCCTGATGCGCGCTCGGTAGTAAGAGCAGTGCCGTAAGGTCTTGTCTCTTCCTCGCCGCACTTGCATGTGCGTGTTTCAACACCTGCGCCAACGATAGTAGGCTGCTGTGTTACTTTCCAGTCACCGAAAACGTGTGTGTGTTCTTCCTTTGAAACAACAACGTTGCCCGACTCTGTAAGCGACTCGCCCTTGGTGTAGCCTATGCCCTCACCGAATACGATATCATCAGTTGTGAGGTTTGTGCCGCCTACTGCCGATGTAACGTCGAGAGTACCGCCGTTAACGGTTATTTTGCCGTTGACCTTGCCCTTATCATCGCCATCGTCAGTTACAGGCTGGAACTTTACAGCATAACCATAGTCAGCTTCTTCCGAGGTCGATACAAGAGTGACATTGCCTGACTCCAAAACAAAAGCGTGAGAAGATGTGTCACCGTTTCCTAAAAGTATGCAGGAAGCCTTGTTTGCAACATTAAGCTCACTGTCGTTTTTAACTGTTACAGTACCGCCGATGTTTGAAACGATACCGTTGTAGTTGTCCTGGCTTGCTCTGTCAACGCTCACCTTTGCATTGTCAAAGGTTATATCGTGGTTTGCCCACAGAGCCGCCGCCTTTGAATCCTTGACAGTAACGGTTGCATCCTTTACAGTCAGGTCAGCACCTTCCTTGTCATAGCTGCCGATATATGTGCCGTAGTAAGTATTAACGATATCCAGCGAACCCTCACCTGTAATAGTTACATTACAGCCGCCTGCAGCATCTATACCGTCGTTTGTTCCGTTATCACCGTCAAGTGTATTCTTGCCCTCAAGCTTGATGTTTACGCTTTCAAGCTTGCTGTTGATAACGCCGTAGCCGCCGTCGCTTATTTTGTCCACAGTCGCATTTTTCAGCGTAAGTGTAGATTCACCGTCAAATACAGCCGTACCCTCACCGCAGGTTATCGTCAGCTTTTCGCTGGTAAACTGTTCACCGTTGACATATAGCCCGTAGCTTGTAGGTGTTTCCGCAGGGTCTGCAAAAGCGGTCATCGGTGCAAGCGCAGCAGTGAGCGCAAGGCTGGTCAGAACGGCAAGAAGTCGTCTTTTTGTTTTCATATGTTTATCGCCTCCGAATAATATAGAAAAATTCTCCATACTGAAGATATGGTTTCCCATACTGCTATTATAAGATATATACAAAATTTCGTCAATCATTTCGGACAACATCGTCACGCGATTTGGATTAATGAACAAAAAGTTTGTTCATAATTTGTGCAATGCTAAAGGCTCTCACGGGGAGAGCCTTGTTAATACTTTTACTTATATGCTTTCAGCGCCTTTGCGAACTGGTCGGGGCAGGACGTACCCTTGCCGTTGCAGTTTATTCCGTCAAGCCGCTGGATAACATCATCTATCTTCATACCCTCAACGAGCTTTGCAATGCCCTGCAAATTTCCGTGGCAGCCGCCCGTGAACTTTACGTCACGCACAATGTCGCCGTCTATCTTAAACTGTATCTGCCGTGAGCAAACACCCTTGGGAACATAGTTTACCGTTTTCATAAGCACCCTCCTTAAATCCTTGCAACACCCGTGTCGCGCGCCGCTTGTGCAACTGCTTGTGCAACTGCGACAGGCACCTTTCTGTCAAACGAGTTTGGCAGGATAAATTCCGCATTCAGCTCCTCGTCACTGACGCAGCCGGCGATTGCCTTTGCAGCCGCCATTTTCATTTCCTCGTTTATGTCCGTAGCCCTTACAGCCAGCGCGCCCTTGAAAATTCCCGGGAACGCAATAACATTGTTTATCTGGTTAGGGAAGTCAGAGCGTCCCGTGCCGACAATAAACGCACCCGCAGCCTTTGCCTTGTCTGGCATTATTTCAGGTACAGGGTTTGCCATTGCAAAGATCATCGGCTTATCCGCCATGGATCTTACCATTTCCTCTGTCACAAGATCGGGCTTTGATACGCCCACAAAAGCGTCAGCACCTTTAAGAGCGTCTGCCAGAGTGCCGCGCAGATGCTTTGTGTTTGTGACCTTTGACATTTCCTCGTGAGCCTCGTTGAGCATCTTGTCGCCCTCGCAGATTATACCCTCGCGGTCGACCATTATAAGCTCGCCGACACCCAGAGAAAGTATCAGCTTGCCGATAGCGCAGCCCGCAGCGCCCGCACCGTTTATTACCAGCGTGATGTCGCTTATCTTCTTGCCTGCGACCTTGCACGCGTTCATCAGCGCCGCCGCAACAACGATAGCCGTGCCGTGCTGGTCATCGTGGAAAACGGGTATATCCAGCTTCTTTTTGAGCTTTGCCTCTATCTCAAAGCATCGCGGTGCAGCGATGTCCTCAAGGTTTATTCCGCCGAAGCTGTCGCCGATAAGCGCGATAGTGTTCACGATCTCGTCAACATCGTTTGACTTTATGCAAAGCGGGAACGCATCAACGTCTGCAAACTCCTTAAAGAGAGCGCACTTGCCCTCCATAACAGGCATACCTGCCAGTCCGCCGATGTTGCCAAGACCAAGCACCGCACTGCCGTCGGTTATAACTGCCACAAGGTTTGCCCTTCTTGTCAGCTCGTATGACAGGTCGGGGTTCTTCTGTATCTCAAGGCAGGGCTTTGCAACGCCCGGGGTATACGCCAGCGTTAAGTCCTGCGCACTGTTTATCTTCGTGCGTGAGCAGACCTCAATTTTGCCGGCCCATTTTTTGTGCATTTCAAGTGATTTTTCCATTACGTCCATTTTCTTTACCTCTGTTTCTTACCTCTTATTTCTTACCTCTTACATCTAAAAGAGCACTGCCGCGGCAATGCTCCTCGCTGATATCTTACTGCTCGGTCTTTACAGCATTCTGTTTGGATTTCTGAACATTTGCGTGGATAAGCTTGAACATCTTGTCAAGGTTCTCCTGGTCGGTGACGAACTTGCCTATGTGCGTCATAGTGCTGTTGTAAAGCCCGTGGAAATCCGAACCGCCCGTCACGATAAGGTCGTGCTTTTTGGCAAGCTCGGCAAGCTCCTTTTGCTTTTGCGGCGTAGCAGAGAAGTGGTAAGCCTCAATGCCGTCTATCTTGCCCGCCTCGATAAGCTCCTTGAGCAGAGCTATGTTGTTGAACATAACAGGGTGCGCCATAACAGCTATGCCCTTTGACGAGTGGATAAGGTCAAGCACAAAGTTTACATCGGGGTACTCTCTTGTAACAAGGCACTCGCCGTGAGGTGCCGCAAACAGCTTGTCATTTACAGAGCCGTAAAGTTCGGTAGCGTAACCGTAATTGACCAGCGCACGCATTATGTGCGATTTGTAAATGCTCTTTGAGCCTTTTGTGTATTTCAAAACAGCGTCTTCCGGGATAGGGTATCTGTCAAGGACTTTCTTTATCATGTCCTTTGCACACTCTGTCCTTATCTGGCAGGATTTGAGGCAAAGACCCTCAAGCCTGTCAGGCTTCTGCGGAGCGTAACACAGGATATGTACCTTGCTGTTTCGCTTTTTGTCCCAAGCCGAAAGCTCAACCGCAGGAATGACCTGCACGCCGTATCTCTCACCGAGTATCTTTGCTCTGCTTGAAGATGAAAGTGTGTCGTGATCGGTTATAGCGAGAAAATCAAGTCCCATTCTCTTGGCTTGAACGATAGTTTCCTCTATACCCAAGCTTCCGTCTGAAAGCGTAGTATGGCAATGAAGATCGCCTGTCATAGTTACTCCTCCGAACTGTAAAGAAATATGTCGAAAAAATTCAACTAATCAATTATAACATATTTATTGCACAATAGCAAGCAGTTTTCTCTCAAATAATACACAAAAATTCGACCTGATTTTTGGAACAGATGACGCTTTGTCTTTCAATCAAAAAGCTTTTGCGTGAACCATACATTTTTTACCTCAAAGCTTTTGCCGTCAAGGTATGAAAGAATGCCCGCGTCTGTTTTGAACTCAAACCCCAGCTTGTATGCACACAAAGCCTGCGTCTTTACATTATATTCTCTGTTGACGCTGTTAATGCCGTATTTTCCGTCACCCAGCAGGCAGTACCCTATGTGCGCAAGATGCGCCCTTATCTGATGCGTGCGCCCCGTTATCAGCTTTACCTCCAATAGCGCAAGGCGCTTGTCTGCGCTTGTTTTCAGCACTTTGTACTGCGTTGTCATTGTCTTGTTGTATGGTGTCTTTTTGTCACTTATCTTAACGACCTTTGTTTTTTCATTGCGCTCGTGGTAAGCTGTCAGCGTGTCCTGCTTCTTTGGCGGAACGCCCACCGTCACGCACAGATACCGCTTGTCAATTTCTCTGTCCTTGACCTTCTGATTGAGTATCCGCAGACTTTGTGCATTCTTTGCGCAGATGACAATGCCGCTTGTATTGCGGTCAATGCGGTTGCACAGCGCAGGCACAAACGAGTGTTCGGCTTCGGGATTATATTCACCCTTGTCATACAGATAGTGCAGTATGCGGTTGATAAGCGTGTCGCTGACACCGCTCTCGTCCTCGTGAACGACCAGTCCGCACTTTTTGTCGCACAGCAGAATGTTGTCGTCTTCGTAGACAATGTCAAGGCTCGGCGGCGCTTTGAGAAATTCGGGCTTTGATGTGTCGTCCTCAAAAAACTCGTCATTTATGTAAAGCTGTAAAACATCGCCCTCGCACAGCCTGTCGGATATCGCGCACCGCTTGCCGTTGAGCTTTATGCGCTTTAAGCGTATGTATTTGTATAGCAGGCTCTGCGGCAGATTTTTTACAGCCTTTGTCACAAACTTGTCAAGCCGCTGTCCGCTGTCATTTTTGTTTATCACAAATTCACGCATCGCAGTTGTCCTTTCTGATGTTTTCAACTATTGTAGCATACTTTGCGCTTATTTTCAAGTGCACCGCAGGCGTTCAAAGATATGCCATAAAAAAGTTCAAAAAAACCCTTTACATTAAAAATAGAATGTGGTACAATAAATGAAAACACTTGTTCGATTTTGCGATAGGAGATTTTATGGATCACTTTGAACTTGTCAGCGATTATAAACTCGCAGGCGACCAGCCGCAAGCCGTAGATGCGCTTGTAGACGGTCTGGAAAAGGGTATGAAGGAGCAGACGCTCATGGGCGTTACAGGCTCCGGCAAGACCTTTACAATGGCGAACGTCATAGCACGCGTCAATAAGCCCACGCTTGTTTTTGCGCACAATAAAATACTTGCCGCACAGCTCTGCTCGGAGTTCAAGGAGTTTTTTCCGAACAATTCCGTGGAGTATTTTGTGTCATATTACGATTATTACCAGCCCGAAGCGTATGTGCCCAGCAAGGATGTCTATATCGAAAAGGATTCCGACGTCAACGAGGATATCGACCGCCTGCGTCACTCGGCAACTGCCGCAGTCGCAGAAAGGCGCGACGTTATAATCGTAGCCAGCGTGTCGTGTATATACTCAATGGGCGACCCGTCGGAGTATAAGTCGATGATGGTATCTATCCGCAAGGGGCAGGAAATATCACGCGAGGCGCTTATCGCACAGCTTGTCGGCATACAGTACGAAAGAAACGATATCAGCCTTACCAGAACAAAGTTCAGAGTGCGCGGCGATACTGTCGAGATAATGCCCGCAAACGCTACCGATAAAGCGGTGCGTGTCGAGTTTTTCGGCGACGAGATAGACCGCATAAGCGAGGTAAATGTCGTTACGGGCGAGCTGATAGGCAGCTATCTGCACTATATGATCTTCCCTGCGAGCCACTATGTTGTCAGCAAGGACAAGATGCGCGATGCGATTGAGGAGATAAAGCAGGAGCTTGACGAGCGCGTTAAGTATTTCAAGGATAACGAGCTGTTTATCGAGGCAGAGCGTATCGCACAGCGCACAAATTACGATATTGAGATGCTTGAGGAGATAGGCTTTTGCAGCGGTATCGAGAACTATTCAAGAGTGCTTGAAAGACGACCCGCGGGCAGCGCACCGTTCACCCTGCTTGACTATCTGCCCGAGGATTTTCTGATAATAATAGACGAGTCGCACGTTTCCCTGCCGCAGATAAGGGCGATGTATTCTGGCGACAGACAGCGCAAGCAGACGCTTATCGACTACGGCTTCAGACTGCCCTCGGCACTTGATAATAGACCGCTGCAGTTTGACGAGTTCTACGACAGGATAGGTCAGGCAATATTTGTCTCGGCGACCCCGGGGCCCTTTGAAAAGGAAAAATCGGGGCAGATAGTCGAGCAGATAATCAGACCGACGGGACTGCTTGACCCCGAGGTCATAGTCAAGCCGACACAGGGTCAGATAGAGGACCTTATGGGCGAGATAAACAAGCGCATCGAGAGAAAAGAAAGAGTGCTTGTCACCACGCTTACAAAGAAAATGGCGGAGGATCTTACGACCTACCTAAAGGGCTTTGACATCAAGGTGCGCTATATGCACAGCGAGATTGATACCATTGAGCGTATGGAGATAATACGCGACCTGCGCCTTGGCGAGTTTGACGTGCTTGTCGGCATAAATCTTCTGCGCGAGGGACTTGACTTGCCCGAGGTGTCGCTCGTTGCGATACTCGATGCGGACAAAGAGGGCTTTTTGCGCAGCGAGCAGTCGCTTATACAGACCATAGGCAGAGCCGCGCGAAACGCAGGCGGTCAGGTAATAATGTATGCCGACGAGGTAACGCGCTCAATGGAGGCTGCAATAAGCGAAACGCAAAGAAGGCGCGAGCTTCAGATGGCGTTCAACGAGGCTCACGGGATAGTTCCGAAAACTATCGTCAAGGATATTCGCGATGTTATCGAGATATCCACAAAGGAAGATGTCGAGTACAAGACAAGGCAGACACTCAAAATGTCAAGACAGGAAAGAAATGTTCTTATCGACAAGCTGACAAAGCAGATGAAAGAGGCTGCAAGGCTGCTTGACTTTGAGCACGCAGCTTTTTTGCGTGATAAGATAAAAGAACTGCGCGGCGAAGACTGACCAATGTTTTCCGAAAGGTGAAATATAATGAAGGATATTATAAAAAAATACAATTCGGTCATACTGCTTGCCGTTATCATTGTTATCCAGCTGATTTACTCAACTGTTATATTTGCCACCAAAAAAATGGGATATCATTCCGACGAGATATGCAGCTACGGTCTTTCAAACAGCTATTACCAACCGTATGTATTTATGGATGACAATATCTATGTGGATGATATAGAAAGTGAGGATATCCGCCATTTCGGAGAGTGGACTGACTCACAGGTCTATAATGATTACATAACCGTTCAGCAGGGCGAAAGGTTTTCGTATGCATCGGTGTATCATAATCAGGCACTTGACCACCATCCGCCGCTGTATTATTTCATACTTCACACCATCTGTTCGTTCTTCCCCGACAGCTTTTCGCCGTATTATGCCCTTTTTATCAATCTGGTGTCAATGGCGGTAATACAGATTTATCTGTTCAAGCTCGTTAAGCTGATGAGCAAAAGCGAAAAGACTGCACTTTGCTGCTGTCTGCTGTACGGCGCGGGAACAGGTGCGCTGTCGACAGTTATATTCTTAAGACAGTACTGCTTTATCACAATGCTTTTGGTTATGTATGTATATTACAGCGCCTGTGTTTACGGCAGTATGATTTCCGAACAAGGCAAGATGTCAAAACCTGCGCTCGTCGGTGTCGGGATAAGTTCGTTTTGTCTTTTCCTTGCCAACTACAGTGTAGTCGCATTCTGCGGTGTGTATACTGCATCAATGTGTATCTATCTTTTGTGCAGAAAAAAGATAAAGTATATGTTTTCATACGGGCTTACCGTGCTCGGCACACTTTGTGCGTCGTTTGCCGCGTTCCCTTATATATTCAAGCATGTGCTGGGGTACAGCGGTGCTCATAAAGCATCGTTTCCGTTTATGGCATCGATATACCGCATAAGCAATTTTGTTTTGTCGCAGTCGGTAGGTATAGGTGTAAGTGCGCTTGAAGATGAACGCAATATATACTATAAAGCAGCTCTTTTTATTGTAGTCATCTTTATTGTGCTGCTGTGTTTCCTTTTCAGAAAAAGCGCATGGTTCAAGAAACTGTCCGGCATGGTCAGACAAAAGTTTAAGTCGTTCGCTGAATTCAGAAAGCTGATCGTCAAAAGACTTCGCACGGCAAACTATACCTGCTTGTTTATCGTTCTTTCATCGCTTGCTCTTATAGTTGTCACCGCAAGAACAGTAGATATCGTTGATATGGGCTATTATACACGAAGATACATTTTTATGCTTTATCCTATGGTGTGTGCTGTTTCGGTTTATCTTATCCATATTGCAGCAAGGCATCTGCCTAAAATCAAAAAGCATAGTGCAGCAGCTGTGCTTACGGTGTGTGTGCTTATCGCAGCAAGGGTCAATATATCGTTTCCGTGTATGTTTTATTTCACAAATTCAGATTCGTATACGGATTTAGCCGAGCTTGCAAAAGACACCAATGTCGTGATATTCGTACCTAAAGGGTGGATACAGCTGTGCTACAGCACATATGTAAGGGACTGCGACAACGTGTTCTTTACAGATCCCGATAACATTGATGAGCATATGGAAGCTATAAACGAAAAGAAGGTCTCGTATGCGGTGGTGCCATTCTATTCTGTTGATCTGAGTTTTCTAAGCGATGATGAATTTGACAAAGTTGTTTCGCCCATTGATTATATTGACGCAGACCAGTTCTTTGATGATTTGGACAGAAACAGAGAAGAGGATGAACGTCCCCTGGTAGAAGAGGAGGACGCATTGAATAAGAAAATATGCAGTTTCAACGGAGGCTGTGATTTCAAGCCGCTTAGTGTTATGGTCGTACAGGGAAGCTTAATGCTGGTGTGTGAGATAAAATAGATTAAACAAATCGGAGTGTTTATATGGCAAAAAATGAAATTGTGATAAAGGGTGCAAGAGAGCACAATCTGAAAAATGTTGATGTGACTATCCCGCGTGATAAGCTCGTTGTTATGACGGGACTCTCGGGCTCGGGCAAGTCCTCGCTTGCGTTTGATACGATATATGCCGACGGTCAGCGAAGATATGTCGAGTCGCTGTCGTCATATGCGAGAATGTTCCTTGGGCAGATGGACAAGCCCGATGTTGATACCATCGAGGGACTTTCGCCTGCTATTTCGATAGACCAGAAGACTACCTCGAAAAACCCGCGTTCAACAGTCGGAACAGTCACCGAGATATATGACTATCTGCGTCTTTTGTATGCGCGTATAGGCATACCGCACTGTCCCGTCTGCGGCAGGGAGATAAAGCACCAGACTATCGACCAGATAGTCGATAAGGTAATGTCGCTTGAACAGGGTACAAAGATACAGGTGCTTGCCCCGATAGTCAGAGGCAGAAAGGGCGAGCATGCCAAAGAACTCGAAAGGTGTATGAAATCGGGCTTTGTAAGAGCAAGGGTAGACGGCATAACCTACGACCTCTCCGAAGAGATAAAGATAGATAAGAACAAAAAGCACAATATAGAAATAATCGTTGACCGACTCGTTATAAAGGACTCAATAAAAACACGCCTTACCGACAGTATTGAAACTGTAATGGGTATGACGGGCGGAACGGTCATTATCGACGTGATAGACGGCAAAGAGGAGATGTTCTCGCAGAACTACGCCTGCCCCGAGCACGGCATCTCAATGGAGGACCTCACACCGAGAATGTTCTCGTTTAACAATCCCTTCGGCGCGTGTCCCAAGTGTACGGGTCTTGGCGTGTTCAAAAAGATAAACCCCGACCTTATCATACCAAACAAGGAACTTTCGATAAGACAGGGCGCGATAAAGGCTTCGGGCTGGAATACGCTTGACGATAAGTCGATAGCGATGATGTACTTTGAGGCTATCTCAAAGCAGTACGGCATATCGCTTGACAAGCCCGTCAAAGACTTGGAACAGGATGAAATAGATATCTTTCTTTACGGCACGCGCGGACAAAAGTTAAAGCTTACGCGCGGAGGTAATTTCTTTTATAAGGCAGAGTACGAGGGCGCTTTCGAGGGCATCATACCAAACCTTGAAAGACGCTATAAGGAGTCTGCGAGCGAGTACTCAAAGGCAGACATAGAAACCGTAATGACCGACGAGCCATGCCCCGAATGTCACGGACACAGGCTTAAAAAGGAGAGCCTTTCGGTCACGGTCGGCGGGCTGAATATCTTTGAGCTTACGCAGCTGTCGGTCGTAAAGGTGCTTGATTTCTTTGACGGCTTGCAGCTCACCAAAAAAGAAACGCTAATAGGTGAGCGCATAATAAAGGAGATAAAGGACAGACTGCGTTTTCTGTCCTCTGTCGGACTTGATTATCTCACCCTTGCCCGTTCAAGCGGAACGCTTTCGGGCGGCGAGAGCCAGCGTATCAGACTTGCAACGCAGATAGGCTCGTCACTTGTCGGAGTGCTGTATATCCTTGACGAACCATCGATCGGCTTGCATCAGCGCGATAACGATAAGCTTATCGCTACACTCAAACGCCTGCGCGACCTTGGCAACAGTGTTATCGTTGTCGAGCACGACGAGGATACAATGCGCGCGGCTGATTTTATAGTTGATGTCGGCGTGGGCGCGGGTGTCCACGGCGGCGAGATAGTTGCCACGGGAACAGTGCAGGATATAATGAACTGCGAAAAGTCTGTGACAGGGCAGTATTTAAGCGGCAAAAAGAAGATAGCCATACCAAAAAAGCGCAGAAAGGGAAACGGCAAGTTCCTTGAAGTACTCGGTGCAAGGGAGAATAACCTCAAAGGCATAGATGTCAAAATACCGCTCGGCACATTCACCTGCGTAACGGGTGTTTCGGGCAGCGGCAAATCGTCGCTTGTCAACGCAATTATACAAAAAGAGCTTTCTGCAAAGCTCAACCGCGCTAAAACCTACCCGGGCAAGTTCGATAAAATGCTCGGCATAGAAAATCTCGACAAAGCGATAGTTATCGACCAGTCGCCGATAGGCAGAACACCGCGCTCAAACCCCGCGACCTATACAGGCGTTTTCAACGATATAAGAGAGCTTTACGCAAACACAAACGATGCAAAAATGAAAGGCTATACCGCAGGCAGATTTTCGTTCAATACAAAGGGCGGACGCTGCGAGGCGTGCGAGGGTGACGGCATAATCAAAATAGAAATGCACTTTTTGCCCGATGTGTATGTTCCCTGCGAGGTGTGCGGCGGTATGCGCTATAACCGCGAAACTCTTGAGGTGCGCTATAAGGGCAAGAATATCTACGATGTGCTTGAAATGACGATAGAAGAGGGCGTTGCCTTCTTTGAGAATATCCCCAAGATAAAGCGAAAGCTCGAAACGCTGTTTGAGGTCGGGCTTGGGTACGTCAAGATAGGTCAGCCCGCAACGACACTCTCGGGCGGCGAGGCACAGCGTGTCAAGCTCGCCGCAGAGCTTTCAAAGCGCAGTACGGGCAAGACTATCTACATTCTCGACGAGCCAACAACGGGCTTGCATACCGCAGATGTCAGCAGGCTGCTCGAGGTGCTTGAAAAGCTCGTAGATGCGGGCAATACCGTGCTTGTTATCGAGCATAACCTTGATGTAGTAAAGACAGCCGACCATATCATCGACCTCGGTCCGGAGGGCGGCGACGGCGGCGGAAATGTCGTTTGCACAGGCACTCCCGAGCAGGTCGCAAAGTGCAAGCAGTCCTACACGGGACAGTTCCTCGCACCGATGCTGAAAAAGTAATATTCTTCACCCCTGAACGCATAAGCTTTAGGGGTGATATTTTTGTTTGTCTTTGAATTTAAGGGGATAACGGTCAAGCTGTGCTTTTCGTTTTTTGCGGTGGTGTCTTTCACCTGCCTGCTTGGCGGCAACTCAGGCAAAATGCTTGTAATGCTTGCCTGCTGCGTCCTGCACGAATCGGGACACCTTGCTGCAATGCTGCTTTGCGGCTGCAAGCCCGAGGGCATCACTTTCTACGGCGGCGGTATCTGCCTGTCTGGCGCAAAGCGAATCAATTCGTTCGGCAAGGATGTCTTTATCCTCGCAAGCGGCTGCGCGGTGAATTTCGCGCTTGCGTTCGTGTCGTGCGCCCTGCGTGGCAGGCTGACATTCTTTGCGCAGACAAATCTCCTGCTGGGTGGATTTAACCTGCTGCCTTCGGGCTGTCTTGACGGCGGCAGACTGCTTGACCTTCTGCTCGCCCCGCATAAAGCCAAAGCCGTTAAAACTACGTTTGCACTGCTTGTTGCCGCCCTTGCCGCAGTGTCAGCCCTGCGCGGCAGCGTGAGTGTCTCGCTGCTTTGCGTGCTTGCCTATATGTGCCTGAGCATTTTTGCCGCGTGACTTTACAAGCGCGCGGTTTTGTGTTATGATAAACAGGAAAGAGAAAAGGGAGGTCGTGCGTGTGCAGCCAATGAAAGAACGTATTGAAAGGCTTTTGCTCAAGGTGCAAAAGCCCGCGAGATATATCGGCGGAGAGGTCGGCAGCGTCGTAAAGGACAAGTCCAAGGTCGATGTGCGCTTTGCTTTTTGCTTTCCCGATACCTACGATGTAGGTATGTCGCATCTGGGTATGAAAATACTCTACGGGCTGAAAAATCAGCGCGAAAACTGGTGGTGTGAGCGCTGTTTTATGCCCGAGGTCGACTTTGCCGCACTTTTGCGCGAAAACAATATACCGCTGTACGCTCTTGAAAGCCTTGACCCGTTGACCGAGTTTGACTTTGTGGGCTTTACGCTGCAATACGAACTTTCCTACAATAACGTGCTTGAAATGCTCGACCTTGCGGGCATTCCCGTGCTTGCAAAGCAGCGCGGTGACGATATGCCGATAGTTGTCGGCGGCGGTCCGTGCGTGTGCAATCCAGAGCCTATGACCGACTTTTTTGACCTGTTCATTATCGGCGAGGGCGAGGAGGTCAACGTCGAGCTGCTTGAACTGTATGAAAATATGAAACAAAAGAGCTGCACAAAGCTCGAATTCTTGAGAGAAGCTGTAAAAATACAGGGCGTGTATGTCCCGCAGTTCTATGATGTAACATATAATGATGACGGCACGGTCAAAGCTATAACACCGAACATCGAGCAAGCACCTGCAAAAATCACAAAACGCGTTATTGCTGATTTTGACAGCGTATATTACCCCGATGCTTTTGTCGTGCCTTTCACACAGATAGTTCACGACAGGGCAGTTGTCGAGGTGCTGCGCGGCTGTATCAGAGGCTGCCGCTTCTGTCAGGCGGGCTTTATCTACCGCCCGTTCAGAGAAAAAAACATTGATACTATAAAAAATGAAACCAAGTGTCTGTGCGAGCAGACGGGCTACGAGGAGGTCTCACTGTCCTCGCTTTCGACCAGCGACCACACAAAGATAAATGATTTGCTGTCAAGCCTTGTGGACTATACCGACGGCGAAAAGATAAACCTTGCGCTGCCGTCACTGCGCGTAGATACGTTCAGCGACGAGCTGCTTGAAAAAATAGCCTCTGTGCGCAAAAGCGGTCTTACCTTTGCACCCGAGGCGGGAACACAGCGCCTGCGCGATGTTATCAACAAAAATCTCACCGAGGACGAGATACTGCGCACCTGCCGTACCGCGTTCGAGGGCGGCTACGCAACGGTCAAGCTGTATTTTATGCTCGGGCTGCCCGATGAAACTCTCGACGACGTTGCGGGCATAGCGCAGCTTGCGCAAAAGGTAGTTGACCTTTATTTTGAAGTGCCCAAGGAAAAGCGCGGCAAGGGCTTGCAGGTGTCTATCTCCACCGCAACATTCGTGCCAAAGCCATTCACTCCGTTTGAGTTTGAGCCGCAGGACACCCCCGAGCAGATACTCGAAAAGCAGGCGCACCTTTTAAGAAACGTCACCAGCAAGAAAATAAAGGTCTCCACCCATATGCAGAAAAATTCCATTCTTGAGGCAGTGCTTGCAAGGGGAGACCGCAGGCTCGGCAAGGTCATCTATACCGCGTGGAAAAAGGGCTGTTACCTTGACGGCTGGGACGAGCATTTCAAATTCGACAAGTGGATGGAGGCATTTGACGAGTGCGGCATAGATACCAAATTCTACGCCAATCGCCGCCGCAGCTACGACGAGGTAGCGCCGTGGTCACACCTTGACTACCTTGTTTCGCATGAGTTTTTCGTGCGCGAGAATAAAAAAGCCCACGCCGCGCAGACTACCGGAAACTGCAAAGAGGGCTGTTCGGGCTGCGGTATAAAAAAGGAATACGGAGGTGTTTACTGTGGCGCAAAACATAACGCCCAAGCTGTCGACTCTGCAAATTGAAAAGTTTGACTACCGCGCTGTCTACGCCAAGTACGGACGCGCAAGGTACATCTCCCACCTCGACTTTATGCGCTCGATGCAGCGTATCATCAAGCGCTCAAAGCTGCCCGTGTGGCATACGCAGGGCTTCAATCCGCACGTTTATATAATGTTTCCGCTTGCACTGCCGCTGGGTACCGACAGCCGCGTGGAGATCATGGACTTTGCGCTGACGCAGAACCTTCCCAACGAGCAGGTGAAAAAGCAGCTGGGCGAAAAATGCCCCGAGGGTATCGAGATAATCAGCGTCTCACAGCCCGTTCACAAGCATACCGAGATAAAGTATGCCGAGTACGATATAAAGTTCAAACCGAGCATACCCGCGCAGGAGTGCCTTGATAAGTGGAACGGTTTCATGTCGCTTGAAAAGATAGAGATCGAAAAGCGCACCAAGAAAAAAACGGTGAACCTTGTGGACATAAAGCCGCATATAACTGTCCTTGATGCGCAGACCGACGGCGATAACGTAAAGCTTTCAATGCGCCTGCCCGCAGGCACGGATTTCAACCTCAATACAAATGTCGTGCTTGATACGTTTTTTGAGCGCTATGGCATAGAATTTGAGACGATTTGTACACTTCGCACAAAGATAGCGCTCGAAAACGGCGAAATTTTTACATAGCGTGCTGTTGCATTTTGCCTGCCGTTATGGTATAATATACAAGCATTTGATACCGTCTTGGCAGTTCCTGCGAAATGCCGTGACGAGAGTTAGTGCCTCCCGAAAGGGTGACATTAAAGCGGATAGTCCTCTGACTTTGCGAAAGTTATGCTTTCGCTGTAAAGTGTATGAATGTCTGAAAATTTAAGGAGGAATTTAAAGTGGACGCTTTAAAAATGATTTCTGAGTCAAGCATGAGAAAAGAGATACCTGAGATCAACATCGGTGATACCGTTAAGGTACACGTTAAGATCGTTGAGGGTGACAAGTCCAGAATACAGGTATTCGAGGGTACAGTTATTGCCAAGAAGCACGGCGGCATCAGCGAGACATTTACTGTCCGCAGAGTTGCTCACGGCTGCGGCATTGAGAGAGTTTTCCCTGTACACTCACCATCTGTTGACAAGGTAGAGATAGTAAGACGCGGTAAGGTTCGCCGTGCAAAGCTGTACTATCTGCGTGACAGAGTTGGTAAGGCTGCAAAGGTCAAGGAAAACATTTAAGCCTGAAACAAATAAAAGAGTCGCATTGTGCGGCTCTTTTTGTTTGCTGTCTCATAAAGAAAGCCTGCATTTGCAGGCTTTTTTTCAATTGTTCTTAATATGCATATCCACCTGATTGAAAGGTATCGTGATACCGCTGCGGTCAAACTCCTCCTTGACCTTTTGTATTACCTCAAAGCGCGCAGCCCAGTACTTTTCGGTCGGCAGCCAAGCCCTCGCCAGAAGCACGATGGCGCTTTCGCCGTGCGCCTCCATAACGCACATAGGGTCGTCGGGGTCGTTGATTATGTCGGGGTGAGTGTTGAGTATGCTTAAAATAATAGCCATAGCTTTCTTGTGGTCGTCATCGTAGGCAATGTTGAAACGAAGCTCCAGCCTGCGCTTTTGCATAGCCGTAAAGTTTGTGACTATCGACTCGGTGACCATTTTGTTGGGTATGCTGACCCTTTTGTTTTCCATAGTAAGCATAGTCGTCTGTAAAATGGAGATTGAATCCACAAATCCCTCAACACTGCCAATACTGATGTAGTCACCAATTTTGAACGTCTTTGTCAGCAGTATGATAAAGCCGCCCGCAACGTTGGAAAGGCTGTTTTGCAGCGCAAGACCGATAGCAAGTCCCGCCGCACCGATAGCCGCGATTATCGAGCTTGTCGATACCTGCAGCGCCGAAAGCACCATAACAAGAATAAGTATCAAAAGACAAACGTGAACGACAGACATTGAGAATTTGTGCAGCGTCTTGTCAACGCGCTTGACCTTCAAGCCCTTGCTCATTATCTTTAGGACTATCCTCATAGCTATCATGCCGCCGATGAAGATTATCAGCGCAGCTATCAGATGCGGCAGATAGTCTATAAAATGATTCCAGAATCTTTCCATTATATCACTCCACTTTATATTATTACATTGTGCGCCTGTCTATTACCTTTGCACCCGTGCAAAGACCGCACAGCCGCTGCTCGAAATTAAGCGGCATATCCTTTTTCATTATATAAAACCCGACATCCTGCTTATCTGCAAGCACGAGCGCGTCATCCGCGATAAGTATTTTGCGTATGCGGCTGTACGGAATTACCATCACCGAGTTCACGAAAAAAGAATCCATAAGCGTGTAGTGACAGATAAACTCCTCGTCATAAAAGCCGTAAACGTAATTGATATGCCCGTCAGAGCCGTCTGCCGTGTTCAGCTTTACAAGAAACCGCCCGCTTGAAAAATACGACTTTATCAGTAAGCCTATGCCTATCGCAAGAGGCACACACGCCGCAATTACCGCAAAATATGCATCGTTCTCGTTTTTTGAGGCGTTCCCAAGATATACGCCGTATCCGATAATGGCAGCAGCTATCACGAAGAACACAATGCTTGCGGGATATCTCTTTTTTCGGTACATATCCTTCAGCCTGCCGCGGCATTGTGCCGTAACATATGAAGATATCTCGGCAATAGGCGTGCCTTGCTGCATCTGCTCATACTCCGAAAGACTGCAT
The DNA here is from genome assembly GCA_900314975.1 of uncultured Eubacteriales bacterium. GTDB lineage: Bacteria > Bacillota > Clostridia > Oscillospirales > Ruminococcaceae > Hominimerdicola. The sequence continues at coordinate 36,210 of OMXI01000007.1, read as the reverse complement.
ACCTTGTATTTGCTTGCAAAGGCTATACCGCCGTTGTTTGAAACATACATCTTCTTCTCCCCATTCTTTTTTTCAGTATATCATAATAATCTCAACATTTCAATAGCACTCAAAACACGCCGTTAAATAATTAGAATCAGGTACAAAAAATATAGTAATATTCTTAACAATTTTGTGTAAAAAAAGAACGAAAAACACTTGTAATCTTTCGGGAATTGGTGTATAATAACTTTGATTGGTGTATTCAATTATTACTTGATATAAAGGAGAAACGTCATGTATTACAATACGGCGCAATTGCTTGCAAGCAAGCTCAGCGGCAAGGACTATACGGCGACCGACATCGCCTCAGTAGTTATCACGGGAATGAGCGTGGTTTTCATAGGGCTTGTACTTCTTGTCCTGTTTGTTTCGATTTACGGAGGCTTGTTCAATAAAGCAAACCAGAAGAAAAAAGAAAAGCAGGAGGCTGAAAAGCAAGCAGCCGAAGCTGAAAAGGCAAAGAAAACCGAGAATAAGCCTGTGCAGTCTGCTGTAAATGCGCCTGCTGCCACGGACGGCATAGAAGAGGAGATCGTGGCGGTAATTGCCGCAGCGGTTGCAGCGATTGGTGAGAAAAGCGGCAAAAAGCTCGTTGTAAAGAGCATCAAGCGCAGCGTTTCACAGCGTGATCCTTGGGCAGCTGCGGGACTTGTTGACAACACAAGACCGTTCTGAAACCAGCAAATCAATGAAAGGACAGTTTTGATATGATAGAACAATTCTTGAGTACGATAGCCGACCTCGCAAGAGATTCGGGTGTAGCCGGTTTCTTCGTTGACGGCGGCTGGAAAAATATCGTAATGATACTTATATCGTTTTTGTTTATGTACCTTGCAATAGCAAAGGGCTTTGAGCCGCTGCTGCTGCTGCCTATCAGCTTCGGTATGCTGCTTACAAACCTTCCCGGTGCTGAAATGTACCACTCGGAGTTCTGGGTATACCAGACCGTGGGCGACAATGACCACTACATAGACTACGGAAACATATTGCAGCACGGGGGACTATTGGATATTTTGTATATGGGTGTAAAGCTGCAAATATATCCGCCTTTGATATTCCTGGGTATCGGCGCTATGACCGACTTCGGTCCGCTGATAGCAAACCCCAAGAGCTTCCTGCTCGGCGCTGCCGCACAGGGCGGTATCTTCTTTACATTCCTCGGCGCTGCCGTTCTTGGCATGAGCGCGGCAGAGTGCGGTTCTATCGCAATCATCGGCGGTGCAGACGGTCCTACATCTATCTACGTTTCGTCTAAACTGCTCTCAAACTCCGACTCGATAGGCGTCGGTACAATAGCCCTTGCGGCGTATACCTATATGGCGCTTGTTCCTATCATCCAGCCGCCTATAATGCGCGCGCTGACCACAAAGAAAGAACGCTCTATCGTTATGGGACAGCTTCGCCCCGTATCAAAGGTAGAAAAGCTTATCTTCCCTATACTCGTTACAGTAGTTATCGCGCTGATGATACCGTCAGCTGCACCGCTGGTAGGTATGCTTATGATGGGTAACCTGCTCAAGGAAAGCGGCGTGTGCGACAGAATAGCAAAAACTGCACAGAACGAGCTTATGAACATAATCACAATATTCCTCGGCACGACCGTTGGTGCGACCACGACCGCAAAGACAATTATGACACTTTCCTTTGCAAAGGTAATCGTACTCGGAGTCATCGCATTCTCTATCGGTACTGCCTGCGGCATACTGCTTGGCAAGCTGATGTGCGTACTCACACACGGCAAGGTAAATCCGCTTATCGGTTCTGCGGGTGTTTCCGCCGTTCCTATGGCAGCCAGAGTTTCGCAGAAGGTCGGACAGGAAGAGGTTCCTACAAACTACCTGCTTATGCACGCTATGGGACCTAACGTTGCAGGTGTTATCGGCTCTGCGGTTGCAGCCGGAGTGCTTTTGAGCATCGTTGCACATTGATAATTGACAATATCGCACTCATAAACGGGTGCGATATTTTTACAGAGGTTTACTTATGGAGTATAAATTTTTCGCGGTAATTTCGAGAATGAAATATATAAACCGCTGGGCGCTTATGCGAAACACCATTAAAGAGGATATAAGCCAGCATTCACTCGATGTTGCCTTTATCGCTCACGCGCTTGCGCTGATAAGGAACAAGCGCTTCGGCGGAAACGTTTCCCCTGAAAGATGTGCGCTGCTTGCAATGTTTCACGATACCACAGAGATAATCACGGGCGATCTGCCCACACCGATAAAGTATTATAACAAGCAGATAAAGGGCGCTTATGACGAGATAGAGGATAAGGCAAAAAATCAGCTTTTGAGCTATCTCCCCGACGATTTGAAGGACGACTATGCGCCGCTTTTCTGCAAAACAGATGAAGAGGCAGAGCTTTGGCAGCTGGTCAAAGCCGCCGATAAGCTGTCTGCACTGATAAAGTGCCTTGAAGAGCGCAAAATGGGCAATACCGACTTTGCATCTGCCGAAAAGTCGACAAGGGCAGCTATCGAAAAAATGGGCTTGCCCGAGGCAGATGTCTTTCTTGAGGAGTTTATCCCTGCTTACGAGCTTACGCTTGACGAGCAGGCATAAGTACAACGGAGGCTTTGAATGAATAGCGATTTACTTGTTTCAGCGTCGCTGCTTGGCTGCGACCTTTCAAACCTTGAAAATGAAATAAAAAGAGCGCAGGACGCAGGTGCCGACTGGCTGCATTTTGACGTTATGGACGGCATTTTTGTACCGAATATCTCGTTCGGTCAGCCTGTCCTGAAAGCCGTAAAAAAGTGCGCAAGCGTGCCGATAGATACCCACCTGATGATAAAAGACCCGATAAGGTACGTTGAGGAGTTTGCAAAAGCGGGTTCGCATATGATAACCTTTCATATCGAGGCAACAAGAGAGCCGCTTATGGTCATCGACAGAATACGTTCAAGCGGCGCAAAGGCGGGCATCTCCGTAAAGCCGGGAACGCCCGTGGGCATGATAAAAGAGCTTGTGCCGTATGTCGATATGGTGCTGATAATGACCGTTGAGCCTGGCTTCGGGGGACAGGGCTTTATCCACGAAACGCTCAAAAAGGTGAGCATGGTCAAGGCGCTTGCAGAAAGTGCAGGCAAAAAGATTCATATCGAGGTCGACGGCGGAATAAACAGCAAGACCGCTGCGGAGTGCCGCAATGCAGGTGCAGACGTGTTTGTATCGGGTACATATCTTTTCAATTCGCAGGATATGTCAAAGGCAGTCGCAAGCATCAAAGGTCTTTAAGCTCACGAATAGTCTTAATGGGAGTGCGGGAGATAAGTTCCCCGTACTCCCTTGCTTTTTGTACAGCCACCCTGTCAAAGCTGCCGCCGTGCATACTTTTATAAGACAGCAGGGAAGTCTGCGAGCAGCCAAATTCAAGTATAAGACAGTAGCTTGTGCCGACTTTGTAAAGCTCGCTGCTGCCGAGCTTTTCAAGCAGCGTTATCGGAATACAGTCACAAAATGCGCAAAGCTCGCCGCTGTCTGCAAATGTATAAAGCACAAGCGTACGTTCAGCCTTTTCGCCGCCGTCGCCGATTTGTGCAACTATCCCGTCAAATACCTCGCTTACGCTGCAGGTAAGCTCACTGCTGTTAAGCTCAATAAGTCCGAGCTCGGTAAGAAAAGCTGCAATACCCGTCACAAAAAGCATCAGCTCGTCACATACAGTATCGCCGCTCTGATTGATGTCAAGCCTTTTCATATCGTCATTGCTTAAATATATCTTGGCGCACTCGGGCGCGATAATGCTTATCTTCAAAACAAAGACCCCTTGCAGTTATGATGCTGTATTATTATATTCGCGCGCTTCCTTAACTGTTAACAGCAAAAAAAACAGGCACGGTAAATTCCGTACCTGCTTTTATGTTGTGCGATGTTCAGTGCTTATTCATTTGCGCTGTCTTCGTTTTTATCATTGTATCTCTTTGCTATGCAAAGTGCAGCAGCAAGAACAATAACTGCACCGAAGCAAGTGCTTGCCGAATGTGTGTTGCCTGTCTGCGGAGGTGTGCTTGGTGGTGTGCTTGGCGGATTGTCCTTTGGCTTGTCATTCTTCGGCTTTTCCTTCTTGTAGTTGTTTACAAATACAACGCTTTCGGCATCGTTTTCATCGGCAGTGATCTTTCTGCTGAGTTCAAGCACGCCGTCATTGTCTGTAACAGTATCGGTTATGATGTAGACAGTCTTGTCATACTCATATTCCTTATTGCTGCCCGCTGTCTCGCGTACCTTATAAACGTATGTGCCAGCCCGTGTATATGTCCACTTGCCGAAATTGCCCTTACCCTGTCCGAGTATTGTCAGCTTGACATCAAGCGGAACAGGTGCGCCGTCTTCGTATTCAAGCACAAATGTGAAGTTTTCCTTGGTCTGCGGAACATCACCCTTGACCTGCTTTTCGATCTCAAGGTCTGTCTCAACAACCTTTGGCGTGTAGGTGTTCACAAATGTAAGCTCGTTTGTTTCCTCGCCGTTCTTTGTCAGCTTGTAGCCTGCTGCGAACTTGCCGTCAACGTCCTTTACGGTTACCTCAAGTCTGTATACAGCTTCGTCCTTGGTGTAGCCAACATAGCTGTCGTCAAGGTCTTGCTCGAAGATATCGTACAGGTATGTGCCTGCCTGGTCGTATGTTATCTCGCCAAATGTTGCCGCAGGACCTTCGCCTACAACAGCAGTCACTGTGCTGGTCGGCATCGGAGGAGTTGTGCCCTCTGCTGCTTTGAGCTCAAACGTAAATGTCTTTTCGGACGGTCTTTCAGGACCGTTTATCTTCTTTACTGCAACAGGGAATGTAAATGTGCATGATGCAGGAGTGTAATCGTTTGTAAATATTACGTCAGTTGCATCATTGCCGTCCTTTGTAAGCTTGCCCGTTGCATCAAGTACGCCGTCCTTATCTGTTACGGTAACAGTGTAGGTGTAAACTGTGTTGTCCTTTGTGTATCCCGTGTAGCTTGGGTCAAGGTCATCCTCTGTTATCTCGTAAACATATGTGCCTGCCTTGCTGTAGCTTACAGCACCGAACGAATCCTTGCCCGAACCTGTGATAGTAACCTTTGTCTTGTTCGGAAGCGGAGCGCCGTCCTTTGCGGTAAGTGTGAAGCTGAATTCCTTATCGTCGGGTCTTGAATAGCCTGTAAACTGCTTGAATACCTCTGGGAATGCAACAGCGTTGCTTTCGTGAGGCGAGTATACGTTGGTAAACTCGATCTTCTCTGCAGGTTCGGGTTCCATAACGTTTGGGTCAAGTCTGTCAATAGACGATTTGGTCACCTTGAGCTTGCCGTTATCGTCTACAACTGTCACTCTTACCCAGAAGCCGTGAGTATCGTATGTATAGCCCTTCTGGTTTGAATTCAGCTCGTAAATTATGAATCCGTAATTTCCGGACTCGGTAAATGTGATATTGCCAAGTGAACCCGAACCCTCGCCCTTTACAGTTACATATGGTATTGAAGGCGTTGGAGGTGTCTTTCCGCCTGCCATAGCAAACGGTGAGTATGCAAATGTAAATTCTTTTTCTTCAGGTCTTGCAGCACCTGTGATCTTTTTGTATGCCGTAGGAACCGCAAATACAGCAGGTACTACCGAGTAATTATTATTGAATACGATGCTTGAAACCTTTTTCGGTGTTGACAGCTCGTTTCCGTCATCATCATGGGTCATATATACAGACACATCTTTATTAAGGAAAGTATTTGTGTCGTACTGGATATCTCTGCGGTTATCAGTTATCTTGACGTCCATACGGTATTTAGCCTTGCTGTATGTAACTCCGCCCTTGCTGCCGGTCTTTTCGGTTATCTCATACGAATGTTCACCCGGCTCGGTGAAGAACATACTGCCGTTTTTGGTAGATATTGCAGAGGTGCTGTTTACCTTGATGTCAACGCTGCTTATGGTATTTCCCCATACGCCGCTGTCTTTGTCATACTCTCTTGGGACAACTGATTCGCCTATTGGCTTGATGTTGAATGTGCAGGTATCCTCAAAGCCAGTCGGCAGAGCAGTGCCTGTCATTTTCTTGGTTATTGCAGGAATGTCAACAGTAGCAGATTTAAGACCGATAGTTACAACATTTGCTGTAGTAGTATCCTTTGACCAGCCCAGCGTACCCTTCTTTTCAGCGTAGAACGCAGGTGAGTTGTACGCAAGCACCTGATTGGTCTGTGTCTGTTCAGGGTGTATCGTATCGGGAGCAGTCATCTTGAGATAAACATTCACCGACTTAGGCTTATTTTCATCCTCGCCAAACTCAACATCCTCACCGATAGAGAATGCTATCGTCTTGACATCTGCCCAGCCCGTATAGGTGTCAGGATCAACCTGCTGCCAGTCGTTTGCAGCAGTCAGATCCTCGGGTCTGAGTCCTGGATAACCGGTGGCGACATTATTTTCAAGTTCCTGGTCTGTATAGTAATGCTTCGTGTTGACAAACACACGTATCTTATCAAAGCCTCTGTCTCTTGCTTCCGTCAGGTCAACTCCGTAAAGCTTGCCCTTCCAGTAAGGCTTGCCAAGATATTTCTCGTCTTTATAGCCCTCCTCGATAGTATCGAAGATAACGACATTCTTTACCGTACCTTTAAATGCAAAGTACTTTATCTGGTATGTATAGTTATGTCCTGCATAGGTTTGGGTATAATCCTTGAAATAGGTGTCATAGTCGTCAGCCTTTATCTTCTTGACAAGGTTTGCATCGGAATAGTACATATCAATTGTGTCAGAATCATCTGCTGCAACGACCGTTTTATTAGCGGTTTTATTATCTCCGTCAACATCGCTCAAAGCATTTTTGTTGTCTCTGTCTTTAACGTTGGAGTATATCTCGCCGTCATCGGGCAAAGCGCCTTCTCCTTCAAGCTCAATAGGCTTGTCGTTTTCGTCAAGGAACTGTGCCTCCATGTAGTTGTCAAGCGTCGTACTCTGAAGGTCTGTATACTCGGCTCTTGTTTTTATTTTGAGTATAGAGCCCAAAGCGCTGTAATAGCTAGAGCTTAATCCGATTCTGACAATAGGCAGTTCGGAATAAGTGACCTTGATATCCACCATCTGACGCAGAGTGCCCTTATAGTTGTCGGTCACCTCATAGGTTATTTCTGGTGTCTGTTCGGTCATATTAGCTGCATAATACGGGTAATCTGATCCCGTTTTATCCCATGAATAATGCCCGAAGTATACCGAACTGTTATACGTAGTAGGTGTAACGGATTCGATGCTCATACCTATAGGCAGCAGTTCGTGGAACACAACTGTTTTGCTTTCAGGGATAATACCCAGATTAATAAGCTCTTTAAGCTCATCAGCAGTACCAGCCTTGCCTGTAACGGCTGCGATATAGTATTCTCCGTAAATGCGCTTGTCCTTATGAGTGATACCATTGCTTTCCTTGCCTGCGCCTGACTGTGAGCTCAATGCGGTAAGCTTATTCTGGGCAGGCAGCCTTGTTGCTACCCTTGTATTACTCGGATTACCATTCTCATAGGAGTGACCTGCATAGTTTTGTGCGTCAAATGTAAGCAAATCATCCCTCATCCAAGCGGTAGCACCTGTGATGGAAGCACCATTTGACACACCATCTGTTGGGTTTTCCCATACGCCGTTCTTGTCATAGCCCATCTGACCGTCCCAGTTAAACAGCTGGAAGCCGTCCAGATTCTCTTTATCTATGTTTTCGAGAACTTTTTTTACAGTAGAGCCTGTACCCTTTAATACACCGTAAACATAAGATGTCAGCTCGATATCACCGTTTGCTCCCTTGTAAACGAACTTGATCCTGCAAACTTTATCGTGCTTGAGTGTAAATGTGCTGTTTCCGTTCTCATCGACATAGCCTGAGGTGGAGACAGAACCGTAGTTTGATATATATGGGAGAGAGACCTTCTGGTCAAGCTGCCATTCAGTAGTATTATCCTCGGTCATTACATAGACCTCGACAGGCTCTCTTTCCGATATCGGACGATCCGTTGAAGTTTTGACATTACCGTCGAGAGCAACAGCTGTAACGTCTTTATGCTTTACATCCATTGTAAAAGACGTGAAATGGAAATCATCAGGCTGAAGCCTTGCATTTTCTGTTCCGCCGGCACCAAGACCGTTTACATACAGTACATCGTCAACGACCTCCATCCAGTAAGGACCGTTGTTATATTGGAAACCATCAACAGCACCGTACTTATAGGTATGTCCTATACCTGCTATCTCATACTTGAAGGTAACGTCCTTGCCTGCACGCAGAAGATTGATAGCACCTGCGGGATCATCATAGCCCTTCTTTCTGACGCTCCATATATCGCCGTGATATATAGCACTCGAACCCTGCCATACCGAAGTAACAGCGTCATCATCAGATGTGACATCGTCAGTGTCGCCGTCTTTACCAACAAAGGTGACCGTAGCTTCGTTTCTTATCGGTTTTAAATCACCGTTCTCATCAGTGCTCTCCGCAACAGACTTGGGATATTGTACAAGAGCAATTAGATACTCGTATCTGCTGCTCGATGTTGATTCATACTTCCACTTGCCCGCATACGGACCCTCTGTTTCCTTTTTAAGAGGAGTACCGCTTGTGTAAGAGGTGCTGCTGGATACATGGGAAACCGCGATGACCTCGCCGCCCTCGGCAGGCTTGTCCTCAAGATAGAGTGTAGTGGGCTGGTTGCGGCTGGCAGAACAGCTGAATCTGTAACCGATAAAGTCATAGTTTTTGCACAGCTCCGTAAATTTCGCTTCATCGATAGAGTCGTCCAGTTCGCTGAGCTTATATCTGCTTTCAAGCATATCGTCCCATTTGTAGTAGCAGCCGCTTTTTACACCATTGCTCTCGGTGTACTTGCTCAACCACGCGTTCTTAACATGAGTGCGGAATGTTGCGGTTATACTCTCGGGAGAGCGATCCTCACCCGTTACGGTATCGGTTATCTTGACATTGAATGTCTGAGCACCGTTATCCAAAACCTTCATAGCATTGATTCTATAGCTAAGCTCCATATCTATCTGCGGTGCAGTAACAGCGTTGTTTGTCAGAATGATAACGCCGTCTTCACCCTCGAGATTTGAGTTGTCGCTGAGTACCTTGAGGATCGAATTTCCGCTTATCTGGTTTAGAAAAGCGCTCTTGTTAGCCATACTGAAATCTCCGCCGTCGCGGGTCTTAAAGCCGTGAGCCGGGATCGCTATCTGAAGCTGTCCGTCCTCATACTTTTTGTTCAAGCTGATGTGGAGCTTGATATTTACGATCTGTTCCGAACTGGGTATCGTATAATCGATAGTCTTTGCGCCATTGGTAACAACGATGTTTTCACTCGGTTCATCAGTGAAATACAGCTCAATGTTCTCGGCGTGACTCGGATCTGGATCCGGATCAGCGAACGCCTTTGGCGCAGAATCGAGTACAAGAGAAAACAGGCATATCAGCGACAAAAAGCCTGCAAGGACTCTGTGTCCAAACTTGTGAGTACTTTTACTCATTTTGTAGATTCCCCCTTACACATTTTTTTCTGCTTATTTCCGCACTTTAAACCCCAAATAAAGCGCAGAAAACAAAGACAGACATAATTCGACCTACATAGTCATATTTATAATAGCATTTAAAAAGCATTTTGTCAACCTTTATTAAAACGTTAAATGATTTAAGGAATGCTGCTGCGCTAATGCCGTATCTACGCTGATTATCTTAAAAAATATAACAGTATGTAGATTATTTTAATGCATCTTTGAGAAACGTTAATATTTATTTTACATTTTCATTGCAAAACTACACCCATAATGCTTTGAGGGAAGACCCTGCCAAAGAGCCTTCCCCCGTCTAACCGATATTTTATAATGCCGCCATATCCGCAAGCTCTGCCCATTCGTCCATTTTCTCTTCAAGAGCGTTCCTCTGCTCGTCAAGCTGCGAACATTTTTCGCTTATCAGCGCGTAGTCCGCCGCAATTTCGGGGCTTGCGATTTCGCTTTCAAGCTGGGCGATAAGCTGCTCGGTCTCTTCGATTTCCTTTTCAAGCTGCCGTATGCGCTCACGCCGCTTCGCATCCGCAGCGCGCTGCTGCTTGCTTTTGTGGCTCTGCTGCTTGCCAAGCTCGTAAGCAGCCTTTGCCTCGGCTTGTTTGCGTTCGTTTTCTGCCGCCTGCAAAGCCTGCTGCTGCGCGCTTACAGCCTCGTAGTAGGCATCAAAGTTGCCCTCAAAAGAGTTGACCTCGTCGGGCTTTATCTCAATTATCCTGCTTGTTACCTTATTGAGCAGGTATCTGTCGTGTGAAACAAGGATTATCGTGCCGTCAAACTCCGCAAGCGCGTTTTCCAGCACCTCTTTTGTCGTCATATCAAGGTGGTTCGTCGGCTCGTCGAGTATCAGCACGTTGCCGCGGTTAAGTGCCATAATCGCAAAATACAGCTTTGCGCGTTCACCACCCGAAATGACCGAAACAGGCTTGAAAACATCCTCTCCCTTTATCAGCACCGAGCCAAGCACGCTGCGCGCATCACCGTCGGAAAGCCTTGGATTCTTGCGCTGTACCTCGCCTATGACCGTGTTGTGTCTGTCAAGCGCGGTATGCTCCTGGTCAAAGTATGATATCTTTACATTGTTGCCCCACATGATGCTGCCGCTGCCGTGGGGGATAAGTCCCTGTATCAGCTTCAGCACCGAGGATTTGCCTATGCCGTTTGCCCCGATTATGCCGACGTGTTCGCCGCGCCGAACGTGCATATCAAGGCTTTTGATAAGCGTTCGCTTTTTGTCGCCCTCTCCCACGCAAAGCGGGCAGTTCACGACCTTCACAATGTCCTTTGTCGGTTCAATGTCGTATTCAAGCCGTATCTTCGGGGGCTGGGTGTACATAAGCGGCTTGTCCACGCGCTCTATCCTGTCAAGCATATGCTGGCGGGATTTCGCCATTTTCGCAGTCGATGCCCTCACCTTGTTGCGCGCGATGTAGTCCTCCAGCTTGGCGATCTCCTTCTGCTGCGCCTCAAACTCTTTGAGCTGGCGCTCGTCACGCATTTTCTTCTGCACCAGATACGCATTGTAGTCGCCCTTGTAGCTGTATATCCTGCCTTGCTGTATCTCGCATATCCTCGTGCAGACCTTGTTTATAAAGTACCTGTCGTGCGAAACTATCAAAAGTGCGCCCTTGTAGCTTTTCAAATGCTCCTCCAGCCACATCAGCGTCTGAAAATCAAGGTGGTTGGTCGGCTCGTCAAGTATCAGCAGGTTAGGCTGTTCAAGCAGCAGCTTTGCCAGCGCGAGCCTCGTCTTTTCGCCGCCCGAAAGGGTAGCCACGACCTGCGAGGTGTCGGTGTCCGCAAAGCCCATACCGTTAAGCACCTGCTTGATGCGAATGCCCATTCTGTACCCGTCGCGCGACTCAAAGTACGCACCGAGCTGCGAGTATTCATCGCTTATCCTTTCAAGCTCGTCACCCTGCGCAGTCTCCATCTGCTTTGATATTTCCTTCATCTTCGACTTTATCCCTATAAGCTCGGAAAAAGCGTCCTTCATCTCCTCAAGTATCGTCCGCGACGAGTCAAGCCCGCTGTTTTGCCGCAGATAGCCTACACTTGCCTTTGAGCTTATGCTCACGCTGCCAAGCCCGTCGGGAGTTTTGTCAAAGCTCTCGCTGCCCGTTATGATGTTCAGAAGCGTTGTCTTTCCGCAGCCGTTTGAGCCGATAAGCCCGACAGCCTCACGATCCTCAAGCACCAGTGAGATGTCATTGAGCAAAAGCTCGCCGTTAAAGTATTTATAAATGTTTTCGATGTTTAAAAGCATATTCGTTCTCCGATAGTCAAATAAGTGGACATACCCCGTGGGTATCTATTTAATTATAACCTAAATTACATCCGTTTTCAATAGCACATATGTTAATTTGAATCTGCACTGCTTTTGTAGGAAAACTTAACATATAAGATATGGATTTTGTGTTAACATTTGTGCAAGTATACAAAATGCGCTCTGAAATTGTAAATTCTGTTCAAGGGCGGTTGATTTTTTTGATAATAGTTTGTTAAAATAATACCAAACAACGATAATATAGCTTTATTCGGAAAGGAGTTGAACCGCAGCGTGAAGATTTTCGGCACAAAGAACACGCAGGAAAAGCCCGACCGCAGTCTGTACGGCTGCTGCGAGGGCATAGCCATCGATTTGAAAGACAGTGACGACGATATTGTTTCATCAGGCATACTCGGTGAGGGCTTTGCGGTTTTTCCCCGATACGAAAACGTCAAAAGCCTGACGGGCGGCTATGTTGTCGAGATCTCAAGTCCCGTCAAGGGCAGGGTAGTGGATATCACGCATAAGCCCGAGGTCATTATCCTCAAGAATGATGACGGCTTGAAGGTGCTTGTGAGCTTTGTAGCTTTTTCGGGCAGTCAGGTCTATTCGACCGTGCGCTGCGGCGATGACATTTCCGCAGGCGACCATATCGCCGACCTCAAGCTTGAAGAGAACAACGATAAAGCGGTTTTCGTTATAGTCGAAAACAGCGACTCGCTTGAAAACTTTGAGATATACAAGGGCAAGACCTCACCGGGCAAGCCCGCTGCACAATATGAACTTTAAGCTGAAAACGGCTATTATTGTAAATACTCCCGAAATGTGTACGCTTTTCGGGGGTATTTTGGTTCTTCAGCCACACATAATAAAGCAGAAAACAAATTGTGAAATTTATCAAAAAAAGTTTGTAAAACTATGTACATTTGCGAAGTTTTGTGATATAATCTTCGTAAGTATCTATCTGCGCGAGCAATAGTGCTTATTTTACCGGAGAGGACGGGATGATAGGGTTGGAGCATAAGCTTTCTTTGTACGGATTTAACAATCTTACGAAAACTCTTAGCTTTAATATCTATGATGTATGTTATGCAAAAACAGAAAGAGAACAAAAGGGCTATATAGCCTATATCGACGAGCAGTATAATTCCGAACGTCTTACAAAGATACTTTGCGACGTAACGGAAATGATAGGAGCCAGAGTGCTCAATATATCCAAGCAGGACTATGAACCGCAGGGTGCATCGGTCAACGTTCTTATTGCCGAAAAGGCGCTGGACGAGGATTCGATAGACCCTTCGTGCAATCAGGGCGTGCTGCCCGATGTCAAGCCAAGGACTGTTGCAGCACATCTTGACAAGAGCCACGTTACCGTTCATACCTTTCCCGAATATCACCCCGATAACGCTATCTCGACATTCAGAGTGGATATCGACGTTTCCACCTGCGGAATGATATCGCCGCTTAATGCGCTGAATTATCTTATCGGCAGCTTCGATTCCGACATCATAACCATCGACTACCGCGTGCGAGGCTTTACAAGAGACGTTCTTGGCAAAAAGTTCTTTATCGACCACAATATCACCTCTATACAGGACTATATCGATAACGATACCCTTACCAGATACGACGCGATAGATGTGAATATGTACCAGTCAAATATCTTCCATACAAAGCTGCTTATCAAGGATATCGAGCTGCAGAACTATCTTTTCAAGACAGATGCGCTCGAGCTTTCGCCGAAGCAGAGGCTTGACATCACCGATGCTCTGCGCCGCGAGATGATAGAGATATACAGCGGAATGAATATTTATTGAGCAAGAGGAATGTTGAATTGAAACTGAAACAAGAAAATGCGCCCGTCTACGAGGCGCTTACAAAGCATATGAAAAACCGGGTCGTCAGGCTCGATGTACCCGGTCACAAGGGCGGCAGGATGAATAAGCCGCTGAGAGATTTCCTGGGCGAGCAGTGCCTGCGGTGCGATGTAAATTCTATGAAAAATCTCGATAACCTCTGTCACCCCACAGGTGTCATCAAAGACGCCGAGGAGCTTGCGGCAGAGGCTTTCGGCGCTGCACACGTATTTTTCATAGTCAACGGTACCACCGCCGCAGTGCAGACTATGGTGTTCACCGCCTGCAAGGCTGGCGAAAAGATAATAATGCCGCGTAACGTCCACCGCAGCGCTATCAATGCGCTCGTGGTGTGCGGAGCCGTGCCCGTTTACGTAAACCCGGGGACAAACAAAAGACTTGGCATACCTCTCGGTATGTCGGTCGAGGACGTGAAAAAAGCAATCGAAGAAAACCCCGATGCAAAAGCCGTGCTGGTGAATAACCCCACCTACTACGGCATCTGCTCGGATTTAAAGAGTATCGTTGAGGTCGCTCACGCACACGGTATGCTCGTGCTTGCTGACGAAGCTCACGGAACTCATTTTTATTTTGGCGAGGGTATGCCTGTAAATGCTATGGCAGCAGGTGCGGATATGGCAGCTGTTTCGATACACAAAACGGGCGGCAGCCTTACGCAGTCGTCACTTCTGCTTTGCGGCAAAAATGTGTCGGAGGGCTATGTGCGGCAGATAATCAACCTTACGCAGACAACAAGCGGCTCTTACTTGCTTATGGTGTCGCTTGATATGGCAAGAAGAAATCTCGCGCTCAACGGAAAGGATATGTTCGCAAAGGCGTGCGAGTATGTTCGGTACGCAAGCGGCGAGATAAACAAGATAGGCGGCTATTACGCCTTCGGACAGGACCTTGTCAACGGAAAGGACATCTTTGCCTTTGACGATACAAAGCTGTCGGTGCATACAAGGGCAGTCGGTCTGGCAGGCGTGGAGGTCTATGACCTTTTGCGTGACGAGTACGATATACAGATAGAGTTCGGCGATATCGGAAATATCCTTGCTATAGTCTCCGCGGGCGACAGAGAGCTTGAGATCGAGCGCTTTATCTCTGCATTAAGCGAGATAAAAAGGCTTTATTCCAAAGACCCCGCAGGGCTTTTCGACCACGAGTATATCAACCCTATCGTAAAGGTCACCCCGCAGAAAGCCTTTTACAGCAACAAAAAAGCCGTTCCCGTAAAGGACAGCTGCGGCAGGGTCTGCGCAGAGTTCGTTATGTGCTACCCGCCCGGGATACCGATACTTGCCCCTGGTGAAATGATAACCACAGATATTATAAACTATATAAACTACTGCAAGGAAAAAGGCTGCCTTATGACAGGCACGGAGGATCTGGAGATAAACTATATAAACGTCATAGACGAGTAGAAAGGAGAAATCGTTTTGGACTTGTGGTTTACAGAAAAGCACACAGATGATGTGAATTTCACGATAAAAGTAAAAAAACAGCTGTACAGCGGCAAAAGCTACTACCAGCAGATAGACGTTTTCGACACCTACGAGTTTGGGCGCGTGCTGGTGCTTGACGGCTTTATAATGCTCACCGAAAAGGACGAGTACATCTATCACGAAATGGTGACTGCCGTGCCTATGGCGGTCAACCCCGAGATAAAAAGCGTGCTTGTTATCGGCGCGGGCGACGGCGGAACTATCCGCGAGCTTACGCGTTACAGCACTATCGAAAAGATAGACATGGTCGAGATAGACGAGCAGGTGGTTGAGGTCTGCAAGGAGTATCTGCCGCAGACTGCCTGCAAATTCGACGACGAGAGGGTGAATCTCTTCTTTGAGGACGGGCTTAAATACGTTCGCCGCAAGGAAAACGAGTACGACCTTATAATAGTCGATTCCACCGACCCGTTCGGTCCGGGAGAGGGATTGTTCACCAAGGAGTTTTACGGCAACTGCTCAAAGGCGCTGACCGACAAGGGTATACTTATAAATCAGCACGAAAGCACATACTACGATTCGTATGTCGATATGGTCAAGCGCACCCACAAGCGCATCAGCAGCGCATTCCCCGTGTCAATGGTGTACCAGGCGCATATCCCGACCTACCCGTCGGGGCATTGGCTTTTCGGCTTTGCCTCGAAAAATCTGCACCCCGTCTACGACCTCAAAGCGCAGGATTGGGAAGAGTTCGGAATCACCACAAAATACTACAACACCGAGCTGCACAAGGGCTGCTTTGCGCTGCCGAACTATGTAAAGGAGATACTTGCCGATGAATAAGAACGTATTCACCTTTATCGGCTGCGACTGCGAGTACGAGGACTCAAAGATAGTGCTTTTCGGCGCGCCGTTTGACAGCACCACATCTTTCCGCCCAGGCACGCGCTTTGCAAGCTCGGCAATACGAAACGAGAGCTTTGGCATTGAGACCTTTTCACCCTATCAGGACAAGGACTTGCTTGATTACAATGTCTTTGACAGCGGAGATTTAGAGCTGCCCTTCGGCAGTCCCGAGCAGGCGCTTGCGGATATTGAGGAAAGGACAGCACAAATCCTTTCGGACGGCAAGATACCCTTTATGATAGGCGGCGAACATCTTGTCACGCTGGGTGAGTTCAGAGCCGTTGCGAAAAAGTACCCCGACGTGAACATAATTCACTTTGATGCGCACTGCGACTTGCGTGATGATTACCTCGGCGTAAAGCTGTCACACGCCTGTGTTCTGCGCAGATGTCACGACATTGTCGGCGACGGGCGCATTTTCCAGTTTGGCATACGCAGCGGCGACAGGGACGAGTTCGAGTTCGCAAAAACGCACACATATCTGCATAGATTTGACCTTGAAACGCTCGACGAGATAGTTGCGCAGCTCAGAGGCAAGCCGGTGTATTTCACGCTTGACCTTGACGTTCTCGACCCGTCGGAGTTTCCCGGAACAGGTACGCCTGAGGCGGGCGGCGTGAGCTTCAAGGAGCTTCACAAGGCGGTAACGACGCTGTCAAAGCTCAATATCGTCGGACTTGATATGAACGAGCTTTCGCCCGTTTATGACCCGTCGGGCAGAAGTACAGCCCTTGCGTGCAAGCTGCTGCGAGAGATACTGCTTGCTGTCTTGTAAGGAGAAAAACGCAAATTGCTTCTGACGAGCTTTGTCGGTGAGATACTGAAAATATAAATAATATCAAAATAATAATAGATAACGGAGGTTGATCTTAATGGGAACCGTGTTACTATTTCTGATGGTATCTATTATCATAGCATTGATATGCTTTATTGGCTCTGTAGTTTATATCACTTTGTCAAATTGGCGAATGGCTTCGTTGCTTTCTATAATCGCATCTGCTTTTTTGGTTAATTATTCGACAGAGCATCACGGACTAATACCTGTTTTGTTCATTTACCCTATGCTGATCTGTACTATCACTGTAATAGTCGAATTGAAAAAGAAAAAAACCACAGCCGAACAGGCTGAAATGAGCGAAAGCGAGAACAGCACAAACGAAGAAAAATAGCTTCTTACATCTATTCTTGACGGTGAGATGTTGAAAATAAAAATACAACAGACTAATAATAGAAAACGGAGGTAAACTTATATGGGAAGAGCATTGATAATTGGTGCCGGCGGAGTTGCAGGTGTGGTCATACACAAGTGCTGCCAGAACAGCGAGGTTTTTGAGGAGATATGCATTGCAAGCCGCACCAAATCAAAGTGCGACAAGTTCAAAGCAGAGCTTGAGGGCAAGACAAAGACCAAGATAATCACCGCGCAGGTGAATGCAGATAACGTAAGCGAGCTGGTCTCGCTGATGAAAGATTTCAAGCCCGACATCTGCATAAACGTCGCACTGCCGTATCAGGATCTGCACATAATGGACGCTTGCCTTGAGTGCAAGGTGGACTACGTCGATACTGCAAACTACGAGCCCGAGGACACGGCAAAGTTTGAGTATTCGTGGCAGTGGGCTTACCGCGAGCGCTTTGAAAAAGCAGGCATAACCGCTCTGCTCGGTTCAGGCTTTGACCCCGGCGTTACGGGCGTTTTCTGTGCTTACGCACAAAAGCACTACTTTGACGAGATAAACTACATCGACATTCTCGACTGCAACGGCGGCGACCACGGCTATCCGTTCGCTACCAACTTCAACCCCGAGATAAATATCCGTGAGGTCTCCGCTAAAGGCTCTTATATACAGGACGGCAAGTGGGTAGAGACCGAGCCTATGGAGATAAAGAGAGTCTACAACTTTGACGAGGTCGGCGAAAAGGATATGTACCTTTTGCACCACGAGGAGCTTGAATCACTCGCGCTCAACATCAAGGGCATCAAGCGCATCAGGTTCTTCATGACCTTCGGACAGAGCTACCTTACACACCTCAAATGCCTTGAAAACGTGGGTATGACCTCTATCGAGCCTATTGACTTTGAAGGCAAGAAGATAGTTCCGCTTCAGTTCTTGAAGGCTGTACTGCCCGATCCTGCAAGCCTTGGTCCGAGAACAAAGGGCAAGACCAACATCGGCTGTATCTGCCAGGGCAAAAAGGACGGCAAGGACGTTAAGTATTATGTTTACAACGTATGCGACCACCAGCAGTGCTACAAGGAGGTCGGCTCGCAGGCTATCAGCTACACAACAGGCGTTCCTGCGATGATAGGCGCTATGATGGTAATGACGGGCAAGTGGAAAAAGCCCGGCGTTTACAACATCGAGGAGTTTGATCCCGATCCGTTTATGGAGGCTCTCAACAAGTGGGGCTTGCCGTGGAAAGAGAACTTTGACCCTGTACTCGTAGACTGACAGGTGAGAAATGGCAAAGATAAGACGTAAAAACGGCATACGCAGACTGCTGATACTGCTTGTGGTAGTGCTGTCTTTCGCGTGGTATCTCGCAGTCGGCGTTATAATGTCGTATATGAAAATATCTATGCTCCCAAAAATCTTCGGGCTGACGCTGCCCGCGTTTTTGCTGGGCGTGGCGGTCACGCTGCTGGTGCTGGATATTCGCTACGGCACGCATATCAGGCGCAGAAAAAAGAGCAGGAGCGAGGCTGCGGTCAGCAGCGAAACAGATGATGAACAGCAGGGTGATGAAGATGTTTGATATAAGCAAGGTCAAAACGCCGTGCTGCGTTATCAGCGAGCAGGCGCTTGCGAAAAATCTCGATATTCTCGGCGACGTGATGAAACACACGGGCTGTAAGATACTGCTTGCACAAAAGGCGTTTTCAAACTTTTGCACATATCCGCAGCTTTCAAAGGTGCTTTGCGGCACTACTGCCAGCGGGCTTTTTGAGGCGCGCCTTGGCGCAGAGGAGTTCGGCGGCGAGGTACACGTTTACAGCCCTGCCTATACCGATGATGATATGCGCGAGCTTGTGAAGATAGCCGACCACATCGTGTTCAACAGCTTTTCACAGTGGAAAAAACACCGCGATACCGTCAAAAACTGCGGCAGAAAAATATCCTGCGGACTGCGCTGCAATCCTGAGTATTCCGAGATAGAAACGGACATATACAACCCCTGCTTTGCAAATTCCCGCCTCGGCATAACGCTTGATAACTTCGAGGAAAGCGAGCTTGACGGCATAGAGGGTCTGCACTTTCATACAATGTGTGAGCAGGGCGCAGACGTTCTGGAGCGCACGATACCGCATATCGAGGAAAAGTTCGGAAAGTTCTTTAGGCAGATGAAATGGCTCAATCTCGGCGGGGGACACCATATAACCAAGGACGGCTACGACCTCGCAACGCTCGAAAAATGCGTGAATTATCTGCAAAGCAAGTACGGCGTACAGGTGTATCTCGAACCCGGAGAGGCTGTCGCGCTTAACGCAGGCTGGCTGGTGACGACCGTGCTTGATACTCTCAAAAACGGTATGGACATTGCAATCGTCGATACCTCGGCTGCCTGCCATATGCCAGATGTGCTTGAAATGCCCTACCGACCGATGATAGTCGGCTCCGGCGAGGCTGGCGAAAAGGCACACACCTACCGCCTCGGCGGACCTACCTGCCTTGCGGGCGATATAATCGGCGACTATTCGTTTGATAAGCCGCTTTGTGAGGGCGACAGGCTGGTCTTCACCGATATGGCTATCTACACGACCGTAAAGAACAACACCTTCAACGGTATGCCTTTGCCGAGCATCTACCTTGAAAAGCTTGACGGAACAATTGAACTTGTGCGCGAGTTCGGCTATGAAGATTTTAAACAAAGATTGTAAAGAAAAAATTCCTCTCTGATTTTGTTCGGAGAGGAATTTGTTATATTAAAAATTAGGGGGAATCAGCATGAATGCACTCGTAATCAATTGCTCACCTGTCAGAAGCGGCGCAACAGCCGAGATAGCAAACATAGTTTCAAAAGAGCTGTCGCAAAGATATGAAACAAAGTCAGTCTGTATTGACGACTATGATATCGCCTTTTGCAAGGGCTGCCGCAGCTGCCATAGTACAGCAAGGTGCGTTATGACCGACGGCGCACAGCAGCTTATGGCTGAATTTGAAGCCGCAGATGTTATCGTCTGTGTTTCGCCTTCATACTGGGCGGACGTCCCGGGGCAGTTCAAGGCGTTTATCGACCGCTGTACCCCATACAGCAACACCCACGAGCCGCACGCAAGTCTATCCAAAGGCAAGAGAGGCTATGCACTGGTTCTGCGAACCGGTCCGAATATGAAAGAGTGTGAGCGTCTGATACAGACTATCGAGCATTTTTACGGTCACCTTGAAATAGAATGCAGCGGTAGTATCGGGCTTTGCAGTATCGAAAACAAAACTGATGCTGAGCCTCGCAAAGCTGAAATTACCGAGTTCTGCAAAAAGATATGAAAAAAGCGCTGTGCTGTCGTGTGACGGCATAGCGCTTGTTATATTTGTTACTGCAAACAGTATTTTTTGACCTCTTTCATCACGCTGTTGTCGTTGTTTGAGCCTGTGATGAAATTTGCTACCTTTTTGACAGAGTTGTGCGCGTTTGACATCGCAAAGCTGTAATATGCGCAGCCAAGCATATCCACATCGTTGAGGTAGTCACCGAAAGCCATTACCTCGTTGTAGCCCACGCCGAAGCGGTTGCAGATCTTAGACAGTGCCGAGCCCTTTGATACGCCTGCGTTCATAATATCCACCCACTTGCTGCCAGAAAGCGCCGCCGTGCATATCCCTGCAAATTCATCGTTCAAAGCCTCGTACTGCGCACCCGTAAAGCCGTCTGCATTGAAAACGGCAACCTTAAATATCTCGTCATCGCAGTCATGCAGGTCATCAAGATGCGTTTGTGAAACGTAGTATGTCGCTATCTCCTTGTCCTGTTCGGGATCCTTTGCGTTGTGCCATGCACCCTTTTTGCCGCAAAGGATAAGCGTGTAGCCCTTTGCCTCGCAGTAGTCGATGATGTCCAAAACTACCTGCTTTTTAATGATAGAGGTGTACACCACCTCGCCGCCGATAACTATGTAAGCACCGTTGTCGCATATGAACGTAAGGTCATCTGCGTGTTCGCTGAACTGCTTTTTCAAAGCGTTGAAGCTTCTTCCGCTGGAGATGACAAACCGTATCTTTCTGCGCGCAAGATCCGCAATAACGTCCTCAAAATTGCTCGGCAGATGTTTGTCGTCATCAAGAAGTGTGCCGTCCATATCAGTCGCGATTATCTTTATCATAGCTATCCTCCTAAACCTTTTTCCACCTTGATTATATACTACAAAATGACTTATTTCAAGCGCTTTCGAGCCGATTTTTCAACTTTGTAGCTTTGTATACTTTTAATCAAAACCACCACCTTGTTTTATGACTTTTTCACAAAACAACTTTTAAGATTTCTGCCGCGGACAATACATCTGACGTATCGTGCTAATGTCTAACAAAACGCCTGCGTTTTAGGCTGCAAATTTGTCTAAATCTATGAAAAAATGGCGCTGATATTGACTTTTTGACTTGCATTAGATATAATAAACTATGTATTTAAATATATCAGGGCTATGTCCCTGCTTAAAGAAAAAAGAGACAACACAAACAATGAAAGGAAACCCAAATGAAGAAATTCTTTGTAAAGGTCGGACACGGTCTGCACGACTACGCGAAAGAAAATATGCTCGTGCTTGCTTTCGTTATCTGCTCGGTACTGAATTCATTTATGCTTCGGGTATTTACCGTAAAGTTCAATTACAATCAGATAAAACCGCTTCTGGCTGATATTGGCACCTGCCTTATTATCGCCTCTATCTCGTTTTTGTTCAAAAAGCGAAAAAGGCAGTTCATTTTTCTGCTGATACTGACAATATGTTTCTCTCTCATCAGCGCAGGAAACTCTATCTACTATACTAATTTCCGTTCGTTTATGTCTATCTCGCTCATATCCACCGCCTCACAGCTTGGCGGAGTTATGGACGCGGTAACAAAGAACATAATGGAATGGAAGGATCTGCTGTTCCTGTGGTCGATACCGGCGTTTATCGTGGTTTATATTATGATAAAAAAGCGCACTAAAGACTACACCACGCAGGTGCAGGAGAAAAAGCACCGCCGCAAAACAGGCTGGGGAACCTTCGGCGCAGGTGTCGCCGTACTCGGCGTGTGTGCAATAATCCTTACGGGAACGGACTATTCAAGGCTTCAGAAGCAGTGGAACAGAGAGTATGTGCTTGCCACCTTCGGAATGTATACATACCACATAAGCGACGCTGTTTCGTGCGCAAATGCGCAGATAAATATGATGTTCGGCTATGACGAGAGCGAGGATCTTTTCAACAAGTTCTACGATAACAAATCTGTTGAGGAGGTAAGCGCGCAGGTCAAAAAGAACAAGTATTCCAATATGTTCGCAGGCAAGAATGTTATCTTTATCCACGCAGAGAGCGTACAGGGCTTCACGCTTGATACCTATATCAACGGCGAGCCGCTTACCCCGACCATAAACAAACTCGCAAGAGAGGGCTTGTACTTTACCAACTTCTATGCGCAGGAGAGCGTGGGAACTACCTCCGATACCGAGTTTACGCTTTCTACCTCGCTTATGCCCGCATCAAGCGGTACTGTCGCAATAAACTACTGGGACAGAGACTACACCACGATGCAGAAGCTGCTCAAGAATATGGGCTACTATGTTTTCAGTATGCACGGCAACAACGGCTCTTATTGGAACAGACTCAACGTGCATAAATCCTACGGATATGACAGGTTCTACAACGCATCTACCGATTTTGTAGTAGACGAAAGTATCGGTCTTGGACTGTCCGACAAGTCGATGTTCAGACAGGCAATGCCGATGATAAAGGAGATAAACAGCAAAAACAGCAAGTGGATGGGCGAGTTTATTATGCTCTCCAACCACACTCCGTTTACCGATATTGAGAGAGTCAGCGACTATAAAGTTGATTTCAAGTACAAAAAGTACAACGAGCAGACAGGTCTTTACGATGAAGTCAGCGCGCCGTTCCTTGAGGGCAGAAAGCTCGGTTCGTATTTCAAATCCGTGCATTATGCCGATGAAGCGCTTGAACAGTTCCTTTCAGACCTTGACAAAGAGGGCTTGCTTGACAATGCCGTTGTGGTTCTTTACGGCGACCACGATGCCAAGGTGAAGGAAGAGGAGTACGAGTACTACTTCAACTATGACCCGTTCAACGATAAAGTTCTCTCCTCAAGCGACCCCGGGTATATCCCCGTCGATCCGTTCTACTACAACATCAACCGCAAGGTTCCTCTGATAATCTGGTCAAAGGACGGCGGATACGAGCCGCAGAAAATCGACGAGGTCATGGGAATGTATGACGTTCAGCCAACGGTGGGCAATATGATGGGCTTTGAGAATAAGTATGCGCTTGGTCACGACATCTTCTCGGTGAAAGAGGGCGAAAACGTCGTTATCTTCCCCAACGGAAACTATGTGACCGACAAGGTGTACTATGACAACCAGAAGGAATCATACTTTGACCTTGATAACTACAATAACGTTGCAAAGTATGCCTCCTGCAACCAGATCTTCAAGGACGACCCGTCACCGCTGTACAATGAAAAGATAAAAGAAAGCTACAAGACCTCCGATGCAGGCTACAGCGAAGCCGTCGCCAAGTCGCATAAGGACAACGGCAGGGTAGATGACGAATACATCAAAAAGTACTGCGATTACGCCGACGAGCGTATCAAGATATCAAACGCGATAATCTATTTTGATATGATAAAAAAGACCAACGAGGGCTTCGGCGGTTCGGATGACCCGACATCAGCGCAGTCTGACGGCTCTGACAGCTTGTTTGCGCCGCCGTCAAGCAGAAAAAAGAAATACGCATATGCGGTATAACCACGACCTATGTCCCCCGCCTTTTAGGGTGCGGGTGTCCGGTGGACACCACTGCGAAGCAGAAGCACCGACCGAGTCGACAGACGAGAAGCGGTCAATTTAGTCTTTCGGCGGTGGGAATAAATCCCCCACCGAAATCCTAAGTGGCTAACGCCCGGTCGTGCTTGAATGACGGGGCGTTGTCCCTTATTGAAAATAAAAGGCTGTTTCACATATAAGTGAGACAGCCTTTTTGTAAATGGGCAAAAAAAAGAACGACCAAAGCATAAGCTTCGCCGTTCTGTTTTCTCTAAAAGCCTTTAGGTCAAGCTCTCTCGACCTTTCCGGAACGCAAGCATCTTGAGCAAGCGTAAACATGACAAGGAGTGCCGTTTACTATAGCCTTAACTCTCTTTACGTTTGGCTTCCATGTTCTGTTAGATCTTCTGTGAGAGTGGGAAACCTTGATTCCGAATGTTACACCCTTACCGCAGATATCACACTTTGCCATCAGTTTGCACCTCCTTTTGCATATTACTGAATTCGCAACATAAGACATTATAGCATAATCGAATCAAAATTGCAAGTGTTTTTTCAAATTTTTTCGGAAAATCATAAAAAGTTAATAACTTATAGAAAAACAGTGAGATAATACTTGAAATCTATCATAAAATAGTGTATAATAACAAGTGTATGTGTTGGTTTTCAGCAAATACTAACAGGAGGTGCTTCGGATGAGCGTTGAAACGATTCTTAAATATTGCGCAAGGCTTATGGTTATCTTTATGGTCATACCTTTGCACGAGTTTGCTCACGCTTGGTCTGCACACAAAATGGGCGACCCCACTCCGAAATATCAGAACAGACTCAATATTAACCCATTCAATCATATAGACCCTGTCGGAGCGATATTTCTTTTCGTCTGCGGCTTTGGCTGGGGAAAACCCGTGCAGGTCAACCCGAATTATTTCAAAAAGCCAAGAAAAGGCATGGCGTTGAGCGCGGCTGCCGGACCTATCGCAAACTTAATCACTGCGTATGTGGGTATGATAATCTATAAGATCATAGTTGTTGCGGCGCTCAAAAATCCTTCCGAGGGTATGTTCTGGATAACAGTGCTGTTTGAGTATTTTGTATTGATAAATATAGGGCTTGCGGTGTTCAATCTTATACCCGTACCGCCGCTTGACGGCTCAAAGATACTCAGCTATTTCACCAGCTACAAGGTCGACCGAAAGATACAGCAGTACAGCTTTTACATTATGATAGGCTTTGCTGCGCTGGTGCTTTCGGGCGTTCTCAACACACCGCTTCAATGGCTGGATGACAGGGTGTTCTGGTTGATGAGCAAGCTCACATTCTGGGTAGACCCCATATTGACAAAGTTATTTTTCTAAAACACAGTACAATCGATTGAAAGGATAGACCCGAATGTCTTGCGCACAGTTCAAGCTTGATATGTTTGAAGGACCGCTTGATTTGCTGCTTCATCTTATATCCAAGCACAAACTGAATATCCACGATATACAGATCTCTCTGCTGCTGGAGCAGTATCTTGAGTATATCCACGAGCTCGAGCACGAGGATCTTGAGGATGCTGCCGATTTTCTTGAAATGGCAGCAAGACTGATTTATATCAAGACCGTTTCGCTGCTGCCTCACGATGAGGAGGCGCAGGAGCTTAAAAGAGAGCTTGAGGGCAGGCTTATCGAGTATTCGCAGTGCAAGCTGCTTGCAGGGATACTTGCCAAAAGCTACGTCGGCGGAGATGTTTTCGTGCGCAAGCCCGAGCCTATACCTGTTGATAAGACCTACACCCGCGAGCATGATGCGGGGATACTGCTTGATGCGTATCTTGGGCTTTCGGAAAAGGCAAGAAGTGAAAAGCCTATCAATGCAAAGATATTCCAGCCGCTTGTTTCGCACAAGGTCGTATCTATCGGCACAAAGATAGTCTATATACTTAAAAGACTGTATACCTGCGGTGTCTGCGACCTTTCGCACATCTATGACGGTATGCAAAGCAAGAGCGAGCGCGTTGCGACGTTCCTTGCGATACTTGAGCTTACAAAATCGGGCAGAATAGTTCTTAACGACGATAATACGCAGATATCGTTCAGTGATAAGTCGCGCGAGCGCAAAAAGCACCAAAGCGGCGAAACTGCCGAGCAGGATACACCGCTTGAACAAGCTGCCGAAAAGATTGAAACCGAGCCAAGCGCAAAGCTCACGGACGAAACCGAGCAAACGCAGGAAATACCCGAGTTCAAGCCCGACGACAGCGTACATATGCCGCCCGAGCCGAAAAAGGCGCAGACTGAAAAGCCCAAAGCGCCGACCAGACAGGCGACCGAGCGCATAGCATATAACGTTCCGCCCGTGCTTGCATTACCGATAATAATGGCTGTGCAGCCTGAACCCGCGGCGCAGGTGGAGGAAATACCGACCGAAGAAAAGCCCGATCAAACCGTGCAGGTGGAGAAAATACAGACCGAGGACAAGCCCGAGCCGACAGCAGCTGATATTTACAGCAAACCCGAACTGATCGAGCAGTCGGCTGACGAGAGCGAACCGCCTCAAACAGCGCAGACAGAGCAAACAGAGCAGCAGACTGAACAGCCCGCACCTGCACAGCCGCAAACAGATGATTTGCAGACAGATACCGAGGAAAACGCGGAGCCTGCCGCTGTGCAGACGGAAAACTCCAAACAAGCCGAGCCGCAGCAAGCTGAAGAAACGGCTTTGGGTGAAGAAATAGCACTTGCCGAAATAATGCCCGAGCAGGCTGATGATACAGACATTGAGATAATACCGAACGTGACGGAAAGCGTCGATGAAAGCGGTGTACCGTTTAAACCAAATTATTGGAGCGCGCTGCGTTACTATTGGGGCAATGTGCAGGTCGGTGACGATTCACCGCGCAATTATTGGCGCTGGGGCAGCAAGCGCAACTGAAAGGGATAGAATAATGGAATTTGAAGATAAACTGCCGATAGTCGAGGCTGTGCTTTTCGCAAGCGGAGAGCCTGTCGAAACGCAAAGGCTGTGCGAGGTCACAGGGCTTGTGATAGGCGAACTTGAACAGGTCTTGACCGCGCTTGAACAAAAGTATGCAAAGCAAGACAGCGGCATAGAGCTTCTGCGGCTGGAGGATTCATACCAACTTGCCACAAAGCAGGAGTTTGCACCGTGTGTCAAAACGGCACTTGAAATAAAGAAAAATTCGCAGCTTTCACCTGCGGCGCTTGAAACGCTTACGGTGATAGCCTACAACCAGCCCGTAACAAAGGGCTTTGTCGAGAATGTCCGCGGCGTTGATTCGTCGGGCGTTGTAAATTCGCTGGTGGAAAAAGGTCTGCTTGCCGAGGCGGGAAGACTTGAGCTGCCGGGAAGACCTATCGCGTATAAAACTACCGATAACTTTTTGAGAGCCTTTCGTCTTTCAAGTCTCAAAGACCTGCCGCCGCTGCCCGAACCAAGCGAGCAGATAACAATCGACGAGATACTCGAAAACGCTGAAAACACTGATGATCCGCCGCAGGACGAATAAATCTGCAATAAACTAAAGCAAAGGAGCTGATGACTATAATAGTTTTGTATATACTGCTTGGCATTATAGCTTTTATCGTCATATTGCTCCATTTTTCTGTGCGCGCGACAATAAAGGCGAGCAGGCAGGGCGTTGATATCAAGGTCAAGTGGCTGTTTTTCACCTTGTATCCGCGAAAACCCAAGAAACCCAAAAAGCCGAAGAAGAAAAAAGGCGAACCCGAGACTCCGCCCGAAACTGCACAGCAGCCCGACCTGTCTGAAAACGGTCTTGAGCAGTTTATAAAAGAGGCAGAGGAAGTTCAGAAAGATACAACAGTCGAGGAAAAGACCGAAAAGACGGACGATACTGTCATTGAGGAAAAAACAGTCTCAACCGAGAGCAAAACGGTCAAGACCAAGACAAAGAAGAAAAAGGACAAGCAGCCGAAAACCTCGGAGGAAACCACCGAGAAGAAAGGCAAAATAGCCCAGCTGAAAGATAAGTTCAAGGCAATAAAGCCATATATCCCGACTGGCTGGAAATACTTTAAAAAGCTGCTCAAAAAGATACGCTTTACCAATATCACCGCAGATGTCACCGTCGGCAAGGAGGACGCTTACGAGGCGGCTGTCTGGTACGGAAAAGTTCAGGGCATACTCTTCGGACTTTTCGGGTGGCTGGGAAGCATATTCACCGTCAAGCTCAAACGTGTTGACGTACACTGCAAGTTCAACGAAAAGGTCACCGACGGCGAGATCTTCCTCAAGGTCAAGGTAAGACCGAGTACAATGATACACATCGCATTCTGTTTGGGCATAAACTTCCTGCGTATATGGCTGCGCCAGCGCAGAGAAAGAAAGCGCAGGATAAAGGCGATACGCAAAAAGCGTCAGCAGGCGCTCAAACAAAAGCAAATGAATGTTAATAATACACAGAAAGGTTGATAAAAATGAACGAAAGCACAAAAATCGAAGCTCTTGTCAATACCGCTATGTCCAAACTGCGCGAGATAGCTGACTGTCAGACTATCGTTGGCAAGGAGGTAGTTACCGCTGACGGTACTACGATAATCCCTATTTCCAAGGTTTCTTTCGGCTTTGCATCAGGCGGAAGTGACCTGCCTACAAAGTGCAAGGACACATTCGGCGGCGGCTCGGGCGGCGGAGTTTCCATTCAGCCAATGGCTTTTATCGTTATCTCGAACGGCGAGGTAAAGCTGCTTCAGATGACTACAAATGCCGATAAGGGCAACGCTATCGTTAATATGGTCCCAGAGGTCATCGACAAGGTGACAGATTTTCTCAAAAAGAAGAAAGAGGGAAATGATACCGAAGCCGAATAAGCTGAATTGATTCACGCGCTTTGCACACACTATTATTAAGATATGTGCAAAGGTGTGATTTGAATGAAAAAGCTGAAAAGGGTATTTGCTGCTTTTTGCGCTATGTGTACGATTTTTTGTACAGCATTTAGCGCGGCAGCAACTGAAATGCCCGAAATATCCGCAAAAGCGGCAATAGTTATCAATGCCGAAACAGGCGATATACTGTTTCGCAAAAGTGCAGACAAGCGCTTGCCAATGGCAAGCACAACCAAAATAATGACCACTATCCTTGCGATAGAGCACGGTCAGCTTGACGAGCAGTTTACCGTCGACTCGCAGGCAGTCAGAACCGAAGGCTCGTCAATGGGCTTGCGCGAGAACGACAAGGTGACTCTGCGCGCGCTTTGCTATGGCATGATGCTGCCAAGCGGCAATGACGCGGCTAACTGTACCGCAGTGCGCGTTTCGGGTAGTATCGACGCATTTGTCGCGCTGATGAACGAAAAGGCAAAGCAGATAGGGCTTGAAAATACTCACTTTGTAACTCCGTCGGGGCTTGACGATTATACAGACGAGCATTACTCGACAGCGAGCGATATGGCAAAGCTGACGCGCTACGCTATGAAAAACAAAGTCTTTCGCGAGATATGCAGCGCCAAAAGCGCCAAGCTGTTCTACGGCAATCCGCCCTACGAGCGCTGGCTATACAATACAAACAAGCTGCTGACTACCTGCCACGGCGTTATCGGCGTAAAAACGGGCTTTACCGACAAGGCTGGCAGATGTCTTGTTTCCTGCTGCTCACGCGGCGGCGCGGAGCTTATCTGTGTAACGCTGGGCGACAGAAACGACTGGCAGGACCACAGTACCCTTTACGACCACTGCTTTACGTTCGTTTCACGGCAAACTGTAAACGCAGGCAGCGGCGTGTTTGAGCTCGGTGTCGCAGGCAGCGACCGCGACAGTATACGGTGCGGTGTGAGACCTGTAAAGGTGTGCCTTCTCAACGGCAAAGCTGACGAGGTAAAAGCCGTTGTACACCTGCCAAGGTTTGTGTATGCGCCCGTTAAAAAGGGCGACAGAGTAGGCACGGCAGAGTTCTGGTACAAAGGCGAAAAAATTGCCCAAAGCGGAATATTTGCCCTCAACGATGCCGAGTACGCAAAGGCAGAGTGCAAGGGATTTCTTGAAGACCTTAAATCAAAGCTGGTCGGTCTGTTTGACT
The DNA here is from genome assembly GCA_900314975.1 of uncultured Eubacteriales bacterium. Lineage (GTDB taxonomy): Bacteria > Bacillota > Clostridia > Oscillospirales > Ruminococcaceae > Hominimerdicola. Next base: position 6,163 of record OMXI01000007.1, on the reverse strand, counting down.
GACCGTTCCCGCGCACGCGGGTACATACCAAAGGGGATAAAATGGGAAACACATTATCGGTTGAGCAAGCCACACAAACGCTTTTTGAAAGGCTTTCCGAGGCTGCGGGCTGGAAACTGCTGAAAAGTCAGCGCTGCCTCAAAAAGCAGGTCGGCGAGCTTGTGTTTGAGATTGATTTTTACACTTCAAAATGGAATAGCTCAAACGAATATGTAGGCGTAAATGCGGGTTTTTCCGTGTGGAATAAAAGCTATGACAAAAAGCTTTCTGTCAATAGTGTCATATTAAGTACAATGCTTACGCCAAGGGACGAGTATTGGTTTGACATTACTACGCAGGAAAAGCTTGATAATGTGTACAATGAACTGAACGAAATGATAAATCAAACTGCGGTCAGCCTTGCCGATGCGTTTGAAAAAGACCGCGAAAGCGCAGTGAAGAGGCTCGTTGATGAGCATTTCTTTGATTATAACGTGTATATCGACTACGCCGCACAGGTGCTTGGCAAGAAGGCTGTAATGCAAATCGTGCAGCAGATATACGATAGTCTTACAGATAAGGTGAGACAGCAGATACCCGAATATTTAAGCGGCGCAAAAAATGCGCAGTGGATGCTCAACCGCAGCAATCTGCGCTATATTATCGACAATAAGCTTGTCGATATGCAAATGTAAGGAGATAATATGGAGAAAGTAAGGATACAAAAGATAATCGCCGACAGCGGACTTTGCTCGCGCAGAAAAGCAGAGGAGCTTATCGAAAAGGGCGCGGTCAGGGTCAACGGTCATCCCTGCAAGCTGGGCGACAAGGCTCTGCCCGGCAAGGATATAATATCCGTAAACGGTGAAAACATAACGGTCGAAAAGAAAAAGCGGCTGTATTACATAATGCTCAACAAGCCCAGAGGCTATGTGACCACCACCAGCGATGAGCTTGGCAGAAAGTGCGTCACCGAGCTTTTACAGGGCGTTCCCGAAAGAGTTTACCCGATAGGCAGGCTCGATAAGGACTCCGAGGGCTTGCTTTTGTTCACCAATGACGGCGGCTTTGCGAACGATATAATGCACCCGTCGCGCCACATCGCAAAAACCTACCGTGTCACCGTCAGACCCGATATTACCGAGCAGCAGCTCGTTGACCTTTCCGCAGGTGTCGAGATAGACGGCAGAAAAACAAAGGAATGCAGCGTCGTGGTGCTGAATAAAGAACCCGGAAGGGTAGTGCTGCAAATGACGATCTTTGAAGGGCGAAACCGCCAGATAAGAAAAATGTGCGAGGCGGTCGGTCTTGAAGTCGCAAGGCTTAAACGAACATCAATAGGACCGCTCAAGCTGGGTATGCTCAAACCGAGCACATACCGAGAACTCAAACCCGATGAACTGCGTGCGATACGCAACGCAATAACCAAGAAATAAACCGTTTGGCATAATATTTCAAACATATTGTGAGAGAGTTTTGCTGCCAAATGTAAAATTATAATTAACGTGTAAAATTTGCTTGTAAAAGCATAAAAATAATTGTATAATATATTTTGTATAGTGCAATAATATCTTTTTTTGAATGGAGGAAGTTGTATGTCTGATACAGTTAAGACCCTTGCAGAGCTTAAAGCGGCAGCAGGCGCGGCGAGTGATGCAAGAAACAGGCTTACATATTTGTTTGACGAAGGAAAATTCACCGAGCTTGACCCGTTCGCTATGAGCGGCGAGGAGCTTTCGGGAGTTGTGACCGCTTTCGGTTACGTTAATCAGAACCCTGTCTATGCGTTTTCACAGGACATCAGCGTGAAAAAGGGCGCTATGACAGAGGCTCACGCAAAGAAAATCTCAAAGGTGTACAGCCTTGCGGCTAAAACAGGCGTTCCCGTTGTGGGCATCTACGATTCGTTCGGCGCTGATGTGAGCAATTCGTTCGGCGCACTCACAGCCTACGGCTACCTTCTCTCAAAGGCATCCAATCTTTCGGGCGTTGTACCGCAGATTGCCGTTGTTGCAGGTACCTGCGCAGGCTGCGCAGCTATGCTTGCCGAGTCGGCTGACTTCACGATAGTTACCAAGCAAAGCGAACTGTATGTTGCAGCAAATGCGGATATAAAGGATATCGCAGATAATGCAGCCAAGAGCGGCACAGCTTGTGCAGTATGCGATGACGATAAGGCAGCGGTAGAGCTTGCAAAGGAGCTTATCACAAAGCTTCCGCAGAACAACCTCTCACCCGTGCCTATGTACGAGTTTGACGAGCCTTCGTTCGCAGGTGCAGATAATGCCGAGAATGCTGTTAAGAGCATCTTTGATGCAGGCAGTGAGGCAGAGCTTTATGCTGCTTTCGGCAAGGCTTCTTATACAGCACTTGCAACACTCGGCGGCGCGACCGTCGGTGTGGTCGCTACAAACAAAACAAGCGACAAGCTGACAAGTGCAGACTGCTCCAAGATAGCAAGATTTGTCAGAATATGCGATGCTTTCGCAGTACCGGTTGTAACACTTGTTGATACACAGGGCTTTGAGGCTAACGATGCTACCGAAATGCAGGGCGCTGTCAAGGATATGGCAAAGCTTGCCCACGCTTATGCCGAGGCTACGACCATAAAGCTCGCGGTCGTAACAGGCAATGCTTACGGTCCCGCTTTTGTGGCACTTGCAGGCAAGGGCGCTAATGCAGACCTCGTTTTCGCAACACCGAATGCGATTATAAGCGCACTTGACCCGATAACAGCTGTCGAGTTTATGCAGCACGACGAGCTTAAGGGAGCAAGCGACCTCACAGCAAAGAGAAACGAGCTTGCAGACAAGTATGCAAAGCAAAACGCAAGCGCTACCCTCGCAGCAGCAAACGGCTGCGTTGATAACGTAGTGGAGGCAAGTGCAGTGCGTGCAGCACTTATAGATTCTATCGAGATAATGGCAGGTAAGAGAGTGACAAATCTGCCCAAGAAGCACAGCAACATCCAGCTTTGATAAAAGACAAAATTTACAGATTGGTGGTTTTATAAATGAAAAGATATAACATTACAGTAAACGGCAAAGCATATGACGTAGCAGTTGAGGAGCTTGACGCAGGCGCAGCACCTGTTGCAGCCGCAGCTCCCGCAGCAGCACCCGCACCGGCAGCAGCTCCCGCAGCAGCACCTGCACCCGTTGCAGAGGGCACAAAGGTAACCGCTCCAATGCCCGGTACTATCCTTGATATCAAGGTCGCAGTAGGCGATACAGTTGCCGCAGGTCAGGCAGTTTGCGTGCTTGAAGCAATGAAGATGGAGAACGACGTAAACGCACCGTGCGCAGGCAAGGTATTGAGCATCAACACCACCAAGGGCTCGGCTGTTGAAACAGGCGCAGTTCTTGCAGTTATCGGCTGATTTTTCACTACATATAAACGAAAGGACATAGAGGAAAATGGCAAAGCTTAACATAACCGAAACCGTGCTTCGTGACGCACATCAGTCGCTGCTTGCTACAAGAATGTCTATAAACGATATGATAGATATTCTCCCCGAGCTTGATAAGATAGGCTTTTATTCAGCAGAGGTATGGGGCGGCGCAACGTTTGATTCGTGTATCAGGTTTTTAAACGAGGACCCTTGGGAGAGACTTCGCATAATCAGACGCGAAATGCCAAACACCAAGCTTCAGATGCTTTTCAGAGGACAGAATATGCTCGGCTACCGTCACTATGCTGACGACCTTGTTGAGTATTTCGTTCAGAAGTCCATAGCAAACGGTATCGACATCATCAGAATTTTTGACGCACTCAACGATATAAGAAACCTTGAGACCGCTATCAAGGCGGCTAACAAGGAGGGCGGTCACGCGCAGGTAGCTATCAGCTATACCACAGGCGAGGTCTTCACCCACGAGTATTATGTTGACTACGCAAAGCGTATAGAGGCAGCAGGTGCAAAGTCGCTTTGTATCAAGGATATGGCTGCGCTGCTCACACCTTACGAGGCAGAAACGCTCGTTAAAGACCTTAAAGCAGCAGTCAAGATCCCTGTACAGCTGCATACCCACTACACATCAGGACTTGCATCAATGTGCATAATGAAGGCTGCCGAGGCTGGAGTTGACGGCGTCGATACAGCTATGTCACCGCTTGCAAACGGCACATCTCACGCACCGACAGAGTCCGTTGTCGCAGCTTTCCAGGGCACACCGTACGATACAGGTCTTGACCTTGTAAAGCTCAACGAGATCAGAGAGTATTTTATGGGTTTGAGAAAGAAGTACATAGACAGCGGTCTGCTTGACCCGTCGATGCTCGCTTCAAACACAAAGGCTCTGCTTTACCAGGTGCCCGGAGGAATGCTTTCCAACCTGCTTTCACAGCTTAAGCAGGCTGGCAAGGCTGACCAGCTTGAAGAGGTGCTTAAGGAAGTACCGAGAGTTCGTAAGGATTCCGGTTTCCCGCCGCTTGTTACACCGACCTCGCAGATCGTCGGCACACAGGCAGTGTTCAACGTTATCACAGGCGAGAGATACAAGACCGTCACCAAGGAGTTCAAGGGACTTGTCAAGGGCGAGTACGGAAAGACTCCCGTGGATATCGACCCCGAGTTCCAAAAGCAGATACTCAAGGGCGAGCAGCCTATTACCTGCCGTCCCGCAGACCTGCTTGAACCCGAGTTTGAGACAATGAAGAAAGAGGCTGCCGAGTGGACAGAGCAGGAGGAGGATATCCTCACATATGCTATGTTCCCAAAGGTTGCTCCGAATTTCTTCAAAGCGCGCAGGGACAAGAAATACGGCGTGGATTCCAAGCACTCCGATGCCGCAGATAAGGTACACCCCGTTTAAAAAACATCAGCCGACAAGCGAAAACTGTCGGCTGTTTTTTGTTGCAAATTCGGCGGAAATGTGCTATACTATTATGCAGTGATAAAAAACGGAGGAATCATAAATGAATAAAAAAGAAATAAACGAGATAAAGAAAAATCTTGATAAGGACAGCGGCTTTTTCACTATTAACCACGTTGTCACAGCCTGCGTTGATGCGGAAAAAAAGATAAAGTGCATGACAAATCAGATGAACAACCTTATCGCCGAGGACGAGAGCGAGCTTATCGTGGCTTACCTCAAAAAAATACTTTCGGGTTCGATAGGCAAAAATCTGCTTGAATATCATTTTCCGAACGACGCGTACCTTGAGGACGGCGCACAGCTGTTTCTCAACGAGGTGCTTCGCAGCAAGCTGACAGACAGCGACCTCGTCCAAAAGTATATCGACCGCATAATCGAAAAAATGGAGTACCTTTCTACATACACCATTTTTACAGCGCACTGCACATATGCCGTTAAGAACAAGAATAAGAATCTTGATGACGACATCGGCGGCGACAGCGACAGCAACTACAATTTCCTTATAACAGCCATATGCCCCGTAAATCTGCGTATTGACGGGCTTATCTACGACGAGCAGGCTAACTCTATCGCAAAGAAGGATACCGCCGACAGAATAGTTGATCCGCCGACAGACGGCTTTTTGTTCCCGCTGTTCTCCGACAGACAGGCTGACATTAACGGCGTGCTGTACTACACCAAGAACGCGAAAAAGCCTAATTCCTCGATAGTTGAAGAGCTGCTCGGCTGCGAGTATTCGATGAGCGGCATCAGCGAAAAGGCTACCTTCCATGCTATAATGAACAACGTCTGCGGCGAAGAGCTTGACCTCAAGGTCATCAACACCGTCAACAGCAAGATTCAGGACATCATCGACCGAAACGCACACGAAACAGATATCCCCACCGTCAACAGCAAGGATATATCCAATATTTTGTGGGAGTCGGGCATAAGCCAGCAAAAGCTCGAACATCTGCCAAAGGTCTACGAAACAGCGCTGGGCGAAAAGGAGCTTACCTGCGCAAACCTTGTCGACAAAAAGACAGTACTTACCGTCCCAGGTGTTACCGTCAACATCTCAAAGGACGGCATGGACAGGGTGCGTACACAGACGGTAGGCGGCAAAAAGTGCCTTGTTATTGAGCTTGACGAGGACAAAATGTCTGTCAACGGGCTGGAGACCACACTTGAACAGGCAAAGCAGGAACAGACAGTATAACCAAAAACACAAAAAGGGACTGTTGCAAATAAGCAATAGTCCCTAACTTCATCCCAGGGGTGCAGATTTCGGGCAATCTGTTGAGTTTTCATTGAAAAAAGCGTAAACG